>NZ_CANLMM010000005.1:0-495811 GCF_947492115.1 uncultured Aquimarina sp.
TACAAGAAATAAAAATGCGCAGATAGATCAATTGGTTCAGGTATACTTGCCTAGCTCCGATTCATATATTTGGCGTTGTACGTAATTTGAAAAATAATTGAAGTGGGAATAATTTGCGAATTATACAGAATATCGGACTCAAAAATTGAGGAATTAAAAAAACTTAATTCGGATATTGCGGAGGAATTTCTTGACAAAAATTACGCTTATATTTATGGGAAATATCATAAACAAAACGACACCGTATTTTCAATGGATAAAGGTTGGGATGTAACTCGATTTCTGCTTCAAGAATGCGATAATTCTTCTGATAAAATTTTGAATAAACTTGATAAGCGATTTATAAAATCCAATGATGTTAAGTTAATAAACAAAGTGTTGGAACTGATCGAAATTGGAGACCTGAAAAAAGTATATAATAAAGATAAGTTGATTAAAAATCATATCTACGGAGCCAAATATGATGTTTATTGGGAATATATAAATAACTATCATCTAAAATTATATAAATCTGCATTCAAAAGAGCATCTGAATTGAATGACGGAATAGCAACGAACCATAACTAAAAAGAAAAAACTACGTACAACACGATATATGATGTCATAGCAGCTAAGTGATCAATCGAATAGTCAGTGTATATTTGCAGTGGCGAAATGCTTGCAGAAAGAAAAAGTTAGCAACCAATGCGCAGAAAAACCGAAAAATAGGGTAACATTTTGCCCCGCTACGACACATATTAAACGTTAGCATTAATACATAAAAAAATTGATTAAAAAACTCATTTACATACTGATTCTTTTACCCATAACTTCTTGTTTAAATGATAAACAAATAAAGTCTGGATGGTGGAAATATGGTAATGGATATCATATTGGTGATGTTATAAGTTTTGAAAGATATGATTTACGAAATGACACGTTATTTTTGGAAAACACTCCGAAAGCAATATTATCAAAACGAGAAGGAAGTTATTTCGGTTTTACGGATAGAAAAATAACCATCAAAGATTTAAAATCTAATAAAACGGGAATATACTATCAAAAAGGAAAATCAGAATAATAAATTTGAACAATGTGTAGATAGGCAATGACAACATATAAATCTCATTATGAATGTTTTAATTACAGAAAAACATTTAAACGAAGTCTACTGAGTGATATTAACGGAGGACAAAGTAAGGATGAAAATCAAAATGCAACTTATCTCTATAGTATCCCTAAAGAAATGAAAACGGGTTCAAAAAAGAAACCTAAATATGATGCTCGGAATGCCCAAATATATTGGAATGAAAGAGTTATCCAAATCGATGAGAAAATTGAAAAAGTAAAAATGCTAACACTGTATAACAAATTATAGTCTCCTTCGGCAGACCACGATTGTTATACTTACCGTTACCATAAATTAAAAAAATTAAATGACAAACCAAACAAATACCAAAACGGAGTCTAATATTGGAAGTAGGATTTTAGCTGGATTTATTGACTATTTGATTATTTACATATTTTTCTTTGCTTATGTTTATACTTACGGGGAACCAGATCCAGATGGTGGTTATTCTGTGAATGGATTACCAGCATTGATACCTATATTGTTTTGGGGATTGATGACAATCGGACTTGAGCAATTGTTTGGAGCTACTATTGGGAATTCAATAGTAGGATTAAAACCGATTTCAATAAATGGAATTTCCAAAAATTTGTCATTTGGACAATCCGCGCTAAGACATTTGTTTGATCCGATCGATATGTTCTTTTTTGGACTAGTTGGAATTCTAACCATACAGAACTCTGAAAAAAATCAGAGAGTTGGTGATATCGTTGCAAAAACAATAGTTGTAAAGATTAAAAAAGAAAAATAAAAACGTATGATAACAAGGTGTATAGCTAATTGCGGCTGAATTCCTTAAACGGAATTCATTGCAGATTTGCTACTTTAGTGATTCATCGGAATGTTTCCTTCGGAAAATTCCACAACAAGCCATACACAGAACGTTAGTAAACATATGATTAAACGGAAAGAAATAATATATTCGGATTATTCTGGAGATTATATAAAAAGGCTAATCGAAAGAGAATTATCAACTGAACCTAAATTAGAGATCAATCTAATTAAATGGTTTAAAAAATTCGAAAAACATATAGAAGATGGAAAAAAGTTTAGTGGATCTATCCAAGGTAATAAGATAAAACTTCATTCAAAAACAGTTTTGTATTGGCCAAAAACAATTATTGAAATAGAAGAAGGAACAAAAACAAAATTGACTTTAAACTATAGACTCTATTGGTTATATGCATCAGTATTTATTTTCCTTGTTATTATGCCTATTTTAATGATTTTTGAATCTGGAACGATCCAAGTTAATGACATAATTATACCCTTAATTATCTTTGGTGTAATTGCTATGTTCGGAAGACGGCTTCAAAAGAATACGAAAAAAATTTTAACGGAATAAAAACACATTTGCTAACACGATATATGTGATCATAACAGCTAGGCGATGAATCGAAAGGTTATTGTATTTTTGATAAGGTTAAATGCTTGCAAAGAGTAAAGTTAGCAAGCAATGCGCAGTTTTAGTTGAAAATAAGGTATCTTTTTGCCCTGCCAAGACACATATATAAAACGTTATGCTTAATTAAAAATGACAGGAAAAGATTTACTTTATAAATACCTTGATTATAAATATTTGTGGTCAAACTCGGACAGATTAAATGAAAAGCCCAGTATTATTAGACGACAGCAACTAAACTCATTGTTAGATGCTTTTGGTCTTTCTAAAAAACATGTGAATCCTTTGGTGCAGATGAAATACTTCCTATCAGGAAGAAAAGAAGAATTAAATCGTTCACAGCATTTAAACAAATTATCTGATATACAATATTTTGAGCAAGGAGAATTTCTAAATGATCGAGAATATGATGTAAATAAAGAATTAATTATACGTGCTTTAGACAAAATAAAAGAGTTATATAAAAATCCACCCGAAAATAGAATGAATAGACCAATTCATATTGGATGGATGTTTAATGACCTAATGAACTTTAGACAAGAAATATTTAAAGTTGCTTATCCATGGGGAGGAATGGACGAAGGTTTTGCTGTAGGATTGATATATAGTAAGTATCTTCAAAGCGAATTAAAGAAAACTATAAACGAAAATCTTAATAAAATTGACGAAACTTTATGGTTAATAATAGATCCTCAAAAAAGAGAAATTGACTTGGAAACTATAAAATCCGAATTTCAATACCCTGATGTGGATTTAGAAGAAATTGACCTAAATTGGAAAATTGAAAATTATTAAAAAAGCATAACATTTTATATAATGCATATCCCACCTTCAGCTGACATACGTAATACAGAAGGAACGTTAGCTTCCATTAAAAGAAAAAGGGACTTTCTGATTCAAAGAGACTTTATACAATGGTAATCTTTATAAATTTATCAATTAAAAAGATAGAGCCATGTTTCAAGCAGAAGTAAAAAGTAAAATAGGAGAAGATATCTCAATATTATTGCGATTGGATAATCATCCATGGAATTATTTATGTGAGTGTGGAGATGCGAGCAATTTGACCGTAAAAGAATTACAAAATTGTAAAGCTATATTTATAAGTCATACGCATATAGATCATTTTGTGAATTTTGATTCAGTTTTAAGGCATCAAATAGGAATTCAAAGAAGAATTATCATATGTGGTCCAAAGGGAATAGCGAATCAAGTTCAATCAAGAATAAAAAGTTATACCTGGAATCTTATTGAGAAAGGTGCAATAACCTATGAGATAAGAGAATATGTTTTAGAAGGAAGGATAATAATCTATGAAATAGAACCTCCAATATGGGATTTGGTGAAAATTAAAGAGACCGAAGGAATGGTAATATATGAAGATAAATCGTTTAAAGTAAGCTCTATATTATTAGATCATAAAATACCTACATTAGCCTATAAATTTCAAGGGGAAGATGCTATAAAAATAGATATTGAATCTAGTGGATTTAGAGGAGGTAAATGGGTGAGAGAATTGAAAGAGGCTTTTGAAAAAGATGAAAGGGATTTGATTATTTCGATAGGAGATAAAGACTATAAATCCGAAGATTTATTTCATTTACTACATGTTCAACAAGGAGATTCGCTAGGAATAATTATGGATCATGCAGCAAATGAAGAAAACCATAAAAAGATAAAACATCATTTTTATAGGTGTAGACAAGTGTTTATAGAAAGCTTTTATAAAGCAGAAGATAAAGAACAAGCGAGATTAAACTATCATAGCTATTCGACCATGTCTGGCAGAATCATGAAAGAGAGTGAGATTAAAGATCCCATTCCTGTTCATTTTTCGAGGAAGTATGATGAAGATGAAATAAAGGAACTGATTAGCGAATTTGAATTAGAATTACAAAACAAAACGGAAGCCGACAAAAGCTAAAGCGTCAATTGCCCCTATGCGTTGTAACTGCGTTTAGTAATGCCGTTAGCAGATATTAGAAATGAAAGACTACTCCATTCAAATTGAACGTATAAAATCTAAGCTGTTAGAAGCGGCAAAGGTGGACAAAGGCCTTAAAGCTTTTGGCGCAAGTAGCCATAAATACAATATTCATAACCCCGTTAGTATTGAGGAAGTAAATACTTTTGAAAGAAAGTATTCGATTAACCTTCCTGATTGCTATAAATCATTTGTATTGCAAATCGGAAACGGAGGAAAATCATATGCTAATTCAGGAGCTGGACCGTTTTATGGAATATATCCATTGGGAGATGGTGTCGATGAACTTGTTTATAAAAATACAGAAAAGTATATTAAAAATGAGTCAATACTTCACCCTAAAATGACAAATGATTATTGGTCAAAAGTAATTGAAAAAATAGAGATTGATAATATTTCAGATAGTGAATATGAACAAGAACTAGGTAAAATATTCGGTGGTATTTTACCAATTGGTTCCCAAGGATGTTCGTATTTGCATGGTATCATTCTTAATGGTACACACAAAGGAAAAGTAGTAAATATAGATCAAGATCTTCAAAAACCACATTTTACTTTTGAGGACAATTTTCTTGATTGGTATGAAAGATGGTTAGACGAAGTTATTTCTAAAGATTTGTTGATTGAATCACCTTCATGGTTTGGGTATACAATGGGAGGATCCGAAGAAAAACTACTAGAAGCATATAAAAATGGATCTAGTGATATTGCCAAGGAAGATGCGCTCAACGGTCTGCTAAAAAAGAGAACATTAAATTCTTTTACTCTTGACTCAATTGATAAACTTTATCTCAATACTTCTAAAGAAAACTCTAAGCTATTACTTCAAATATTAGTAAAATACAAACATAAAACTTGGAAAGAATATTTAACTAAACAAGGTAAAGATGATCTCTTAACAGTATTCCAATACATTTTTTGGTACGATAAAGCAAACAGTACGAATTGGAAAGAATATATTACCAGCCACATTAACCAAATTACTAATCCTGAAACGTTTCGATTTTGTACATATTTACTTCAAGAATGTAATTTTGATTATGGTTATCTTATCCAAGGGTTTATTAAAAATACTGACAAAGATATTAGATCAACAGTAGTATATTCCCTCGGTCAGTTGAGTAACAAAAAAGATTATCTGGAGACTTTCATTATTGGACTAAATGATGATTCTAATAAGGTTATTCACTCATCATTACAAGCTCTTTCAGGAATAAAAAATGAGAAATTACTTATTCATTATAAAAAAATTGCAGATCGTTTTCCTGTTGAAAAAGATTATATATTATCAAATTTGAAACAAAGGCTTGCAGAGTTTAAAATTGATTTAAATTGGATTAGAAAAAATGATCTAAATAAAATTCCATTAAAAAGTGATAAAAAGTGGTATCAAATATGGAAATAAAATCGCTAACACTATGTAAAGATGCATTAAAAACGCGTTTTACATTAAACATTGCACAAGTGCATATAAAATTATAAATGGAAAACTTTCAACTAATTTTTGGAATAATAATACTGACTCTTGTTGGTTTTGTTATTTATAAAAATGCTTTTAACTTTTACAGGATTTCAAATTTACCGAAAGACAAAGTTAAATTTGATATCATAAAACCCTTATTTAAAAAAATAGCTAAAGGAGAAATCCCTGAACCGAAATTATTAACGAAATATGCATTTGATATTAAGACTAGAGAAATAACGTATCAACTTCTTAAGGAATATAATAGAATTGATTTGTTTCCAAAAGAGTTTAACACCATAGAAAAAGGTGCTGAAACTAATTTAGTTAATTGGTTAGATTTTCCAGGAGATTTGGAAAAAGTTCCTGACGAAATAGAATATATTGAAAAGGTTAATATTGACGATAATGGAACCCAACTTTATTATCACACATATAAGTTTAAAGTTTATGAACCTTCTTATGCAGCCAAATGTGGGTGGATGATCGGAACGGTAGGCCCCTACTCTGATGTTAGCGTTCCCTACGAAAAACCAAAAGTGATTTCAAGTAGATTTGTTAAAAGTAAATATGGTGAAGTTACCCCTAAAGAAGAAGTACTATGGACGCATAATAATATTTACCTAAAAGCCAGTACACAACAAGATATATAAGTCATAGCAGCTAAGTGATAATTAATCAATCGATTGGTTTGTATTTATTTATGAAGGCGTAATGCTCGTAAAATGTAAAAGTTAGCAACCAATAAGCAGTTTTTATTGAAAACAGGGTAACATTTTGCACTGCTAAGACATATATTAACCATTAGCAGAAGTTAAAAACAAAAGTTATGAGTGATTTCTCAGGTTATGAGAAGATGCCAAATAGTTTAAAAAAACTTGGATTAAATGATAGCGATTTTTCTAAATTAGAGAAATTGAGTTGGGTTGTTACTGAAAAAGTTCATGGAGCAAATTTCAGTTTCATCTATGATCAAAGCACTTTGAAATATGCAAAAAGAAAGGATTACCTCTCTTGGAATGATGACTTTTTTGGTTTTCAGCTTATTGTTAATAAATTAGAAGATAATCTTCTGCAATTATTTGAAGTTTTAAGTACTCTAATAAAAGGTAGTAAGTACATTATTTATGGAGAATTATTTGGTGGTAAATACCCTCATCCCGATATTGAGCCTGACTCAAACGTTCAAGCTATCCAAACAGGAGTTTATTATTCACCAACCATAAACTTCTGTGCGTTTGATATTGCAATTGAAATTAATGGTTTAAATTCTAAATATTATCTTGATTATGAATCATCAGTTTCATTCTTTGAAAAGTATGAGATATTTTACGCAAAACCTTTATTGGTTGGAAAATTTGGGGAAGCATTAAATTTTGATACCAGAATTAATTCTGCAATTCCAAAGCAATTGAATCTTCCAGAATTAAAAGAAAATCTAATTGAAGGTGTTGTAATAAAACCTTTTAATCAAATAGATAATAAGAGTATACCATTTAGACCAATAATCAAACTAAAGAATAAGGAATTTGATGAAGAAAAAAAATTTCATCAAGCAGAAAAATGGACATACATTCCAAATATATCATCTAAAACTGAAGACTTATCATTCATATTAAATGAACTAAGAAACTACATAACTGTAAATAGGTTAGAGAGTGCTATTTCTAAAATAGGTGCTTTGGATTTCACTAATGAACAACGAATCATTGACATCAAAAATGAATTCTTTCTTGATACATTAGTTGACTTTAATGAGAACAATAAAAATCTATTGGAAGAATTATCCGATGATGAAAAAAAATGGATTAACGAAAGAGTGAAATCTGAAATAAATAAGAAAATAACTGCCAATAAAACTTTGTAAAAATGTAGTAAAACGTATTTTACGTTTAACGTTTTGTATCATTTCAAAAAAACTAAAATTAATATGAAAGCAGTAGTTTATGAAAAATATGGTCCACCAGAGGTTCTCAAACTAACAGACATCGATAAACCTAAACCTAAGGATAATGAGATTCTAGTAAAAATACATTCAGCTACTGTTACTTCGGGAGATGTTAGGCTTCGAAGTTCTGATTTCCCACCTTTGTTTTGGCTGCCTGCAAGATTAATTTTTGGACTGTTCAAACCAAAGAAAAGAATTTTAGGCCATGAATTGGCTGGAATCGTTGAAGAAATTGGGAAAAACGTAACTGAATTTAATGTTGGTGACAGTGTATTTGGAACTACAACAATGCTAAATTCAGGTTCATATGCAGAATATATATGCTTGCCTCAAAAATGGAAAAATGGTGTGATTGGTTTAAAACCAGAAAATTTGAGTTACCATGAAGCTGCAGCGTTACCAATTGGAGCAATGACTGCAATTTACCTTTTAGAGAAAGCTAGTTTGAAAAACGGACAAAACGTTTTAATTTATGGAGCTTCTGGAAGTGTTGGAAGCTATGCCGTACAAATTGCAAATCAAAAAGGTTCTCATGTAATAGGTGTATGTAGTGCTTCGAATTTCGAAATGGTGAAATCTTTAGGTGCTTCAAGTCTAATAGATTATAAAAAAGAGGATTATTCCCAGAGAAATGAGAGGTTCGATATTATTTTTGATGCTGTTGGAAAAACAACAAAATCAAAGGCAAAAAAGGTGCTTAAAACTGGAGGTGTTTTCGTTTCAGTTAAAATGCTAACAAAAGAAAAGAATGAACATCTTAGGTTAATAAAAGATATGGCTGAAAAAGAAGAACTAAAACCATTTATAGACAAATCCTTTACACTTGATGAAATAGTTAAGGCTCACGAATATGTTGATAATGGGCGAAAAAGAGGAAATGTGATAATTCATATATTAAAATAAACGAATACATAACTATGGATAAAAGTAATTGCCAAGTTAAGCACTAATCCCTGCAACTACTTATAGTCGATGCAGTTGTGTATAATTTTTTAAAATAAATAGAAATATGAAAGAAATAAAATACCCAAAATCATTTTCACATATTGGAATTACAGTCCCTGATATTCATAAAGCCGTAAACTTTTATGAAGAAATTATGGGATGGTACGTAATTATGAAACCATCCGTAGTAAAAAAAGAACGAGATACAGCAATTGGACAAATGTGCATAGATGTTTTTGGAGAAAATTGGGAAGAATTCGAAATAGCACATATGTCAACTTCAGATGGAATTGGAATTGAACTTTTTTGTTTTCCTAACGGAGTTAAAGAAGCACCTGAGTTTAATCCGTTCAACACAGGATTATTCCATTTTTGTGTCCAAGACCCAGATATCGAAAATCTGACTAGAAAAATCGTCGATGCTGGTGGAAAGCAAAGAATGCCAATAAGATCATATTATCCAAATGAAAAACCGTATAAAATGGTTTATGTAGAAGACCCATTTGGAATTGTATTTGAAATCTATACTCACAGCTATGAATTAACTTATTCATCAGGAGCTTATCAAGAATAAAACTATATACAATCATTTGTAGAATTCGTTGTTAGTTAAAGCCTACATAAGAAAGTACTTGTGAATCTTCTATCTATGATTTATTTGCTAAATTTAGTACTTAAACCCATAACGAAATCACACACTAAAACAGTTTATCATTTCTAAAAAGCTAAACTAAATAAGATGTTTAAAGAATACAACTATATAGATTTTCGTGAGTTTTTGATTTTTCCATACTACTTAAAAATCGGACAAAAAAAAAGTTCCGAAAGGTGGCTGAGAGATGAGTTGGCATTGATTGATTATCACTCAGAGTTTATTACACAATATCACTATGTTAAATGTGAGCATCTAGAGTTCTTTTATTTTTGTTTTAAGTCGGTAAGTGCCATAGATGAGAAACTCTTTGAGGATTTCATCAAGTTTGGATGGAGAGGTGTTGTATGGGCAGCTTGGATCAGTTGTATTACACCATATCCTGAGGAATATATGACTAAGCAATTACAAAATATAGATTTTAATTCACCTTATAATGATTGGCTTGTAAATGTGGCTTTAAATATTCTAACTGGAAACAACAAAAACGAAGGAATATATCAATGCATGAATAAATTTCGAAATTATATGGGTATGATTCCTCGAATAGAAGTTCCTTTGAGACCATGGTATAACAAAGAATATTTCAAACGAGCAGCGGAGTTTCAACGCAATCTGAAGAATATATATATAAATGAAGGAACTGATGCTGCAATTGATTTCTTTCATCAAAACAAGTGTTCAACTTATAATGTTGACTATAAAACATGGGTGCAAAATTTATCCAAAAAACAATAACACGCAACAATTTACATATCACATATGCTCCCTTCAGGAAGCAAACATACTACACAAAAAACGTTAAGTATCTTAATTCAAAATCATTATGAAAAAGAAAATCATCCTACTATTCATATTCTTAATAAGTTCTTTGAGCATATCTGCACAAAAAGATTATTCTGAAAAAAAACAAATTGAAAAAATTAATAATATTTTGTCCTCCAGTATTGGAAAAACGAAATACACTTTTTCCATATCCGGAAATGATTTAGTTGTATCTGGCACAGGTAAACAAACCTTCCCAATCAATAAAATCTCAACAAAAAAACTTAAATTTAAGAAAAAAGGTGAAGTTAGTTTTAGTGGAAGAAAAGGTAATTCTTATCATGTTTATATGAATCCGAACGAAAAAGGGCTTTATGTTTATAATTCTATATTTAAAAAAAAGAAAAAACAGCTAATTTTCTTTTTTAGTCACGAAAAAAAAGAAACTATTGAAGAATTAAAAACATTAATTATTGATTTAGTTAAAAAACACTCAAACTAACATTTTATCACACAAAAATAGATGGTATTAAAACATCTTTAATTTGAGCTATCATATGAAGTAAAAAAGTAAATACTTTAAAAAAAGAATCGGTTCAAATCTGGATCTTGACGAAATACAAAATACTCTACAAGTAAAAGAACTATATACAAAAAAGTATTATACCGATTAAGCCCAAATCTAACCGATTTCCGAATATAGAATGATATAATTATAACTCACATTCTATATCATTGGAAATAGGCTACATAATAAAACATTTCACAACAAATATTAATAAAAATGAGAAAAACTATCTACATTCTTTTACTATTTACAAGTTTAAACAGTTTAGCCCAAGAATTATTTGAATATGATTTTGATGAAAATTTAACCCTAAACGTTATTGACAATTCAGAAGAAGGAGAAATTGCTAACGGTAAATTCGTAAAAGGAACATTTGAAAATGAAACTATTGTTTATTTAAAGTCTAAAAAGAAAGGGTTAAAAAACGTTAGCGGGAAGAAACTAGAAAAACTTTTTGAAGGAATTAAGGATGGCGCTTTAAAAGCTAGTAAAGGAAAATTAATTAATGAAGAAATAATAAAAATTAATGAACTTGATGTTTTAAATTATAAATATTTTATAAAACAGAGCGAAGAAAAAAAGATAATAGAAAACTATGTCTTTGTATATAAAGAGAATATCTACACAATTCAATTTATGAATAATAAAGACGAGTTTAACAAAAACACTGAATTTAGGAAGCGAATAATCGAGTCAATAAAATTAAAGTAAAAATTGTTTTTAAAACTATAGATATGCTTTCGTAACAACAACACGATCAATCAAAAGGTGCAATATTCCTGACCAAATGGAATAATTTTATTTCGAAAAATTAGAAAAAATGAAGTTTTTTTGTTGAAAACAGGGTAACATTTCATCCTGTTACGGAATGTATCTAAAACGTTAGTTATTATCTAAACTAAACTTAAAATGAGAAATTTATTTTTATTATTTTCTTTAACTCTTCTCGTTTCTTGTAAATCCGACAACTCGAACAATTTTCTTGAAAATCATGATCATTCAAAACACATAAATCACAAGATTAGAAATAAAAAAGCGATTGAATTCTACAACAAAGGGGTTAAATTACTTAAGCAACAAGATTTAGATTCCGCCAAAGTTTATTTTTATAAATCATTAAAACAAGAAAAAAATTCAATTGTATTAAATGAACTTGGAACGATGGCTTTGTCTAAAAACAATTATCAAGAAGCTCTAAATTATTTTAATGATGGCATAAAACAAGAATTTGAATATTGGCCAAGCCATATCAATAAATCACGAACTTTTATTTTATCATCTCATTTTGAAAGTGCGGAACAAACTCTAAAAAGTATGTTGCTAAAATGTGAATCTGATTATTGGAAAGCTTACGCAAATCTTCATTTGACCTATATTTATACAAATGGCATATTAAATTGTAAAAAAGCAAAAGAATCTGCGAATAAGGCTGTGTTTATAAAAAATGATATTGAACTAAAAAATCAATATGAGAGCATAATTAAAGAGAAAGTTAAATACTGTGACTAAAGTATATAATAGTATCATTACTCCGAAAAGCAACAATGTATGCTATGTCGGTTATTAAATAATAATTAAAGAAACAAATGCATAAAAAAACAATCATATTATTATCATTCATATTTATAACTATTAATTTATGTGCTCAAAAATCTAACTTAATTGTTGGTAATTGGGTTTTTACAAAACCATTAAACAAAGGGATAGATGAAGCTGGATTAGCATTCTTAGAAGCTGAAGTTATAGGAAAGTGGAAAATTAATTTTAAACCTGATGGAAAATTTGACTCTACTATGATGGGAGAACAAACAGATGGAACTTGGAATTTTGATTCAAACTCTAATTCTATAACCATATCTGGTAAGGAAGGCGAACCACAGAAATTCAAAATTTTAAAATCAACTAAAAGTGAACTAATTTTAAAACTTGGATTAGGAGAATTCTTACTAACTAAAATTGAATAACAAAACTAAGCTCAATATTGTACACCTACTAAAGCTGCAAAGTGATCAATCTAATAGTTTGTATTTATTATTGAAAATTACTTGCAGAATGAAAAGGTTAGCAATCAATGCCTAGAAAGATTGAAAAGTAAGGTAACATTTTACGCCCTACCGCGATACATATATACAATAAATATTAAGATTGATAAAAAACAAAATCAGATAAGTGAGGCTGACTAAAACAATATTCATAAACATCGCTCTTGTAATTGGATTAAATTGTAATTCGCAAACAATTATAGGTCTTTTAGATAAAAACACACTTGTTTTCGATTCCGAAAGACCAATCAAAGAAGTTTACGAAACTTTTTCTGGCAAAAAACAAACAATTTTTACCTATGATAGAAATGGTAAACTAATATCAAAAGTACCTCGTTTAAAATCAATTCCTAATTTTTCGATATTCTGGGAATACACAGACTCATTACAAAAATTCCGTACTGATATAAAAGAAACAAATTTTGGAAAAATGATTAACTATTTTTCATACCATTATGATAACAGTGGTTATTTAACATCAATAAAATACCTCAATCCAGAAAAAAAATTGATCAATGATATTATAATAAAAAATGACTCTTTAGGAAATCCTATCAGATTAGAAACTTTCGACAATAAAAGAAGAAAAATGGGATATGAAGTCGCTAAATATTTTTATGACTTAAATTTGGTCGAGATCATGGTTTACAATACAAAGGATCAGATTGCTGGAATAATTTTAAATCCAATTGACAAGAAAAAACCAATGATCTCATTTAAAGATTATTTATCCAAAAACTCATACAATCATCTAAAACAAAAAGCAAAAGATTGGGCTAATTTAAGAGTTACCTACAATAAATTTAAGTATAAGTTTAACAAAAATGGATTTTGGAAAAAAGAGACTCATGACTTAATTGGATATTTTCCAGCTACAAAAAGAATAGAAAATTATTCCAACGGATATATCACAAGAAATATTAAAAAATATTACAATAAAAATTAACTAGCTCCAACAATGAATAGAATACATTATTATCTCTTGGTGCAAAAGTAAAATAGAAACAGAAATCACTCCATCCTAATTAGCAAACAGAATTCCTTACGGATTTATTACCTTAGTAGCTCTTAGAAATTCACTTCTAATAATATCCACAGCATGGAAGAAATAAAAAAATTCATTGATCATATTTATCCAATGAATCATGCTGATTGGGACTTTTTTTCTTCAAAACTCCAAAAAAAAACAGTAAAGAAAAAATCAGATCTCATAAAGGTGGGTATGATTGAAAACTATTTATCTTTTATTTCCGAAGGAATAGTGAGGTTTTATATCCCTCTAGAAGAAACCGATTTAACATTTGGTTTTCTATTTGAAAACGAATTCGTGACAGCATACGATTCTTTCATTACGCAAACTCCTTCACTCTATCAAATAGAAACACTAACAAAAACGACTTTATGGAGAATATCTTATAAAGATCTTCAAGAAGTTTATAAGAAAACTGAAAGTGGAAATTTTATCGGACGAAGAATGGCCGAAAATATGTTTTTAATAAAGTCGAAAAGAGAAGTTTCCCTGTTAAGTAAAACAGCTGAAGAACGTTATTTGGACTTATTCTCGGAACGTCCTGAATTATTAAAACAGATTCCACTAAAATACATTGCTTCTTATATTGGTGTTACACCCCAAGCCTTAAGCCGAATACGTAAACGAATTACTTAACTTAGGTTCATTGTCTATTTTAAATTCATTCACAAACTTTGTAAATAAATCAAAATCAAGACCATATGAAACCCTTAATAGTACTTTTATCCACTTTTATCATTGCTGTTTTCACAGTTAAAATCGCTACAACGACATATGACTTTACCTTATCGGCTAGGATAGCAATGTCAATAATGTTGTGTTTTACCGCAATTGGACATTTCGTTTTCACCAAGGGAATGGCTATGATGATTCCACAATTTATTCCTTTCAAAACAAATCTTGTTTATATGACAGGATTTCTTGAAATTCTTTTAGCAATTGGATTACTTGTCCCCTATTCTAAAACAATTAGTGGATGGACTCTGATTCTTTTTCTATTAGTAATGCTACCCATGAATATTTACGCAGCAGTTCATCAAATAGATTATCAAAAGGGAACATTTGGTGGAAATGGCCTTTCTTATCTATGGTTTAGAGTTCCGTTACAATTTCTTTTTATTGCTTGGACTTATTTTAGCTCTATCCGAATACTTTAAAAAAACTACTCCGTAACTAAATTTATAAAGATTTCTTTGAATTTTAAGGTAACAATTTCTTTGACTGAGATACATATATTAAATGTTAGACAATAGCAAATCGGAATGAAGAATATTGATAAACTAAAAAATGTACTGGATTTAATAAAAAACGAAATTTATGTATTAGATTATCCAGAGAATGATATAAGAATAGCGTACTTCGAAAATCTTTATTCTATCATTAATGAGTTTTATTTAGGGAAAGTATTTTTTGAAATCAGTACCGAAATAAAAAATGGTAATATCAAATTTGATGCTGAAATCATGGACTTAAAGCCCCATATTTTAAAAGTCTATGAAGTCGCTGACATCCCATTATTGTCAAATGGATTTCATAACGACCTTAATCGTAAACTATTTGTTGATTCCTTTACCAATTTTGAAGTAACTATAGATTTATGTTTTGAGAATCTAAAGACCGATGAAATTACAAAAGCAATAGTAACCGATTTAAATGTTAGACTTATTAAACTTATAGAAGAGTCCCATAAAAAAGAAGAGATCATTAATCAACTAGTTAAAAGTTCTTTTATTCCTTTATTAAGAAAATTTAAGTTTCTTTCTAACAGAAGAGATCACTGTTATGGAGAGAACTATTCAGAAGATCTGAAATTCATTGGCTTTTGTGGAAAACTAAGAAACTGTGTACTCCATTCTGCTGGATATTATAAAGGTAAAAATTCTGAATATGAATTTGAAGATGTAAAATTTATATTTAAAAATGATGAATTTCTTGAGATGGTTGGTGAAAATGATTATATATTTCTTAAAATAAATGAGCGATTGACTAATATAGCGAGTCAATTATTTAATTGTTTAAATGATATCGAATTTTTGAAATATCCTGATGATGGGTTTTAAAAAGTATAGTTTGATAATATTACAAATAAAATGGATCAGGAAATACTAGATATAATAGATAAAGACTTTGCATTAGATTTCAGAGAATCTGTAATAAAAGAACTTTTATCTATTGAATTAAAACATGTTATGGCCGAATCGGAATACAACTTAAAAAATACAAGAATGGCTATTCTATATTTGGCACAAGGTAATATAGATGAAGTTATAGAACTTACCAAACAAGCTAAAATTGATTTTCGCGACGTCATCATGTTGGCTACTCAAGAAAAGAAATCAAAGGATAAATAAAATTAAAACTTAAAATCAATACATGAGAAAATGGCTACTTAAACAGATGGATAAATTGGGGTTAGACAATACCAGTTTAAAAACAAAAGCATCATCAAATGACATTAGTTTAAAGCCAGGCGAATCTGTAAAAATTAAGTTTCCTGTAGAATTAGCTAAAGATCAACAAGAATGGATCTTAAAAAAAATGAACTTTACAACAGGTGAAATCGTGAAACCAGGAGATATTATTGGAATCATCGAAAGTAAAAAGCTAACATTTGAATTCGAAAGTTACTTACATGGAAAATTAGAATACACCTGTCCTATTGGACAAAAGATTACGGCTGATACAATTTTAGTAGAAATAAAAGGTGTAGAATAAAACTAGAAAACGAGGTAACATTAATTCTAATAGAATTCGTATTTAAGATTCTTAAGCTTATTTATACCTTCAGAAAATAATACTTTATATATTAGAAATAATAAATTAGATTTGATCAAACCATATGCGGAATATTACTAAACTCATACTGATACTTGGAATTTTAACCTTTAATTCTTGCTATTTGTTCGACAGTGATTCAGATAAGATTATCGGAAAATATGAAGTGCAATGGGTTGACATTCCAAATAAACGTGCTATTTGTGAACGATATAGTACTACTGTAAGTTCTGTTTTAATTCCAGAATATGTCTTTGCTGTAGGACATAATTCAGAATTTATCATTGCCAAACAACACCCAACTAACGGATTTGAAAAAGGATATCAAATCGATACATCAAAGACCAATTATTATATTATAGACATAAGAGAAAAAAGCAATGTTCTAGGACCGCTAAACCTCTTAGATTTTAATAAAAAAATATCCGAACTAAATATTACCAAAATTGATTTTGATCAGGTGTATCCAGATGATATATAATAATACCTAAGCTACGGTCTCAACCTCATTTATAAGTTAAATCATATCGAATATCCATTCTGTCTTTGTTGTATCTTTACATAGGTTATATTTTCATATTACATTAATAATTTCTGTAAAATCTAAAAAACATCAACTATGACCAGAGTTATTCCACTAATACTCCTACTGCTACTGACATACAGCTGTAAAGAGGTAAAAAAAGAAGATGAAAAAAATGCAGAGTTGGTTCATTTAAAAAGCAAACTTGACAGTTTAAGAAATATATTCCATAAAAAGCAAGATCTTGAAAATGATCAAATTGCAACATTTCTAACCTTTCAAGATGCAAATGCAGAACAGGCGATGAACTTTTATGTAGCACTGTTTGACAATTCTAAAATTATAAGTACCAAGCGCTGGGGAAAAGAAGGACCAGGAAAAGAAGGAACAATAATGCATGCCAAATTTAATCTAAATGGTGCTTTGTTTATGTGCAGTGATAGTCCAGCCATACATGAATGGGGCTTTACACCAGCAGTATCCAACTATATAGAATGCAAAAACGAAGAAGAACTTCAGCGTTTATTTGCAAAACTATCTGAAAATGGAAAAGTTATGATGCCTTTAAATAATTACGGTTTCAGTCAAAAATTTGGATTTGTCGAAGACCAATTTGGAGTTTCCTGGCAATTGAATTTACAATAACATAAATCAGAGGAAATGAAAATACCAAAAATAAAAGGAATAATCGACAGGCGAATTCTAATTAATTATCAGGTAGAAAAAGAAGTTTTGGAAGACTATTTGCCAAAGCCTTTTAAACCAAAATTAGTAAATGGAAAAGGTATTGCAGGAATTTGCTTAATTCGATTAAAAGAAATTAGACCAAAGGGATTACCAAAACAAATCGGAATCTCCTCTGAAAATGGTGCGCACAGGATTGCTGTAGAATGGTATGAAAATGGAAAACTTCGAGAAGGAGTTTATATTCCCAGAAGAGATACTTCTTCTAAGCTAAACTCACTAGCAGGAGGAACTATTTTTCCAGGAGTACACCATCTTGCTGAATTTAAAGTTCGTGAAACCGATGAGAATTATAATGTTTCTTTTATTAGTGAAGATGACACTACGTTATCCATTGAAGCTTGCGAAACTCATAAATGGAATGAAGAAAGTATATTTGATGATTTAAATTGTGTCTCAGATTTTTTCGAAAATGGTGCCATTGGTTATTCCCCAGACAAGGATGATTTTGACGGATTAGAATTAAAAGCATACAACTGGAAAGTTTCTCTTTTAGAAGTAAAAAAAGTTCAATCTAGTTTTTTTGAAGATGAAAATATCTTCCCAAAGGGCTCTGTAAAATTTGACAATGCACTTTTAATGAAGAATATTGAACACGAATGGATCGGATTAGAGAAAATAAAACCAACCAACCATATACTATAAAACCCATGTATTCTTAGAATTAAAAAACAAATCAAAATAACGTAACATTTTTTCCTTTCAGCGTACCTATAGTAAATATCAAAGTCTCTAAAAATGAACAAACTAATAATTTTATTTTTGTTATTTATAACAGTATGCGTATCCTGTAAAACTTCTGAAAACGAAAAGAATAAAACATTCAATAAACTCGAGATTGGTACACAATATTATAAAGCATTAGACCAATCTGATAGTACTAAGATGACTTCGCTAGTTGGAGATATTATTGTGATCAGAGAAAATAAAGATAACTATGAAGAACGTTTTTCTAATCAAGGATATAATACTTGGTTAGCATGGGAATCTGTTTTTGATCCAACCTACAAAATCCTTCAAATTAAAGAAGAAAAAGATATCGTTATCGCAAAAGTTTCCAAAACCGATAAAAGAATCTTTTTTCTTACCCAAGAACCAGTAGTTTGGGTAGAAACTTTACAGTTTGATCAAAACAGAATAGTAAAAGTGAATCGAATTGAATATGAAGTTTTTGATATAGATAAGTTTTTGAAAAACAGAGATTCGCTAGTACAATGGGTTGATAAACATCATAAAGAGCTAAGTGGCTTTCTGTATCCGCAAACAAAATCTACAGGAATGAAATACCTAAAAGCAATTGAGCTATATAACAAAGAGAAGGGATCTTTATAATAAAGAATTTAAAATTTTCTGATTATCTAACCATACTATAAAATCAAGTAAAACAGAATTTAAAAATTGTAGAATCTATTGTAACCATTAATTATATTATGTTATCATAATCCCCATCATTATTTTAGCAAATAGAAAAACAAATACTTTAGATGGTTACCTCTAACCCTATTTTATTTACTATTATCTGCGTATTGGCGCTACAGGCAATGATACTAAGTGGATTGATTGCTTTTAAAAAACCAAAACGGTTAGCAAACATTTTCTTATCTCTATTAGTATTCTTTTATACGCTAATGGTTATTAATATTGTAGTAGTGAATGTATTAAAAGACTATGAATTACTATACGTATTTCGATATATTCAAATGGAAATGCTCTATGGTATCGGTCCCTCTCTTTATTTCTATACATTATGTATCAGTGATCCCAAATTTCAATTTAAAAAAATACACTACCTACATTTTATTCCTTTGCTATTAGAGTTCATTTTCTATAGAACTTCAATCTATAGGATTGGATCCAATGGACTTTACTTAGAAGAACTTCCCTCTTATTCGTATGTTTATCTAACACAACAATGGTTGGGAGTGATTTCGATCTTATTATATAGTTTCATACCATTAGGAATATTGATCAAATACCAAAAACGTCTCAAAGATTACTATTCTAAAATTGAACATCTATCCCTAAAATGGTTACAAGCACCTATTATCATTTATGCCAGTTACCATATCCTGTATAGAATAATTACAGAAGTGGATCGGTTTGTTTTTGATAAAAGTCTACGAGAATATTACTTCCTACCTAATTTTGCGATCCTTGCAGCGATAACTTGTTGGATAGGTTTTAAAGGATATGTTCAAAAAGAGCGTGATATTATTCGGTTACAACCAATTGATAAGAAACCTCCAAAAACACCTTTAGAAAAAGATGAAGCTTTTCTTTCAAAACTTAATCATTTGATGCAACATGAAAAACCTTATCTTAATCCAGATCTTAATCTTAATTCTTTAGCAGATTTGCTAGCTATAAAACCTAAACAGTTATCTGCAAAAATTAATCAAAATTGCAATCAAAATTTTTACGATTTAATCAATTTATATCGTGTAAAAGAATTCAAAAATCGTCTACAATCACCAGAGCAAGATAAACTATCATTACTGGGACATGCATTTGAATGTGGATTTAATTCAAAATCAACTTTTAATCATGTATTTAAAAAATTCACACAAATGACACCAAGTCAGTATCTTAAAAACACGAAAAACAAGTCCTAATAGAAGCGTTAGGACGATTGAAGTTGTTTATTTCTATAATATTGCTCCCTCAAATTATTTATATCCATGAAATTTATAACTACTCTTGTCTTTATCATCCTAAACACTTGTTTGACTTTTGGGCAAGCTAAATTTTCAAAAAAACAAGTCCTAAACGATCTTGATTATCTTAAGAATTCACTAATTACAACTCAGTACAATTGTTATCATACGATTACTGAAGAAGCTTTTGAAAAAGCGTATCATAAAATTAAAAGTAAGATTACGAGGGATTCTTTAAGCCTATTAGAAGCTACTCGTTTATTACAACAACTACCAGCATTATTAAACAATGGACACACTAGAATTTCTTTTCCTGTTCAGTCATACATCAATTATGCTCAAACAGGAGGTACCATATTTCCATTAGAAGTAGCCATTGAAAAAGGTAAAGTCTTGGTAAGAAAAAACTGGTCAAAAAAATCAGACATAAAGATTGGAGATCAACTTATAAGCATTAATAATCAGCCGATTCAGAAAATTCTGGAAACAATATATCCACATATCGCTGCAGAAAGGATATACTTTAAAAATGCTCAATTAGAATTTCTAACGCTTCCAAGATTCTATTGGTTAGCTTTTGGAGAACAAAAAGTGTTTGAAGTTGAAATATCAAGAAACGATAGAGTTTCTACTTATAAGTTAGCTTCTATAAAAGCCATGGAAGATTATGAGACAAAACGTGATGATATCATAAAACGCGATAGAAATATTAAATTTTTATCTAGGTCCACAGCATATCTTAGACCTGGTGAATTTGGAGGAGATGAGGATCAATATCGTAAGTTTGTTGATAGTGCTTTTACCGAAATAAAATCCAAAAAAAATAAAAACCTCATCATTGATTTAAGAAATAATCCTGGCGGTGATGATTCTTTTAGTGACTACTTGGTATCATATATTGCTAACAAACCATTTAAATGGTGTTCTAAATTTCAACTTAAGACCAGTGCTTTACTAAAAGAACATGTGAGAAAAACCAAGGATACAACCACATCATATTGGAAGTCTACTTTACTACATGAGGATGGCAAAATATACGAATATGACTTTGGGTTTTATCAACCACAACCCAAGAGTAAACGTTTCCATGGCAATGTCTATGTATTAGTAAATCGTCAATCCTATTCACAGTCTACAGTAACGGCAGCCCAGATACAAGATTATGATTTTGGGAAAATTGTAGGGGAAGAAACTGCAGAGTATCCGAATCTGTATGCTTCCATTTTTAACTACCAATTACCGGAAACAGGAATCAGTGTGGACATCGCTAAAGGGAAAATACAACGTGTCAGTGGTCTCGATAATAATACAGGGGTTATTCCAGATATTTCTGTAAAGGATTATTTATTAGATGAAAAAGATGAAATACTCGAAAAACTTTTAAAACAAATAGATTAGGAAAAAATAAGTTTTATCTCGCAAAAAAAGTAAAAAAGAAAATGCCATTTTCTTTCTCTTCCTAGTATATTGCGGCTCCTAATTACATCGTTAATCCTTCAAAAAACTTCTCATATGAAAAAGACCTTATATGATTTAACCAAAGATGAATGGAACACTCTTTTTCCTATTGAACTAGTGGATCATAATCCCAATTGGAAATCTCTGTATCAAGATGAAAAAGAGAGGATTCTAAATACTGTTGGAAGTGAAAAGATTTTACGCATAGAACATTTCGGAAGTTCATCGATACCCAGCATAAAATCTAAACCTTATATCGATTTGATGATAGAAATCCCTAAAGAATTACTATTTAATGAAGACCTTATCAACCAATTTACGCAACTAGGTTATTCACATTTTGTAGTTCCTGCTAGAGAGAATATCGAAGCGTATTCATCCTTTGGAAAAGGTTATAATTTAGAGGGAGCAAATGAGCAAATTTTTCATATTCATATGTGTCCGAAGGATAACATCATGTGGCAACAAATCGACTTTAGAGATTATCTAAATACAAATCCTGATAGAGCAAAAGCCTATGAAAACTTAAAAATTGAACTGGCTGCCAAATATAAAAATGATAGAGGTTCGTATGTGCTTGGAAAAACAGATTTTGTAAACGAAACTTTAGAGATTATTAAACAACATAATCTATCCTAAAACAATTAATTCTATGTTTTAAGAAAAACATGGATAAATAGGGGTAACATTTTATGGCGTTTTGACACCTATATAAAACGCTTTATAAAACATATCAACCATGAAAAAACTAGCATATACTTTACTCCTATTTTCAACAATAGTTATCGGACAAAATGGATCTATTCAAGTAGAAGTAAGAGACTCTATAAAAATCGATCCTATAAGCTTTACCTATGAAATCTATGTGGATGATTCGAAATTTCTTAGATATGCAGAAGATGGAACTAGAAATGATGAAGAAGCAAGAAATAAACTGCAAGAGAAACATGAAGAACTTGGTGCAATTCTAAAGTCAAAAGGATATAAATTCAAAAACCTCAATAAAGAAAATTATGAATTACATAGTTATGTTGGGTTTATAAATCTGGGGTACTCCGTTAAACTAAAAAATACCGAAGAATTGGATGCACTTCTGGTAGAATTGAAAAAGCTGGATTTTGTAAGAGCTTCTATGGGTGAGTTTGAATTACCTGATGAGTCCATTTCTGATAAAAGACTTTTTAAAAAACTTATGGAAAAAGCTTTTCAAAAAGCCACAACTATTGCTGCGCTATCAAAATTAAAACTTGGTAGAGTCATAGAATTTAAAGAAGTTCCAGAGATAGATAATCTTACTTTTAATATTATGGATATGTATGTAAAATCCCAAACAAAAGGAACATTTGGTGGTAAACAAGGTGTTTTATATACTCAAAAATGGAAAACTGTTCTGATAAAATTTGTAGCAGAATAATTCACTAAAAAATAATCAATTCGTATAGTAGGAAACTGCATGAGAAATGAAAATAACTAAAAAGATTACATTTTCCTCAGTCGACAAAAAAACATGGAAATACTGATTACAAAGGGTAAGAATAGAAATACCCTTACGTGTAAAAGAAATGATGGAACTTGGACAAGTATAAATTTGGGACCTGATATTCCCAACCATGATCTTGCGCATTATGTTGTAGAAAAGGAATTTGATCTACAACATGGATTTTATGGGAAAATAAAATCCGGAATGACAATAGAACAGCTTTCTGATAAAGAAATCATTAAAACCTTAGAAGCAGAAACTTGGTTGTCTGAAATCATGGCAAGAAATCTACAAGCTATTGGTTCTGGAGCTTCTAATACTGATCAATTTATCCAATTAACAGCATGGGAAGCTCGAAATATGGATGGAATTAGTATTCCTCATATGAAGCTATCTCAGGTTGAAAAAATGAAAATAGACTTTGATCAGCTTTGTAAACAATGGGATGAAATACCTCAGCAAGGAACGTTACAATTATTCTTTTAATAGACCTGCGTTCTTAAACTTTTAAATGCTTTAGTAATCATCATCGTCTGACTTATATAATGTTTAGTACACTCATCGGGATAACTTGACTTAAAATCGAATCATAAAAAAATCATACTTTTTTCTAGCTATGCTTATGAATTACACAAAGACCATATACAGTATAATTGGAGATAGTTTTATCGTACTTTGTTTGTGCTACTTATGGAATAAAAAAATAAAAATGGATACAGAATAAGGATTGATCAAGAGAATATTGCGTTTACAAAAGAATAATTAACCAGACTACTCACGAACTATGGCAAAATTAACAGCATAGTAATCGATGGCTGGGGCTCTGGTTGGGGAAAAAGTCTGAACTTCGAAGAATTTACTTATCATATTTTAGCAAATCACATCCATTCTATACAACCTGAATGTTTGGTAATTAATCATAGTTGTTGACCATCTTTTAGCGTTTGTTTTCGTAAACTAATATTCACAATATGTTTTTTTGTGCTTTTTCAGAATTAAGTATCGATTATAAGACCGTAATAATCAAAAAAGCACAAAAAAATAATAATTCAGTATGAAAAAATTAAAAATGAAAAATCCGTTGACGCCTATAAATACTGATATATTTTGATGTTTATGATTCTGATTTAATTTTTTAACTTTTTGTAAAAGAATGTAAGATTTTTTATTTTGGTGAAGAATACAAAATAAACCTAATGCATCTATAGTTTATTTTTATTCAGAAAACAAAGGTGGAAAAGAAACATTGCAGTAGTATCATTAGCATCCGCAAGTTTGATTAAAAGAAAAGGAAATTGAACGTACTACAATTATTTTTAGTTATGTAAAAATTTAATAAATACGATTTTTATTTTCTGTTAATCATACCATTATCAGATTGAGTTTGTGGAAATGAATCTTGAAAATCAGATGTTTGAAAACTTCGTTAGACTCAATTTTGCACCAGAGTAATAGCAAATAAAAACTTTCGAATGCTAGTATATTAGTAGCTCCAAAAGGTATGCTTTCTAAAAATATGTAAAATATTGACTATGAGATTATTTTTATTGTTTATTTTATTAGTCTTATTTGCTAATTGCACAAACAAATACGACAAATACAAAAAAGTGCCACAATACATTACAGAAGCATCTGCTTTAGATGCAACTTACTATGAAGCTTACGACAAAACATTACAATTATGGGATGTACCTTATGAAGAGTTATACATCACTACCACTTATGGCATTGCTCATGTCATCGTAAGTGGTCCTAAAAATGCAGAAGCTGTAGTATTACTTCATGGAATGAATGCCAGCTCAACAATGTGGTATCCCAACATAGAGTCACTGAGTAAGAATCATCAGGTATTTGCAATAGATTTTATTTTAGAACCTGGAAAATCGTATCTATATAATGAAATTGAAGACGTCGAAAAAGTAACTGATTGGTATGAGGAAGTATTATTTGTTTTAGAATTAGATAGTTATCATTTAATAGGTGCTTCCAGAGGTGGCTGGTTTGCTGTTACCATGGCATTAAAAAACCAAAATAAAATAAAAAGTTTACTATTGTTAAGTCCCGCTCAGACTTTTACATGGATTAAACCGAGCGCAGAATTGCTTAAAAACGTCGTTGCTTTATTTTCTTCAAAAGAAAAACAAGTTGAACAAACTTTAGAAAGTATGTCTAACGATGTTGGTAATATTAGCGAAGCTTATATACGACAATATAAAATAGGTTTGGAAAAAGAATCTAACAACAAGTTTTTATTGAGTATGACGCCTTTTTCTAATGATGAATTAAAATCCTTACAAATGCCTGTTTTAGTATTAATTGGCGATAATGATGTAATTAATAAAGAAAGAACAGTTGAAATTGCTAATTTACTACCCAAAGGAAAAGGTGAAGTGATCCAAAACGCTGGACACTTTTTATCTGTTGATCAAGCAAAAATTGTGAATGAAAAAATGGTAGCATTTCTAAAAAAATGAATAGCCTTTCATCCATAATGCGATGCAAGATTAAAGATAATTCAACCAACATTATTAAAAAAAGAGTAAATGGCAGAGAACAAACTTCCAACCATCCTAACAGATAGACTTCTGCTACGCAAAATAATTGATTCTGATCTGGAAAACATTTACAATGGCCTTTCTAATCCAAAAATTACTCAATATTATGGAGTTAGCTATAACAGTTTAGAAGCCACAAAAGAGCAAATGACTTGGTTTGCGGATAAAAAACAGCTATGGTGGGCAATTTGTGATGTTAATACCAAAATATTTTATGGAGCAGGTGGATTAAACGATATAGATGATAAAACCAACACAGCAGAAATTGGACTTTGGTTACTTCCTGATTTTTGGGGTAATGGTATTATGAAAGAAGTTCTGCCATTGATTTGCAATTATGGATTTAAGCACTTATTCTTAAAACGAATAGAAGGATTTGTAGAATCCAATAATAAAAATTGCAAAAGAGCAATGGCTAAGCTTGACTTTAAACTTGAAAAAACCGTTCCTGATTTTGAAATCAAAAATGGTAAACCCATTAGTGTTGATATCTATGCTAAAACCAATCAGTAGGAACTAGATTAAATACCGTTCGGAATACCTAGCTGTATTATTCTGATTAATGTATATTGCTACTAGTAATTCATTTTCATTAGTTCTGTATAAAACACAAAAAACTCAATAATCAATTCTCATTCGCACATTACATGAAATTCAAAAACACTTCCTTAAGCTTCCACAAGTTTTATAGCTGTATAGCTTTTATTTTTTTCTTCAATCTAGCTTTTAGTCAATCCTCTAACACGCAGCAAATGGAGTTATTAGACTTTATGATTGGAGAATGGATAGGCACCAGTACCATTTATGAAAATGGAAAAGTTACCAAACAAGGATCAGCATATCAACATATTTCCTATGACCTCGAAAAAAGTATTTTGGTCATCAAATTAAATAGTGAGTTTCTACAATTACATACTATAATTTATTATGATGAAAAGGATAACACATATTACTATTATCCTTTTTCGAAGCGAGGCGTAAGAAAATATCCCGCAGTATATAAAGACAGAAAGTTGATCGTAAATAGCAGCGAGACTAATAGATTTATTTTCGGTAGAACCGAAGAAGGTGGTTTTCGCGAATACGGAGAAAAAATGGTCGACGGTAAATGGGTTAAATATTTTGAAGATAATTTTAAAAACACACAATAATAACAACATGCCATCTTGAAAGCAAACCAGACATATCTTAATGGAAAATCAGTCTTTACAGTTTCTTTAATTGTAATCGTAATTACAATCCTAACAGTTTACTTTACTGGAATAAACTATAATAGAAGTTTAACCTCTAATTTTTATATTTCCTTATCCATCATTTCAACTGCGCTATTCGTTTTTATGTCTTATGGACTTTATAAAGGGGTGATTTTAAAAGATGATTTTCCTAAATTCAAAAGTTTTAAAACTGGAGATATTATACCTGATTCTGGGACAATACCCGATTTACCGAGTATTGATTTAGATCTAGATGATGAACTTGGTGCAGGAATTCTTCTATCGATCGTATTATGGATCGTCATGACGATCCTTTTCCTTATTCTTCTGGTTTTATTAGAAGCAGTTTTTTGGGTATCCATTTTTATTATATTGGCCATGCTCTATTGGATTTTCTTTAGGGCACTTAAATTGGTATTCGCCAAGTCAAAAGATACTATCGAAGATTTAGGAAATTCGATGTTATATGCTATAGGCTATACTGCTTTGTATACAGGATGGATTTTTGGAATTGTTTATATCTCTCAAATTCTTAAATAAAGTATTCTCCAATCTTATATAAATTCGTCATAAGTAATTATTGAAAACACAACGTACATGAAGAAAATTTTATTCTTTTTATTTATTCTCATTACCACAGTAACTTACTCGCAAACCGATAAAAAAGCATTTGTTTATGGTGGTCAAATAACGAAAGAATTTATCAAATATACTGCTAGCATTACAAATAAGGAAAAGCCTAAAATATGCTTTTTACCTACTGCTACGGCAGATAATCAACGATATATAAATTATTGGTATGAACTGTGTTCTGATTTAGATATTGAACCCAAAGTAATGACTGTATGGATCAACTCTTCTACACAAAAACAAACTTTTGAAGAGATACTGTTAGAAATGGATGCAATTATTGTTGGTGGAGGAAACACACTTAATATGCTTGCTATTTGGAGAGCTCAAAAAATCGATACCGCTTTACGAAAAGCATATGAAAAAGGAATTGTAATGGCTGGAGGCAGTGCGGGTTCATTATGCTGGTTTAATGCAGGTACTACCGATTCTAGGCCAAAAGAACTTACTATTGTAAAAGGACTAGGCTTTCTAAATTATAGTCACTGCCCTCATTATCATTCCGAAAAATCAAGAAAACCGCTTTATCATAAAAATATACTAGACAAAAAACTAACCAATGGATATGCCTGTGATAATAGATCTGGAATTTTATTCATTAATGGAAAAGTAAAGAATAGTGTTTCTCTGGACTCTAAATCCTTTTCTTATTATGTTTATGAAGAAAACGGTAAGATTATAGAAGAAAAATTACCTACAGAAATCATACTATAAGTAATTTTATATAACTTTTTGTATATTTTACCAGAACATTGTATCAATTTGAAAGGAAAAATATCCCAGGATACTTAAAGAGATAACATTATGGCAACAACACCAGAACACGATGCTCGAGTTGCAAAAATAGTATTTGCTTCTATATATCCTCATTATCTGAATAAAGTAGAAAAAAAAGGAAGAACAAAAGAAGAACTACATCAAGTAATAGAATGGTTAACGGGTTTTGATGAAAAAAAGCTAAAAGAATTAATCGATGAAAAGGCTACTATTGAAACATTTTTCGCAAAAGCAACCCTACATCCAAACGCTCACCTAATCAAAGGAGTCATCTGTGGCTATAGAATAGAAGAAATCGACACTCCTTTAACTAAACAAGCTAGGTATATGGATAAACTTATAGAAGAGTTAGCCAAAGGGAGAAAAATTGAAAAGATCCTTAGAACAGCGTAATCTTATTCTTTAATAATGTAATCAATAGGATCATAAACGTCTAAGTATTTATTAGTAAAAAGATAATACCTACTCTAAAAATACTTCTATCTTAAGAAGATACTACTCCTCCACTCTTATGCACAAAGTCGAAAAATTCTCACCAGAAATTAACAAAGTATACTTTATAGAACGGCATACGTTATTTCATATTTTATCGGGTAATGGTAGTATTCAGGTTGATTTTAAGAATTACTTTGACTGGCAAGAAAAAGCAATCTTTTTAGAGAAAGGACAATACATCAAATTCTTATCAGATACATTTGAAGTTCGAAAAATCGAATTTTCTAATGATCAAAAATTTTATAATAATGATGTCAGGGTATTATTTAAACATCTTATATCCCTAGGGTATATAGATTTGATAGAATGTGATGAATGCAATAGTTTTTTATCCGAATCTGCTTTAGCGGATAACTCTTCAAACATTATTGATATATCATCTAAACAATGGTATTGGCAGAATCCTTTTAAAGCTAATAAAGAGGAATATCAAATTATTTTTGACATAAAAGATGTAATAGATCTGGAATACGCAAATAATCTTACTGGAAAAGATTTAGTAGGTCTTATCAATGAGAATGGTTATAATGCGCAAGCTTTGGTAAAAAATAAAGTAGGATTATCTATTAAGAACTTAATAAGTTCTAAACGATTGCAAGAAAGCCAGAAACAAATCGCTTTTACGGATAAAAATATTCAGGAGATTTCTTATGATCTGGGTTTTAAAGATGATGCCTATTTCAACAGAGTATTTAAAAAATCTACCGGACAAACTCCAAAGCAATTTCGAGAAAATTTCGATTTTGAAAGACGGGATGTATTTACTCAGGATATTTTAGAACTTCTTCAAAAATATCATACTACCGAAAGATCATTAGAATTTTATGCCGATAAAATGAACCTTTCTATTAAGGCGCTTTCAAACAAAGTAAAATCCAAAATGAATATCACTATAGGTCAATTAATTCGATTAGAGCTTGTGAATACTGCTAAGTTTATGTTGCTCGAAGATGAATCTATTACCGCTGTTTCTCACACTTTAGGTTTTGAAGAACCTAACCACTTCACTCGATTCTTTAAACACTACTCAGGAATTACTCCTTCAGACTTTAAATCTAAAAAGTACAATTCGTAGTCCTTTTTTGGTAACATTTTTACTTGAAATCTGCTTCATCTTTGCAGTGTATTAATCATTTAAATAAACAAAAAGATGAATATTAAAGAACAAGTACAAAAAATGGATGCAATTGTATCAAAAGGTGCAATCGTAGAAGCAGTAAAAGAATTTTTCGCACCAGATGCCATCACTTCTGATTATGGCAACGGAGGAACAACAGGCAAACCAGCAATGATCCAAAAAATGGAAGGCTTTGCGGGATCAATTGCCAATGTTAACGGAATAGAACATCATTATACGATCGTGGATGGTAATGTATCTGCGTCTGAATTTACTTTTGATTTTGACATGAAAGACGGTAGCAAAATCTACTGGCATGAAATCATTCGAAGAGTTTGGAACAACGACGGAAAAGTAATTAGAGAAGAATACTTTAACGCAGCATAAGTAAAAACACAAAACATTAATATTTAAACAAAAAAATTATGAAACTTATCAAATTATCAATCGTTTTATTCGCTTTTTTAGCAACTTCTTTAGTAACTGCTCAAGATAAAAAGGCTAATAATATAGACAATAGTAATATCGCTTTACAAGGATACAGTCCAGTTTCCTATTTGGACTTAGGATTAGCACAGCGAGGGAATAAACAATTCAAATCTGAACATCAAAAGGTGGTATATTATTTCACATCTGCTGACCAGAAAAAGCAATTCGATAAAAATCCTTCTAAATATTTACCAGCATATGGAGGGTTCTGCGCCTTTGGAACCTATGCAGGTGCTAAATTTAGAGTAGACCCTACAAAGTTTATTGTAAAAGATGGTAAATACTTCTTGTTTCTCAACAATGTAGAGTTAGATGCTAAGCAACTATGGCTGGCAGAAAACGATCATAATAAACTGAAAAGTACGGCAGATAAAAATTGGACCAAATTAAGTAAAACACATAATTAAGGATTGGTTCCTTTTCATGAGAATAACGGTTTAGGTAGTTACTTAAACCGTTATTTGTTTTTGAGAATTAACTAAAAAGTAAAAACTATATTTATATGTTTACAATAGAAAATTAAAAAACATAATATAAAACTTTATAAAATGGAAAATCTTCTGGTTATAGCTATCTTCTTTATCGTAGGAGGTGTTTTCATTTATATCGGATATTATTTCCGAAATAAAAATATTAGAATTGAAAGTAATGGGGTTAAAACAAAAGCAACAATCATTGATTTTGTAGAAAAAAGAAGTAAAGATTCTGATGGATACACCAGTACAATGTACTATCCGATTGTGAAATTTTATGACACCAATGGAATAGAAAAAATCCAAGAACTTGATTATGGTACTAGTTTTAAAAGTTCTAAAAAAAATATGGATATTATCTATTTAAAAAAGAATGACACCTATGAAATAATCATTAATAATAAATTTTGGAAAACCTATTTTCCTATGATCTTTATTGGAATGGGCTATTTCTTTTGTATAATAACGTTGATTTTTTATTTATATCTTATACAGTAGTAATCTCTATTATATTCTAAAAGTTTTGATTACCGAAATAAAACATAAACAGTTGATATAATAATTAAACAGCATCCGAAATACTTTGGTTTAAGTATAAGTAAAATACAGCTATGCATCTTGATACATCTAAAATATCATCATTTTTTGAAACGGAATATCCATTAAACAAACATGGATTAAGGGAACTGTTGGATTTATTTAGTATCAAAAAAATAAAAAAGAACACACAAATTCTCACCGAACATAAAGAAGAAAAGCAACTTCGCTTTTTGAATAATGGTGTGATAAGAGAATACTATTCATCAAGTAATAAGGAAACAAACATTAATTTTTATACAAAACCACAGTTTGTTACAGACTTGTCCTCCTTCATTAATGATACAAACACTAAAAAAAATCAAGAAACATTAACTGATATTGAGTTATTGGTTATTGACAAAACTCCATTTAGACAACTGCTACAAAAATACGAATGTGGAAAATCATTTATTGATCTGTCTTTTCAAAAACTACTAAAACAAAAAGAACTTTTTGAATATAATAGAATAACCAAATCATCGGAAGAATTGTATAATGAATTACTTATTTACAAACCAAATTGGTTACAAACCATTCCTCAATATCACATTGCTTCTTACTTAAACATTACTCCTGAAACATTAAGTAGAATCCGAAAACGAATTTCTTGATTCAAATCAATGAAATCAAATAATTAGCACTTTAATTTTATCTTTTTAAAATATGAAGTCATGAAAATACATCATCTCAGGAATGCTACAATGGTAATTGAGACTAAGGATAAAGTTATTTTAATAGACCCAATGTTGGGTAAAAAAGGAACAGCCGGACCGTCTTTTACGTTCTTTAGATACAAACCCAAACGAAATCCTATTCTAGATCTACCTCAGAACGCAATGGAAATAGTACATAAAACAACGCACTGTTTGCTAACACATTTACATCCTGATCACTTGGATAAAGCGGCAGAACAATTTCTAAAATCGAAAAACATCCCGATAATCTGCAGTGTTAAAGATGAAAAAATACTACTTAAACGTGGACTAAACGTTTCACAAGTTATTAACTATTGGAAATCTTCAGACTTTTTAGGGGGCACTATAGAAGGAATTCCAGCCAGACACGGGTATGGATTCGTAGCAAAACCTATGGGAAATGTAATGGGTTTTTACATACAACTTCCGAATGAAAAAACAATTTATTTAAGTTCAGATACTATTTATACCCAAGCTGTTGACAAAGTACTTAAACAATACAAACCAGATATTAGTGTAGTAGCAAGTGGTAGAGCACAATTGGATCTCTTTCGACCTTTATTAATGACTATGGAAGATATTGTCAAATTTGTTAAAAATGCTCCCGATAAGGTAATTGCGAACCATTTAGAAGCCGTTAACCATTGTCCAATTACTAGAGAAGAACTAACTTCTGAATTATCCAAAAAAGGACTAATAGACAAGACATATATCCCGCAGGATGGAGAACTCATGGTGTTTTAGTAAACTTTGGTTATAAACAAAGTATCCATATTAAAAATACACTTTTTATCCTATCAATTTTATTGAAAAAAAATAAGCGCTGTATCCGATACAGCGCTTATTACTGATGTATAAAGCTACTATTTAGGCATTACAACATCACCAATCACATGAATCACTCCATTCGAAGCCATCACATCAGTTTTTACAATTGGACTATAGTTCCCGTTTTGATCTTTTAACCAAATCTTTCCGTCCTTTTTGATAACTTTTAAGGTAGCACCACTAAGTGTCTTTAACTCAGCTTTACCTCCGCCTCCTTTTAGTGCTTTTACCACAGCAGCAGCATCAATTTTTCCAGATACTACATGGTAAGTAAGAATAGAAGTTAATTTTCCCTTATTCTCAGGTTTTAATAAAGAATTAAGTGTTTTTGAATCAATTTTAGCAAATGCATCATTTGTTGGTGCAAATACTGTAAATGGTCCATCTCCTTTTAACGCTCCGACCAAATCTGCAGCTTTTACAGCAGTTACTAATGTCGAAAAGTCTTTGACTGATGCTGCAACATCCACAATATCTTTTTTTGATTGTGCAAATACAGATTGAGATACTACGAATAAGAATAATGTTGATGCAATAAAAATTAGTTTTTTCATGATTTTATTTTTTAATAATTAAACATTTTTAAACGCGTTTTTCATTATCATATACACAAGATTGTTTCGTTTGGATGAGTTTGGATGAGATTTTTTTTAAATTTGAAGAAGCCAATAATAAATGAAAGACGATTTAGAACTCATAAAAAAGTTACAGAATCAAGATACCCAAGCTTTGTCTAGGGTCTATGATCTCTATTCTGGAGCGATTTATGGTGTCATTTTACGAATGTGCAAAGACGAAGGTTTAGCACAGGATCTATTACAAGAAACTTTTATGAAAATTTGGCAAAAATCTAACACTTATGACCCTGAGAAAGGGAAGTTTTTTACCTGGTCCTATAAAATAGCAAGGAACATAACGTTAAATTCTTTAAGAAAAAAAGATGCTCTCCTCATCCAAACGGAAGATTTAAGTGTATATAAAGAGAGAAGTACTTCTGAAGCGGGAAAAGATATCACACAACTAGAAGGCTCCTTAAAGAGATTGGAACCTCATCATCAAAAAGCTTTAGAACTTGTATACTTTAATGGGCTTACACATAGAGAAGCTCATGAAGAGATGGAAGTGCCTTTGGGAACATTTAAATCGTATATCAAACAGGCATTGAAAAAACTTAGGGAATCTTATAAAGAGGAACTTGGAATCGTATGGATTATTATTGAAATGATGAGATGATGGATAGGAATACAATAAAAGATACAGGAGTACTAGAACAATATCTACTGGGAGAACTTTCTGAAAAAGATTCCAGAGAAATAGCTAAAATACTGAAAGAAGATTCGGAATTACAAGCGTACTTCCGTAAAATGGAAGATGACATGGAACAAATGGCTTTTGAAAATGCCATCTCACCTCCTACTCATATCAAATCTAATCTTCTAAATTCTATAAAAAATAGTGATACAGTTTCTGAAGAAGGTGTGATTCCTATTCAACAAAAGAAAAAAATCTCTTACCGCTTTGCTATTGCTGCAAGCCTTGCAGCACTATTTCTATGTACTTCAGGGTGGTTATACAATGAGTGGAAAAATACCGAAGCTACTATTGTGACTTTGCAAAAAGAAACTACTAATCTACAAGACAGACTGGTAACCGTAGAAGATAATCTAAAGGAAACCGATAAATGGTATCGAGCGATTAACAATCCAAAGGTGGTCCAATTGGTACTTAAAGGAAATGAAAAATCTCCTACTTCTTCTGCCGTAGCATATGTAAATCATCAGAATAAAGAAGTAATTCTTAATCCACAAGGACTTTCTAAATTAGATAATAGCAAAACATATCAAATGTGGGCAGACGTGGATGGAGAAATGATTGATATGGGCGTAATCGCCCAAGATCAGGAAATGATCACCATGAAATATATTGAAAATGCAGCATCCTTAAATATTACTATCGAACCTGCTGGTGGAAATGACCATCCAACGGTGGAACAGCTAATTTCTAATGTGTACTTATAATTTAAATTTCTCTTCTTTAAATACATACCAACCATGAATCAAGCATTACAAACTATGATTAATAATATGCCTGAAAAAACAGGCAAATCATTGGAAGAATGGAAGTCTATTCTAAAAGACAAATCATTTGCTAAACATGGAGAAGCAGTGAAGTTTTTAAAACAAGAACACGGAGTAACTCATGGTTTTGCTAATACCATCGTAACTTTATCAAAGGAAGGAAATGAAACTACTGAAGATTTAGTAGCGAACCAATATAAAGGAAAGGAACAGTTAATTCCAATCTATGAGAAACTAGTTTCTGTAGTAGATTCCTTTGGTTCAGATGTTACCAAAACTCCTAAAAAAACTAGCGTTAGCATTATCAGAAAAAGACAGTTTCTACTAATTAAACCAGCTACTAAAACAAGAATTGATTTAGGTTTCAAACTTAAAGAGAAACCAACTACAGATAGATTACTGGATTCTGGACCATTTGGAACAATGTGCACGCATCGAGTACAATTACAATCCGTAGAGCAAATAGACAAAGAGTTAATAAGTTGGATGCAAGAAGCTTATGAAGACTCTATTTAAAAATCCAAATCTTCTTTTATTTTTCTGAATCATTTCATTTTTTATATCTTAGAAAAGATAAAATGGCAGAATGAAACGTATTAATTGGAAATATGCAATCGGAGAAATCATCATTGTGATTATTGGAATCACTATTGCCTTTTCTTTAAACAATATAAAAGAAAACCGATCTAATACAGATCTTAAAAAGCAATATTTAGATAATCTTGCAATTGATATTGAACGTGAAATAGCACTATTGGAAGAGAATGAAACAAAGTTCAATTCTAAAATTAAAACTACTTTACAGATACAAGCTTTTTTTAGAAATCCTGAGATAACGAAAAGAGATTCTATAAGCAGAAAGGTTTTTGTATTAGCAAGACTTATTAATTTTACTCCTCAAAATACTACTTACCGAACATTGGTCAATTCTGGTGATATGAAGTTGATTGATAATTTTGATTTGCGTAAAAGTATAGAAGAGCATTATTCATCACATAAAAATATCTTACAAGATTATCAAAGAATAGAAAAGATTAACGAAAAGTATTTAGCAGATTTTTTCATTCATAAGATGGATTATACCAAAATAAGAAGTGGGAATCTTGACTTTTTAGAAGATCCTTTGTTAAAAAATATTGTATCCAGTATGAATGGTGCCTACTACATTGTTTTAGAGAGTGGAAAAAAATGCTTAGAAAGTAACAAACGCCTTTTAGAAGAGATCAAAAAAGAGAGTACATAAATGTAGTATATCATATTATTAAGTCTTTATTTTCATTGTTTCTAACTAGCCAATCATACATATAGATTGGTAAATTAGTATCTTCGTCCAAGGCTAATCTTACTATAATTATGAATGCACAAAGTCTTAGAGATACGGCAGCTAAAATCTCTTCTTATATCCATAGAACTCCAATATTAACTTCTAGGCTTATAAATAATATTGCTGGAGCTGAAATTTATTTTAAGTGCGAAAATTTTCAGCGAATGGGAGCCTTTAAAATGCGAGGTGCTACACATGCTATTCTGCAACTCTCAGAAGAACAAAAAGCAAAGGGTGTTGTTACGCATTCTTCTGGAAATTATGCGCAAGCGTTATCTCTTGCTGCCCAAAGCTTAGGTATTACCGCATATATTGTAATGCCTTCTAATGCCCCACAAGTTAAAAAGGATGCAGTTAGAGATTATGGAGGTCATATTATAGAATGTCCTCCTACGCATAAAGATAGAGAAGAAACTGCTAAAAGGATACAACTCGAAAAAGGAGCTACATTTTTACACCCTTATAATGATCACAATGTAATATTAGGACAGGGAACAGCAGCGTTGGAGTTATTAGAAGACCATCCGGATCTCACTCACATCTTCGCGCCTGTTGGCGGTGGTGGACTCATCGCTGGAACTTCTTTAGCTGCTCATTACTTTGGTACTAATTGCACCGTAATTGGGGGAGAACCCTTTGAAGTAGACGATGCGTATCGTGCATTACAAAGTGGAACTTTAGAAATTAATGAAACCACTAATACCGCTGCAGATGGACTTAAAATGCCATTAGGAGACCTTACCTTCCCTATCATTCAGCAATATGTTTCTGAAATTATTCGTGTAGATGAAGAGGAAATTGTTAGTGCCATGCGTTTGATATGGGAACGAATGAAAATCATTATAGAACCTTCTTGTGCGGTTCCACTTGCCGCTTTATTAAGAGAAAAAGAACGCTTTCAAGATCAAAAAATAGGAATGATCTTATCTGGTGGTAACGTAGATTTAAGTAATCTTCCATTCTAAAAAACACTTTTACTTTTTTTTAACACTGTTGCAAAACCCGAGTAATAAAAGGGCTTCAGCTCTAAATCTCCTAATAAATTAGTTTAACTCCTAATTAATTAGTTGTTTAACTAATTAATTAGGAGTATGTTTGTATTATCAAATTAAGAAATCATGCAAAAGTTAGCCAAAAGAGAAGAACAGATCATGCAGAGTTTGTGGAAGCTGGAAAAAGCTTTTATCAAAGAAATCATAGAAGAATTACCAGATCCTAAGCCTCATTATAATACTACTGCTACAATTGTAAAGATTCTGGAAGAAAAGGGTTTTATTAGCCATAAAGCTTTTGGCAATAGTTTTCAATACTATCCATTGATCTCTAAAAATGATTACCAAAAAGATGTTTTAGGTGAAGTTGTGAATAATTACTTTGATAATTCACCTCTAGCCTTAGTTAAATTCTTTGCCAAAGAAGAAAAGATCAATACCGAAGAATTAGAAGAAATCATCAAACTCATCAAAAACAACAAGTAATGGCTTATATCATCTACAGTGCTGCTCTTATAGGTTTATCCTATACTATATATCGGTTATTTCTTTCTAAAGAAACTTTTTATCATCTGAATAGATGGGTTTTAGTTGGTTTAGTTCTTGTTTCTTTTTGTTTACCATTTATTTCTGTACCAGAAAACATTTCATTTAAGACTACAATTTTTCAGCCTTCGGCTGATTCCGAAATCCAACAAACAGCAATCTCAGAGAATAATAGTACTCCGATTGAAAATACAATACCATTCTCTGATTCGGCTCCTGTAACTTCAACTTCAGAAAGTATTACAGAAACTATTGCTCCATCCATAATTGCTCTAGATTGGAAATCAATTTTGCTTTATATCTATGTATTAGGTGTCATGGCGTTCGGAATAAATTTCTTAATACAACTTGCAGTACTCATCTTTAGAATGATAAAATATCCAAGTATCGAAGTGGATGCCTACAAAATTGTAGAAACAGATACTAATCATGCTCCTTACTCTTTTTGGAACAGAATATTTATAAATCCCAATCAATACGATCCAGATACCTATTTACAGATATTAAAACATGAGCAAATGCATATAGCTGGTGCTCATAGTTTGGATATGTTATTAGTAGAATTATTAGTTACAATACAATGGTTTAATCCATTTGCCTGGTTATACCGCAAGGCTATTGATAACAACCTGGAATATCTTACCGATGATGGCATGCTCAAAAAAGGTGAAGATAAAGAGATGTATCAAATGAATTTACTAAAAGTTTCAACCCCAGATATGCCAACAGGTTTGGCAACAAGTTACAATCAATCATTTCTCAAAAAACGAATAATTATGATGAATTCTAAAAAATCGACAGCAAAATCAGGATGGAAATACCTAATCATTATTCCATTACTGGCATTAACCGTATTATCTTTTAATCCGGTTCACATGAATCCAATAACAACAGAAAACGATGCTTTCTATTCTGATGAAATAGAAACTCCATCTGAAGAACATTTCGAAGAATCAAAATTTAAAAACGATTACACCAGAGGCTCTTGGGATGCTGAGCTTGGAGGAGGAAAATTATGTATTATGTATCGAAATGCAGAACCATTAAAAAGAAGTTACTGGTCAATTACTAGATGTTATGACCCTTCATTCTTTGCAGGTTTTCCAGCTGGAAACAAACAAAATTTTGAAATTACCAGAGATGCAGGAACTATGTTATTTACAGGAGAATTTGAAAATGGGCTTGGAGATGGAAGATATACCTTCACTCCGAATACCAATTTCAGTAAAGCATTAAGAGATTATGGATTTTCGGCTGATAATGAAGAACTTGTTCATTGTTTCCTTACTGATTTTGATGAAACTTATTTAGCATATTTAAAACAAGAAAATCTTTCTTTAGATCAGGATGATTTTGAAGACATTATCCATAAAGGGCTTTCTCTTGATAAACTAAAGATGTACCGCAAAGGATTAGCCAACCTTGGCTACAATGACTATACTATGAATGAAGTGAGTAAGTTAAACCTTTTTGATGTTGATCTCGCGTATATAAAATTCATAAACAAAGTAAACGGTCAACAGACATCATTAAAGAAAATTACTAAGGCTAAAATCCATAACCTATCACCAGAGTTTATCAAGTCCTACTCAGATAATGGATATAAAAAGATGTCTTTAGAAGATTATATGAAATTAAAGATTCATAATGTATCTCCAGATTTTATTGCTGACTTCAAAAAAGAAGGTTATACTGATATTTCTGCAAAACAAGCACAAAACCTTAAGATCCATAACGTAACACCAGAATATGTTCAGGCGTACAAAAATGCTGGTTTCAAAAACATTACTTTAAAAGAAGCTCAGAACCTTAAAATACATAATGTTACTCCTGCTTTTATACAAAGTTTCCAAAAAATGGGGTATCCAAATATTACTTTAAAAGAAGCTAAGAATTTAAAGATTCATAATGTAACTCCAAGTTTAGTTGAATCTTATAAAAAAGCTGGACAAAAGAATATTTCTTTGAAAGAAGCAGTGAAGTTGAAAATTCATAATGTGACGCCACAATTAACAACCGCTGCACAGCAATATAGCCAATCGAGTTCAACAAATAGCTCTGGTAAAGGATATCAAAAGAGTCAGCAGACGACTCCAAATGATTTTATCAAACAGTTTAAAGCACTTGGTTATGATGATGTATCTGTAGATGATATTATCTCTTTAAAAATTCATAATGTGACTCCAGAGTTTATTAAAAGATATAATGATGCAGGGTATAAAAATATTCCTTTAGATGAAGTAGTTGGATTAAAGATTCATAATGTAACTCCAGAGTTTATTAACACCTTTAAAAAAGCAGGTTACAAGAATATATCTTTGGATGATGCCAAATCTCTTAAGATTCATAATGTATCTTCAGATTACGCTTCAGAATACGCAAAAATGGGATATAATAATCTTTCTATAGATGATCTTATGTCTCTTAAAATACATAACGTATCACCACAATTTATCAAAGACTTTAAAAAAACAAGATTCGGTAATCTTCCTTTAGATGATATTATATCTTTTAAAATTCATAATGTTACTCCTGAGTTTGTAAAGCCGTTTGAAGACCTTGGATATAGCAATATTTCTGCTGATCAAGCGAGAAGTCTAAAAATCCATGGAGTAACTCCGGAGTTTGTAAAATCTTTAAAAGATCAGGATAATGATATTTCATTAGAGCAAGCAATCCGTATTAAGATTCATTTTTAAGTGATCAATATTTCAAACTAGCCAATCACATATACATTCATCAATCATTGAAAATGCTGTTAATTATTTCAATTAACAGCATTTTTCGTTTTTATCATCTCTTTGTAAATAATGAAATAGTCCTTTATTTATGAATATGTAAGCCTATCTGCCTATGTATCCTAAGAGAATGATCCTTTTCTCTACGCCAGTAAGAAATACCAGTTCCGGTACTATTCCCAGAATATCCTGGAACAGACCAATCCACATAAAATCCACCATATTTAATATAACCATCCTCTACGATATCATAAGCATAAGTCATCACCTCTAGCGAGTCGATCGTTGCAGGATACTTGTAGTATCCCTTATAATGTTCTACCAAAACAGACTTTCCGGATTTTATGGTATCCGCAAATGGTAAATACATGGCATCATCTGTATAAGAATCTGCAGTTCTTTCTGGAATTCTAGCTCTTACATTACTTTTTCCCAAAGCACTATAGGCAGCCAATTCTCTTGGTATTTTAATTGGATCAAGGGATGTAGTACTAGCTTCGGGGACCAAGAATTTGTCCGGATCGTCCATACGTTTCAAATATCCAAAAGCTTCTGCTCTTAACTTTAATTTTCCTTCGCCATTATACTTCCACACATTCAAATACTTTCCCTCTACTTTTTCTGCATCCTCAAACACTTTAGTAAACAATCCTATTTCAATGATTCTACTAGAAAACTCTAAAACATCTAACGTTTTTCGGTTGTATTCCTTTATATTCATTCTATCAAATATAGTATCGTAATAAATTTTGATGTTTGCTTCACTTACAATCAAAGGGTTATAATCTGTCATTAATAAAGACTCAGAATCATATAGTTCTTGTATGATCTCAAAAGAATTTGTTTTTCCAGCTTTTACAATCATCTGATTATATTTGGCTAACATATTTTCAACAGTTACTGGTTTTTCTATCTCTATAGTATTTTTATTTTCCTTGTTTTCACAGGCGATTAGTGTTGTTATACTAAATATGAGTACAATATATCTTTTCATTACTACTTATTTTTATGAGTATTCTTATGGATATTTACAGATAACCATACTTCCCTTTTAATTTTATCTATGAAGTCATATTGAATATCACTTTCCAAATTTTTAACGAATTGTCTTTCATTCTTCTAAAGACAAACATATTTTTAGTACTAAAAGCATTATGTTTTTCTTTGTTTGTAGGGTAAAAAGTTCCCGTTACTCTTCCATGCATCACTACCACCTCAGCATACGAATGCATCTCTGTTATTTCATGTTTCATATCTGCAAAACCATACTCCCTTTCTTTTTCTATATGAGCCACAAGTGTGGGTTTATCAGAAATCAATGGATGATTTGGAGCCATGTGGATCAAATCATCAACCCATACCATCATTTTATCTTCCGTGGAAATACTATGATCATCCAAAATTTTTAAAATTTCCTGTACTGATTTTTGATCTTCTTCTAGAGAAAACTCGGGAGTTTTATCCAAACATGTACACTGTAAAAAAGATATTGAAATAACTAACCATATAAGAATCCGTCTTATCATCATGCTTTGTTAGATTTAATATTAAAACGATAAATGTTTATTTAAAAAAGGTAAAACTCTAGTCGCTATGCGACCATCATCGCCCCAATATTTATTCCACGGATCGCCTACAAACTCGTCACCCTGATGATCAACATTAAGATCCATCAATTTTTTACTAAATCTTCGATTAGAAATCACATGAGCTTGTGTCTGATCAAATCTTGCCCAATCAAAAGCAATCGCTTTAAGACTTCGAAGATTTTCTGCGTAATCATCTAATCGTTCATCTAAGTGAAACTCTTTTTGTTCTTTTCTTACATTATTTGGATGCAGTTTTAGTTGTCCATTCTCATCTTTTTCGAACAAAAAATCACAATACAAAGGAGCACGATTGATGTTTGGAAGAAACGCCTGACATACACTAGTGAAAATTTTGGTTCTTATATCTTCTCCTACTTCTTCAAATGAATTAGCCTGATGTATTTTTTCCCAATCTACACCCAAAGAAACTCTGGGAAGGTATCCAGAACCAGTAGCCACAGGATGCAAAGCATATACAACAGTAAACATTTCGGGATATTCCATAGCAACTTTAAGCGCTCCTCTGCCTCCCATAAAATGTCCAATCACAGCTCTACTATTTTTATCAGAAATAGTTCTATACTTTTGATCTATGAAAGGAACTAGTTCTTTGCTAATGAAGTCTAACCACAAACCACTAGTTTCCGAGTTCTCATACAGACTTCCTACTGTTGGAGAACTGAAGTCTGCTACCACGAAAACAAACTCCTTCGATGCGCTAGACATGATACTTTTATCGATAATTTCTGGAGTTTTTTGATCAGAAACTACACGGTTTATATTTTCAAAAAGGCTATGTAAATAATAAACTACTGGATATGTTTTTTTTGATGATGAATAACCCGGTGGAAGGTAAATTTTGATTTTTCTTGTAGCGTTTAATCCAATTTTATTCTTTTTTAAAACCTTTGATGGTATAACGTCTTCTACTATGTTTCCCTTCATCTTGTATTGTGCAGAAGAATCATTCATCACAAAAATCATCAGAAAAGGAAGTAAAGCTAGCTTGAAATATTGCATAAGAGAATGATTTTCAAATTAATAGTTGTAATCGTAAGTAGATATTTGCCTTACTATTTTTAGTGTTCCATTTGGTGCTCTTCGCCATATTTTTATTCCTTTACCCGTACTAATTCCAGAATATTCATTATTTCTCCAGTTTGCGATATGACTTGCATAGTTCACCACATATTCTCCAAGATCATTGATATAATTATTCCTGATATCTAGTTTTTCGAAAATTGGAAGCTCCGCTACATGATCTTTTATAAATTGATCTAAGGCGTTTTTATCTTTAAAAACTGGTTTATAGCTAAACAATGTAATCGCGTCTTTTGCATATAATTGTTTCCATAAGGTATGATCCCGATGCGCTATAAACTCTTCTGTAAAATGGTTAATAGAAGCTATTTCAAATCGGATATTATCATTAATCGGCAAGTGTCCTTGATAAGCAAGTACTGTTCCCGGAACATCGTTAAACTTTAGCTGTTCGGTAAGATCTGTATGATGATTATAATTCCATATTTCAGAAATCAAAGTAATATCTGTTTGCCCTTTTTTCCATATATCCATATACTTTCCATTTAACTCCACTACTTGAGTTTCATTTTTTAATCGAACCTTCATCTTAAATTCGCCCAATACACAGAGTTGTGATCCTAAATCCAAGGTTTCGAAATTTTCTCTTTCATATGCCAGAATATCAAATCGATCGAAGAAAGCTTTGTGATATAAGAATGCATTCTCTTTTCCGAGTAGTGTTTTTTGAAATGCTGGCATTAAATACATTTCTTTATCATAATGTTTCACGATGATTTCTGCATTAGATGATTGCATTCCCTTATTGTAGTCTCTAATAAACTCACTAAGCTGTTTTTCTATACTTACTTCATCTATCAGAGTAGTATTTGCCTGTGTTTCTTGAAAACAAATAGTAATTAAAAACAAGAAACTTAAGCATGTTTGGACAAGTCTCATAATGGTTTTGTTTTGTGATTTATGCTAAAATATTCTGAATATGAACTTGTTAACACACTAAATTGATCAAACGAACTGAAGTATTGATGTTCGACGAATTTTAGGAGTCTGTAAAAAAAGAGATTAAAAAAGACGAGTTTTTTTGCGTTCGTCAATAATTTAGCGCTGTTGATCAATAAATCAATTAAGAGCAGTAGGGTTAGCAACTATTTTCTTATTTTAATGAGTTGTAAGTAATACATGTATGTCTGTTATATCCTTGGATACCTTTAAGAACTCTAAAATTCTGAACGTTTTATACCGTTATAAAGTGTACCATCTTTTATTTTGGTTTGTATATCATTATATGTGGTGGGCTATTGGAATAGGAAGTGCAAAAGAAGCTGCGTATAATATTTTCTTTCCACCATATAATGTAAAATTTCTGTTCTATTTTGTTTTCCAGGCAGCAGCAGTATATTTCAATTTATATTACCTCATTCCTAAATTCCTAGAGAAAAGAAAATATCTTACCTATCTTCTTTTTTTCGGTGCAACGATATTGGTTACTGTATTTATTCTTACTTCTGGTTATTATGTAACAGCATACGTGGCAAATTCAACTGTTGCGGAGCTATTTGACAATCAAAGTTTTTCAAAACTTCTAAGGTCTGGACCTATATCCTCTACACTGGCTAGTATGACCTTAGCAATGAGTATAAAGCTTACCAAAAATTGGATTAAATCTCAACAACAACAGCAATTGTTAGAAAAGGAAAAAATTGAAACAGAACTTAAATTTCTAAAATCTCAATTTAATCCTCACTTCTTATTTAATACCATCAACTCTATCTTTGTTTTGATCCATAAAAACCCTGACATGGCTTCTGAATCCTTAGCCAATTTTTCTGATCTCATGAGATATCAACTCTATGAGTGCAATGAATCTAAGATCCCATTAGAAAAGGAAATTAATTACTTAAAAAATTTTATTAACCTCGGAAAATTAAGACTAGACAATACAGTTAAAGTTACGACTACTATTAAAGATCAGGCATATGGTAATATCTCAATTGCTCCGTTTATTCTAATGCCTTTTGTAGAAAATGCTTTTAAACATGTTTCTCTTGGAGAAGATCAAAAAAACTGGATTGAAATTGAGCTTCATTGTTACGAGGAGAAAATACTCTTTAGAATAAAAAATAGCATTAATAATTATGATAATTATAATGCTGAGGATCTTATGAAAAATAGCGGAATTGGTTTGAAAAATGTTAGAAGACGATTGGATTTAGTATACAAAAACCAATATCATCTTGATATTCAAAAAACCAATAATATATTTACGATAGAGCTTCAATTATTGTTACAATCGCTCTCTATTTCTTCGGAACCGATAATCAATCCAATTACCTCATTACAATCTTAAAAAAATAAAGTATGGTTTTAAAATGTATTGTAATTGATGACGAACCTTTAGCAAGAGAGTGTATTTCGAATTATATAGCAGAGGTAGATTTTTTAGTATTACATGGTAGCTGTTCAAATCCATTAGAAATGACTAAAATTAAGAATGCTCACGAAGCAGATCTTTTATTTCTAGATATTCAAATGCCTAGAATGAATGGAATCGAATTTCTGAAATCCATGAAATCTAAACCGATGGTCATCATTACGACCGCATTTCCGAATTACGCTTTAGAAGGCTTTGATTTAGACGTAATGGATTACCTATTAAAACCAATTACTTTTACTCGTTTTTTTAAAGCGGTTTGTAAGGTAAAGGAGCAATATCTCTTGCTCAATAACAAAACTGAAACTATATCTGCTAATGATACTACAACATCAGATTATGTTTTTATAAAATGTGACAACAGTTATAAAAAGTTATATTTTGATGATATTCTCTTTATAAAATCCATGCAAAACTACGTGGCATTTCATACGGCTGATGGAAAAAAATATCTCTCTCTAATTCCTCTAAAGGAAGTTGCCAAGCAATTAGATGCTGATATTTTTCTGCAGGTTCATAAATCTTATATCGTTTGTATCCATAAAATTGATTCTATAGAAGCGGAGGGGATTACTATTGCATCTAATCATATTCCATTAGGCAGAAATTATAGATCTAAAATAATGGAAAAGATCGTACACAATAAAATTCTCAAAAAATAGTATCCAAAAAAAAGGCTGCTAGCACATACGCTCACTAGCAGCCTTTAATTAACACTAATATTGAATATTAGATTCTAAAAAACTAAATTCTTGGTAAATCTCCATCTCCTTTTAGTGGTAGATTAGAGCTTCCCATTAAATATGTATCTACATGATATGCTGCTTGTCTTCCTTCGGCAATAGCCCATACAATTAGAGACTGACCTCTTCTTGTATCTCCAGCTGCAAAAACTCCTTTTACATTGGTAGCATAATTATCTTCTGAAGCCTGGATATTTGTTCTAGCATCCATATCAACACCTAACTGTTCTGCGATAGTAGGTTCTGAACCAGTAAATCCAAGTGCTAGTAATGCTAGCTCACACTTCCACTCTTTTTCGGTATTAGGAACTTCTTTTAGTGTAAAACGTCCATTTTCTTTGATCCATTCTACCTCAGATGTTATTAATCCTTTCAGATTTCCATTTTCATCTCCTAAAAATTCCTTTGTAGATATACTCCAGTTACGCTCTACTCCTTCTTCATGAGAAGAACTTGTACGCAATCTCATTGGCCAAAACGGCCAAGGCTGATTCGCGGGTCTAGCTGTAGTACCTTTACCCATAATTTCAAAATTAGTCACAGAAGTAGCTCCATGACGTACAGAAGTTCCTATACAATCAGATCCTGTATCTCCACCACCGATAACGATAACATCTTTTCCTGTAGCTAAAATTTCTTCTCCCAAATCCTTAATACCATCAACTCTTCGATTGTTTTGTGGTAAAAAGTCCATTGCTTGCACTACACCTTTTAGATCAGAACCTTTTACTGGTAAATTTCTTCGAACCGTTGCTCCTGTGCATAATACAACTGCATCAAAATCTTCTTTTAATGCATCTGCTTTTACATCTTTTCCGATAAAGGTATTTGTTTTAAAAATAATTCCTTCTTCTTCTAAAACTTCAATTCGACGATCGATTACATTTTTCTCCATCTTAAAATCCGGAATTCCATATCGAAGTAACCCTCCTACCTTCTCGTCTCTCTCAAAAACAGTCACCAAATGACCCGCACGGTTCAATTGTTGTGCTGTTGCTAATCCAGCAGGACCTGATCCAATAACCGCTACTGTTTTACCTGTTCTTTCTTTGGGAGGATTAGCTTTAATCCATCCATTTTTAAAAGCTTCTTCGACAATATTTTTTTCAATATTTTCTATGGTTACGGGATCTTCGTTAATCCCTAAAACACAAGCTTCTTCGCAAGGTGCCGGACATAATCTCCCTGTAAACTCGGGAAAATTATTTGTGGAGTGTAAAATGCGTGTTGCTTTCTCCCATTTCCCACGATATACCGCATCATTAAAATCAGGTATTAGATTTCCTAACGGGCATCCGCTATGGCAAAATGGAATTCCGCAATCCATACATCTTGCTCCTTGGTCTTTAAGTTTACTTTCCGTCATAGGAACGGTAAACTCTTTATATCCTTTTATACGATCTTTAACAGGTTCATACTGTTCCGTCTCTCTTTCAAATTCTAAAAATCCAGTTGTCTTTCCCATGTTTATTATCGTTTATGCTTGTGCTAATTTTTCTTCTTCTAATCGTTTTAATGCTTGCTTATATTCTTCTGGGAATATTTTGATGAACTTTGGTAATTCACTTTCCCAGTTTTCAAGAATTCTCTGAGCTAATGGACTTAACGTGGCATTATAATGTGACTCTATTAAATCTTTTAACTCTTTAACATCCTCAGGAATCACTACGGGATCCAGGTTTAAAGCTTCTTTATTGCAATGTGCTTCAAATGTTTTCTTGTCATCATAGATATATGCTATTCCACCAGACATTCCAGCTCCGAAGTTTCTACCAACCTCTCCAAGAATTACGGCAACACCACCAGTCATATATTCACATCCATGATCTCCAATACCTTCCACTACTGCTTTGGCACCAGAATTACGAACACAGAATCGCTCACCTGCTTTACCATTGATATACACTTCTCCATCTGTGGCTCCATATAAGGTTACATTACCTGTAATCACATTATTTTCAGGAATTAATGTCGCTTCGTCTGGTACTTTAATAATTAATTTAGCTCCAGATAATCCTTTACCTAAATAATCATTAGTATTACCATTAACCACCATGGTAAGACCTTTGGTAGCAAATGCTCCGAAGCTTTGTCCTGCTGCTCCAGTAAAGTTTAATTTCAATGTGCTATCTGGAAGACCTTGCGCTCCATATATCTTAGAAATCTCATTACTTAGAATCGCTCCTACTGCTCTATCTGTATTAGTAATATCAAAATCCAAGGTGGTTTTTTCTTTTCTAAATAATGCCTGGTGAGCCTGCTCGATAATTTCAAAATCTATGGATCTTCCTAAACCATGATCTTGCATTTCAGAATTGTAAATACCAACACCTTCTGGTGCTTCTACCTGATGCAAAATTGGAGAAAGATCTACTCCTGCCGTTTTGTAATGCTCAATTGCTTTTTTACGATCTAATTTATGTACTTGTCCTACCATTTCATCGATAGTTCTAAAACCAAGCTTTGCCATTATTTCTCTTAGCTCTTGAGCCACGAAATACATATAATTTACTACATGCTCAGGTTTTCCTTTGAATTTCTTGCGCAATTCAGGATTCTGGGTAGCAATTCCAACAGGACAGGTATTCAAGTGACAAACTCTCATCATTATACAACCAGAAGCTACTAACGGCGCTGTTGCAAATCCAAATTCTTCCGCTCCTAATAAACAAGCAACCGCTACATCTCTTCCTGTTTTTAACTGACCATCACATTCTAATACAATACGACTTCTTAGGTTATTTCCTACCAAAGTCTGCTGCGCTTCTGCGATTCCCAGCTCCCAAGGCAAACCAGCGTGTTTTAGAGAAGTTAATGGTGATGCTCCTGTTCCTCCATCGAATCCAGATATAAGAATTACGTCCGCTTTTGCTTTAGCCACACCTGCGGCAACAGTACCAACTCCTACTTCTGATACTAATTTCACATTAATTCGTGCATCTCTATTCGCAGATTTTAGGTCATAGATTAACTGCGACAAATCTTCTATAGAATAGATATCGTGATGTGGTGGTGGCGAAATCAATCCTACGTACGGTGTAGAATTACGTGTTTTGGCAATCTCAGGATTTACTTTAGGTCCTGGTAATTGTCCTCCTTCTCCTGGTTTTGCTCCCTGAGCCATTTTTATTTGAATCTCAGCAGCATTGGTAAGATAGTTAGAAGAAACTCCAAATCTACCCGAAGCAACTTGCTTAATAGCACTGTTCTTCCAATCACCATTTACATCTTTATAAAAACGCAATGGATTTTCTCCTCCTTCTCCCGAATTACTTTTTCCTCCAATACGATTCATTGCCACCGCTAGGTTCTCATGAGCTTCTTTACTAATCGATCCGTATGACATCGCTCCTGTTTTGAAACGTTTTACGATTTCTGTCCACGGTTCTACCTCATACAAAGGAATAGGATCGTAATTAGAGAATTCTAATAATCCTCTAATCGTCATAAGATCTTTGGATTGCTCATTGATTAACGCAGCATATTCTTTATAGGTCTTAGGGTCATTGTCTCTTACCGATTTTTGCAATTTAGCAACAGACAATGGATTAAACTGGTGTTTCTCTCCATTACGTCTCCATCTATACTGCCCTCCTATTTCAAGATCTAAAGAAGCATCTACTTCTCTTTCGATATATGCTCTTTTATGACGTTTCGCTATTTCTTTTTCTATTTCGTATAATCCAATTCCTTGTATACGAGTAGCAGTATTTGGGAAATACTTATCTACCACTTGTGTGTTGATTCCAATACATTCGAACAACTGAGAACTACGGTAAGAATTCAATGTAGAAATACCTATTTTGTTCATTACCTTTAATACTCCTTTCCCAACAGCTTTATTGTAATTATTTATAGCTGCTTCTGCTTCTAAAGCGGTAATATTATTATCTTCAATTTGCTCTTTGATAATCTCATTTACCATATAAGGATTAATAGCACTTGCGCCATATCCAAATAGTAGCGCAAAATGGTGCACTTCTCTTGGTTCTGCTGATTCTATAATGATACTAACCTGAGAACGTTTTCCTAATTTTTGTAATCCGCTATTCACAAAAGAACAAGCTAACAATGCTGGTATTGGCGCTCTATGTTTACTGATATTTCTATCAGAAAGAATGATTATATTACTTCCGTCATCGATTGCTTCAGAAACTTTATCTAACATGGTATCTAAAGCATCTTCTAACCCATTAAGTCCACGATTAATGTTGTATAACATGGATACAGAAGTAGCTTTAAAACCTTTATCTGTATACGTTTTAATTTTATCAAGATCCTCTTTAGATATAACCGGATTCTGAATTTTTAATTTATTACAGTGCTTTTCATTAATATCAAAAATATTATGATCTGCCCCTAAGGTAAGACTGATATCAGTGATTAATTCTTCACGAATTCCATCTAATGGAGGATTCGTTACCTGTGCAAACAATTGCTTGAAATAATTGTAAATCAGTTGAGACCTTTGTGAAAGCACCGCAATTGGGGTATCTGATCCCATAGAACCTATAGGTTCCTTTGCTAACTGACTCATAGGTACGATAATCGTATCGATATCTTCTTGAGTATATCCAAATACTTCTTTTCGTTTAGCAATTGTTTCTTCTCCTAAGAATAAAGGACAATCATTATAAGGTATATCTTTTAAATGCACTAAACTGCTATCAATCCACTTTCTATACGGATGTTTGGCTGCTATTTCTTCCTTAATTTCCTCGTCATTTACAATTCGCCCTTCATCCATATTTACCAAGAACATTTTCCCAGGTTCTAGGCGACCATGAAATTCTATATTTTCTGGTGCAATATCAACTACTCCCGTCTCAGAAGACATGATTACATATCCATTCTTGGTTACGGTATATCTAGAGGGTCTTAATCCATTTCTATCCAGTACAGCTCCAATATAATTTCCATCTGTAAAAGGTATAGAAGCTGGACCATCCCAAGGTTCCATCGCACAAGAATTGTATTCATAAAAAGCCTTTTTCGCTTCTGACATTTCTGGATTCTTTTCCCAAGCTTCAGGTACCATCATCATCATTACCTCTGGTAAAGATCTACCTGTCATTAATAATAGCTCCACAACCATATCCATAGATGCAGAATCGGATTTACCTTTTAATACTACCGGTAAAATCTTTTTTATATCATCTCCAAACCAATCACTAGCTAATAATTCTTCTCTAGATCGCATTCTGGTTACATTACCTCTAAGTGTATTGATTTCGCCATTATGACACATATATCGGAAAGGTTGTGCTAAATCCCAAGTAGGAAATGTATTGGTAGAAAAACGTTGATGCACCAAAGCAAGCCTTGTTACAACTTTTGGATCCATTAAATCCGTATAATACAATTTAATATCCTCTGGCATCAAAAGACCTTTAAAAATTAAAGTCTTTGTAGACAAACTTGGTAGGTAAAAGAATTTATTCTCGGATAACTTAGAACTGTAAATTTCGTGTTCTGTTATTTTTCTAGCCGTGAATAATTTAAGGTTAAAATCAAAATAACTTTGATCCTTAGAATTCTTACCAATAAATATTTGTTTGATAAAAGGCTCTGTTGTAGCAGCTATTTCTCCTAAGTGTACCGTGTCTACAGGAACATCTCTCCATCCTAATAATACCAACCCTTGATTTTCGATATTTCTTTCGAAAGTATCTATACAATATTGTCTCTGGTTTTCTTTTTTGGGTAAGAACACATTACTTACAGCATATTCTCCTGCTTCGGGTAAATCAAACTCACAATTTTCTAAAAAGAAATCATGTGGTATATCTATTAGTATTCCTGCTCCATCTCCTGTCTTTCCATCTGAGCTTACCGCTCCACGATGTTCTAATTTTTCCAGAATTTCTAGTGCTTTATGTATGATGTCATTAGACTTTTTACCTTCTAAGCTACAGATAAATCCAGCACCACACGCGTCGTGTTCGAATTCTGGCAGATACATTCCTTGTTTCTTCATGTTATTTCCGATCTAAATAGTGTTTCAAGTTGTTGAAATTAACAAAACCTTAAGGAAGGGGAAAGAAAAACCGCGTATGGAACATCGTTTTTTTGAGCTCGATAAAAAAAGGACTATTTAACTAATATAATCCTAAAATAAAGACTTGAAATTACGAATTTAATAACGCGATTTTCTTCAAAAAACCTTTATTAATCGTAGGTATTACAGCATTTTAGGCTAAAAAAAATAAATGAAAACGTTTTCGTAAAAAAACATCAATCTTTCACTGCGAAATCCTCAGTTATTTCTTGAAAAAATACATACCCCTAATTTTTTAGGGGGTAAATATTTTAAAATGATAAAAATAACATGAATACCCTTATAAATTTTGAGGCTAAAAAGTAATTCACATATTTTTGACAGAGATTTAACATTAATTTTAACTTTTTAGTCTTTATGAAGAAAATAGAAGCAATCATCAGAAGATCAAAATATCGTGTGGTTAAAGAAGCACTTCACGAAAAAGGCATTACGTTCTTTTCTTATTGGGATGTAACGGGTGTAGGTAATGAGAAAAAAGGGAGTGTATACCGTGGTATCTCTTACAGTACTACTGATATCCAAAGACGTTATTTATCGATCGTTGTAAACGATGACTTCGAAGAAGTAGCTATTGCTGCTATTTTAGAAGCTGCTAAAACAGGTGAAGTTGGTGATGGAAAAATATTTGTTTCAGATATAAAAGAAGCCTATAGAATTCGTACATCAGAAAAAGGGGGGATTACCTTATCATAATCTTAATACAACAAAGATCAACTAAAACTAAATTTTATGAGTTATATACAACAACCAGACGTACAAGAAGCAGTAAAAGCAGCCGTGGAAGGAATCAACGGGGACATGGGTGCTTTATGGATCACGCTTTCTGCGATCCTAGTTTTCTTTATGCAGGCAGGATTTACCTTGGTAGAAGTAGGTTTTACCAGAAGTAAAAATGCTGTAAATATCGTTATGAAAAATATTATGGACCTTTCTATCGGTTCTATAATGTTCTGGGCAATCGGTTATGCAATTATGTATGGAGACGAAGTAATTGCTGGTGGTTTTTTCAGATGGAGTTCTGCGGATCAAGGATATGCCTTTTTTCATGCTGACGATTGGTATAATCTATTTTTCCAAACGGTATTCTGTGCAACTGCTGCAACTATTGTTTCTGGAGCCATTGCAGGGCGTACTAAATTTTCAACGTATTTAATATTTTCTTTTGTGCTTACAGCAATCATTTATCCAATTTCGGGTAGCTGGTATTGGCCTTTTGACGACAGTGCTTGGTTAAACACATTAGAGAAAAGTATGGGACTTCCAAACTTTGTTGACTTTGCAGGATCTTCTGTAGTGCACGCTGTTGGTGGTGGTGCTGCATTAGTAGCTGCAAAATTAGTTGGACCACGTATTGGTAAATATGAAAATGGAAAAGTAAACGTGATTCCTGGACACAATATGTTATTTGGTGCTCTTGGGGTTCTTATCCTTTGGTTAGGATGGTTCGGATTTAACGGTGGATCACAATTAGCATGGGGTGGTGATGATACTATTGCTGCTGGTAGTGTTCTTATTAATACAAATATAGCCGCTGCCGTTGGTGCTGTTGCTGCTTTATTCCTTACTTGGATCAAATATGGAAAACCAGATGTTTCAATGACATTAAATGGAGCATTAGCAGGATTAGTTGGTATTACAGCAGGATGTGGTGCAGTAAGTCAATTCGGTGCACTATGGATCGGTTTAATATGTGGTATCGCTGTTGTGTTCTCTATCGAATTACTTGATAAAGTACTTAAAATAGATGATCCAGTAGGAGCTATTTCCGTTCATGGAACTTGTGGTTTCTTAGGAACTGTATTGATCGGTTTATTTGCAAAAGAAGGTGGTTTATTCTACGGTGGTGGAGCTGGACTTTTAGCAAGTCAAACTATCGGTACATTAGCATACATAGGATGGGCTGTAGTAACGAGTTTCATCGTATTAATTATATTGAAGAAAACGATTGGACTTCGTGTTTCTGAAAAAGAAGAAATTGATGGATTAGATGTTCACGAACACGGTGTAAGTGTTTACGGAAGTGATAGCTAAATAGTTAGCAGAACATTAAAAGTAATAAAAGGAGTGTTGTATTTACAGCACTCCTTTTTGTTTAGTTTATTTTATAATCTCCATCGATAATGGATATGAAGGTTCTTCTCCGTTGCTTGCTTTTATAGCATTGATAATTGGAAATACGATACATAGAATTCCTATTAATATCAAACCAAGTATTCCTAATCCAAATAATAATATTAATGGAATACACACAATCGCATAGATAAACATACTTATTTGAAAATTCATAATGGATTTTCCATGATTATCCATTGCCAATACCTGCTCTCTTTGGGTTAACCAAAGTATTAAAGGAACTATAAACCCTCCAAATCCGGTTACTAAGTCTAATAACTGTGATAAATGGGTAATTACTAATAATGATTTGTCTTGTCTCATGATTATTTATGTTTTTTGGTTGATGATAGTTTTGATTGCTAATAAAATTAGCACTCTTTATCTATATGACGCAAAACTTTTAAAAATGTTACATATTTGTGATCACAAAAAAAGCATCCCTAATTGGGATGCTTCCTTTATATAACTAAATTTAATTCTATATCTTTTTATTGATTGATGATTAGTTTTTGTGTGGTTGATTCTCCGTCACTTTCTATTCTTATTAAATAGATACCTTGTGACATTGAGAAGTTTTTGGCAGAAATGGTATTAACTCCTGATTGTAATTCAATAACTGCTTGTCTACGACCCAAAATAGAGAATATAGTCGCTTTTGCATCTTTAACATAAGAATCTAGATGTATAGAGAAGTTATTCCTTGCAGGGTTTGGTGAAATGCGAACATCTGCAAAAATTCCTTCTGGTTCATCACCTAAGATTGCCTCTGTAGATGCTAATTCTGCTACTAAACTTTCTGCACTAGCCGATTGACCACAAGATCCTTCGTAAATCTTAACGTTGGAGAATACTGATGTGTTACCACTACCAGCATCATTATCGTTAATAAATACTAATCTATCCATTGTACCTGTATAGAAGTTTCCTACAGGTATCGTATATGTAGTTGTTCCTCCAGAATAGTTATCAAAATTAGTCACTCCATAATTCTGAGTTCCATGAACTTTAAAATATCGACTAGATGTTAAAGCATTATCATCCTCGAATCCTATTCCATGAATTTCTCCCTGACTTGAACTGCTAAAATCAAATTCAATAACGGTGTTAGCAGTTACGGTATAATTCAATGCAATATATTTCCAAGTATTATTTTGCATGGATATTGATGCTCCTCCATTGGTAATTGAGTAATTTCCAGCTGCATCTTGATTTGAGAAACCTGTGATTGTAAAATCATTAAAGTCGATTGCATCACATGTTGGAGGCGGTGGAGTTGAACCATTTGTGATACTTAAATCATCAATAGTAATATCTCCTTGCCAGCTAGTTCCAGTAACTACATTTAATCGTAACTGTACACTAGAATTTCCTGCATAAGCAGAAAGATCAATACTAGCTTCATTCCAGTTAGATCCTTGTGAACCAGATCTACTGAATACACTAGTCCAGTTACCTGAATTATTTGTTCTTGCTTCTACATTTAATGATCCTACAGCATTACCAACCATATGATACTGAAAGCTTAGTGTTGGAGAAGAAACTCCGTTAAAATCTAAACAAGGAGAATTAAGAATTGCTTGTTTAGATGGATATCCTGTTCCATTTCCTGAAGCTTCTACATATATATATGAAGAACCGTCAACTGCTCCACTCGGTCCAGTTCCGTTAGAAGGTGTTCCTCCGGAGTTTACTGTCCAGTTAATATCATCACTTGAGGATTGTGACCACGCTCCTATCGATCCTTCAAAACTTTCTGAATATGGGAATGAAGAAATATCTCCTGTACAATCTTCATTTGGTGGTGGCGGAGGTGTTCCTAATCCCATAGCATCCCAAAAAGCAGGAATGGTTGCTCTTTCTCCAGAGTTAGAACCTCCAGAGCTTGTACAACCTCCATAGGCATGAACTCCAACTGCATTACCAGTCGCTTCATCTATGATTGGACTCCCAGAGTTACCTCCAGTAGTATCTGCTCTATATCGTACGAATGTATTAGTTACACTAGCTAATGGTCCTGAATGTGTTTGCTGTGTTTGGTTATCGATTCCTGTATCGGTACCAAATCCAGTAATTCTAATTGTGTTTCCAGGAGCATCCTGTACTACATTGAACGATTTTCCTTGTGCTTGTAAAGGTGTTAAACCAGTCTGAGAATTGGCACTTGCTTCAAAAACACCCCAGTCATTAGCTTGACTAGGACTATTGATATATGGAGAAACAAAATTACCTATTGGATATTGATCCTCAGGTCCAGGATGTACTATCGTTCTATCAGGATTAGATTTAGGTACATTAAATTCAATAATTTCAGATCTACTGGTTAAACAATGCCCAGCAGTTACAAATTTCCCATTGGTGATGATCCATCCAGTACAACCGATAGGTACAATTCTTCCAATCGCATCATCAGTAGAGTCGATACGATCATCTGCGGATCCACATTGAGATTTAACAGTCGGATCCAATTCCCCAACACTTAACTCATAAATGTTGATATTAGCTGTAGCATCATTAGGTGCAATTGTTAAAGTTACCGTTACTTCGTCACCATTAAAATATGCACTTGAATTTTTCCAATCCTTAATTGTTTGTGAGTTTAACACTTGAGTAGCGCCGTCTAATTTTGAGGTGATAGTTATGGTACTATTCTTACCAAGATTTACATCCTTAAAGAATAAACGAAGCCAAGTTGCTCCCTTTTCCGAAACATTTTCTGTTATTGTATTAGATCCACTTTTACCTGAAATGTCGTCTGATTTTAGAGTCAGATTATATGGTGTTTCATGTCTAGCTAAATTCTGCGTTTGTGCAAAATTGACAAAAGGAATTAGCATAATTACTGCGCATATGACAGTAGATAATTTGTGTTTGATTAGCAGTTTGCTTCTGCTAATTGAGTTTGTGCTGTGAAAATTCATAAAAATAAAAGTTTAGTATATAGAAATTAAATTTAGTTACTAAATCTCTCGCTTTCGGTTAGTTAGACCTTAAGCTGCATTCCATATTATTTCCTTTTATTTTTTACTGAAATTATAAAAATTTCAACCCCTAAGCCTTAAATGTAAGGAACTAAATCCTCTCTGCAAAAAAGTTTCAACTTAAAAATAGAATGCTACCGTGATAATATGTCTATTTTTGTATTTTGATTTTGAAATGTATGATTACACAAGATACTATTGTGGCGTTAGCTACACCATCGGGAGCAGGTGCCATCTCTGTAATTAGAATCTCGGGAAAAGACGCCATAAAAATCTGTAACCCTTTATTTAAATCTATTAAAGGAAAAGATTTGGCTGCTCAAAAAACCCATACGATTCATTTAGGTCATATCGTAGACAATGGTCGTGTTTTGGATGAAGTATTAGTATCACTATTTAAAGACACTAATTCATACACTGGAGAACCTACGGTAGAAATTTCATGTCATGGATCTACTTACATCCAACAAGAAATCATTCAATTATTATTACGCAGTGGATGTAGAATGGCTGATGCTGGTGAGTTTACTTTACGTGCTTTTTTAAATGGAAAATTAGATCTTTCGCAAGCAGAAGCCGTGGCGGATCTTATAGCTTCTGATTCTGAAGCTTCGCACCAAATTGCCATGCAACAAATGCGAGGTGGATTTTCTAATGAAATTAAAAAACTTCGTGAAGAATTGATGAATTTTGCCTCTCTTATAGAGCTTGAGCTAGATTTTTCAGAAGAAGATGTAGAGTTCGCGGATCGAAGTCAGTTTAAAGATTTGATATCAAGAATTACCAATGTTCTGAAACGACTGATAGATTCATTTGCTGTCGGAAATGTGATCAAAAATGGAATCCCAACAGCAATTGTTGGAGAACCTAATGTAGGAAAGTCTACATTATTGAACGCATTGCTAAATGAAGAAAGAGCTATTGTATCCGATATTGCAGGTACTACAAGAGATACTATCGAAGATGAAATTAACATCGGAGGAGTTAGCTTTCGTTTTATCGATACAGCAGGAATTAGAGAAACAGAAGATGTTGTAGAAAGTATTGGTATCCAAAAAACCTTTGAAAAAATAGAACAAGCGCAAGTAGTTATCTATTTACTAGAAGCTGATAAATTTCTGGTTTCGGGTAAAACTTTTATTGTTGAAATTGAAAAAATTAAAAATAAATACCCTCAAAAACCACTAATTATAGTTGCTAATAAAATTGATAAAGTTGATACCAAATCTCTTGAAGCATTAACCAATGAACTATCACAAGTAGAAGGTGTTACTTTACAATTATTATCTGCAAAATCTGGGACAGGAGTTGAAGAATTGCAAAACCAATTATTAGATTTTGTAAATACAGGAGCTCTACGCAATAATGAAACAATAGTCACGAATACCCGACATTATGATGCTTTATTAAAAGCATTAGAAGAAATACAAAAAGTACAATATGGATTGGATACTGGACTTTCTGGAGATCTAATGGCTATCGACATTCGCCAGGCTTTATATCATTTTGGAGAAATTACTGGAGAAATCACCTCTGATGATTTGCTAGGAAACATCTTTGCTAATTTCTGTATTGGGAAGTAAGTTACTTCCTCTTCTTTCATTTTAAAGTCACATAGAACTTTCCCGAGTGGTATACTATTTTTATGCACTGATCATATCAATTTGTATCTTTAGATTTTAGTTTTTATAAACTTGGGGATAGTTAGCAAGCATATCATAGATGTAGATAAATCTATTGTCGTATTACCATTCAAGAATATGAGTGGAGATGACAGCTATGATTATTTTTCTGATGGAATTACTGAAGAAATCATTAATGCATTATCAAAAGTTGAAGGACTAAAGGTAACAGCCAGAACATCTTCATTTGCATTTAAAAATAAGCCAAAAGATATTCGCATAATAGGTAATGAATTAGGTGTAACGAATGCCGTGGAAGGAAGCATTAGAATTGCAAAAGATAGGATTAGGATTTCAACTCAATTAACTCGCACCGACAATGGTTTTCTTTTATGGTCTGAAAAATTTGATAGACAATTAGATGATGTTTTTGCGCTACAAGATGAAATAAGTCTATTAATTGCTGATAAGATTCGTGAGAATTTTGGACACTTAACCGTTCAAGATCAATTAGTACATCAAGAAACTGAAAGTATAGAAGCTTATGAAAATTATCTAAAAGGGCGGTTTTACTTTTTTAAATGGGATTTACCTTCTATGGAAAAAGCTATTTCTTTTTTTGATGAAAGTATCCACATTGACCCTAACTTCACGAAAGCCTATTTTAATTTGGGTATGTGTTACAGTCTTTTGGGATCATGGGGCTTTTTTTCTAAAAATGAGGCTTTTGAAAAGGCGGAAATGTATTTTGCATTAGGTGCTCAAGTAGGAAACGAATCATACGAAACCTTTTATGTGCGTGCAACTCATGAATTTTGGGGAAAATGGAACCATCAGAAAGGGTATGATTATCTTCAAAAAGCTATAAAATTAAACTCTCAAAATGCATTTACCCTTGATTTTATCGCTGAAATACATAGAGCCACAGGCAGTTTTGAAAAAGGACTGAAATCGAACAGTCAAGCGTTGCAATTAGATCCACTATCGGTAAATGCCTTATACACAAGATCAACTATTCTGTATTTAAAAAGAGATTTTACCGAAGCTATTTCTTACGTCGAAAAAGGATTGAACTTAGATCCTCATTTCAGTTTATTACAAAACCTTAAGGTTTTAATTCTTATACAACTGAATAAGAAAGCAAAACTTGATATATATCTAAAAGAAAACGTGCAATCTCAAACCCTAAAAACAATCGCACAATGTTTTTATAATCTATTCCATAAAAAAGAGATGGACTCATCTAAAATAGAAGATCTTATCGGACAATTGGAATCACTAACCGAACCACTATTATATCCGTGGGATGTCTATTTGAATTTATATGCAGGACACTCTAATAAGGCGTTATCTCTTTTGGAAGAAAAAGTAAATAACAGAATGGGACAAGTTATCTCATACAAGAACGATCCTCTTTTTGAATTGCTTTCTTCTGCTATATCATCCAAAGAAAACCTAAACTCTAATTTCTTATTAGCTGACTTAGAAGCTATTCAAGAAAATGTAGATAATAATCCTAAGAATTCTATCCTCGATCATTCTGAAATTAACGCTCTGCTTGACGTTTTAAATTCGAAAATGGAAAATGAGCAACTGTATACAAATCAAAACTTAAGCTTAAGGGCTCTTGCCAAGCACCTCAACCTTCATCCTAATAAATTGTCATGGCTATTAAACGAATGTATCGGTAAAAATTTTAATGATTATATCAATACCTATAGATTGAAAGCTTTTAAGGACAATGCTTTAAATTCAGAAAATAAACATCTTACTCTTTTAGGTTTAGCCTATGATAGTGGCTTTAATTCTAAGACCGTTTTTAATACCTACTTTAAAAAAGCAGAAGGCCTAACACCAAAACAGTGGTTAAAGTCGCAACCATAAATTAGTCACCCTAGATTAACCACCTTTCCTTAACTTCTTTGTAACCTAATAAGTTCTATATCTCATTTTATAAGTTCTGAATTTTATTTCAGAACGATTGCCTTTCGGTTTTACTACACCTTTGTATCATCAAAATTTATGAACCCACAATGATAGATAACGATGCTACCAAAAAATAATAATAAAATCATTCTTCTCGCTGGAGCTACAGGTTACCTCGGTAATTATATAGCACAGGAAATGCAAAATAGAGATCTTACCGGACGATTAATAGCACGAAAACCTGAAAAACTAGAACAACTTAAATCGTCTCGATTAACAATTCTAAAAGCCGAAGTTACGCATGCTAACACATTAAAAGGTATTACTGAGAATGTAGATACTATTATTTCCACTGTAGGTATAACGCGCCAAAAAGATGGATTAACCTATATGGATGTAGATTATAAGGCAAATCTAAATCTCCTGGAAGAAGCAAAAAAAACTGGTGTTAGAAAATTTATATATATCTCAGCTATAAACGGAGATAAACACAAGAACTTGAAAATTCTAGAGGCAAAAGAAGCATTTGTAGATGAATTAAAGAAATCAGGTTTGGAGTATACCATTGTACGTCCAAATGGATTCTTTTCCGATATGAAAGACTTTTTGGAAATGGCTAGAAAAGGAAAAATATATCTCTTTGGAAACGGCGAACAATTGCTAAATCCAATACATGGAGAAGACCTGTCAAAATTATGTCTTGATTTAGTAAACGACACTATTAAGGAAATTTCTGTTGGGGGTCCTGATATATTAACCCATAATGAAATTGCAGAACTGGCATTCAATGCATATGGAAAAGTACCATCCATCTGGCATTTACCAGATTGGGTGAGAAAGCTGGTATTATGGTCCGTTCGAAAATTTACATCTATTAGCACCTACGGCCCATTAGAATTCTTTTTAACACTGATGGCTGATGATAATATTGCGATGAGATATGGAGAAAACAAACTTCAAGATTTCTTTTTGGTTGAAGCTCAAAATTCTAAATAATTAAAGTCATGATACGTGAAATTTTAAGTAATAAATGTCCTAATTGTAATGAAGGACATATATACAGCAAAAAGAATATCTACTTCAATTTTTTTTCAAATAAAATGAATAAGAAGTGTGAGAAATGTGGATATATTTTCGAGAAAGAACCAGGATTTTTCTTTGGCGCTATGTATGTAAGTTATGCACTGGGCATAGCGGAAGCTGTAACAGTATTCCTCTTCGGAAGACTTTTTTTTGAGTCTGCTTATGATATGAGAATAATCTTTTGGATAGCATTAACACTCATACTCTTGTCATCATTTAACATGAGGTTTTCGAGAATAATTTGGATTTATCTCATGCGAAAATTTTAAAGCTATAAAATAGGTTCGGAATAATAATCTAGAACGATTTGCTTAAGTACCCGTAAGATATTTGTAGCGTAAATTTTAATTGCAAACTAAGTTTATGAAAGCTGTAATATATAAAAAATATGGAGGTCCAAACGTACTTCAATTAAAGGATGTACCTAAACCTGTAATTCAATCAAATGAGGTTTTGATAAAAATAATAGCAACCTCTGTTACTGCGGGTGATGTTCGTCTTAGAGCATCGAATTTTCCGCCATTAGCTTGGTTACCCGCACGATTAATTTTTGGATTATTTACACCTAAAAAACAAATATTGGGCCACGAGTTTTCTGGTCACATCGTACAAGTCGGTGATAAAGTTACAAGATTTAAAACGGGTGATGAAGTCTATGGAACAACATCGATGCTTAAAACAGGTGCGTATGCCGAATTCATAGCAGTACCAGAATGTTGGAAACAAGGCGCATTAGTGCTTAAACCAACTAACATAGATTTTAAAGAGGCGGCTATTCTACCTATCGGAGCAATGACCGCGCTTTATTTATTGAAAAAGGCCAATACCTATAAAGACAAGAGAATACTTATTTACGGTGCTTCTGGTAGTGTTGGAAGCTATGCAGTACAAATTGCAAAAAGCATAGGCGCAGATGTTACGGGAGTATGCAGTAGTCGGAATATAGAAATGGTCGCTTCACTTGGTGCAGATACAGTTATCGATTATACAAAAGAGGATTTTACCAAATCAAACAAGATGTATGATATCATTTTCGATGCTGTCGGCAAACTAAGTAAAGTAAATTCCAAAACTGCCCTTTTAAAAGGTGGGAAATATGTTACAACAAAAATGATTACTAAACAAAGTAATGAGTCCTTAGAAGAAGTAAAAACTTTAGTTGAACAACAGGCAATTCGTCCATTTATAGATAAAACTTACGCTTTAGAAGATATCCAAAAGGCACATGCTTACGTAGATACAGGACGAAAACGAGGCAATATTTCGATAATAATTTAATAAGTCAAAATACATAGAAATGAAAAATATAGTAATCATAAACGGTCACCCAGATAAAGAAAGTTTCAATTGGGCACTATCAAAAAGTTATCATAAAGGGGCAATTATGACAGGTGCAAGAGTAGAAATGATAAACCTTATAGATATAAAATTCGACCCTAATTTAAAATATGGTTATCGTATTCCTTACCCCTTAGAGCCAGATTTAGAAACAGCAATTTCTAAAATAAAGAATGCAGACCATATTGTTTGGTTTTTTCCGATGTGGTGGTATGGCACACCTGCCTTATTAAAAGGATTTATCGATAGAACATTTTTACCAGGTGTTACTTTCAAGTACCAAAAGGGAAAATTATTTCCAAATAAATTATTAAAAGGCAAAACCTCAAGAATGATAATCACTTCGGATACTGTGAGCTGGTATCATAGCTTGGTGATGAAAAAACCAGTGATCAATCAGATGAAAAAAGGAGTATTAGAGTTTTGTGGAATAAAGCCCGTAAAAACTACCTACTTCGCACCTGTAAAAAGTTCTTCTTTGGAGCAGCGTAAAAAATGGCTCTATAAAATCGGAAAACTTGGAGAAGCCTTAAAATAAGTATAAAAAGTAATTCAAAAAACGAATAAAAATTAAAAATCATGAAAAACATTTTAGCATTTTCTGGAAGTAATAATCCAGATTCAATTAATGAAAAATTAGTACAGTCTGTAATTAATCGACATCCTGAATATGATATTCGGTTTATAGATTTAAAAAAGTTTGACACACCAATTTACTCACAGGAAATTCAGACCAAAGGTATACCAGAAACTATTTTAGATTTATATAAAATTTTTCAAGAAAGTGAAGGCTTTATTATTGCATCACCAGAACATAATGGTTTACCATCAGCTTTTTTAAAAAACATCATAGATTGGTTATCAGTAATAACTCAAAAATTCTTCGATAATAAGCCGGTACTGTTGTTAAGTACATCACCAGGTGTTACTGGAGCAAGAACACATCTAGGATTGTTGGCTAAACTAATACCCCTATGGGGTGGTAAATTAAAAGCATCCTATTCTTTAGGTAGTTTCGAAACAAACTTTGATATTACCAATAAGAGAATTACAAATAATTCAGAAGTAAATAAGCTTGATAAGGCATTTAATTCTTTCATTAATACTCATTCTAATGTTATGAAAAGTAACAAGGATGTTGTGGAGTCTTATTTCAAAGCATTTACAAATGGTAATTTAGAACAGGTAATAAACATTTTTCATCCAGACTGCTACATCGTTAGTGTTAAAGAAGAAGAACGCCCAACAGAGCAATTACATGGCATATATCGCACACGTGAGGAAGCAAGACAATTTTTAAAGAATATTGTATCGCTATTTGAAACGAAAGAATTTACAGTAGATACTGTAGTTGAAGCTGAAGAAAATTTGGTAATTGCCAAAGGTACATTCACACATCTAGTAAAAAGTACTGGTAAGTTATTTTATAGTAATTGGGTACAATTATGTATAATCCAAGATGAGATGATTAAAGAATACAGATTTTACGAAGATTCTGCGGCATTAATCGAGGCATCATCCATTCAATTAGTATAATTATGAAATCAAGACCAATAGCACATCAATTTGAGTTTTGGGCAAATTTAGGTAAGGTAAGTGGCTATATTCATCAATATGATGGATATACCACACTCTTACCGAGCCAAGGTACTTGGCCCTCAAAAACATTCAATATTCAGAACAACAGTATTTCAAAACTGAAAACTGAAATTTTGAAAAATAACATACCTAATGCTATTGCTTTAGATGCAGAAGATACAATTAATCAAATACTAATTGAAAATCACTTCAATATAACATCGGTTGTAGAAGGTATGTCAGTAAATGTTTCGTCTAAGATGGTGTTTAAAGAGAGTTCCAACATAATCAAAGTAGAAGATGAAACTGCAATTGCTATATTTTCAAGTATTGCATCTAATGCCTTCGGTTATAATATTCATTTTTCCTCATTACTAGGGTTGCTAAAAGATACAAATACCCAATTATTTCTAGGACAGTATGAAACTGAATTTGTTAGCTGTGGTATGCTTTACTTAGATAAAAATGGTGATTCTGGCTTGCATATGATTGGAGCTAAAAAGGAATTAAGAGGTTTAGGACTAGGTAAAGAAATGACGCGGCATTTATTACATCATGCTTGCAAAAATAAAAGTCCTCAAATTCATTTAGTGGCCTCAACATTAGGAGCACCTATTTATCGCAAATATGGCTTTACTAATAAAGGATACTTAAATTCATTTAAATTATAACACAGTAACGTAATACTCAATTCCCATAATTATGAAAACAGTAAGACGCCTATTAAAAATCATTACAATTCTAGCAACACTAGTCATTATAACATTAATCATAACCTTATTTGTGGACTTGTATAAAACAAATTATTTAAAAATAAATACAAAATCTACTGCATCTAGGGATACCTATTTAATTACTAATGTGAACGTAATTCCAATGTATAAAGACACTATTTTGAAAAGTAAGATGGTGTTTATTAAAGACGGTATCATTCAAAAAGTAGCAGATACTATTCTTATAGATGGTATTCAAAAATTTGATGGTCAAAATAAATTTCTAACTCCTGGTTTAATCGATATGCATGTTCATATATGGGATAGATATGAACTTGGCCTTTATTTGTCTAATGGTGTAACTGCCGTTAGAAACTTATGGGGAATGCCGATGCATCTTAGAATTAAAGAAGATGCAAATACTGGTGAAATCTATTCTCCAATAATAGTCACTACAGGTCCAAAATTAACGGGTCCGGAGTTTATCGGTGATGATAATTTAAACCTATTAAATCCGAAAGAAGCTAAAGAAAAAATAATGTCATACAAAGAGAGAGGATATGATCTGATTAAAACCTATTATGGTCTAGATAAAGAAATATTTGATGCGGTAATTGAGCAGACGAAGAAAAGTGATATGGATATAGTAGCACATCCATCTCAAAAAGTACCATTTTCATACCATTTAAATCCACAAATAAAGTCTATAGAACACGCAGAAGAAATTGTTCAACAAGCTTTAAAATTTGATTTAGATACTACAAAACTAAGAGGTATCATTGATACTATTTCAGAATCAAAGCATACAAGTTATTGTCCAACATTGATCGTTTTTAAAAATATTCACAATATGATGGGTAACGATTCGATTTTAGATTCTGAACCTATAAAGTATTTGAATCCACTAATTAGGCAAGTTGATAGTAAAATGCAATTTGAACGATGGTATAACACAAAAATTAATGACTCATCAGCACTAACTAGAATTGAAGAACAACATAAATTTCATTTAACCATAGTCGAATTGCTTCATAAAGCGAATGTAAATCTAATTTGTGGGACAGATGCAGGTATTGGCGTAACATTACCCGGATTTTCAATTCATAAAGAACTTCAATTTTATCAAGAGGCGGGTCTTTCTAATTATGAAGTCTTAAAAACAGCAACAGTTAACCCAACCAAGACACATTCGCATTTTGAATCTTTAGGAACTATTGAAGAAGGAAAAACAGCAAATCTATTGGTTTTAGATACGAATCCTTTAGATGACCTATCTGTACTCTCTGAGCCTTCAACTATATTTATAAAAGGGAAAAAAATAAATAGAGATAAGCTTAACTCTTTTAATTCAAAAGCTAAGAATAGAAAAAACTTAGTAGCAACTGCAATAAGATATGTAGAAAACTTATTGGTCGAAAAGTAAAAAAATAATAAAAACATTAATCATCCAATAGATAAGCAACTAATTCTTTTAGTACTCATTTTCAGAAATTAAGACAGATATTACGGACACCTTTTAAAATCCAATGAATAAGTTCACAATCCAAACAAAAAAAAGTATCGGTAACCTGATTATCACCAATACTTTTCTCTGATACTTAAAAGGACAAAATTGTATATTTTATATCTTCTATTTAGTTTTACATTTAGTCCAATAATTCTAAATCAATAATAGTTCTAACCTCATATTCCTGTTCATCACCATCTTCATCTGTTTCTGTTTCCCATTCTATCTTAAAAGTGATGTTAAACTTTTTTCCAATAAATTTCTCATCACTAAGATTGTATTTTTCCAATACTTCAGGTGCTACTTTAGGAAAAAGAACTATATCTTCATCACCATCTTCCGTGATATAATTAAATGTGAAATTTTCACCATCAAAACCATCAAAAACTCCTTCAATGGTTTCCTTTTCCTGATTTGTTTCTTGTGCCTTTACTGTAGTGACACCGAAAAATAATACTATTATAATGAATGTTGTATTTATTAAATTTTTCATCTGTTTTATTTTTTGTTAGAAATGAATCAAATAAAAATTTCCTGCTTAGATAACCGCTACGGCTTTTATTTAAAAAGTTTACTTACTTATAGATAAGCAAAAAATTAATTCTGTTTATACTCCATTTCGTGATATGTAAGATTTAAGTTTTTTTATGATATAAAACCAGATTGTTATCACTTCAAGTCTGGTGCTTTTAGTAAATAATCTCTTAGATACTTACACGTGATGATTTCCTATACTTTTTTATCTACGATATTCTTTAAAGCTATATCGATTATACAATCTTTAGTTTTTTTTTATGCAAGTTCTAATTTTTCAATTCTAAAGGATACAAAATCCTCATCATCATCCTCAACATACTCTGAGTATGTGATTTCAAAACTTTTGCCTTTAAAAGAATCTGATTTAAGATCAAATTTTCTAAGTGCAAGATTTGACACTTCTTCAAAAACAATGGTTTCACCATTTTCCATTTCAAATTGAAAGTACCCATCATAGTATTTTTTAAACACTCCGTACTCTACATTTTGATTAATAAAAACACCGTCCATATATTGATTTTTAATAATTAATCTTACAAGGTTTAAATAAAGATTTCACCATTTTTCGGTCCGACTTACCAAAATATTTTAATGCATCCTTCCAATATATCCATGTAATTTTTGCAAACTTATCGGGCTCACTAAGTGAAAAAGATTTATTCGCATTTTTACAAACAAAATAATGTTTGGAAAGCTTTTGATTCTCACCCCAATCCAACGTTAAAGAATCGTAATAGTCCATATCTTGTTCAGAAAGTTGTACACCTGTCTCTTCATACGTTTCTCGGATAAGACCTTTTTCTGGAGTTTCTCCTTTTTTTAAAAACCCTCCTATTAATCCATATTCTAATCTATTACTGATCTTTTGAAATACTAATAGTTCATCTCCTTGATAGACTATTAATCTTGATTTTTGTCTGTGTTTTTTAATTTTCATCGGCAACCAATTGATTAAATTAAGTAATCATAAACTTGATCATTTCTTCTTATACCTTCTGATAATAATTTTTTAATATGGATTCCATTTTCTTTTCTCCTTTTTCTATTTCTAAAACTAAAAGACGTAGATCTTCATTTAATAATTTGAATAAAGGCTGTTTTACCTTCGAAACATAATTAAAGGCTTTTGCTAGTTTATTATCCCATGATTTATGGTATTTTAATAAATCATCAGGATACACAATTTTTCTTCTGGTTCCTTCATCTATTCCTCTAAATGGGATTTCAATGTTTAAATACCCATAATCATCTGTTAACTGCTCACCAGGATGAATATCTCTTATCGCTAATTCAAAATTATAAGCAGTAGTTAAGCAATTAGATTTAAAACTGTGATTTACAAATCTTCCATTATCCCAACACAACACCAGATTCCCTAGGTTGTTTTTGAAGGCATACGTTTCTAATATATCTTTATAAATAGGATCTAATTTATCGATTGTATCAGGTGTAAATTCTTGATCAAATTTATCCAGAACCCATGTAATTGTTCCCATAGGAATGAATTCAGTGGCTACTACACCGTAACCAATCTCTTCGCTTATAAATTCTATTTTAGTGCTAGGGTGTATCATCTCTTAAACTTTAACTTTTTTTCAATTGATTCGATCATAATATTAGCAATATCCAAACCTGTAGCATTCTCAATACCTTCAAGACCTGGAGATGAATTTACTTCTAGTAAAAGTGGTCCTTTATTGGATCGAATAATATCGACTCCTGCTACTGGTAAATTCAATATTTTAGCTGCTTTTATTGCTAGCTTTCGTTCCTCAGAAGTGATTTTAATTTTAGAAGCTGAACCTCCCTGATGGATATTTGCTCTAAACTCTCCTTTAGCTGCTTGTCGTTGCATAGATGCTACCACTTTTCCATTGACCACAAAACAACGAATATCCTGTCCATTTGCTTCTTTGATAAATTCCTGGACCAAAATATTGGTTTGCACACTTTTAAAAGCATTGATCACACTTTCGGCAGCTTTATTAGTTTCTGCAAGCACCACTCCTTTTCCTTGAGTACTCTCTAGAAGCTTTATAATCAAAGGGGCTCCATTAACCATTTTAATTAAATCTTTAGTATCTAAAGGAGACTTTGCAAAACCAGTAATAGGGATATGAATATCATGTTTAGCAAATAATTGAGTAGCAAGTAATTTGTCTCTTGATTGCGTAATTGCTTCCGCAGAATTTAAACAATAAGCTCCCATAGAATCAAACTGACGAATTAATGAACAAGCATAAAACGTTACTGAAGGTTTTATCCTTGGAATAATCGCATCAAATTCATCAATAATATTACCTCCACGATAGCGTATTTCAGGTTCGGCAGCATCAAGCTTCATGTAGGCTTGTTCGACATTAAGAAATACCATTTCGTGACCTCTGGCGATTCCTGCTTCTATAATACGCAAATTACTATATAACTGAGGATTACTGGCTAACAATGCGATTTTTAACCCTGATTTTTCTTTAAGAAAAGGTTTATATTTTATTTGGATCTCATCTGGAGTGAAATCTTGCTGCGCAAAACTAATGGAGGGATTAACAATATACCGATCAACTAACGCTTCACGTCCTAATAACATTCTATATTCCATCGCATCACGATTGGCTAATGTAAGTTCTATATTAAAAATAGTTTCACCTAGTTTTACAGGTGTTTTAATTACAAAACGTAGTTCGGCAATACCAGATGAACTTTTTACTATTCTCTTACCATATAATTTAGTTTCACATCGAATTACAATACTTCTATTGTCCTGAATAGGGTTTACTTCAAAACGCACCCATTCCTCACCTCCTTTATGAATGAGTTTGATATTGTTAGCTTGGATAGAAGAAGTTTTTGCTCCAGAATCTACCCTAGCCTTGATAGCTGGGATACCAAATTCGGCAAAGACACACCATTCCTCACTCCCAATTATTTTTAGTTCCTTATTTATTATAGTTTCAATCACTTAATTAATTTCTTTACTATGTTAATTTTTGTACAAAAAGATCTACTACCTCAACCATAATCAGAATGATAATAATCCATTCGAGTGTACTACTTTGTCTATGGAACATAATATCTTTAAAGAGTTCCAGATTTTCTTTAATAATTCCTATTTGATCATGAATACTGCGATAACGGTCTTTTAGATCAAAAACTCTTTTTAAATCCTGATCTAACTTATTTAGAGTTTCATCTTCCCATGAGACATCATGCGAATCAAAAATGTAAAGGTTCTCAGAAATCTTGTTTTTAATATTCAACACACGTCCTATATACCTTTTCAATTTTCTGCCACTGATATCTAGCTTTCCATTTTCTTCGAGATAGGAAGTATGTCCTCTGGTATCTTCTAAAATTTGTTCAGAAATATTAGCATACTTATCCAAGGCAACAGATTGAGAAACATTAAGCATAATTAGTCGTATGGATTCTACATCAAACTGTTGCAGTGATACTTTTCCAAAAGATACTTTGTTCAAGTTCCCACCAATCATAATCTCCATACTTTCCGAAATCTCTTCTGAAACAACATTTTTAGCATATTTCAAAATTTCGAAACACTTCTTATTTATATTTTCAATGGTAAGATCATGAAAAGAAATTACTCCATATTTAAAGATATATATGTATTGCCCCGAATGTAATTCATAAAATAACTCATCACTATCGGAGAATAAAAGTTTTTCTTTAAAGCCATTTTTACAATCTCTTATAGAAATTGAATCTGCAACTTGCACTGAATAGGCTACTGTTCTCATGTTCTTAAACAGTGAACACCTCTCCTGTATTCTTAAAACTTTTAAACTCTACCATATATCCATCGGGATCTTTGACAAAAAAAGAAAGATGCTCTCCCACTTTATTTTCAAAAAAGGTTACCTCTGTAGTAACTTCGATATCCTTACTAGATAAATGTGAATACAACTTTTCCCAAGTTTCCATATCTACAATGACTCCGAAATGAAAAGATGGCAAAATTTGGTCTCCTAAACGATAATTCTTAAAATCGAAATTAAAAGTACCTGCTTTGGTAAATGTAATTTGATTCCCATACAAGTTAATATCTATCCAATTGTCTGTATGCCTCCCCAATGTTGCACCCAATATATTGGTATAAAAATCTTTTGTCTTGCCTATATCTTCACAAGGCAATGCTAAATGAAATTCTGCCTTTTTCATATTATGATATTTTATTCTTCTTCAACATTAGAACCATCTGGTAAATCCTGATTTTTTTCACTAGAATCTTCATCTGTATCATCAAAATCTTCCATAGCGGCCACTAAACGTTTACTTACTTTAATAAGATAAAGTGTATCTTCTGTTGTTACCTCTACACATTCCACAATTTCGTTTTGCGCATTTCTAAAAGTGATAACATCTCCATCACCATATCCATCCGGGTACTTATTGACTAATAGATCTAAAATCTGATTATTTAGTTTTTTATAATCTACAATAACTCGTTTTAAATGTGCGTTTCTTTGTCTTTTCATTTTTACATATCTAATAAGTAGCCAAATATTAATGGTGCTACGATGGTTGCATCACTCTCTATTACAAATTTTGGAGTATCAATATCTAGTTTACCCCATGTAATCTTTTCATTAGGTACTGCACCAGAATAAGATCCATAGCTTGTGGTAGAATCACTTATCTGACAGAAGTAATTCCAAAATGGAGTATCTGTTCTTTCTAAATCCTGATATAACATTGGTACTACACAAATAGGAAAATCACCTGCAATACCACCTCCTATTTGGAAAAACCCTATACCGTCTTTAGAGTTTTCTGTATACCAATCTGCCAAAAATGTCATATACTCTATTCCAGATTTCATGGTGCTTGCTTTCAACGCTCCCTTCATTACATAGCTCGCAAAAATATTCCCCATAGTACTATCTTCCCATCCAGGAACCACCATAGGTAGATTAGCTTTGGCAGCAGCATACATCCAAGAGTCTTTAATGTCTATTTCATAATATTCTTCCAATACTCCAGAGAGTAAAAGCTTATACATAAACTCATGCGGAAAATAACGTTCTCCTGCTTCTTCTGCATCTTTCCAAATTTTAAAAATATGCTCCTGCAGCCTTCTAAAAGCTTCCTCTTCTGGTATGCAAGTATCTGTAACACGATTGAGACCTTTTTCTAATAACTCCCATTCCTGTTGTGGAGTTAAATCTCTATAATTTGGTACCCGTTCATAATGGCTATGCGCCACTAGATTCATAATATCTTCTTCAAGATTTGCTCCAGTGCAAGAGACAATATGCACTTTCTCTTCTCGAATCATTTCAGCAAATATTTTCCCTAATTCTGCAGTACTCATAGCTCCTGCAAGAGAGACAAGCATCTTACCTCCTTTTTCTAATTGAGATTCATATCCTTTTGCTGCATCTACAACAGTCGCTGCATTAAAATGAAGAAAATATTTTTCTATAAATTTTGAAATTTCACCTTTACCTTTCATCGTATTCTTCGTAACTAGATTTAAATTTTCTTAATGCTTCATTTTCTGTAATATCATCCTCTTCATCGATTGTATCTTCTGTGTCCTCAAACTTATAAGACAACATTTTATAGTATAATTTTGCAGCAGCAAAATCAGATGGTTTACTCGTTTCATTAGGACATAATTCCACGATATCAAATCCTACCACATTCTTTTCTGAAAAGACTTTTCTTAAGAATTCTAGGGTTTCGTACCAGAACAATCCTCCTGGTTCCGGTGTTCCGGTTGCAGGTAATATAGAAGGATCAAATGCATCTAGGTCAAATGTGATATATACATTATCCGTCATAAGTTCGATTGCATTATCCATCCAATAATCATCTTTTGCCATTTCATGGGCAAAAAACACCTGATCATCATTCATTACCAAGTTTTCTGAAGCATCCATACTTCGTATCCCTACTTGAATCAAATTGGTTTTCTCATTGGCCTCATACATAGCGCAAGCATGATTATACTTAGAACCATTATATTCTTTTCTCAAATCCGCATGTGCATCAATCTGTAACACCGTAAGGTTATTAAAACACTCATCAAAAGCTCTGATAGCACCAATTGAGATAGAATGTTCTCCTCCAAATAGGGTTACAAACTTATTCCTCTTTATATTATTTTTGGTTGTATTATATACTGCCTCTACCATAGATTCTGGAGTATCATTCTCCGTAATTGGTTCTAATAAACATATCCCTTTTGTATATACTTCGCTGTCCGTTTCTATATCGTACAATTCCATATTTTCAGAAGCTTCTAGAAATGCTTCAGGGCCTTTGTCGGCTCCTTTACCCCAAGTGCTGGTTCCATCATACGGAACGGGTACTAATACTATTTGAGATTTTTCATAGCCCGCAAACTTTTCAGAAATGCCGGCATATGTGTTACTAGTTTTCATTGTATTAAATTATAAATGGTTTTTAAATTATAGTCTTTAAATGATGTTTGATACCTTTAACTGTGAAGGATCTTGTTGATATTCTTTCTGATATCCAAGAATAGATAATAATTGTTCTGAGGTTTGTTGTTCCGTAAAGACAGAGGTTTCTAAGTTCCCATCTTGGTCTCGATCAATAATAATATGTTTTGGCTGTGGAATCAAACAATGTTGTAATCCTCCGAATCCTCCAATGGTTTCCTGATATGCTCCTGTATTAAAGAAACCTATATACAGTGGTTTTTCTTTTTTATACTTAGGTAAATAAATCGCATTCATGTGCTGCTCAGAGTTGTAATAATCGTCGCTATCACAAGTTAGACCTCCTAATAACACACGTTCATATTCATCATTCCAACGATTAACAGCAAGCATTACAAAGCGTTTATTGATAGCCCATGTATCAGGTAAAGTAGTAATGAATGAAGAATTAATCATATTCCACTTTTCGCGATCATTTTGCTGTTTTTGATATAATACTTCATAAATAGCTCCTCCACTTTCTCCTACTGTGAAGCTTCCAAACTCTGTAAAAATATTTGGTACATCTACTCGAGCTTCTTCACAAGCTATTTGAATTTGATTTACAATCTCATTCACCATATACTCATAATCGTAATCAAATCCTAAGGAGTTTTTGATCGGGAAACCACCTCCAATATTTAGGCTATCTAAGGATGGACATATTTTTTTGAGGCTTATATATACTTTGAGACATTTTAATAATTCATTCCAGTAATAAGCAGTATCACGAATTCCTGTATTTATAAAGAAATGTAACATCTTTAGTTCTACTTGAGGGTTCGCTTTAATCTGGTTATTGTAAAAAGGAACAATATTACGATAGCCTATTCCTAAACGAGAAGTATAAAACTCAAATTTTGGTTCTTCTTCTGAAGCAATACGAATACCAACTTGAAACTTATCATTAATACTTTCGCTTAGTAAAGATAATTCTTCATAATTATCAATAATAGGAATACAGTTTTGATGACCATTATTTATAAGTCTTGCTATATTTTGGATGTATTGATCTCTTTTAAAACCATTACAAATGACATAAGTATGGTCATTAATTTTACCTTGAGCTTTTAGATTTTCAACAATGTCAATATCAAAAGCAGAAGAAGTTTCGATATGAATATCATTTTTTAATGCCTCATTCAACACATGTTGAAAATGAGAGCTTTTGGTACAGTAACAATAGTTATAAGTACCTGCGTAATTATTCGCTTTAATCGCGTTATCAAACCATTTTTTGGCTCTGTTAATATTTTCAGATATTTTGGGTAAGTATGTAAATTTTAAAGGCGCTCCATATTGAGCAATCAATTCCATTAAATCTATTTCATGGAACTGCAGCTGATCATTCTTCAGGTTAAATTCTTGCTGAGGGAAATCAAAAGTTTGATCGATAAGATCAATATATTTAGTCTTCATTTATTCGGTTTTGTTTTGCGTATAAAAGAAATCAATAGATAGAAAGATTAACATCGTTAAACTATATCTAATCGAGATTCTATGATGTCATATTTGAAAAATTACAAATTGTAGATAAAATGATAAAAGCATCTTATCAATCTATACTCATATCCGAATAATTGAAATCGTATGTGGAACGAATTTTATCCGTTCTAAAAACTGAAGTGCAATTGTATATTTTTTAGAAGTCAGCCTGAGAATTCGGTTCCCTATCCCTAAGGCAGCTTTTGGAGTAGACTTCTTTATTCTCCTAAGCCCGAATCTGAAAAAAGATTCCATTTTATTTAGGCAATGCGTCTGATTGTACAGACTCATTTGTTAACAGTTAATCAAACATAGTAAAAAAACAAATATCAAAAACTTTTTTACATATTTTTTTAAAATTTATTTCGCTTTGCAAATTTCAGTCAAAAACAATACCTAACATTATAAATATCAACAGATTAAGCAATAAACAACTTCTAGATTTATAATTTAAAACTGCGAATTATTTTCACTCCTCTACGAATTCTACTTTTATAAAGTCGAAAAATCATTTAACTCTCTTCTCCACAGATAATAAACATACTTTAGACAATTATAAAATTGGTCAACCAATTTTATAATAATGATAAACTCCATAAAAAAATTAAAACTACACTATCAATCTAGCAATAATGAAAAAAATACTATTACTCTTATTAACCTTTACCACCTGGAATTCCTTTTCTCAAATTACAGTCAATTCTTTACAACAATTATTACCTTATTTAAACGACAATAATGTACAAGTAAAATTAGCTCCTGGCACCTATAATATTTCAGCTGCTGATGTTGCTACAGGAAAATTTAGCAACCCACTTTTTCTTTTTGAAGGTAATAACAGTACTTATGATTTCACAGGTGTTACTATCAATTTTGATACAGATATTTTTACTGCATTTGGAAACATCGGTGTTGAAGAACTCAAAGTAATTGGTAATAACAACGTGCTTAAAAATTTAAAGATGGTAGATGTAGGTAGTGTATATGATAGACCTACAAGAACAGCACTTGGTATAAGTTTACAAGGTCAAGATAATTTGATCGAAGGTTTCGACATGACCATTGTAGGATCTCAACCATATGGATACGGTGATGCTTTTGGTAAAGGATCTGGATATGTTATCAAGCATTTCAAACATTCAGCAATATTAGTTGGAGGAAATAGAAATCATGTAAAAGACTGTAACATTAAGCATAGAGCCTATGGGCATGGAGTCTTTATGCAAGGGGCAGTTGATGCGTTGATTGAAGGTGTTTATCTAGAAGGAGAAGTGAGATCTACTGATGATATGTTGGCTGGAGCTTATGAAGGAGATGGAGTCACTGGTGAAGATGTGGATTGGATGACTGTTTGGGGGTTTCCGCTTCCCGCTGGCCATACAATGAGTCTACAGGAAGATGGAATTAGAACGTACACCAGAGGGACTACTATAATTAATGGAGAAACAATATCTGATAGAAGAACAACAAATATTACCATTAAAGACTGTATTATAAAAAAGATGCGCTCTGGATGTTCTATAACGTTAACAGCTGGAACAAAATATATTGAAAACACTACTGCTATTAGTTGTGAAACTGGTTTTGGAGCAGGTAATGGTGGTCAAGTAGTAAATTGCTTTGCAGATGCGGCAATAGGACCTGTTTACAGAAATGCTTACAATACTACCAATAATTTTGAAGGTGAGATCACTGTTATTCCACCAGAAAATGGATACTACAATGGAGCTAATTGCTTGGCTTATTTAGGTGGAAATAATCATGAGGTAATTCTTAGAAATGCTGAGCCAAATTTACCCTCTAATCTAGCAATCATGTTTGGGGGAGATTTTTTAGCACATCGTTTTTTAAGTGATGATACTAATGTAGATCACCCATCAAGAGATGTTTCTCTTATTAATTATACAACTGCACCAGTTTTAATATCATCCGAAAGTTCAGGAAATCAAATTGAAACCTGTTCTACTGTGACTAATAATGGTTCCAATAATACTATCTCACAACTAAATGATTGTAATACTGTTCCACCACCAAGTTCTAGCTTTACTCCAGATCCTAATAAAACTTATTATATAGACAACCCATATCACAACCTTCGATTAGCTTCTAACGGATCTAGCGAAGATACATATACTACATCTACTCAGACTACAGGAGATGATGTAGCCTGGAAATTTGTAGATAAAGGTAATGGATACTGGCATATACAAAGAGCAGCCGGAGGTCCTAAACCACGCTTACGGACAGATAATTCAGAACTGGCAGATATGCAAGCAATCACTAATTCAGGTACATATACCTATTATAATTTTACTCAAGGGGCTAGTGCTAACACACATTTTATAACGCTTCCCGATGGTCCTTCAGGGCGTCAACGCTTACAAATCAACAATTCAGGTTTAGTTCGTTTTATGAGTTCTAGTTTAAATGGTACTTGGGAATCATTTACAATTACCGAGATAAACAGTACTAATATAGTTCATATTACCAAACGCAACGCACCAGATTTTGCTATCGATGGAAACAATGGAGGAGAAAATGGGCAGAGTATTTATTTATGGACTGAAAATGAGAATAATGTAAATCAACAATGGATAGAAATTGATAGAGGAAACGGCTACTATTCATATCAAAAAATGAATACTAATTATTGTATTGATGGAGGGGTTTCTGGCGCTAACAGACAAGACGTATATCTGTGGACATGTAATGAAAACAACCGAAATCAACACTGGCAAAAGGTAGCTACAAGTGGTGGAGCTTTTAAATTGATTAAACGTAATGCGCCATTTGCTATTAATGGAGGTAACAATGGAGCTAATGCTCAAAATGTAAACCTTTATGATGCCACAAATGGCTCGTATAATTTACAATGGTTTATTACACCAATTAATGATACTAAATCCCCAGAGATTTCCAACGACAGTAGTACAGTATTATATCCAAATCCCGTAGTAAGTACTGTAACTATAATGGGGGCTGATAATTCAATTATCAGAGTGTATGATATGAATGGAAAAGAGGTATGGTCAAAATATGTTTCTAGTAATAACGAAACTATAGATTTAAGTTTTCTTCCTTCTGGCATTTATTATGCTAAGGTAAATGGCTCACAAAGCATTTCTACAATTAAAATAGCAAAACAATAATCCCATAATTAAGAATATAATTTAATATCAATATAAAATAACAATGAAAAAAATAGTATCAATTTCTTTGCTTTTAGTAGGTCTATTTGCTTCACAACTAAGTTTTGCTCAAAGAACAATTTCTAGTCTTCAAGAATTTATAGAACTTCAAGATGCAAGTAATCAGAATATCAAAATGACACCAGGTACTTATCATATCTCATTGTCAACAAAAACTTTATTTGATGGTGATGATTGGATTGTGCGCACAACAGGTTCGTGGCCGGGGCTTTTTAACTTTACAGGTAGTAATAATATCTTCGATCTAACAGGAGTAACGTTCACTTTTGATTCTACTATAATCAATGACATGCCTAATTTAGCTCATGGAAGCTTGGTAAGATTGGGAGGAACTGGTAATACCTGGATAGGGTTTAATTTGCAAGAATTGCCCGGTAGTAATGGAAATTATGGATACTACATTCACGTTTCGGGTGGTGTGGTCGTGGAGATAACTGGAAGTGGGCATCGTTTTGAAGACTTTACCCTAAAAGCACGTTATTCTCATCCATATGGTTTTGGATCGCTCTACGGAAAAACAGGTAGTAGTAGTGGCATGCTACCTGGATCTCGTTTGGGAAAAAAGAGTGGTGTCATCCTTTCAAATTTAACCAATAGTACTTTTACAAATGTTTTAGTAGACCATAGTGCTTTTGGCCATACTTTATTTTTTAATGGACCTATTAATAATGTTGTTGTAGAAAATGTAACCATTATAGCTGAGTCCAGATCCACAAATGATCTTCGTCAAAATGGTATTGGCGGTACAGATCGTAATGGAGTACCCTTTGGAGTTAATTATCAAGGAAATGTTTTGTTTGGGGCTTCAGATAATGATACTTTTTTTGATCTTTTTGATACAAATAATTTAGATCAGTGCCAAAATTTAGATGGTGGTTCTCAAAGATCTCCAATCCGTAATAATTATCAATTTAGTTTGGTCGAAGGTGCATTTAGGGGTTATACCCAAGGTGAAATAGAAAACCTTACCATTCGTAATGCTTATGTTGAAGGAGCACGAAGTGGTATCGCAATGGATATTGCCAATAGAGGTTTTGTAGTTGAAGGCATGACCGTAAAAGGAGTTGCTGGTCATGGAGTTCCTGCATGTAATGGAGCCTGGAACAGTGCCAATGGAGGTGAAGGTGATGCTACCGCTTTTGGTGTTCCCTCTTATGCGGTTATTAAAAATGCACAAGCTGATGCTGCATATGCCACAGTTTTAGAACTTGCTGGAGCACGACAAGAAGTTACAGCTGATATTGAAGTATTAGATCCGGATAATGGCTATTTACGCCCGTCTGGCTCCACAGCATTAGCACTAATAAGTGGTAGTGATCATAAACTCCGATTATGGAAACGTGATGGACAAGCCCTGGATAAAGACCTAGTCATAAAAGTAGGTAATCAAGCTACCTCAGGTATTTTGCTCTGCAACATGACTAAACAATCTGTAACATTATCCAATAATGTAACCAACTCCACAATTTATTCAATTGGAAACGTAGTAGATTCTAGTAATGGTAGCAATACCATCATAAATGTATCTAGCATAAATCAAGAACCTTGTGAATGTAGCTCTATTGCCAATGATAGTTGTGTGGATAATTCATTCACTCCCGATCCCAATAAAACGTATTATATCGATGCACCACATCATAATCTTAGGTTAGCAGCAAATGGCAGCAGTGAAGATCCTTATGCTACCTCTATCAATACTACAGGAGCAGATGTAGAATGGAAATTTGTAGACAAAGGAAATGGATACTGGCATATACAAAGAGCAGCTGGAGGGAGTGTTCCGAGACTTAGAACAGATAATAGTTTATATGCAGATATGCAGGCAACTGCTAATTCAGGAACCTATACCTATTATGAATTTACAGAAGGGACAATAAATAACACCCACTTTATTACACTTCCTGATGGTCCAACTAATTTTAAACGATTACAAATGACTCCTAATGGCGAGGTTCGATTTTTCCCTACTACCTCCAATGGTACTTGGGAATCCTTTAGGTTTACAGAAGTAGTCACTGGTGAACAAATCGTACATATTACCAAAAGAAATGCTCCGGGATTTGCTATTGATGCACCAGGATCTACTCCGTCCAATGGAGATCAAGTGTATTTATGGTCATCCAATCAAAACAATGCAAACCAACAATGGGTTGAAATCGATCGAGGTAATGGATATTACTCCTATAGAAAAAAAGATACAAATTACTGTATAGATGGTAACAACGGAGGAGCGGATCGACAGAATGTCCATTTATGGACCTGTGATCTAAACAACCAAAACCAACAGTGGCAAAAAGTAGCTGTTGGTGGAGGCGCCTATAAATTGATAAAACGCAATGCTTCAGGATATGCAATAGATGGAGGTTCCAACGGAGCAAATGGACAAAACGTGCAGCTTTATAATTCAGCTAACACTAGCCAAAACTTGCAATGGATTATCACACCAATTAATGACATCAAAGCTCCAGAACCTTCCGAAGATAAAACTATCGTCGTATACCCTAACCCTTTGGTAAATAAGTTTAACATAGAAGGAGCTGAAAATTCCATAATTCGAATATATGATATAAATGGAAAAAGGGTTTTTACAAAACATATTTCCCAGGATTCAGAAACCATTGATATAAGCTCATTTGCTCAAGGGCTGTATTACCTAAAGGTGAATACATCCAAAAGCATCCGTACAATTAAAATTAGTAAACAATAAAACTCTTTAAACTTAAAACCATGAAAAATGTAACCCCATCTAAAAACAGTATTTTGACAATACTATACGGTTTTTTCGCTCTACTTGTTCAGTTTAATTATGCTCAGGATTTCAATGTATTAGTATTCCATGAAACCAATGGGTTTAGACATACTGGCGCTATTAATGCCAGTATAGCTATGTTAGAAGATTTAGGGGTCAATGCAGATCATGATACGTGGTCTGTTGATGATACCAGAGATGCATCTGTTTTTACGGATCAAAATCTAGCCAATTATGATGTTATTATATTTTCAAATACATCAGGTGGAGATTTATTAGATGATAATCAGAAGAATGCCATGGAAACATTCATACAAAATGGTGGTGGTTTTATTGGTTTTCATGCAGCTAGTGATACCTACAGAGGTACCAATGTAGGTTCTACATGGCCATGGTATAATGAGCTTGTTGGTGCCATAGTACAAACCAGTCCGAATCATACTTCTAATAATCTACCAGGCGTAATGAATGTGCTGGTAGACCATCCTGTCACTAACCATATAGGAAATGCAGGAGATGTATGGTCTCATGAAGAAGAATGGTATTATTGGGAACTAAACGGCGGACAATTAAGTGATACTAATTTTGATCTTTTAGAAGTACAGACAACAGGAAATCAAAGTTATGATGCCACTCGTCCTATTACCTGGTTAAAAGAATTTGACGGAGGAAGATCATTTTATACAGCTCTAGGTCATAATGCTACTACGTATAATGATAATGAAACTTTTAGAAGAATGATCGAAAAAGCAGTGCTATGGGTAGCAGATCGATTAGATACAAATGAACCTGTTAATGATTGTGGCGCCACTTTAACTAGTCAATGGACAGATCTTCTAGAAAATGATTTAGATTGTTGGGAAATATGGATGGGAGTGCCACATAGCACAACTGGATTACCAGGTGCTAGTGATAATGTTACTAATGGATCTGGAACTCCTTTGGGATTAAACAATGATCCTCGAAATGTGTTTTCTATAATTGAAGAAAATGGTGAAAAACAACTCTATATAACGGGTGAAGTCTACGGAGGATTAACTACTTTAAATGAATTCGAGAATTATCATCTAAGCATGGAATTTAAGTGGGGAGAGCTAAAGTGGGAACCCAGATTAAATCGCCTTAGAGATAGTGGTATTTTATATCATTGTAATGGAGAACACGGAACGTTTTGGGATGTATGGAAGTCTTCATTAGAGTTTCAAGTGCAAGAAGGAGACTTAGGAGATTATATTGGTTTAGCAGGAACGAAAGGTTTGGTTCCGTCAGAAAATAGAAATGGATTAACCTTTACTCCTATGGCCCCATTGAATACGGGAACACTAATTAGAGCTGGATCAAACACAGAATTTCCAAATGGAGAATGGAATTTATTAGAAATTATTGTAATTGGTGATAGAGCAATTCATTATGTAAATGGTGTTATGGTTAATGCATTGCAAGATGCTACCTGGAATGGAAATACAGTAACCAGTGGACAAATACAACTACAATCTGAAGGAGCAGAATTATACTATCGGAATATTAGGATAAAGTCAGAAACTGAATTCCCAGCAGAAGATGTTGCAACACTAGGATGGGGTGATGACACTACTCCTACTCCAACCTGTGATACTGATGCTCCCATAGGACAAATGATTGCGCTTAAAAAATCAGGTGGTGATCAAAAATGGGTTACTATCGATCCTTCTAATTCCAGTCTTATTGCAGATGGTGAAATTGATGATAGAGCATTATTTTATGTAGAAGAACATCCGAATGGTTGTATTGCTCTTAAATCGGTAGCTACCGATAAATATGTACAAGTAGTTCGTAATTCGAGAACCACACCTATTCGTGCTACAGGTAACGCTCCAGGAACTTGGGAAAATTTTGGTTGGCAACCTAAAGGAAATAATCAAGTCGCATTAAAAAGTTTATTTAATAATGGATGGGTACAAGCTAATTGGAATATCAATAACACATCACTTTTTCCTGCTGGAAATGCGGATGGCACATGGGAAACTTTTGATTTCGAAATCATAGATAATTCTCCGACAACTACCATAGTACATATCACTAAGCGTAATGCTCCAGGTTTCGCTCTAGACGGAGATCATGGTGGTGCTAATGGACAAAATGTGTATTTATGGTCTGAGAATTCTAGCAATGTGAATCAACAATGGATTGAGATTGATCGTGGTAATGGATATTATTCATATCAAAAGATTGGAACAAATTATTGTATCGATGGAGATCATGGTGGTACAAATGGACAAAATGTGTATTTATGGAATTGTGCCGAAAACAATCAAAATCAGCATTGGTTAAAAGTAGATGTAGGAGATGGAGCTTTTCAATTAGTTAAACGTAATGCTTCAGGTTTTGCCATCAATGGTGGTAATGTGGGATCCAATGCTCAAAACGTTAACCTATATGATTCTTCTAATACAAGTCAAAATCTACATTGGATTATTACTCCAATTGATGATATCAAAGCGCCAGAAATTTCAGAAAATACCAATATCATCTTATATCCTAATCCAGCTGCCAACGCTATTACTATTGAAGGTGCTTCAAATGCTCTAGTCCGTATCTACGATATCAATGGAAAGGTTGTTTTAAACAAAAGTTTAAGCTCCGAAAATGAGATCATAGATATACACACTTTTGCAAAAGGAATGTATTATCTAAAGATTCTCGGTGATATGGAAAATAAGGTAATAAAATTTGTGAAGCTATAAACCCTTTAAAAATAAAGTAAATACTAAACTAAATTATATAAATCGATAATTTAGTTTAGTATTCCATCACAAAATTGAAAGTTCTTGCAAAATAAACAGACTATTTACTCATCAAAAAACTAGTAGCATGAGTAAAAGTTTTATTAGTGATATCGCTTTTAGTCCAAAAGTTAAAAAACGCCAAGAAGAGATGGGGTCTAGAGAGACCTATCAAAAAATGGCAGAGCGTAGAGATTGGCAAGATACTATAACGGAAGGTTTAGAATCATTTCTTGCGCTAAGAGATTCATTTTATATGGCTTCTGCAAACAACGAAGGCCAACCTTACATTCAGCATAGAGGTGGACCGAAAGGTTTCCTGAAAGTTTTGGATAAAAAGCATTTGGCATTTGCAGATTATTCTGGAAACAGACAATACATTTCTGTGGGTAATTTTGATGTAAATAACAAAGTACATCTCTTTTTAATGGACTATCCAAATAGAATGCGAATAAAAATTTGGGGAGAAATCGTTCCTCAGACTGAAGAAGACGTTACTCTTTTTGAAAAAGTTTCAGATAAGGATTATGCGGCTAAAGTAGAACGGATTATTAAAATTAAAATCAATGCTTGGGATGTAAACTGTCCCCAACATATAGAACAACGATTTACAATAGAGGAATTTCAACCTAGAATACAACGATTAGAAAATAAAATAGAAGAACTAGAAAAACAACTAAAGGAATTTCAAGACAAGAAATAACACTAATCTGTTTCTTTAAAAGAAGTACCGAAATTACAAAACATAACGTAATCTAAACGTGATAAATCTGGGAAGAATAAAAGTCTCTGTAGAAGAAACAAACAAATTATTCGCTGTATTATTTACTCTAGATTGCACATCTAATATATTCGTGGCTCTAAGTTCATATTCCCATTTAGCATCTTTATCTTTTCTATAGGATAAGGAAGCATTCCATGTATCAAATGACTGAGCATTACCTCCTGACCTACGTTGTCTAGTATAGGTGTAATCGGTAACAAAAGTGAAGGATTTCCAGATATATGCATCAAAATCTATAGAAGGAGCATCGGTATAAAAAGTGGTTTTATTAGACCCTTGTGTATTGTTTGTAATACTATAATTATAGCGCACACTTATATTTGGTGCCTTTTTAAAATTTGTTCGTAAAGCTGGAGTATAACTCTGTGTAAAGCCTTCATTTACCGAACGTCGATCCTGAATAAATTGATTAATCTTGTTATAATTGTAGTTTACATTTAGCGTTGCCCTTAGCTTACCAAAAGTTCGTTGTATACGACCAAAAGCAGAAAGATTTTCATCCGCGAAACTAGAATTAAAAAATGTACTAGTAGTAATAACATTGTCAAAACTAGTTAAACCGCGAATTTGATCTATGTTTTTAGAATAGGCTAGTCTTGCAAAAATATTGGTGTAATTAAATAAGTTGAAACTAGAATAAAACAAACTCAAATTATGGGATAACGCATTCTGTAATTCTGGCTCTCCAAATTGAATGCTATTAAAATTATTTAGCACGAGGCCTTGGGCTAATCGAGTAACATCTGTAAATTGATTCCTCATATCATAACGAAACGTAAGACTTTCATTTTTCTTAAACTGAATACGTGTTTCAAAATCTGGGAGTACTCTAAAAAAGTTTTCTTCAAAACGTTCTTCAAATTGGGTGTTCTTATTTCCATAGGAATGTAATGATACACCAGGCGTGATGATAAACTTACCTGTTTTAAAACGATAATGAGCTCCTAGATAAACATCACTAAAGGTATATTTGGTATCATTTGTTGCTCTTCCTTCATTAAAAGTAGGAATTGGATCCAAGGTTGTATCTGATGTTAAAAATTGAAACAATCTAGAATCAAACTGTTGTTGACTAAAAATTGACCCCAAAGTTATATTCAGATTACTTTTTGCATTAATAATATAAAAATAGTCAAGCTTTGCGTCTAATTGATTCGATTTAATTCTTCTATTTTGACCAAGATTATAATTCTGAAGGCTTGTATCTAAACCAAGAACTGCTGCAGTGTTATCAAATGGATCATTAGAATCCGGATCAGTATTGTTAGTAGGATCATTAGTAAGTTGAGCATTATAGAAAGGATCTTCATCCTTTATCAGATGTTCCGCTTCTAACGCAAAAATACTTTTCTCATTTAGTGTATAGTAATATTTCAAACTTTGGTTGATACTATAAGGTGTATTTTCTTCATTTTCTGTTGTACTACCTAAAACAGAAGAGAAAAAGTTTTGATTTTGAACATCTTTAGAAATTCTTCCTAAAACATCATAATCTACCTGATTACTCACATTAGGCTTATAAGATGCACTTAATTTAAGGAGTCCTTGATCTGATTTTTCTTGATTATTTTGTTCGGTTGACTCATCCGGAATACCCAGATCTGCATCTGTATATTGATTAAAACTTAATTGTCTCGACGACAGATCACTTACATTAAAAATAGCAAACCCACTGATATCTAGCGATTTATTAGGTGAATAACTAAAATTTGCAGCTCCCAATATATTTTCGATATCGGTAGCATTATTCTGATTGGTCAAAAATCCTAAGTCATTATTTCCTAAGTTAATACTAGTTCCACTGCTCCTACTTGGAGCTCTAAATCCACCTCCAAAACTTCGAATATCTCTTCTGGATAATGCAACATCTCCAGTATTATTAAAATCCCCAATAAAGTTAACACTATACTTTGGACTGTAGTAAAACAATTTGGGTTGTACTACATATAACCCTTCATCAGTTGATGCTCCTCCACCAACCGTAACGTTTCCAAACCAAAAACTTTCTTTTCCTTCTTTCAGTTTAATATTTAGTGCTACATTATCTTGATTATTCGTTACTCCACGTAATTGACCTACTTCAGCATAATTTCTTAATACTTGTATTTTATCAACTGCTTTGGACGGAATATTTTTAGTGGCTACCTTAGTATCTCCATCAAAAAAATCTTTTCCATTAACCATCAGTTTGTTTACTACCTTACCTTCTACTTCTACTTGTCCTTCTTCATTAATCTCTACTCCTGGTAAATTTTCTAATACATCTTCCAGTTTACGTTCTGTTCCTGTATTAAAAGAGTCTGCATTATATATGAGTGTATCTCCTTTTACAGTTACCGGCATTTCATAGGTGATCTGAACCTCATCAAGAGCATTGCTGAGCTTTAGAACAATATTTTTAGTAATGTCTTCTTCTCCTGTAGAAATAATCTCTTCATAACTTTCCATCCCTACATAACTGGCGGTAATTTTATATTTGGTATTCGTACTCAGTTCTAGCTTATATTTTCCATTAGTATCAGAAGTACCGTAGGCTTGTAAAATGTTAGTTTCCTGATTAAAAGCTACAACATTCGCAAGTTCTAACGGATTACCCAGACTATCTTTTACTATTCCCTGAAGCTGAACTTGACAAAAGGAATTAGATATAGCAACAAAGCTTAATAATAAAATAAGTAAAACTCTCATGGATCTGCGATAGGGTAAGGGTCTACAATAACTCAATTATCTTCCTGTTCTTCCTGGTCGTTGTCTTCCTCTATTATTCCGCATTTCTTGCATCTTACCAGTAATGATTTCTTTGTACTCTTTTTTAGTTACAACCTTACCTTTTTTAGGAGCTTCTATAGATGACTTTTCTTCTGGGTTCATAACAACTTTAAAACACAGCATGGTCGTATTTCCAACATTTACCTCTAGAATTAAACCTGGCAATCCCCAATATTCAGAAGGTCCGGAACTGACAGGAATGTTAAGCGTATACCATGCAGTTACTTCAGTCATATTAACTTCTTCACCGTTTTCTTTATCAGCGGCTCGTAATTCGCTCCACGAAAAATCATACCATGTAAGATCGGCGGTAGGTATCGCAGCTGTTGCTTTATAACAGGTATAACCACCTATTTGTTTGGTCTCGGCTCCCATTTTCCAATCTATAGATGGAAGTTTATCCTTTACCAAAAAGTTTTTTCCATAAAACTCCTGCTTTTGAACAAGTTCATTGGTTTTTACATTCTTATATTGTGCTCCAGGTGAGAAATTCTTACCCCAAGTATCTGTAGCTCCAGAAAGTACATCCACATCTAATTTCTCATCTTCTTTAAAAGTCGATGCAGCTTTATCAAAAGTTAATATGTATGTTTTTTCTAATCGATTCTTCAAACGTGCGGCTACTTGTTTTTTCTGAGCTTCACTCAATCGTGCTCCCCAACTTCCTAATTCCATTGTGGATTTTGAGTAGTAATAGGCTCTTCCCTGAAAATCTTGAGAGAAAATATTTAATGAGAAAAAAAGAAAAAAGAAAAACGGTAAGGGGCTACTAGTAAAATTTTTCATCTGAGATTAGTTTTGTTTAACGAATATATACAAATGTTAAACAAATAAACTATTCTTTATTAAAACATTAACGGAATGTAGAAAGTAAACTTGAGCAAAACGGAAAATCACAAAACTTCGTAAGCAATAAATAAACTCAGTTTTTTCTTCTCTTCTAAAGAAACTCTTTGCTATTATTTAAAAAACCAAACTAAACACAGTTCCTTCGTCTTCTTTACTATTTACGAGTATTTTACCTTTATGCAATAACATAATCTGTTTACATAAACTAAGACCAATACCGCTACCAGTTGATTTACTCGTAAAAAATGGAATAAAGATACTCTCCATTATATCCTGAGGAATTCCAGAACCATTATCGTACACTTTAATAACAATATTCCTATTTGGTTTTTGCTCTGCAATTACTCTTATTTGTGGTTGCTCTCTATGTTTACAGGCATCTACAGCATTTACAATTAGATTTATTAGCACTTGCTCTATGAGGTAGCTATCAATATTTAATTCTAATTTTGGAGGTGTTACTTTAAAATCTATATGAATATTCTTTACATCCAGTGAGGGTTGCATCAATAGCTTTATGGTGTCGAATAGTTCTACTACCATTTTCTTTTCTAAGCTCAAATGCGTTACTTTACTCAGGCTACGATAGGTTTTAGCAAACTTAAGCAGCCCTTCACTCCTATTCTGAATAGTTTTGATACCTGCATTGATGTCTTGTAATTCTAGTGGATATTCCTCTGGATTATCTAACGTTAGCTGTAAATGTGTTTGCAAAGTATCCGCCAATGACGAAATCGGAGCAATAGAATTCATAATTTCATGAGTCATCACACTCAATAACTTTTTCCAAGCTTCTGATTCATTTCTATTTAGAGTATCATCAATGTTCTGCAGTACGATTAGCTTAAACGGATCATCCTTTACCTGAAAAACAGTATCAGAAATAAGAACTTTTATCTTTTCATTCTGTACTGCTATAGAAATCGAATTGGGTTCCCTATGATAGGTTTCAAAAATAGCATCATACAATTCTGGTTTTCTACCTTCTACAAAGCGAATATTTTTAAACGATGGAAAATCAAGTGTTTCTCTAAAGGAATCATTGGACCACAAAACATCTCCTGTATCCAGATTATACGCAATAATTCCTATGTCTACCATTTCTAATATTTTTTGGAGATATACATATTGCGCTTCATTCTTAGAATTAATTTCTTTAATAGTACGATTTACTTCATTAAAACCTCTATATAAAAATCGAATATCTTTAGGACCTCTATCTTCTGGAAACCATCGTGAAAAGTCTCTATATTTTACAGCCTCAAAAAAATCATCCATCACTACAAAACGACGTTTTACGAAAACATAGGTGGTGTAGCCGAAATAAACAATTACAAAACTTACTATAGTTCCAATACTAGTATATCCCTTATCAAAAGCATATACCACACCTAAGATAAGCCCTACCAAAACTAAAATCCTTAAAAAAAGGCGGGTGATATAACCGTTATAATTCATATTTGTCTAACCTTCTGTATAACGCTGCTCTTGTGATTCCTAATTCTTTTGCCGATTTAGAAACATTTCCTTTATTCTTCTCCAGAACTGTAAGAATTGCATTTTTCTCTATACTATCTAAATTCATTGTAGTGGTCGATGAAGTTTTGGTCGTTTGGCGTTCGATAGTTGAAAACACCAAATCCTCTGGTTTCAAAACATTTCCATCTGTCATTATTACAGCTCTTTCTAAAACATATTGTAACTCTCTAACATTACCTGGGAAATCGTGTTTTTTTAATTTAGATATAAATCCAGAATCCAACGAAAACTGTGCTTTATTATATTTATCCGCATAGATACCGATAAAGTGTTTTGCTAATAACGTAATATCAGTTCCTCTATCTCGTAATGGTGGCATAACGATATCCACCGTATTTATTCTATAAATCAGATCTTTTCTAAACTTCTGCTCATCTGCCAATACTTTGGGTTCCAGGTTTGTTGCACATATCAACCGTATATCGATCGGTATTTCCTGATTAGAACCTAAAGGAGTTACTAATCTATTTTGTAATACGGTTAATAATCGTACCTGTTGTCCTAGGGTGATATTTCCTATCTCGTCTAAAAATAAAGTACCGCCGTTGGCAGCTTCAAACCTTCCTGTTCTATCCTCTTTCGCATCTGTAAAAGCACCTTTTTTATATCCAAACAATTCACTTTCGAAAAGAGAAGAAGTAAGCGCTCCAACATCTACTTTTACAAATGGCTTATTCCTCCTATTAGAATTATCATGTAATGCTCTTGCGATTAAATCTTTACCAGTACCATTCTCTCCAAGAATCAAAACATTCGCATCTGTTGGAGCGACTTTTTTAAGTTTTAAGAAAACATCTTTTATCGCGTCGCTTTCTCCAATGATGGTACTCGTAGAAAGTGTTTGAGGATTTTTGTTGGTTGTATTAGATTTTCGGGCTTTTAATAATGAACTAATAGTATTTATTATTTTTTCATTCTTCCATGGTTTTACCAAAAAATCCGAAGCTCCTTCTTTTAGGGCTCTAATCGCCAAATCGATATCAGCATACGCTGTAATTAAGACTACATCGGTATCAGGTCTAGATTTTTTAATTTCATTTAACCAAAATATGCCCTCATTACCTGTATTTACCAAACCATTGAAGTTCATATCCAAGATGATAATATCAAAACTCTTCTTGTCTATCTGAGCACCAATATTACTTGGATTTTTTTCAATAATTACCTCCTTTACCAAAGGCTTTAATAAAAGACGCAATGCAGTTAATACATCTACATCATCATCTATAACTAAAATCGTAGCTTCCTTTAATACCATTGATACAATATTACAATATTATCCTGATGTCGTAAAAATTATAAAAACAAAATATTTTGGGATTGCTAAATGTACTATTTCCGAACAGAAAGTGTATCAAAACCGAACACTTTTATTTTTACAAAAAAACATTAAATACTGATAATCAGATATTTATTTTTTTGGCATCATCTTGACTATCTAAAGATTGTAATTAAAAAATCAATCAATGGACGTTCCAATTCAAAAAAAGAAATTTTCTAAATCACGTATAGCGATGGTAATAGGTGGTTTATTAGTAGTAGCACTCATCATCTTTGTCTTTTCTCAATCTCTGGGAGGATCTAAATTAAATGTAGAAAAGGAGCGTATCGCTATCAGTACTATTAAAAAAGATGTGTTTCAGGAAAACATTCCTGTAAACGGAATTGTCCTACCTATTACAACAATCTATTTAGATGCATTAGAAGGCGGAAGAGTTGAAGAAAAATATGTCGAAGATGGAGCAATTATGAAAAAAGGAGAGCCTATCCTAAGATTATCTAATACAGACTTAGAATTAAGTCTGATCAATCAGGAAACATCGGTGTACAATCTACTTACTCAGATGCAGATTTCTCAAAATGCAGCAAGACAAAATACGATTAATCGTCGTAATCAATTTACGGATGTAGAAAATAGCCTTATCGAGGCAAAGCGAGTATATGAATTAAACAAAAGACTATATGATAAAGGAGCTGTAGGACGACAAGAGTATGAATCCTCTGAGAACAATTACAAATACCAGCAAGAAAGAATGCAGTTAGCCAAACAAGTATTAAGTCAAGATTCTATCTCTACTAAACTAGAATTAAATCAAGCACAAAGCTCTTATACCAGAACTCAAAATGCTTTAGAATTAATGCGAAAAAAAGTAGGAGATCTTGTCGTTCGAGCACCGGTAGATGGTCAATTGACTTCTTTAGATGCGGAAATCGGACAATCTAAAAACAAAGGAGAGCGATTAGGTCAAATAGATGTACTTAGTGGATATAAAGTAAGAGTTGATATCGACGAGCACTACATCTCCAGAATATACAACGGTCAAAAAGGAACCTTCAGTTTTAATAACAAGATGTATACCCTAGTGATCAAGAAAGTATTCACTCAAGTAAATAATGGTCGTTTCCAAGTAGATATGCAATTCGAAGGTAATGTTCCAGAAGGAATTAGAAGAGGACAAAATCTACAAATAAGAGTGGCACTTAGTGCAGAAAAACAAGCCCTGTTAATCCCTAAAGGTGGATTTTTCCAAAAAACAGGTGGAAACTGGGTTTATAAAATAAGTGAAAACGGAAATTCAGCATATAAAGTGAACATAAGTTTAGGTAGCCAAAACACTGAATACTATGAAATTATCGATGGATTACTTCCTGGAGATAAGGTAGTAACCTCTAGTTACGACAGTTTTGGAGATACCGAAGAATTAATATTAAAGTAAAAGCAATCAATTAAAAAAATAGATCGAAAATGATACAAATAACTGATTTAGAAAAGTTCTACAGAACTGAAGAAGTACAAACTATCGCATTAAACAAATTATCGTTTGAAGTAAAGGAAGGTGAATTCGTAGCCATCATGGGACCATCTGGATGTGGTAAATCAACCTTATTAAACATCCTTGGATTGCTCGATGATCCAGATGGAGGAAGTTTTAAATTCAATGGAGAAGAAGTTGCTGGATATAACGAGCGTAAGCGTTCAGATCTTCGTAAGCATAATGTAGGTTTTGTATTTCAGAGCTTTAACCTTATTGATGAGCTTACTGTTTTTGAAAACGTAGAATTACCTCTTATTTACACTGGTGTAAAACCTGCAGAACGTAAACAACGTGTAGAAGAAGTTTTAGAAAAAATGCAAATCATGCACAGACGTAATCACTTCCCTCAGCAATTATCAGGTGGTCAGCAGCAAAGAGTTGCCGTAGCAAGAGCTGTAGTAAATAATCCAAAATTAATTCTTGCCGATGAACCTACTGGAAACCTAGATAGTACAAATGGTAATGAGGTTATGGATTTATTAATAGAACTTAATGAAGCGGGAACTACAATCATAATGGTAACGCATAGCGAACATGATGCCAAATACAGCCATCGCATTATCCGAATGTTAGACGGTCAGAAGGTAACAGAAAATGTATTAGTGTAGAGGTCATTCATCAAATCATCAAAAAAAACGAGCAATCATGATTAAGAATTATTTTAAAATAGCGTGGAGAAATCTTTTAAAGAATAAGGTCTATTCTTTTATCAATATATCCGGTTTAGCTATAGGAATGGCGGCCACGATACTTATAGGTCTTTGGATACACGATGAACTTAATCACAATAAGCATTTTGAAAATCATGATACGATTGCTCAAGTGTTCCAGCATGAATCTTCAAACAACGTCGTAGGAACAGGACCTGCAATTCCAAGACCATTAGAATTTGCTTTGCGAGAAAAACACAATGATAATTTTAAGCATATCATTATGTCTTCTTGGGAACAACCAAGGTATATCCGATATGGAAATACCAATATTAACAGACGTGGTTATGCGATGCAAGAAGGTGCTCCAGAAATGTTAAATCTAGAAATCATTGTAGGAGAAAAAAATGGAATCAAAGAAAAAAACTCCATTATGTTATCCGAATCCTGTGCTCAAGCATTATTCGGAGATAACATAAGTATAGCTATTGGAAAAATAGTAAAAATTAATAATCGTGATGATCTTGCGATTACAGCTGTTTTTAAAGATAATCCAGAGAATACTTCTTTTAAAGACATGGATTATTTAGTGCCTTGGAAATACTATATCACTACACAACCATGGTTAGAACGTGCCAAAACTGCTTGGGGTAATAATTCATTTCAGTTATTTGTGCAGATCAATGATAACACCACTATGGAAGCTATTACTTCTAAAATCATTGATGTAAAGAAAAATGCCTCTCCAGAAGAAGCAGAATTTAATCCGCAAATATTTCTTTTTCCAATGAAAGATTGGTATTTGAGAAGTGAGTTTGAAAATGGAATTCAAACAGGAGGACGTATCGAAAACGTGTGGTTATTTGGTATCATCGGAATATTCATTTTATTGCTTGCTTGTATCAATTTCGTAAATCTAAGTACCGCTCGTTCCGAAAAAAGAGCAACGGAAGTTGGGATTAGAAAATCTATTGGTTCACAAAGAGGACAACTTATATTCCAGTTTTTAAGTGAATCATTTTTAATCGTTGTGTTGTCATTCGTTGTAGCAATAACCATTGTACTCATCAGCTTAGGCGGATTTAATAACTTGGCTAGTAAGGAGATTCTTTTTCCTTGGGCTAACCCAATCTTTTGGATCATTTCTGTATTATTTATTTTACTTACAGCATTCTTATCCGGAAGTTATCCTGCACTCTACTTATCATCATTTAATCCAGTATCGGTATTAAAAGGAACTTTTAAAGCTGGTCGTTTTTCTGCACTTCCAAGAAAGATATTGGTGGTCACACAGTTTACGGTATCTATCGCATTAATTATAGGAACGCTGATTGTCATGAATCAAATTCAACATAGTAAAAACAGACCCACAGGATATGATAAAGAAGGATTGGTGCAAATGCCTGTAATGAGTAGTGAATTTATCGGAAAAGCTGATGTAATGCGAGATCAATTCATAGCTTCTGGAGGCGCTATAGAAATGGCAACTACCAGTAGTCCTACAACAGATGTCTGGTCTAATCGAGGTGGATACACTTGGGAAGGTAAACCAGTAGGGTTTCAGGAAAATCTTGCTTATACAGATGTGTCTTATGAGTTTGTAGAAACATTAGGCGCTGAAATTATTGAAGGAAGAGGTTTCTCCAGAGATTTTCCATCCGATTCATCGGCAGTTATTTTAAACAAAACCGCAGTGGCATATATGGGTATTAAAAATCCTATTGGAAAACTAATCAGACATTCTGATGAAAATGACCCTAACCCACCTCTTAAAATTATTGGTGTAATCGATGATATCATTATGCAGTCGCCTTATAGCCCGGTAAAACAATCTATGTATGCTTTTGATCAACACGGAAATGTTTCTTATTGGAACTTAAGACTAAATCCAGAAAATAGTGTTCGAAAAAACTTAGAAATCATAGAAGGAGTTTTCAAAGAGAATTTCCCTAACGTTCCTTTTGATTATCAATTCATAGATGAAGAATACGCGAAAAAGTTTAGAGCCGAAGAACGAGTTGCAAGCCTTTCTAAAGTATTTACGGTATTAGCAATCTTTATCAGCCTTTTAGGTTTATTTGGACTTGCTTCATTCGTTGCAGAACAACGTACTAAGGAAATAGGAATTCGTAAAATATTAGGAGCTTCGATTACACACTTGTGGATGCAATTATCTAAAGATTTCATCACTTTAGTAATGATTGCACTTATCATGGCGGCTCCATTGGCATATTACTTTATGAGTCAATGGCTTCAAAAATTTCCTTATAGAATCAATATATCCTATACAACTTTTTTAATTGCTGGTTTAGGTGCATTGCTCATCACAATCATTACGGTAAGTATCCAAGCCATACGAACCGCAACTACCAACCCAGCCAATTCTTTAAGAACGGAATAAATCATCAATCAAAAAACGAACAGTAATGTTTAGAAATTATCTAAAAATATCCTTAAGAAACTTACAGAAAAACAAAACGCTTTCTCTGTTAAACCTTATTGGTCTAAGTATAGGAATATCAAGTGTATTAACACTATTGTTTTCTGTATATGCATACTATAACGCTGATAGTCCAATACCCAATAAAGAGCATATATTCTATGCAAAAACGATTTTAACAGATGGTAATGATTATAACGAAGTGCCCTACCCATTACTAGATCGTGTGTTGAATAGTTCTCCGGATGTTATTGCAGGAACGCATTTACATAGTTGGAATACTATTTGGTTAGCTTCCGACGGAAAAGATTTTCAAAATAATACGAATTATGCTGATCCTGAGTTTTTTGAAGTATTCGATCTTCCCTTTAAATATGGAAATAAAACGACCGCTTTAAAAGAAAAATACTCTATAGTACTTACAGATAAAGTAAGCAAACAGATTTTTGGAGATATCAACCCAGTTGGTAAAACTATCGTTGGAGCGGATACACTCAACTTAAAAGTTACTGGAGTTTTTGAACCTATTAGTCCATATTCGTCTTTTAGATTTGAAGTTTTACTTCCTAATACAATTCTTGAAACAAATGCTTCTTTTATCGCTCAGAATAACTGGGATAATACCTTTTCTCCTACTTATTTTAAAATGAGACCTAATAGTGATCTAACCAAACTTAAAACTAGTATATCGGAATTGATTATCGGAAACCGTACAGAGGGAAGCCCGATTGCCGAAATGAAGATAATACCATTCACAGATTTGCGAACGGATGCTATTCCTGTTGTTGACATTATCATTAACAGTTCCATTGCCGCAGCGTTGTTTATTTTACTTATCATATTAGTTAACCTTTTGAATCTAAACACTTCTACTATGCTGAGTCGCACAAAAACAATTGCTGTGAGAAAAGTATTAGGAAGTGATAAGAAAGGGCTCATTTTACAATACTGTATAGAGAATGGTATCCTGGTTTTCGTTTCTATACTTATATCCATGTTGCTGTTCTTTACCGTAAACCTTCCTAGATTCAATGATACCTTCGGTCCAGAATTTGGAAGAATTTCCTTTAATCTGATCGAAGATTATCCAGTTATTTTAGGAATTATTTTTATTGGAATTGTTGCAACCTTAGTAGTGTCTATATTGCCTAGTCTCCGTTTTGTAAAAATCCCTGTGACTCTAGGTATTAAAGGAAAAATCCAGCAAGTAAAAAGTAGCTTTTTGTTACGCAACTCTTTTATAATTCTTCAATTTACTATTGCTATCCTATGCATAAGCGTTGCTGTTATACTCAACAAACAGATAGGCTTTATGAAAAATGCAGATTTAGGTTTTGAACGTACTAATGTTTTGGTAGGTAATATAGATCTAGATTATAAAAACTTTGATATTGCTCAATCAAAATTTAATGCGCTTTTAAATGAATTAGAGTCTAATCCTTATGTAAAGAGTGTTTCTACGAGTCAAGCAGTGCCATCAGAGTATTATTTCAACTATACCACGTATTATGATAAAGAAAATAATAGGGATGTAAGAATCCGAAGGTCATATGCAGACGATTCTTATTTTAAAACATTAGGCATTCCAATAACCAAAGGGCGTAATTTTGATAAAAATCTGGATCAGGCTGATGAATATCCAGTCATCATAAATGAAGCGGCGTTAAAAGCTTTTGGATGGAAAACAATCGATGGAAAAACACTTGGGTCTAAAGGAGAAAATACAATAAAACAACCTATAGTAGGTGTCGTAAAAGATTTTCACTATCAAGATTTACAAAATGCTATTGAACCTTTGGTTCACATTTACAGAGATCGAAAAACATTAGACAAGCATAGGTTTTTAACAGTACGTGTACAAGAAGGTCATGAAGCCAGTATTGAGAAAATGATTACTACCGCATTTGAGAATATCCCTTCGAGAAAAACTTATATACAATCCAGGTTAACGGATAAAGTTAGTGGTCAATATTTATTAATTGAAGGAATTCTAAAGTCTGTAAGTATTACAGCAATACTCGCAATTTTTATTTCATGTTTAGGCCTTTTCGGACTCATTTCTTTTTCTGCGAAAAGAAGAGTAAAGGAAATTGGAGTTCGCAAAGTTTTAGGTGCTGGTGTTACCAAGATAGTACTCTTATTATCTAAAGATTACATCTTCCTTGTAGGAATCGCCGCACTTATTGCATTTCCAATTGCATGGTACGCAATGAACTCTTGGCTAAATGGTTTCGCCTATAGTATCTCAATTAAATGGTGGATGTTTGGATTGGCTGCTGTTATTGCCCTATGCATTACCTCATTTACATTAGGAATAAGAGCTATTAAATCCGCTATGGCAAATCCAATAAATTCATTAAGAACGGAATAAATCATCAATCAACAAACGAACAGTAAACCAACAATCATGATAAGGAATTATTTTAAAATAGCATGGAGAAACCTTTGGAGAAGAAGAGGTTTTACATTTATTAATATCACGGGCTTATCGATAGGAATGACAGCCAGCTTTCTAATGCTTTTATATGTTAGTTTCGAATTAAGTTACGATAACTTTCATAGTAAAACAGATAATATCTACAGGGTTGTTGCAGATATTAAAACTCCTTCTGATAATATAGAAGCGAATATAACCGCTTGGGCTGTTCCTCCTAATTTAGAGAAGGATTTTCCTGAAATTACATCTGCAGTACGGATAAATGATTTAAATATGATCGTTCGCAAAGATGATCTAAAATTTAAAGAAACCAATGCTATTGCAGCGGATTCCAGTTTTTTCTCTGTTTTTGATTTCGAATTGGTACAAGGAAACCCAAAAGAAGTACTCAAAAAGCAATTTAGTATTGTATTATCCGAAACTACAGCAAAAAAATACTTTGGAAACCAAAATCCTGTTGGGAAATCATTAAAAATAACTGAAGAAGGGTTCAACTCTGTAGTAACTGGAGTAATGAAGGATTTTCCCGAAAACTCTCACATCCAAGCGGATATGATACTATCGCTAACCACATTTACACAAAATTTAGACAAAGAATTAGATACCAGATGGGGTAGTTATGACGCGGCAGCATATGTGTTGGTAAATCCAAATACTAATATAGATCAACTAACTTCTAAATTTCCAGCATTCTTAGAGAAGCATAGCGGAGAATTTATGAAACAAAGTAAAATGTTCGTCACATTACACTTAGAACCTCTTAAAACATTATATCTGCAATCCACCAGAGGTGGAACTGGTGGTGGGAGTATGACCAATGTATATATATTTTCTATCATAGCTATTTTTATTCTTCTTATTGCGTCTATCAATTTCATTAACCTTACTACCGCTCGTTCCGTAGAAAGAGCAAAAGAAGTGGGTATCCGAAAGGTTATGGGTGCCGAAAAACAACAGTTATCACTCCAATTTATTGGAGAATCAATTATAACTTGTTTGATAGCTTTTTGCATTACAACGGTCTTAACCATGCTAATCTTACCGTTTTTTAATGATATCTCAGGAAAGGTAATTAGCGAAGGCTTGTTTTCTAATTATTCCAATATTTTTAAATTATTTGGAATTTCATTAGCCATAGGAATTTTTGCAGGAATCTACCCTTCCATAGTATTATCCTCTTTTAAACCTATACAAGTCCTTAAAGGTAATTTCTCTACTGGTGGTAAAGGTGTTTTGCTTCGTAAAAGTCTTGTAATTATACAATTTACTATTTCGATTATACTTATTACTGGTACGATTATTATCTATAATCAAATGGAATATATGCGTAATCAGGAATTAGGGTTTAACAAGGATCAGTTATTAATTCTTGAAGCAGAATCATCTACATCTCAATTGGCATTAAAGAATGCTATCAGTAATATTTCTGGAGTAAAATTCACAAGTTTAGGTTCTAGTGTACCTGGAGGAGGAAATTCATCAGCTTATTCAGAAATAGAAAATAAATCAGGGGATTTGCAAATAGCAAATCTAGACCTCTACTTTGTTGATCATGATTATATCCCACAATTTGATCTTGAAATTTTAGCTGGAAGAGCATTTTCTAAAGATTTCGCTTCAGATTCTACAAAAGCGATGATCATTAATGAAGAAACTGTAAAATTACTAGGATATAGTGATCCACAGAATGCTATTGGTGCCAAATTTAAACAATGGGGTCGTGAAGGTCAGGTAATTGGCGTTGTTAAAAATTTCCACTTCAACTCTCTTCATGATCAGATTGGACCTCTAACCATGAGAATGGAGACGAATAGAAATGATTTAATTACTGTAAAGCTAGCTTCTAATAATATGAAACAAACTATTGGTGAAATAGAGAAACTATGGGAGTCATTTTTACCAGAACAGCCTTTTGATTATTACTTTTTGGATGATGCATTCAACGAACAATATGAAAGTGAAGAGCGATTTGGAAATCTGTTTCTGTATTTCGCTAGTTTAGCAATACTAATATCCTGTCTAGGTTTACTGGGACTTGCTGCTTACAGTACATTACAAAGAAAACGAGAAATCGGTATTAGAAAAGTAATCGGAGCTTCGGTATCTGAAATTGTAAATCTTTTATCCAAAGATTTCCTAAAACTTGTAATGATTGCTTTTGCTATTGCTTCTCCTATTGCTTGGTATGTGATGCATAATTGGTTACAAAACTTCGCATTTAGGATTGATATACAATGGTGGATGTTCCTATTATCTGGTGGCTCAGCGATCCTTATAGCCATATTCACCGTTAGCTTTCATGCGGTAAAAGCTTCTCTATCAAATCCAGTAAACGCACTTAGAACCGAATAAATCATCAATCAAAAAACGAACAATCATGATCAGGAATTATTTTAAAATAGCATGGAGAAGCCTTCAAAAAAACAAACTACAAACTACAATTAACCTGCTAGGGCTTACAGTAGGTACAGTCTGTTGTTTGAGTATATTATTATATGTATTTGCGCAGTTAGGTTATGATGATCATCATAAGGACGCTGAGGCTTTATATAGAGTACGAACAATTATCGATGATCCTAGTTCTGTTCAATTCAATGCTGCATCCAGCGGACCTCCTATTGGTTTTGCTATGAAAGAAGACTTTCCTGAGGTTATAGAAGCGACTCGATTGGTATATATGGGTGAGGGTACAGAAGAACTTATTAGAGCAAGTGATCAGAATGAAGGTTTTTATGAACCAAGAGGTTATCTTGCAGATGCTACTGTTTTTAATATTTTTACTTTTAAGTTTTTAGAAGGAAATCCTGAGACTGCATTAGTGGAACCTAATACCGTCGTACTATCTGCTTCATTAGCTCAAAAACTATTTGGTAATGTGCCTGCCATTAATAAAACTGTATTATCAGGAAGTGGAGAGCAACAATTATCACTAAAAGTAACCGGTGTTTTTGATGATAGTAATCCAGAAAAATCTCATATCAATCCTAATTATCTGGTTACGATGAATACTCCAGGTCTTGGAGAGTTTGTAAGAACAGTACAAAACTTTGCAACACAAAACTTTATTTATACCTATGTAAAGCTAAACTCGTCAGATAATGAGGACTTAGTACAAAGTAAACTTCCGGGCTTTTTAAATGCTCGTGGAGCGAAAGATTTTGCTAAATTAAATTTCACAAAACAACTGTTCCTTCAAAAAGTTAGTGATATACACTTACATTCCAAAGGCATATCCAGACAAATCGGACCTATATCAGATATTAGTTATCTATATCTTTTAATCACTCTAGCCTTATTTATTCAATTAGTAGCTTGTGTGAATTTTATCAATCTAAGTACCGCGAGAGCCAACAAAAGAGCTAAAGAAATTGGTGTTCGTAAAACCATTGGAGCTGACAAAAAATCACTTATCGGTCAGTTTTTGGGAGAATCTATATTACTTTCTCTTTTTGCTACCTTAGTAAGTATTCCTCTAACAACAATTCTTCTTCCTGTCATAAATTTGCTTACCCAAGGTAATGTAGCTTATCTTGATATATTAGATTGGAGAGTATTAACAACACTACTGGTAGTAGGTATTCTTACAGGATTTGTTGCTGGAATTTATCCTGCACTCATACTTTCCTCTGTAAAACCAACTCGTGTATTAAAAGGATCTGTATCAACAAACCCTAAAGGCACTTTATTACGCAAAGGATTAGTCGTTTTTCAATTCGTAGTATCGATTGGATTAATCGCTACGGTATACATTATTACGCAGCAAGTTCGATTTGCTCAAAATAGAGATATGGGGTATGAAACTGATAATCTAATCGCTGTTCGTTTGGGTACCCAAGAGGCCTTTGCGCAATATGAAACGCTTAAAACCAATATGAGTGCCGTATCAGGTGTAAAATCTGTCTCTGGATGTAATATTTTCCCTTCTCAATTATTAAGAAGTGACGTTGGTGCCTATTTACCAAGTGGAGATCCTACAAAACCTAAATTGGTAAAAACAAATGGTATCAATGCTGATTATTTACAAACCACTAAGACTAAACTCCTTACTGGTCGTCCCGTAAAAAAACAAGACACTACTCAAGTATTAGTCAATAAAGCCACAATAGATGCCTTTAACATAAGTCTAGAGAATGCTATCGGACAAAAAATTCTTTTCTCTACTGGTGGTGATGTTACTACTGTAGAAGTAATCGGAGTAACCGAAGACTTTCATTATGCTTCGCTAAAAGAAGAAATCGAACCTTTATTAATGTATGTAGATGATACACCAGAATGGTTATTAGTAAAAACAGAAACATCTAATTTCGAGACCATTCTTAGTCAATTAAAAACTGCTTGGAATGAGGTAAATAAAACAACTCCTTTTGTTTACACTTTTGTCGATAAAGAAGCTGAAAAACTAATTGCCGAAGAAAAACGCCTTGCGAATATTTCAGTTGCCTTTACTACACTCGCTATATTGATCAGCTGTCTGGGATTATTTGGATTAATCTCTTTTATGGCAGAACAAAAGAAAAAAGAAATTGGAATACGAAAGGTACTTGGTGCTAGTGTAAGTACGGTAGTAAAAATGTTGACCAAAGACTTTTTCACCTTAATTACGATAGCACTAATCATAGCTACTCCTCTAGCCTACTATTTGATGGAGAACTGGTTACAAGACTTCACTTATAGAATATCAATAAGTTGGTGGGTATTCTTATTGGCTGGTATCGTAACTATGGCTATCACGCTTTTAACAGTTAGTATCGAAGCTATGAAAGCAGCTACCGCAAATCCAGTAAATTCATTACGAACAGAATAAATAAACGCATAATTATGATTAAGAATTATATCAAAATAGCCTTTCGTAATTTATGGAAGAATAGAATTTTCACATCCTTCAATATTGTAGGATTGACATTAGCATTTGGGGCAGCTTTGTTATTAACTATCTATGCTGTTTTTGAATTATCATTTGACCATTTTCACGAAAATGGAGATCAAATCTATATGGTATACTCAGAAGACAGCACCCCTAATGGCATAGAAGCCAATACTTCCCAATCAGAACCTTTTGCAGAAACTTTACAGAAAGAAATAAGCGGAGTTGAGAAAATAACACGTCGTGCTGGTGGAAATTTATTATTAAGTTATGAGGATAAAGAATTGAGAATGAATGGTGCTTTTGTAGATCCGGACTTTTTCGACATCTTTAGTTTTCCCATCATTAAAGGGGATACACAAAACCCCATAACATCAGAATCTTCTATTGTCATTACAGAATATGCGGCAAATCGAATATTTGGTGATAAAAATCCAATTGGACAAACGGTAACAATTCTTAGAGATGGTAAACAAGTACCTTTTACCATTAGTTCGCTTATCGAAGATTTTCCTGATACTAGTTCTATTGGTTTTGATATCGTATTAAACTTTAAAAGTCAAGGAGAACATGCATATGGCAGAACTGTGGGTCGCTGGGATGTTGAAAACCATGAAGTGTACATGAAATTAGCGCACGGAATTACACCCGAGCAATTTGAAAACAGCACCAAAGATTTTACAAAACTACATTATAAAGATGCTATAGAAAGTGCAAAAAGAGATGGTATCCAACCGATTGTTAATGGGGAGTACAAACAAATAAAATTACTATCATTTTTAGATAAAAAGTTTGCCAATTTTGATCAGGGTCCTGCCAAAGTAAATCGAAAAATGCCGTATATCGTTTTAGGTATAGCACTACTCATCCTGTTTATAGCATGCGTAAACTTTGTGAATATGAGTGTTGCCAAAAGTGATCAAAGACTTCGAGAAATTGGCATGCGAAAAACTCTTGGAGCCAATAAAAAGCAATTGTTTTTCCAATTTTGGGGAGAAAGCGTTCTTGTTTTTATAATTTCTGTGATTCTAGGTATTTTAACTACCATTCTTCTACTTCCCCATTTTAAAGTACTTTTTAAAACCAAAGCAACTTTTGGTACCTTATTAGATCCTGTATCTATAGTCTTCTTACTATTAGCAATAGTTGGCATCACACTCATAGCAGGCGGATATCCTGCGATACTAATGAGTCGTTTGAATACCATACAGAGTTTAAAAGGTAAATTAAATAACAACGGAAAAAACTATTTACGAAACGGTTTAATTGTAGCACAATTTGGAATTGCTACGATATTGATATGTGGAACTCTTGTGGTTTGGGAACAAGTTCAATTTTTACGAACCAAAGATTTAGGATACAATAAAGAACAAGTGATTGCCTTCCCACTAAACGGAAAGCGAAATGATCAACAAGCTTTACAACTTTTGCGAAATGAATTAAAAGATCAGACAAACATTTTAAGCGTATCTGCATCCAATAATATCTTAGGTTTAGGTAAAGATGGATCCCGATCAACCAGTATTTTCGGTTTTGATCATAAAGGTGTCGGCGTTGAAACTCATATGCTTGTAGTTGATTCAGATTATATCAAAACTTTGGATTTAGAATTGCTAGAAGGTAGAGCCTTCAGGAAAAATCTGGCAAGTGACAGTCTATCAGTCATTATCAATGAGTCTATGGCTAGACAACTCAATGAAGATCAAATACTAAACGCTCAGTTAAACATAGATGATAAATTCTATTCTATAGTTGGAGTTATTAAAGATTTTAATTTTCAGGATTTAGATAGAAATATTGCACCAATGTCTCTTTTTGCACTACCTGATTGGAATCTGAGAAACGTATATGTAAAAGTTGCTCCTCAGAATCTAGAAGCATCTTATGATATTGTAAAAAATGCTTGGGCTACTATAGAACCTAACGCAGAGTTTCAAGCTTCCTTCTTGAACGAAAATGTTGACAGAACTCTGAAAAGAGAACGCGATATGATCTCTATGATTAGTAGTGGTTCTTTATTGGCAATTATTTTAAGCTGTATTGGTCTTTTTGCGATGACCTTGCTTATTGTTGCAAAACGAAAAAAGGAAATAGGCATTCGAAAAATTGTTGGAGCAAATATTACAGCAATTACTATGCTTCTAACCAAAGACTTTTTAAAGTTAGTTTCTATTGCCTTTTTGATTGCTGCACCTATTGCCTGGTGGATGATGAGCAAGTGGTTACAAAACTATATCTATCGTATCGATTTGAATATAGTATTATTTCTTGGAGCTGGAGGTATTGTTTTATTAATTGCTTTACTTACAATATCCTTCCAAACGGTTAAAACTGCAACTGCAAATCCGGTGAATTCATTACGAACAGAATAATATCAATTTTTCTGCTCCAAAGCAGATCTAAAAGCAGACAATTATGATTAGGAATTATTTCAAAATAGCTTGGAGAAATATACAGAAACGAAAAGTGTTTTCCTTTATAAACATCTTAGGATTAGCGCTTGGGTTTGGATGTTCGATTTTAATATTTCTATTTGTAAACTACCATTTACAATTCGATAATTTTCATAACAATTCTGATAGGATTTATAGAGTTGTCACCGAAGAACATCAAGATGCTATAGAATATGAAGCAAGTGTTCCTCCAGGTTTTGCAAGTGTATTCAGATCTGATTTTAATTATTCTGAAAAAGTAGCGAACATCTTTATTAGACAAGAATGGCAAATCGATGGAATGGATTCTAACACCAATCGTTTATTAGAAGATGTAGTTTTTGCGGAGCCCGATTTTTTTGAGATATTCAATTTTCCCCTACAAGAATCTCTTGGTACACATAATTTCGCAGCACCTAATGTTGCATACATCACCAAGAGTTTTGCTAAGAAAATGTATGGCGATAGTACATCTTCTTTGGGAAAAACATTTACACTTCAGAATACAGGAACTATACAAGTTATAGGAATACTTAATGATATCCCTACTAATTCTTCTGTACAAGGAGATGTATTTATATCCTATGAGAGTCTTAAAAATTATAGTCAATTTGCATATAGCAAGAGTTGGGGAGGTATCACAAACAGTTTACAGTGTTATACCCTTTTAAGACCTAATCAAGACATCTCTCATATTGAAAAAACACTTATTCCTTTGGTTTCTAAATACAGACCAAAAAGTAAAAACGTACACAGATACAAGTTACAACCACTTAGTGATGTTCATTTAGAACAAAAATATGGTGGTATTAATGTGAATTTACTATGGATATTTTCTTTAATTGGGATATTTCTTATAGCAGTTGGTTGTATTAATTTTATTAATATTTCCACAGCACAAGCATTTTCCAGATCTAAGGAAATTGGGGTTAGAAAAGTACTTGGTGTAAGTAAAACCAAACTATTCTGGCAATTTATATTAGAAACTTTTTTAATAAGTCTCTTCGCATTACTACTAGGAATTGGGATTTCTATTGGAGTATTACCCAAGTTCAATGAATTATTTGAATTGCAGTTAAGTATCCAATCTTTACTTTCCTTTAAGGTAATAAGTTTTCTTATCACACTTTTATTACTAGTATCACTTTTGGCAGGTAGCTATCCTGGCATTTTAATGGCAAGAATTCTACCTACTCTGGCATTAAAAGGGAAACTTACCCAGAATGATACTGGTGGTAAATTGACACGAAAAGTATTAGTAACCACTCAATTTGCAATTTCAATTATGCTTATTGTAGCAACTATCGTAATCGGTAAACAAATCAATTTTGCAATTACTTCCGATCTAGGTTTTGATAAAGAAGCTATCGTAATGTTAGAAATTCCAGAAGAAATTGAACTATTAAAATTACAAGGACTAAAAAACAGATTAAATAATATTTCAGGAGTATCAAATACTACAGCTTGTTTATCAAGTCCTGGAGCAGCAGAAAATGAATGGGGAACTAGTTTCCGATATCATAATAGACCCCAGTATGAAGAGTTCTCCATAGGTGCTAAACTTGCCGACGAGGATTATCTAAATACATTTAATTTAAAACTTATCGCTGGACGTAATTTTTTTACTTCGGACTCTATAACAGAAGTTGTGGTTAATCAAAGAGTAGCAGATAAACTAGGTCTCTCCTCCTATGAAGAACTAATAGGAAAACAAATAGAAGCCAATCGTGGAAGAGTAAAAGCTACCATCGTTGGCGTTATTGCTAATTTCCACGATCAAAACTTCTTAAGCGGTATTGGTCCCGTTTTTATAGCGCCAGAAAAAACTGGTTATAGCGAACTCGCTGTTAAAATAGATGGTGCCGATATAAGTACTGCATTGAAAGCTATCGAAAGTCGCTGGAAGGAAGTGTTTCCAAAATTTGTATATCAATATAAGTTTTTAGACGAGCGCATAGCTCAACAATACATCGAAGAGCAACGTTTCTTATCAATGACCAAAATATTTTCTGGTCTTGCAATTTTTATCAGTTGTTTAGGGCTTTACGGACTTATTTCTTTCTTTATCGCACTAAAAACAAGAGAAATTGGAATCAGAAAAGTATTAGGTGGAAAAGTTAAGGATATCCTAGCTATTGTAATGCAAGATTTCTTCAAATTGATCTTATTAGCAGGTGCTATAGCATCTCCAATAGCCTGGTATTTTATGAATAACTGGTTACAAAATTATACGTACCGAACAGAAATAAACTGGTGGATTTTCGTAGTTGCTGTGGGGTTACTATTAATTATCACTTTACTTACCATTAGTTACAAAGCTATTAAAGCAGCCACTGCCAATCCGATCAAAAGCCTTAAAACAGAATAAATCAATCAATGTGTCCGCCTATCGTGGATCTAATAACACAAATCAAAAACGAACAATTATGATCACTAATTATATAAAAGTTGCTTTCCGAAGTTTATTAAAAAATAAAGGATATAGCTTTTTAAACATTTTTGGATTAGCTATTGGTATTACTTGTGCAAGTCTTATTTTTCTTTGGGTAGAAGATGAAGTAAGTTTCAATAAGGATTTTGCGAGACAAGATCATATCTATTATACACCTACCAATCAGAATTATGAAGAAGAATGGAGAACCTTCTACTCTACTCCAGGTCCTCTTGCTCAGGCAATGAAAGATGAAATCCCTGGTGTTATTAGAGCTACCAGGTCTAGTTCTGAAGAACGACTTTTTACGGTTGGTGATCGTGCTATCAATAGAACTGGAAGATATGCAGATGCCGATTTTCTAGATATTTTTAGTTTAGAATTTATTGAAGGATCTATAAAAGGAGCCTTTGAGAATCCAGAAGCCATAGTCGTTACTCAGGAAACAGCTGAATTCCTCTTTGGTAAAAACGAAAAAGTACTCGGAAAAACTGTAAAACTTAACAATAAGGACAATTACCTTATCACTGGAGTTGTAGAAAATTTACCAGAAAATGTTTCCTTTCCATTTGATTGGGTAGCTCCATTTGAGCGCTACAGAAATGGTGCTGAATGGATGACAGAATACGGTAGTAATTTCTCTGATACGTTTGTAGAGTTATCGCCAGAAGCTAACGTAGTCGAAGTGAATGAAAAAGTTAAAGCTCTGATCCCTGCAAAAGATCCTGAAAGTGACACTTACGCCTTTTTACATCCTATGAAAGATTGGTATTTGCGTTCCAAGTTTGAAGGAGGCAAAAAAGTTGGTGGAAAAATCACCTATGTACGTCTATTTTCTCTAATAGCACTGATCATATTATTGATTGCTTGTATTAATTTTATGAACTTATCCACCGCTCGCAGCGAAAAGAGAGCAAATGAAGTAGGTGTTCGAAAAGCTATCGGTTCTAGTCGATCTCGTTTGATTATTCAATTTGTATCAGAATCTATGATGATGGCTTGTTTTGCAGCTATCATAAGTATTATATTATTGGTGGTATTATTACCGCAGTTTAATCTCCTGATTGATAAAAATCTTGTTCTTGGTTTATCCAAACCTTCTCACATTGGTATATTATTAGTTATTACTATAGTCTGTGGATTGTTTGCTGGTTTATATCCAGCCTTTTACCTATCCTCTTTTAGACCAGTAGAAGTTTTAAAAGGCATAAAAGTTAAAAGTGGTTCCGCTTCATTTATAAGAAAAGGATTAGTGGTAGGACAATTTACTATTTCCATTGTTTTTATCATCTGTACAATCATCGTATATCAACAAATTCAGCATGCTAAAAATAGAGAGCTTGGATATGATAAAGAACGATTGATTTCTATGCGTGTTAATGATGAAATTATTGATAAGTTTTCTGTAATTCAGCAAGATCTAATTAAAAGCGGATATGCTCATAATGCTGCATTGTGTAATTCTCAAATCCTATCTGGAGGTAATAATGGTTCTGGATTTACCTGGCAAGGAGGCGTTAATACCCAAGATGTTTTGCTATCCTTTAGAAATATAACAGCTAGTTTTTTTGAAACTACAGGCATGGAAATTGTTGAAGGTCGTGGTTTTGGGACAAATGTAGATGCCGATAGTACCAATGTAATGATTTCTCAATCACTAGCTAAACTAATGAAGACTGATAATCCAGTAGGTAAAAAGATTAATAGAGGTGATGAATCTTACGAAATCATAGGAGTTGTTAAGGATTATCTCTACGATGATATGTTCGATACCAGTGATCCGGTATTGTTTATAAACAACCCAAATTTTGCAAGATATATGTATATCAAAACAAAACAGGGCACGCCAATTGATCAGGCAATATCCGGAATAGGAGAAGTACTGAAAAAGCACAATCCTGCTTTCCCATTCGAATATACTTTTGTGGATGAAGCTTTTGATGCTAAATTTAAAAGTGAGCAACTTATCGGTGAGCTATCTAGAATCTTTGCTTTGTTGGCAATTTTTATATCCTGTTTAGGGCTTTTTGGATTAGCAGCATATACCGCAGAACAGCGAAGCAAAGAAATCGGAGTACGAAAAGTATTAGGTGCCAGTGTAACCGGTATTGTAAAATTACTATCAAAAGATTTTCTAAAATTAGTCTGCATTGCCATTGTATTAGCAGTGCCCTTAGCTTGGTTCTTTATGAACAACTGGTTACAAGACTATGCTTATCGCATAGAAATTAACTGGATAGTGTTTGTCATCGCAGGAATTGTCGCAATTCTCATTGCATTAGCAACTGTAAGTTTTCAGGCTGTTAAAGCGGCAATAGCCAACCCTATTAACAGTCTAAAAACCGAGTAATAAAAACTAACATTATGATCCGGAATTATTTTAAAATAGCATGGAGAAACATCTTAAAAAACAAGGTGTTTTCTTTTATTAATGTTATTGGACTTACTATTGGTCTAAGTGCTTCTTTTGTAATAGGTCTTATGATTTATTATGATTATACTTTTGATGATTTTCATAAGGATGGAGATCGAATTTATCGAGTGGTCACAAATTTTAAAAACCCTGAAGGTGAATTTTATAATTCTGGAGTTACTATAGCTTTAGAAGATGCTATTCGTGAAAATTCAAACTTTGAAATGGTGAATGGTTTTTACAGCGAAAGACCCGCAAAAGTAGAAAACAAAGAAAATGATCTTACGCTGAAGTGGCCCAATTTTGTGATCTTTACAGAGCAAAATTATTTTGATATGTTTCAGTATGAATTCTTAGCAGGAAATACAGATGAAATATTATCACAACCTAACCAAGTTATTCTAACAAAGACAAGGGCTTTGGAGTATTTCCCAAAACTAAAACCCACTGAGATTATTGGTAAAACTTTGATTTATAATGACTCAATTCCTATTACTGTTTCTGGAGTAGTTGAAAATTTTGCAAGACGCACTGATTTAGTATTTCAGGAATTCATATCACGTCCTACCCTATTACAAACCCGACTTAGAGAAAACATCTTAGAAAAAAACTGGAACAGTACTAACTCCGCTTCACAGCTATATGTAAAGGTTAATAAGAATGCAAGTCTTGATCAGATTCAAAAAGATTTTGATGCATTAGCCGAGGCACATATAAATGAAGAAGTAGCACAATATGGACAAACAAGACAATATGTTTTACAACCACTTAGAGAGATTCACTTTGATGATCGTTATGGTATCTATGATTGGACACGTACTCAGGCAAGTAAATCTTTGCTACGAAACCTCGCGTTAGTAGCCCTGTTTCTTTTACTATTGGGGTGTATTAATTTCATTAATCTTAATACAGCGCAAGCCACACAGCGAGCTAAAGAAATTGGAATACGAAAAACACTCGGTAGTTCTCGCAAACAAATTATTAAACAATTTATGGGAGAAACCTTTATACTAGTGATGTTATCTGCAATTATTTCTATAGCATGTACTAGTTGGTTAATCAAGTTATTCTCAGACTTTGTCCCCGAAGATTTGGAATTCGAGCTTATTGGAACTCCAATAATCATATTTGGTATTGCGATCGTATTGATGGTCGTTACTTTCTTAGCTGGTTTTTATCCTGCCTTGGTACTATCAAAATTCAATACGGTTTCTGTTTTAAAAAATCATTTAGGTATTGGCGAAAAGAAAGTAGGACTCAGAAAGTTTCTAACCGTTTTTCAATTTACCATAGCTCAGGTATTTATAATTGGAACCTTGCTAGTTAGCAAACAAATTAATTATGTATTAAGCAAAGACATGGGCTTTAAAACCGAGGCCGTAGTCTCCGTTTATAGTCCGCGTAGCGAAAGAGAGCTTTCTAAGAAAGAAATATATGCACAAAAACTAAAGGCAATACCACAAATAAAAACCATTAGCCTTGGAGGAGTACCGCCAGCATCAAGAAATACTAACATTTCTAACACTACAGTGCATAATGGAAAAACTGAAGTGAAATCTGAATTACACTTCATTTTTGGAGATACTGATTATCTAGATCTATTCGAGCTACAGTTATTGGCTGGTCGTGTTTACAAGAATGATACGATACGAGAAATTGTTATCAATGAAACTGCTCGAAAAATATATGGCTTTGAAACTCCGGAAGAGGCTTTGGGAGCTATTGTTGATTTTGGAGATGAAAAAATTCCTATCGTAGGAGTGATGGGAGATTTTCATCAACGCTCTTTAAAATCTGACATAAGTCCAATGGGATTGATTGGAGATTGGTATAGACCAAATTTTAGTAGATTTCAGGCAGTACATATAGCTTTTCAAAACAACACCGAAGAAGGGTTAACACCTGTTCTATCTAAAATTGAATCCGCTTATAAATCTGTTTATACAGAGATTGATGATTATCGTATCGAATTTATGGATGAAACCATTGCTAAGTTTTACAATAGAGAAAAGAATATTTCTAAATTGCTAAATTGGGCCACAGGCTTATCTATTTTAATAAGTTGTTTAGGATTGTTAGGACTAGTTATTTATACCACCAACAGACGTATCAAAGAAATTGGAGTACGTAAAGTCTTAGGAGCATCTCTACTGCAAATTAATACTATCTTATGCAAAGAATTTCTAGTATTGGTAGCTGTTGCTTTTGTTATCGCAGCGCCTATAGCATGGTATGGGATACAAAATTGGCTAAATGATTTTGCTTATAGAACTAATATTAGCGTATGGATATTTCTTCTTGGAGGTAGTGCGATGATTCTTTTAGCACTTATGGTGATTAGTGCTAAAACCTTGCAAGCTGCTAATGCAAATCCAATTGATTCTTTACGATCAGAATAATAAGGATTGTAAAGTGTTCGATTTTGAACAAAAAGTGTATCAAAATCGAACACTTTTTATTTTAAAAATAATTTTAAAACACTGATTTTCAGTGTTTTATTTTTTTGGCATCATCTTCACTATATACATACCAAATTCAACAATCAAAATAAAATCAACATCGTGATCAGAAATTATCTTAAAATAGCGTGGAGAAATCTCATTAAGAACAAAGGGATTACTTTTATTAATACCGTTGGACTTTCGTTAGGAATATGTTGCTTTATTCTTATTGCATTATTTGTAACGGATGAAATAAGTTATGATCGGTTTCACGAAAAAGCGGATCAAATTTATAGAATCAATTCTGATATCCTCTTTGGCGGTACCGAAATGCATATGGCTGTGAGTTCTGATCCGATGGGAGCTACACTAAAAAAGGATTATCCCGAAGTAGAAGAATATACCCGAATATATGCTTCAGAAGGATCAAAACTTATCCGAAAAGGAACGGAACTTATTGATGAATATGCCATTGCCTATGTAGATTCGACTTTTTTTAATGTATTTACCTTTCCAGCTTTAAAAGGAAACCCGAAAACAGCATTGAAAGCACCTAATACGGTTGTTTTATCTGAAAAAGCAGCAATAAAGTATTTTAATGGTGTAGATACAGCTATTGGAGAAGCATTAGAAGTAAATAATACTTTGTATAAGGTTACTGCTATTATTGAAGACATGCCTAAAAACTCACATTTTCATCTAGATGTTTTACTATCTATGGCTAATGTGGATTATAACTTTGGAGATTACCTAAGTCATAATTTCCACACGTATATTGTGCTAAAAGAAGGTGCTGATTATAAAAAGTTTAATAACAATTTTAGAGAAGTAATTGCAAAATATTCCTTACCACAGATATCTCAGTTCACTAATATTAAAAGTATAGAAGATATAGAAAGTTCTGGTAATAAATTAGAATATTCTTTAATTCCTCTTACTTATATTCACTTGCATTCGACTCAAAATATAGAACTCAGTACTAATGGTTCGATAAAGTATGTATACATTTTTTCTGCAGTAGCGTTGTTTATTCTACTTATTGCATGTACCAATTTTATGAATCTTACTACAGCTAGATCTTCGGGTAGAGCAAAAGAAGTTGGTATTCGTAAAGTATTAGGTACAGAGAAAAAATCTTTGGTATTACAGTTTTTAAGCGAATCTACGCTGATCGTAGTACTAGCACATAGTATCGCTATTATATTTGTGTTTCTTTCTTTGGAATGGTTTAATAACGTCTCTGGCAAGGAAATTTCAATAAAAGCATTACTACAACCACAATTTTTGATTTTCCTGATTCTATTACCTTTTGTAGTAGGACCTCTAGCAGGTATTTATCCAGCATTTTTCCTTTCTAAATTCCAACCTATAAGTGTATTAAAAGGAACTCTATCTAAAGGAAGTAATAAAAACAGCCTGAGAAATTTCTTAGTTATTTTTCAGTTCACCACCTCTATTATATTGATCATCGGTACCATTGTTGTCTACCAACAATTAAATCATATCCAGACTACAGATGTAGGGTTTAACAAGGATCAAGTATTGATCGTAGATAATTCTGGATTAACGAACGAAACAAGAAAGTCTTTAAAATCAGAAATCGAACAATTCCCAGAAGTAAAATCAGCATCATTTGCAGGATATATTCCAGTATCTCAATCTGCTAGATCGGATACCACCTTTAATACTGGAAGTGTAAACACCGCAGATAATGGTTTTAATATGCAGTATTGGAGAGCAGATTACGAATATATAGAAACGATGGGCATGGAACTTATTGCAGGTAGAAACTTCTCTCGTTCTTTTGGAACAGATTCCACAGCCATTATCATCAATGAAAAAGCGGTTGCTCTAACTGGTTTTGATGATCCAATCGGCAAGAAGCTTTATAAAACTATTGGTAAAGACGACAAGATTGTATACACGATTATCGGAGTAGTAAAAAACTTTAATTTCGAGTCTTTACGACAAGATGTTGGTCCTTTAAGTCTTAGACTAGGAGATAATAGTTGGAGAACTGCCTATCGATTTAATACAGCAGATGTAGAAGGTTTTATTAGCAAAATTCGTAATAAATATGAAGCTGTTTCTTCCGAACTATCATTTACCTATAGTTTTTTAGATGATTCTTATCTTGATATGTATCAACAGGAAAAAAGAATTGGAACGATTGCTTTAATTTTTACAGTACTTGCTGTGATCATAGCAGCTTTAGGATTGTTTGGATTAGCCACCTATATCGCAGAACAACGTACCAAAGAAATTGGAATTCGTAAGGTTTTAGGAGCTTCTACAGCGATTATCGTAAAGATACTGTCTAAAGATTTTATCAAACTAATTGTATTTGCCTTTTGCATCGCTACACCAATTGCATGGTGGTTCATGAGCAGTTGGTTACGAGATTTTGCTTTCAGAATTCAATTAAATTGGTGGGTTTTTGCCCTTACAGGAATCATCACCCTACTGGTAGCCATAATTACGTTAAGCTTTCAAACGATTAGAGCAGCCGTTGCAAACCCTATTAAAAGTTTAAAAACAGAATAAAAAATAATATCATCATTTCAATCAAATAAAACGAACATTAAAAACTCATTCATCATGAAACATTTAAAATACTTATTAGCACTTGTAGCCTTAACTATCGCACAATTGTTAGCTGGACAAACAAAGAAAAACGTTGCTGATTTTGATAAAGTAATCATTAGCCCACACATTCAGGCAAGATTTGTAGAAAGTAGCGAAGCCTCTGTAATTATAGAAGAAAGTACAGAACCAAACGATAAGATTAATATTGAAGTAAACGGAAAAACACTACGTGTATATCTAGATGGTGCCAAAGAAACTACAAAACATAAGGTTGTTGTGAAAAATGGTATCGAGCGAAAAGTACCGATCTATAAAGGAAGAGTATTAACCATTACCGTGAACTATAAAGACCTGGAATCACTTTCTGTTCGTGGTGAACAAGACGCTACCTGTGAAAGTAAATTAGATTCTGAATCTTTTAGACTAAAAGTTTTTGGAGAGTCTAGAATTACCTTAAACGAAGTAGATTTAAAATATTTAGATGCAGATATTTTTGGAGCTAGTACCTTAACGATCAAAAAAGGAAGTATCGAAAATCAAAAAATCACGGCTTTTGGAGAAAGTTTTTCGGATCTTATTGCAGTAGACAACAAGAACACTAAAATCAAAGCTTTTGGAGAAGCAGAATTTAAAATTAATTCTTCTAATCGTATTAAGCTTACTGCTTTTGGAGAAGCAAAACTATATTATAAAGGAGATGCTAGTATCCATAAGGGATTAAATATTGGAGAAGTAGAAATTTCTGAAATTCAATAATATCATGATCGAAAAAATGAATTCAATTTCCGAAAATTATGTCTGTCTGAGACATGAAAACTCTAGGGTTTTTAATACCATTAGACCCAGACGCATCTCTCAGAAGACTTATAGAAAATTACACTAGCTAATTTTTTATAGCAACTAAGTAAACAACATAGATAATCATCATCAAAAAATAATTATGATTTTACGACTTAACAACGCTTCTAGAGTAATTAGTTCTGGAGGAAAGAAAATAGCATTACTAGACAACATCGACTTAGCAGTAAAAGAAGGAGAGTTTATTTCTCTAATGGGACCATCAGGTTCGGGAAAATCTACTTTACTTAATTGCATTGGGATGTTAGATAGTTTTACTGCTGGGAATTACACCTTTTTAGACGAAGAGGTGCATACGCTAAAAGAAAAACAACGTTCTAAATTATATAAAGAATATATAGGATTTGTTTTTCAGGCGTATCATCTGATCGATGAGCTTAATGTGTATGAAAATATCGAAACTCCCCTACTCTATAAAAATGTAAAGTCGTCAGAACGTAAAGCTTTAGTAGCTGATATGCTAGACCGATTTAATATCGTAGGTAAAAAAGATCTGTTTCCAGCACAATTAAGTGGTGGTCAGCAGCAGTTGGTAGGTATTGCAAGAGCATTGATTAGCAAACCGAAACTTATTTTGGCAGATGAACCTACTGGAAACCTCAACTCTAAACAAAGTACAGAAATCATGGAATTATTTTCTGAGTTAAACAAAGATGGTGTAACGATTATACAAGCCACTCACTCAGAGAAAAACTCTTCCTATGGTTCTAGAATTATTAATTTATTAGACGGACGAATCGTCAGCGAATAATCCAACAATCACATGTCACTGAAATCAATTATTTATATCAGTGCTTTTCTTTTATCTTTTACAGGATTTACACAAAGAAAAGACACAGAGAAGTACTCTCTTGACCAATGTATAGCTATGGCTTTAGAAAATAATCTAGATCTAAAGTCTACTACATTGCGCGCCAATACTGCGCTCATTAATCATAGACAAGCAAAAGCGAATATACTTCCAAGCCTAAATGGTAATTACAATATAGGAGTAAATAATGGTAGAAGTATTGATCCTTTTACGAATGATTTTATCAATCAAGAGCTTACGTTTTCTAATGCAAGATTAAACCTGGATGCTACGATTTTTAATGGTTTTCGGATATTAAATACCGTAAAACAGCAACGCTATAATCGATTAGCTTCTGAAATGGAAATCGAAGAAGCGAAGCAGACGCTTATTCTTAATGTGACCTTGGCATATCTGCAGGTACTCAACCAAACGGATGTTTTAACGCTGGCCAAAGACCGATTAGTTGCTACGAATAAACAATTAAAACAACAAGAAGATCTCTATAACGAAGAGTTTGGGAATCCAGCGGATTTCGCAGATATCAAAGGACAAAAAACCATTGATGAAACTAATATTCTGATAGCAGAAAGTAGCTTAAATAATGCAAAACTAAGTCTGGCACAATTACTAAATACAGATGCTAATATTACGGCTGATAAGGCATCTATCCTCTTAGATTTTAAAGAGTATACCCTAAGTTCTGATGATGTGTTTAAAGATGCCATGCAAAACCTAGCCACATTTAAAGCACAAGAACTAAGAGTAAAAGCTGCGAAAAAAGGAGTTCAGGTGGCAAGAGCGCAATACATACCAGAGATTTCATTCTTTGGGCAGATAAACACCAATTATTCTAGTGTGGCAGAAACTTTTACCGAAACTGGATCTGAAATTGTAGAAACTGGTGACTTTGTAACCGTTAATAACGAACAACTTTCTGTATTTACTGATCAAACGCAGTTTAGAGGAGAAAGTATTGACTACTTAGATCAGTTTGATAACAACCTAAATACAGTGGTAGGGATTGCCGTAGATATTCCACTTTTTAATGGATTTAGAGCAAAAAACAATGTGGCGCTGGAAAAAATCAGAGCTGAAGAATCACTCATCGAATTAGAGAGAACATCACAACAAGTAAAAAATGCAATTGATCAGGTACATTTTGATATGCAAACTGCTTATGATCGCTATCAAAGTTTACAGAACCAGGTAACTGCTTTTGAAGAATCCTATCGTGTAAACGAAATACGCTTTAATAATGGCGTATCTAATTTTATCGCTTACATCACTAGTAAAAATAATCTAGATAATGCCAGAACCAATCTTACCAATGCACAATATGAATATTTATTACGGGTAAAAGTATTAGAGTTTTATCGTGGAAATGCATTGTAAATAGAATGCTTTTAAAATTCGATGCCGCTAGTTTGTAACTAGTGGCTTTTCTTTAGTATTTAACAATAAAACTCATCAAAACAATATTCTCCTTTTATGAGATATATTTTTATATTATTCTGAAATAAATATTGAAAAAGGAAAACCATATAATACATCAACTGATTTCCCTTGTAACTCTCCTGTTTGTAAAGTAGGAATTGCATATAATATTCGGGTAATCTCATTTACAATAAAAGGATCATCATGCAAAACAAAAACGTCTGTAATCTCTCCTTTGTGAGATACTTTAAACTTACTTAATATGAGATGCCATCCTGGTTTCAGATTTGCATATTCTATTACATTTCGATCAAAATTACTATTTACAAAACTTTTAAAATAAGAAGAAAAACACTTTTTTAATTCTTCATTATCCTTAAGATGTTGGCAATCCGTAGGTGCTGGATATCTATCTAATTCCCTATCTGTAGTGATATCTTCTTGCTTTATTATTTCATTTGATTGATTCATATTATGATAAGTGATATCGGTAATTACAGAATCTAAACGAGCGTTATCCCTTATTTTTCTATTTACAATCGAATGTCCAAGAATCGCATCAAAATGATTATTCTTTTTGATCATTTGTTTATACCAAGCTTTTGCAACACCATACTCCCCATTAAGCTCACAAGCCCAAGCAAGATGATATGTTATTTTATCATCATTCGGATCATCTTCCTGATAGGTATAAAAATCTGCTTTGGCATTTTCAAATTCTCCTCGTGACATATAGATAAGAGCTCGTTGAAAAAGATGTTCTTTCTTATGCTTTCCTTTTCTTATTTTCTTAGATATTGTTTTAAAATATTTTTCGTCAACATTATATCTAACATTGATCAATTTTTTGGCTCTTTGAGCACTTACATACCAATAATAGGGTTGACATTCATTCACGAAATATTCTTGATGTCCAGCAATAAAAGCATTAAGGTTTTTAGGATTTATTTTGTAATCTGAGGTATAAGATTCATCATTTCTAACGGCAAATTTTTCCTGTAAGAGAATTTCTTTATGTTCTGTTTTATATGACTTCATTTTTTTACTTAAACATTGTTCTAATATAGAATTACCTTTATGTAATCTTCCATTCTTAAATTGTTCATCCAAACAGTAGCAAATATCATTTTTCAAAACATCTTGTATATCCTGTGCAGAAAGTATATTGGAAATCAATACCAGTATGCAAACAATGTATTTTCTTATTCTCATGTGATACTATATCGTTTATAGAAAAGATGACTTTTTATCCTTAAGATCCTGATGATAATTTTTTGAGCTTCGCTCGCCAACGTTGTTTTACTTTAGCATAGGAATACTCTTCTAATTCATATAGCTCTTGATCTACTTTTAGTAACCAATCGCTACTTGGTTCTGCCAACGTACCATTAAATGTTTCTTGATCATACTTTCTTTGATACGTCTTGCATTCTTTCCAATAGGTAGTATATACATTTTGATAAGCATTAAAGTCTTTAATCTTCTTTTCTTTTAGCTTTTCAAAAGCTTTTCTCATTTTTCTGGCAAATAGTTCTCCAATATTAAAATGATTCTGTTCATGAGCCAATAACTGTTTGTCATTTTTTTTGCCTAGCCATGACTTATTCTTATAAAAATAGGTGGCAAGATTCATTTTTAGGTAATTAGCAATCTGATTATTTTCGTCTACCAAGACTTCTTTGGGTAAGATCTCTATTTTATAGGTAGTTAAACCATTCCTAGTATCATAAGGATCTACTTCTTTTACGATTCTAAAATCTTCCGGCTCTAAAAACACTCCTTTTTCCCATAGAATGATATCATCACCAACTTTAATATCTTTTTGACCAAGTATTACCATTGGAAATAACAGTAGTATATATTGTATTTTATTCATGTGTAGTTCTTTTTATGTAATAAAACCAGTTACATCTTAATACCATATAATGTAACTGGTTTTATCTTTATCTAATATCTATAATTGCCTTACAAACTATGTCGGCACCCGAAAGATTCGGGCGCGAGCGAGGGGACGACGCTCGCGCAAGCTATCTGGAAATTCCAAATTTCTTTTTATAATTTCTTCTTAACTCCTCTAAATTTAATTCTTTATTCTCATTATAAAATTTTATAAACCTTTCATATGATAAATTGGTTAAATAAGAGGGTATTTCGATTTTGCCTGATTTAAAATTCGAAAAATAATTATCAATTAAAATAAGAGCGGATTCCGATTTTGTCAATAAATCCAAATCACCAATTGTTGATAAATAAGGATTCTTAGTTTTGATCCAATTACAAAACTCCTTATCCTCATTTCTATATTTTAATAAATAATCAATGATTTTTATATCTGAACTATAGAACTTTCGAACCGAATTTTTATAAATATTAAACCTCATCTCATGTTCCTTTTCGTTGATATTATAATGCTCATAATACAAGTCATCACCAATTTCATCTTTTATTAAAACATAATTATATGATAAATCGTTTAAAATAGAATCATAATCTTCTGAACAACTAATATTAAAGATTATAATTAAGTATATTATTGTGTTTTTCATTTTTATGGTTTTTTTCTAAAATATATTCTACTTGGATATGTTTTTCCATTAGGTGCTACAAAAGTAGGAGTAAGAGCTCCATAACTAGATGGAATATCTCTCGGATGATGCTTGTATCTAGCTGATTTACCCCATTTACTTTCAACCTCGATTGTATTACCATATTGATCTATCGCAGTAACTATAGCAGAATGCGTCGGTATAATAGTTTGAGATTTGATATCCCATTGGTAATAAATTAACCTATCCCCAACTTGATTAGGATCGTTAAAATTTAAAGGTTTATACCCCCCAGTATTATTAAGAGGATCATTATCCCATTTTGTAATTCCAGCAAGAACCAATTTTTTATTAGAAGGATCCATAGGATCCCCTTTAGAATTGCACCAAGCGAAAGAATGACAGTTATAAGCATTCACATTTATATTACCATTCTTATCAAAAAAAGGTGTGGGTGGACCTGTTTGCTTCTTTCCCTTATAATTTTGGCCAATTGGCTTATCTCCATCAGAATCAAAGTTAGAACGTATACTATCCCATTCTTTACTAGATATATTATGATTCAATTCTCCTTCATCAAGCCATTTAAATTTTCTTCCTTTTTTAGAATTATTATCAACAGATTGAATACTCACCAAAAATTCCATAACCCCCATAGCTTCACTAACCTGAGAAGACGCATAATCATAAGGTGTATAACCTCCATATCCAGAACCACCCATAGCTCTTCTTTCCTGTACACCTATATGTCTACCCTCAGAAAATATCTGATCATCCATGTGACTGTACTCACTATTCCCTCCAGATGGATCTGCATATACTATCGGATTATTATCAAACGCATTATACGGAGATAATCCATGATGCACTACAGGATCGATACGATTCCATCTGGCAATGGCTGGATCGTAAGAACGTAAGGGCATTTCATACCAGTTAAGTCCAAGCTCTTCGGTAAGTTCTGTCCCATTATACTTATAGTTATGTTCCTGTCCTGTAATCTGGCTATTATAGCCCTTATGTTCTAATCCAAAAGGATAGTAGCTATTCTCCTGTAAAATCTCATGGGCATAATCCCCATCACCATCCAGATCGCTAGTATCATTTCTAAGAACGTCTATCTGACCATCATGATCCTTATCAGAGTAGTTTAATCTGTTATTACCAAGGTGGTCTTTATATTGGTAAATATAAGTAAAAGTTCCATCACTTTCGGGTTCTATATACCCTTCTGAGTGATGAAAAAGTTTTAACTGCCCATTTTCATATACATAGTTACCTGGGTAATCGGTTTCTGTATATACGTCATCCGTTCCATATACTCCCGTATTCTTTTTTAATTTTGCTCCAGTTGCGTCATATGTATACCATATTTCTCCACTATCAGCATTATCAAACTCTATAAAAGTAGGTAAGTCCAAATGATTGTATTGTATACTGGTAATTCCTTTATTACGATCTAAGGTAATATTACCGTTAACATCATACACATAATCATCATTGGTATTCGTACCGTCTTTAAAGCCGTAATTATCATCTCCATAATCAATAACTTTGCTTAATTTGTTACCCGAGTCGTAACTATATACCAGATTATCCATATCCCAATAGTTACTACTATTCTTCCATCCATGACGTTTTAGCGTCTTTAAATTTCCATTTTTATCGTAGGAAACATTAGATAAACTATAGCGATTGGCATTATCTACTGCCCTAGTTAATCTATTTAAATGATCATAGCTATATCGATACCATCTCAGCACATTATCTGTCGCAGATTTCCATTCTATTTCGGCAATATTACCGTTGTATAATGCTGTGCCACCATGAGTTGGTGTATTGTAGTTTACTTTATAAGCAAACAAATCATCTCCAAGAGCATTAGGATCATTGATTTTGGTCATCCATCCTCTTACATTATACGTATAATCCACCGTTTGTAAAGGTGCTTGCTCTGCATTTCCTACTTTTTTCTGTACTACCTGCCCTAAATCATCATATATCAACTGAGATAACAATTCTTCTGCCTGGTTATTGATTTGCTGTTTTTGGGTAAGCAAACGGCCCATATGATCATAGGTAAACCTATCTATAGTGACTATGGCAGTATTACTACCTTTTGTATGTGTTGTTTTTACCTCTATAGCTTTACCTACAAAATCGAGTTTTGTTTCTGTTTTATCAATAGTGTTTAAATACCTATTTCTACTTCCTGCCCAGATTACTCTACCTCTATCATCATAAGCATTTACCGTAGTAATCCAATTATTAGTTCCTAATACACGTACTTTAGAACCCGTAGCCAAACCTTTGGTCTGATTGGTGGTAGCTACTCCGTATATGGTAGCTGGTTTGTTCATTCCATCTCTATCAAAAGTATAATCATCATAGTAGTGGATGGTATAAATTTTACTAATCCCAATAGGTTTTGCATCATTACTATAATATAGGGTTGTTCCTGCTAAAGTAACAGCATTTTCAAGTTTTGTTTCGTATTGCTGATCACTATTATCCAAAACCTGTTCCATATACTCTCGATTTCCTTCATTGAATATTATTCCTGTATAAGCCACTCTACCAAATGCATCATATTTGGTAAATGACCATTCGTCTCGGGCACGTTGTTTTGCATCCTGTGTCATTACAGGTTGGTCTAATTTATTATAGACAATATATTCCCAACCTTTTCCTGGTATTTTCTTTTCGATCAATCGGTTTTGGTTATCGTACTTATATTGGTAACACAGCTCACTAAGCTCTGTAGCCGACACACCATTATCTACAGTTACCTTGGGCGGAATAACATACGTAAGATTTCCAAAATCATCATATACATTATAGGTATCATGGGCAGCTCCATTGTTATACGCTCTGCTTAGTACTACATTCCCGTTTTTATCGGTAAAGGTTTCAGCAGTTTTGTTTTTACCATCTGCTACAATCCAATTTTCGTTTTTGGTGATGTTTTTAGTTAACTGTCCTGCGGCATAGTTTCCATTAGCTACCAATGTTGGTTTCTGGCTATCTCCATTTTGCATTGCCACATCAAAACGTTTTACCTCACTACCTGTATTGAGTCCGTAAGATGCCTTGGTAGTAGTATTAGTGGAATACACCTCATCATATCCTGTAAGTACTTGTAGTTGGTTTAGATTATGATCACTGCTTGTATTGATTCCTGCGGTAATCAATCTCGGGTTTTGATTAATTGCCTCTACAGCAAAGTAGTTATCTTCTATATATACTTTGTAATCCATATTATTACCAGAAGCATCTTTGATATACCCTAAATCCAAATATTCAATCGCTGGTGTAATATCTAGTTTACGCAACTTACCTGTTGGTAATCTTTGTAGACCATCACTAGACGTACTTTTGATTCTAAGTTTTAGTTTACCTGCATTAAAATAAATCCACACATAACTATTACTAAATAGTGGATTAATTACTGCCTCTTCATTAGGAGGTGTCCCTTGTCCAGGAACATAAAAAACACCTTTGGCAGCCCACGCCTTACTAAAAGTAACATCGGTAGGGTATGATGCATACACTGGATTTTTATACTGGATATTTTTTTCATCATATCCCCAAGGGCCTCCTGGTGCTGCCTGCTCCATCACTCGGTTTGCAGGAGAAGCTTCTGTAATCGTTTGGCTATAAGGATTTAGTGTATTTTCATATTTTGGTGTATTATAAAATGCTTGTAACTCGGCTAAGGCATCGGTATGTATAGCACCTTGTGCTGTATTATCTGATGCATAGGACAAATAGGATTTGGTTTGTTTTCCAAAATCGTCATACTCATAATGAGATATAATATCCTTAGGCTTGGTCTGTTGGATTAGTTCTGTAACTGGCACTCCATTTCCATCAATCTTTGTCAATACAGGATTCCAAAAGTATTGACGTACACTGATATCAGTTGAATAGTACAGGTAATTTCTAAATCTAGAAGTGGTTGTATTATTTCTCCATTTAAAATCATTTCCTGACTTTACTTTAGTTCCATTGATATCATACATACCGCTAACACCAGAATTACCACCACTATAGGTATATGGGTGTATGACTCCAACTAATAAATACCATTGGTTCAGATTAGGTGTATCACCTACGACAAAGTACGGGTTGTTATTAGCACTTCCACTAAGGTTATTCACATTTTGTGTACCATGATAAGTACTTCCATCCTGTGATCCTGTACGCTTTACCCAAACGGTATATCGATACGCAACATTTTTATCTACAGGGATGTAATCTGTATTCCATCCACCATCTGCATCTCTATTCGGATCATTTCCACATCTCCATAAAAGGGATTGTTCTCCAAAAGGATTGCTACCAAATATTCTTTGGTTATCAGAAGATTGACCGTTTAAATTAAACAAAGGGGTAGCTCCTGTACCTGCTTTCCAATCATTTGTCCAATCCAAGATATTCGTACCTTGTTGTTGTCCTCCTGCGCGTACTGCCACCGTTTGTTTCGTTCTACCCAATCCATCCGAGTATGCTACCGTAACAATTTGATCACTTTCTAATACCTGAGCTTGTTGTCCTTCTTTTACTTCGGTTTGATATACCGTAGTTTTTACATAATTTTCTGTTGGTGTCTGCGCACTTACTATCGTAGCTACTAATACAGCAACTACACTTACGATTTTTTGTAATGTCTTCATCTTTGTACTGTATTAGTTGTTTTTATAATTGTATTCATTGGCTGACAGGATATTCCCATCCTGATCTTTTACTTGTTTTAGTCTATGGAGACTATCATATTCGTAGTAGGCCGTTCTATTTCTAACATCCGTAGTACTGGTCATACCGATCAAAGGATCGTAGGTATAGGTGACCATCTGCGATGCAGCAAAATAGCTATGGTTTCTCAAGTTTTGTAATGCTGTCCTTAATTGATTTTCTGTAGAAGCATTGGTATCATTATCGGATGCTGTGATAGCTGCGTTAATCAGATTTTGTACTGCAGATGGCATTCCTGTGTAGGATGCATTTGTAATGACAGCAATGGGTGTTGTATGATTGTATCCCCAAACATAAATGGTATGTATACCTTCTCTAGCGGAAGTTTCTAGAGGATTTCCGTATACATCATATTTATGAAAAATAGTTTGATCCAATAATGCTGCATTCTCCTTAGCCGATTGTATGGTTTTCGGCAGGTATCCTCCCGTATTCCAGGAATCAAAATTTACCAAAGCAGTACTCTGTTTTTTATTATTAAAAAAGGTTTCTGTTTTTATAGGAGAAGCAATACGATTATCTGAAACTAAGGTGCTATTATTAACGGCACTATGATACGGATAAAAATAGGTTGCTTTTTGAGTATCCCCTTTAGAAGTGGTACTCCTTTGTTCTATCACCTGTTGGTTATTGTCATAGGTAAACTCCTGAACACTTTCCTGATACTGATCTGGTGCAAGATCAGAATACGTTTTACTTACTACTCGTTTTCGTTGATATTGTACATTAGTATCTTTATAACTAATTACGGTATACATCTCTTGTCTATCCCCCACAGGTTCGGCTAGGTCTGCCTCTACCATGCCCACTCCTTTGGCCATCCTGAATAGGGTTTTCCAACCAACTGAATTTACTGGGAAGCCTGTGTACCCTATCATTTGTCTGGCATAGTCTTCGAATTCTGCTTGTGTGCGGTTTTCATAATATTCTCTAAAGTTCTGCAATCCAAGTGGTAATACGTTCATATTATTTTGTTGCATAATGATCGGTATCAACTTATCATAATGCATATCTCGCTTGATTTGGGTTTTTGCTATTACTTTTATCCCGTATGGATAGTCAGTAGCAGTTGCGTTACCAAAGAAATCCGTAGCAGGTGTTACTGCCTCGTATTCGTAAGCTTGCTCTGATATCAATTGCTCTTTTGGAATCACTGCAGAAACGTCTGTCTTATACGTTTTAATAGTGCTGATTCGTAATCCTCCTTCATTGATACCTTTAGGAGCGCGATCATAATATGCTCTTGTTCTAAAATCATAAGGTTCGTTAAAGAAATAAGGATCTTCATAGCGATACACTGTTTTTCCATTTTTTGCACTGCTCATAGGATCAGAAGAAACAACGGATTCATTTACTTGCGAATAATAAATTGGTAGCCCTCTTCTCTCTACATAAAACGGGATGTAATACTGATGTGAAGTACCATACCAGTATTTTTGCGGTTCTAGTTTTAAGGCTGTATAAATTTTAGCACTAGAAACTTTCTGATCATTGATATATTCGTATCTTTTTTCGGTACATTGGCCCGTATCGATTGGACAACTGCGAATACTTGCTACACGAATCCCTCCGTATATTTGGTCTTGAGAGGTATTTACATAATTCTGAGGAGTTGAAATTTTTACATTTATTTCTGCCTCTGTATTTGCTTCTGTTTCTACATAAAATGTATAGGTTCCTGGTTGTACGGTAAGTGTACATTTTCCATAACTATCATATTGCACCAATCCGTCAGCCAGTTCTGATCGTTCTCCTACTTCGTTTATATACAATTGAGCAACACCTGCGGTATTGCTGCAATCTGTATAAGGAACATATGCTCCAGTATATCCCTGTTTAAAGATTCTAAGTTGTACTCTAGAACCATATTTGGTAATACTTGCTTTATGCTCTATCTCAATTTGTGTAGCGCTGGTAAATGTCCCAGAACGCACCTCTTTTCTTGATGTTCCAATAGTATTGGTATTACGACTGGATACCGTAAATGATCCGTTAATCGTGTTATTATTGGCATATTCTTGGGGAATACGATTTAACTCATACTGGATTGTTGTTTCCCCACCAGTTTTATACCGTATCTTTTGCAAAGCACCTGCGACTGTATGGCTCAAAATAGGATTTACACTTGCTTCTTCTTTTAATTGATCGGTAGGGGTTTGAGAACCATTGTAGTATCCCCAAGCATCCATCGTAGAACCTACTTCTTTATTATTATATTCGAATGCTGGAATGGTTGAAGATATATTTTCATAATAATAATCAAATCCAAAAGTAAACTCGTTATTGGTTCGGATTTCTTTTAGTAAATCTCTATTTCCTTGTGTAAAGAACTCATAAGTATTGATTAAGTTTCCATTAAAATCTTCAAGATCGATAGATGTATACTTATGATGTGCTCCATTAGGAACAGATGCTTCATTAAAATGCAATGTACCGTCAGCAAATGTAATTTTCTGTAATACAGGTACTGTTACATCTACATCCAATCGTGTATGGGTATATACATTGGGATCTTGTCCTTCTTGTAATTCAGATGGTGGTGCTTGTTGTCCAAATGGAGTTAACACGGGTTTTACCAACAATCCTTCTAAAAACTGCGCCTGTAATCCCTTATATGAATATATTTTTGGTAAAAAAGCCTTAGTTTTAAATAAATGATTTTGATAGGTAAAATTAATTTGTTGTGTTGTATTTGGAGGTTGTATGCTTGTTAAATACCAACTCCGTGTGTACGGATAATTAGGTTCAATTGGCAAAAGCGCTGTTCCACCAATACCTAAAGTATGTACAATATCATCCTCTGGTACTGGCGTAAAAATTTCTTTTGCCGCAAAAATATAAAGTACACCTTCCGAATCTATAACTTCTATCTGATTCCAATTAAAGGTTACCTTAACATTGTGATGTGATAATAATACGGGTTCTAGATTTTCTCCTAGTTTAAATGAAAAATTAATACTACCTGCATTTACATGAAACACATCTGGTTCTCCATCCATCATTCCTTGTGCAAGCAAATAGGCATGATGTTCTTTGATTACTTGTTTTCCATTGGTCGCAGTATTATTGCCATTAGGGTTAAAATAATAGAATGGATCTAAAATAGTGGCTCTCAAATTTTCGGATCCATAATATCCTTTTGGGTGATCATCTGGCAATCCTCTTACTTCTCTCGATATCATACCTGTTGCTGCCAAATCCCACCCTAATCCAATAGCAGAAGGTTCTTCCATCACTCTTAATCCAGAATAACGATACTGTAATCCTGTGCTCCATGACACTCCATTTTGTTCTATGGTATAAATTGGCACATACTGTTGTGCGCTACCACTAGTGAGACTTACGGTAGCACTACCACCTCCACTAATCTTAGCGGCTGTCGGAGTCGTAGTGGCTGATGGAGTATACCCTCCGTAATAGTTATCTTGTGCTATTGACACCATACTAACGGTTATCATACACATCAAAAGAATTTTCTTCATAAAAACGATACTTACAAATTGATTACTTACTTTTTTGCGGCGGCAAACTTATGAAAAACTTTCCGCGTCATATGTATGTGTCATAATCCATACTTGTGTTACCCCTATTTTTTGATTTTTTTTTATATTTTTTGAAAAAAGCTGATTTTCTGAGGATTCATAAGGCGTATTAATTGAATAAAGAAATGTATTGACCTTTTGACAAAATCAAAATGAAGAGTTTTGAACTAAAATTAATGAGGTTAAAGATTTAGAAAGAAATTACTCTATATAGGCTGTAAGTTTAAAAGAAAATCTTTTTAGTAAAGTATTTTATCTAGTCTACTCTATGAAAGTTTTGGTGCTAACCATAAATATCCAAGGCAGCAAATTAAAAACACATATAATCCAATAGGATTTACGGGGGCTACCGGAGAAGTTGTTTTGGTATCTTTGGATAGAGAAGTTTCGAAATTCCTTTGGTTAGCCTGAATTCGATTATACTTACTATTGGATTGCCATGTAGTAGTATCTGTTACGTAGTAATTAAGAACCGTAGTAGTATCTTGTGCTGTTATAATATGATTCCATCCCGTTGTTTTAGGATATATTTTTCCTTTCCATAAATTAGGAATGTCGATATTTCTTGCCATCGAAATTTGATATCCATTCTCAGTAATTACGTCAGGATTTGGTATAAAAGTTCTTAAAGTAAATTCATAAGGTTCATCCTTACGGATAGGTACCTCACCACCATCCCAATAAATCGCTTTACTATCTTTTTTACCAATTTTATTGATAATATCTGACCATATTCTTTGGTAAGTAGCACTCTTTCCATTTAGCAAGAGTTCATAGGTTTCTTTTAATAAGGTAGTACCTACTTTACCCTTACCTATATGTTTGCAACCAGAAACCACGGATTCATTAGCAGCAATATGAATAGGTTGAAGCATCAATCCTTGTTGTATTGTAAATGGATACTTACGCACCTTTGCAATAGTTTCATTATATAAACGAACTTCTGAAGTTTTTTCTCGGCTTACATCAAAAGACAGTAAGCTATTGTTTGTCCTAAAAAGACTTTCATCTGGTTGTATAAAAAGCCCTAATCCCTTAGTGCGTATTACGGTTTCTAAAGCTACTCTCGAATTCCTACTAAGATTCTTAGCCGTAAGAGCATCCAAAATCACTAAATCATAAGGTGCTAGACTTTTTTCTGTAAACCCTCCTATCGGAATCCGATCTGTATTAAAATATTCAAACTTATACTTACCTTTTGTGATTTTAGTTTTCACTAAAACTTTATGCCCTTTTTCACTTAAGTAGTTTTTGAGATATTTCGTTTCGAAGGTCGGAAAATCATTTATGATCAGTATTCTTAGATTTTTACGTTTTGCAACTTGAATAGGTATAGAATCTTTAGCAAGTAAAGTCCCTAAGGAATCTTTCTCAGTAATTTTATAAGTATAGTTTCCAGCTATTTTTAGGGTAGCAGATAACTCAAATTTCCAGTTTTTATCAGTTTGTAATGTTACAGAATCTATTACATCACCCGATGGTTCCTCTAAAAATAATTGAGTTCCTTTTTTAGCATCGTTATAAACCCCTTTGAATACTAGCTGCTCTCCAACAGTAGCTTTTTGATTATAGGTATATTTTATAATTCCAGAAGGTGCGGCACCATTGATATAAGTAACGTTCTGATCTTTTAACTGCCAAAAATCATAGGATGCTAACCCATTTCCAATCACAAAAATAGTATCAGAAGTATATATTTCTTTCAGAATTGTTTGGTTTTCCTGATAAGTAATTGTGGTTAGATTTCTATATTGATTTTTTAGACTATCCAACGTGCTTTTCTTATAGTCATCGGTAAGAATAACTACTTTGGCGTTTTTACGATGTATGGGTAATGCAGGTTGTAATGCAAGTATTCCCATCGTAAGGATTGCTAAAGAAGCTACGACGCTACGAATCCAAAACTTTGGTTTTGAAAAATGACCCCATTCTTTCCAGATAAAGATACCCCAAATGATGAGACAGCAAACTACAATAGGTATCATCCAATGGTTATGCAAAAAGGTAATCTCGTTATTCATTAATTTCAAGTTCTTTTAACAATAACTCATTGATTTCACTTAACGGTTGCTCTTTTTTGAAAGCATTTGGAGGCATTGCAGGAAGTGCCTGCAACAATCCTTGTTGCAACTCGATCAAGGCCTCATAAGGAATCTCTACATCCTCTGATATCCATTTTAATTGCTGCAATGTTGTTAGATATTTTCCAGGTTTTTCGATTGCTTTTATGGCCAACTCATTTGCTGCTTCTCTAAACAGTTGCTTATCGGTTTCGGCGATTTCCTCTTTTTCTCTTGCAGTGATTAATGTTTGCAATCTGTTCAATGTTAACCGTATGGATTTATAAGTATCCACTTCAGTTATATCGGCTATTTTTCGAAACCCATGTACTTTATCAATCTCTCCGGTTAATCTCTTCTCTTCTTTTATGGGTGGAGGATCAAATCCTATACGATGTACATAAATGCGAGCACTATTCTTTATTTCCTGAATAAGTTTTAAAGCTCTATACTGATACGGCAATGACTTTTCTGGTTTGTATAATCGTAGATACAATTCAGCATCCCACATTTCATTTAGTGCTTGTCGTAATTTACTTTTTAACGATTGTGTAAACAAAGTAGATTCTTCTGGATCATCATGATTGTGTAAATACTCTTCTAAAGGATCTTTCTCTTTTTTTTCTTCTTCTGGTACAAGGTTATGTTCGTTCTCATGATCATGTTTATGTGTATATTTTGCTAAAGGATCTTCTTCTTCATGATCTTCATGTTCATCGTGATCATGATCATGTTCTTCTTCATGATCGTGATCATCCCCATCTCCCTCGGCTGCATGAACTTCTTCGGTTTCGTCTCCCATAAACTCAGCATACTTAATTCGCAATACTTTTTGATCAAAACCTAGCTCATTACTTCTTGACTTATATTCTTTAGCAGATAGTTTCGATTTATCTTTCAGTAATTTTTCGGTATCTATAATAAGCTGTCGCTGGCTTCTGAAATAATCTGGCATCAAGTCTACTCCCATAGTTCCTTCTACTGCAAATGTATCCGAAATGGTATCTTTAATCGCGGCAAAATAGGTTTCGCTACGTGAAACATTCTTTTGTGGTCGTTTTTGATCTGTAGCTTCTACATAAAAATACAATTCATCACCAGGTTCCATTTTCATCTTATCCAAATCGATTTCTTTAGATAAGTCCAAATCTTTACTTCCTATTTGTAGATTACTAAACCTTAATTTTTCTTCTCTAAATTTTACAGACTCCCCAGAACCTTTACTTACTGTAGCAATAATATAGGCATCTCCAATTCCAAAATCATCTGTAATCTTGGTTCTAAAGGCAAGTTTTTTATCCTCTGAATATTCAAAAGATGTGAACTGCTTAATTCCTAGAATTTGTGTCTCGGGACTCTTATCTTTCGTAACTTCTATCGGATATAATTTAGAAACGTGAGCTTTATCGTCTAAGTCAATAAACTTAAAATTATAAAAGCCTGAACTTCTCATTTCCGAACCACCAAAATAAATTCCATCAGTGAATTTCATTACATAGCTATTTCCAGCACTTTCTACAAAAGCTTCCTTAATTTCTTTATCAAATTCTAGTCGCCATGTTACTTTAGTACCTTCTATCACTTTAATATCCATATCGGAAGTGATCACAGACTTTATTCTCGTATATGCCGGATATTTAATTTCTAATTCTTGTTTTATCAACTTCGGAGGAGCAGTTATTGCGATACTGCTATCCGTTGCTATAAAAACAATTTCATCTGACACGTTTAGTGGTGATACTGGATTTTGAGAAAAAGGAAATATGCCAATAGTATTTAAAATTAATCCTATTCCCAGACATAATGCAAAAAACAAGAAACTCCATTTTAGATGACTAGGTGGTTGTATTGTTTTATATTTTTCAACCAGAATATTGCCCGCCCTATTTTGTTGGATTCTAGCCAATCCGGATAATTCATTTTCCGGAATTAGTATCAGACCTGTACTATACTCGATCGCATCCAAATGTTGATCCATATAACTGGCAGCGCTTTCTAAAGAAGGTTTCCATGGTTTCGTAAAAATTAGTAGTACTCCTACAATAAGGATAGCTACTACAACTGCCAACAGTATTTTTGAAAACAATGTGTATATCAGTATCGAAGTACCCACCCCATACAAAAGGGTTTCTAACCAAAGTAGGACTTGCCATTTTCGTTTAAAACCTACTAATATGTTATATCCTGAGCTCACTACTGTTTTCTATATTTTGCTATACAACGTTCTGCTATTAACAATGTTCCAAATACCAACCACAACCATTTAGAAATATCTAAAAGCGCAAACTGTTTTTTTATCGTCTGTTTTGAAGTCACTAGTGGTGTTATTTCAGAAACTTCTATCACTCGTCTATCATGTTTTGCTATATCATTTTTTATATCCTGATAATCATCTAACACTTCTAAAAGCTGTTCTGAAAAATGTTGATCTATACTGCGCTCTACGGTAAGTAGTTCCGTAAGGTAGAATATCTTAGATGCATCAGTAGTTTCTATACTTCTTTTTGCATATTCATCGGGGTTAAACACCAATAATTTTGAATTGGTATTAGGTACAGGATCTGTAGACAACCAAATAATAAGATCAAAACCTGTAATGGTATCTGCAGTATTTGTAAACTCTTTTATTTCAATAGTTCTATCCGTATACTTCGCAATGGCTTGTAATGAAGCTTTTATTAATCTTTTTTGATCTAAGAGACTATCATCATAAAACAAGGCTACTTTTTTAGCACTAAAATTAGAAACAGGAACTCGTTGTTTCAGATCATTTTTTGTAAAAACTATACTATCATTATTTTTTGAAAACTCAAGGTCTTCATTTGACACCTTTTCTTTTATAAAAGTTAATTGATCCGAATTACTCCTTAACATTAGGACTTGGGTAGTATCTTCTTCTTTAATAGCCTTAAGAGCATAGTTATATGATTCTTTTCTATCGATAGAAATCCAGTTTATATTTTTATAAATCGTTGGTCTGGCTCCTTTAAGTCCAGATAAGAAAGCGCTGGTAAATACTACTATACTATCTGTTTTTAAGTTTTCCATTTCTTTGGCTAATTGCCAGTAATTCGGAATGCTTTTTTGATCTACATCTAATTCATCTTTGTCTAGCAGCGGAAACGTACTTGCCAATAACCGTAGGGACTCTCCTTCATCTATCGTATCCAAGATATTCATTACACGATCATGTTTCAGTAGAGAAGGTTCAAAAAGATAGGTAACAGGTAACGTTGTTTCTTTTTTATTAATTCGTATTCCGGAAATAAGTAATACAAGTACACCTAATAGTAACATTCTTAGCATCAATAAAAAGATCTCATTCAGTTGAATGCTTTTAGATTGTTTAGAATCTGATTCACTTAATAATTTAGTACTACCTACTTTTATTGTTTTTCCTTCTCTCTTACTCCAAAAATGGATTACTATCGGGATGATAAGTCCCAACAACGCCCAGAGATATGTAGGATATAAAAAAGACATCTCAGACTAGTTTATTTCGTTTTTTAAGGAATAAGCGAAGGGTCTCTTCAATAGGTTGATTCAGTTCACATAAATGATAATCAACATCATTCATTAGCAAGGTGTTTTTTGCCTTTTTAATCATCTCTTCTAATGACGCTAAATACTGCTTTTTAGCGGTTTTAGTATCTATCTTAAGCTTGGCACCTGTCTCTAAATCTTCAAAAGTAACTGTCCCTTTGTAATTAAAAGTAAGCTCGTTTTCTCCCATCAAATGCAATACAACCACTTCATTCTTAGGAGTCTTAAGTCTTTTTATAAAATTGGTTAATTCTTCTGTATGTTCGTAGAGGTCTGTAATAAAAAAAATCAATTCCTTTTGATTTCTATTATGAAGACTTTTAGAAGTATTCAAATTCTCAGGCCATTTCCCTTTGTTTTCTATCTGGGTCAGTTCTAACAAAAATCGATTATAGTGCTGTTTTTGAATTCTAGGATATAAGTCATACAATTGATCTTCATTTAAACCAAACAATCCAATAGCATCACCTTGGTTTTGACACAGATATCCCAAGGAAGCGACTAATACTCTTGCGAAATCCATTTTAGAAAAGGTATGTTCGGTATGCAACATGGATGCACTTGCGTCTATAATAAAGTTGACGGAGATATTGGTTTCTATTTCTGATTGTTTGATATAATATCTACCTGATCTGGCTAACATTTTCCAATCTAACAGCCGCAAATCATCTCCTGGTTCATAATTCCGAAACTGATTAAATTCCATTCCGGTTCCTACGTTACGACTTCGGGTTAATCCAGATAAATATCCATCTACAATAATACGCGCTATAAGAGACAATCCAGATACGCTTTTGATCAATTCTGGTTTAAGTAATTGATGATAATCTTGTCTCACGGCTACTTATATTAGTAATTCTTTATTTCCCTACCTGGATCTGCTCTAATAAGTGATTGGTAACTTCATCTGATGTAATTCCTTCTGATTCCGCTCTAAAGTTCACAATTACTCTATGACGTAATACAGGAATCGCCACTTGTTTTAAATCTTCTAAGGTAACTGATAACCTTCCTTGTGCCAAGGCTCTGGCCTTCGCAGTTAATATCATCGCTTGCCCAGCTCTGGGTCCTGCTCCCCAGTTCACCCATTCTTTAACATAAGAAACGCTTGTTGTCTCTGGTCTGGTCGCTCTTATTACCTTACTAACAAAAGCGATTAGATCGTCACTAATAGGAACCTCTCGGACAAGCTGTTGTAATCGAATAATATCTTCTCCAGAGATCACTTTATTTAACGTTGCTTTTTTTACTCCAGTGGTATTTTTTAAAATGGTGGTTTCATCAGATGCTGTTGGATACCCTATCTTGATATATAATAAGAATCGATCTTGTTGTGCTTCAGGAAGCACAAAAGTTCCTGATTGTTCAATTGGGTTTTGCGTTGCCAGAATAAAAAATGGCTTATCCAACTCGTATGTTTTTCCAGAATACGTCACTTCGAACTCCTGCATTGCTTCTAACAGAGCTGCCTGGGTTTTTGGAGGTGTTCTATTAATTTCATCTGCCAAAATGATATTTGAGAAAATTGGCCCTTTATTAAATTTAAAAAACTTCTTCCCAGTACTGTAATCTTCTTCCAATATTTCGGTACCTATAATATCAGAAGGCATTAAGTCTGGCGTAAACTGAATCCTTTTAAACTTGAGGTCTATCGCTTGCGCTAACGTTCGTATCATTAGGGTTTTTGCTAAACCTGGAACACCTTCTAATAATGCGTGCCCGCCAGCTAAAAAAGTAATCAATAGCTGTTCAATAGTTTCTTCTTGCCCTGTAATGACCTTAGCGATTTCTTTACGTAAATTCTGTAATTTTTCTGTGAGCGTATCTATCTCTCGTTCTATACTAGCCAACTCTTTATTCATTTACATACATTATTTTAAGACGTCAATGCATACATAACAATATTAACACCAAATCGTGTATTATCTATTTTGTACCATCGCTTGTTTCTAAAATCATAATCCCATTCGCATCCATAATCTTTATTACTGTATAAAACCCCTATTCTGCCATTAATTTCTATTGCTTTTAGATAATCATGAACGATATCATCTCCCCATCCATTTAATTCTTGAGAAGTGGTAGGAGGACCATCTTCAAATTCAAAAAACACTTTATATAACTCATGATTATTTGGTATTTTTTTTAGTGCTTGTGGACCAAAAATATCTGCCATCTGACGCTCAAAAGATTTTGAAAACAAACCATCAATATCATGGTTACAATCATCTGCAAATACAAAACCTCCATTATTCACATATTTTTTAAAGTTTTCCCTTTCTTTTTTAGTAAATTGAACAAGCTTATGACCGGAGATGTAGCAAAATGGACTTTTAAAAATCTCATCGCTACTTAATGAAATAATCTTCTCCTGTGTATCTACTTTTAATGTAGTATACTCTACTAACGAGTTCAACAAATTGGAAGGCATTCTTTGATCTACATCCCAATCTCCAGACTCATACTGTAATCGCGTAAAGAAAAACTTGGCACTCAATATTTAACTAACTAGGTAAAACAGCAATATAAACTATTACTTATGAAGATGATCTAAAATTAAAGTTAATTAGGATTCTATTACCAGAAATACATCAAAATAACAAGTATAGTTGTTAAGTATTACTTTGTAACACCTAACAACTATACTTATTTGATATATTGTGATATCCGTTATACAGCGTCCGAAAGGCTGGTAAAAGTAAAGTCTCTTATTTTCATATAAGGCACTAAATTACCATCTATTCTTACTTGTTTTCCAAGAGTTTCGAGATTATTAAGCATGATAATCGGGCTCTCATTAAACCTAAAATTCTTTACCGGATGTTTGATTTTACCGTTTTCTATGTAGAACGTTCCATCTCTGGTAAGACCCGTATATAATAAGGTTTGTGGATCTACACTTCTGATATACCATAATCTGGTTACTAAAATTCCTTTTTTAGTTCCTTTGATTAGATCTTCGAGAGAAGCATCTCCTCCTTGCATGATAAATCCATTAGGAAAAGGTACTGGATTTACGCCTTTCTTTTGAGCCCAAAAACGACTATAGGCTAGGTTTTTCACCACACCATTTTCTATCCACGTTGTCTTTTTCAAAGGTTGCCCAGAACCATTCCAAGTACCTGTTGGCACATCTGGATTTAATGGATCAGACCAAATATTCACACGTTCATCTACAATTTTCTCTCCTAGTTTTGTTCCACCACCTTCTTTAGACATAAAACTCCTACCTTCATCTGCAGTACGAGCATTGAATGCAAATGCCATATTTCCTAAAAGACCTACAGAAGCTGCTGGTTCTAAAATAACTGTATACTTACCAGGTTCTATAGCTTTTGCTTCTTTAGACATAACCGCTTTATCGATCGCTATTTTTGAAGCTTCCGCGGCATTAAATTTGGATACATCATTGTAATCACGTGTTACCCATCCAGATCCTGTACCATCGTTACTACGCATCGTTACTGTAAAACTGGCATTCGTAGATTGATTATAGGCGAATAAACCATTAGAATTCATCATTGCACTAAAACCTGATGAATCATTAAAAAAACCTGCTGCAGTTACATTTTTAGCCGCTGCTGGTCCAATACTACTATTAGCAACTTCAGCACGGTAATCAGGTGTTATCTTAGCAGTGGATTCTTTAAAAGTGATAGATTTATCATATTCTTGAGGACCCAATGGTGCCATAAATTCTGGATTTTCTGGAGAAAGTTTTGCTAACTCCTCTGCCCTCTTTACTACCTTCTTAAGTGACTCGTCATCAAATTCATCGATTGTTGCTGTACCTGATTTTTTTCCAAAACTAGATTGTACTACTAGTGTTTGGTTGGATCTATGTCCTGCAGTGGATACCGTATTTCTTGCATAGCGGATATTACCACTTTCGCTTCCACTTAAATTGATTTCGCAAGTATCTGCAGTAGAAAAGCTTAAAGCCTTTTCCATGATCTTCTTTGCTTCTTCTTTCGTATATATTGCCATGATATTTTTATTTGTAATAAGACAGTGATTTAAATTTTTCTACCTGTGTTGATCACATTTACACCATTAAAACGTGTAGTAGAACTTCCATGAGAAACAGCACTTATTTGCGAAGGCTGTCCTTTTCCGTCAAAGAATGATCCAAACATTCGATAATCATCTTTGTCACATATCTTAGCACAAGAATTCCAGAATTCCTGTGTATTAGATTGGTATGCTACATCATCTAACATACCCACTATCTTTCCATTTTTGATTTCATAAAAAACGGTTCCACCGAATTGGAAATTATATCGTTGCTGATCAATAGAGTAAGAACCTCTACCAGCTATATAAATTCCTTTCTCTACATCCTTAATCATATCATCTATAGAGTATTTCTCTTTTCCTGGTTCTAGAGAAACATTTGGCATTCTTTGGAATTGCACATCATTCCAGCTTTGGGAATAACAACATCCATGAGATTCTTTTTGATCAATCATATGAACTTGATCCCGTATTGCCTGATAATTGGTTAAAATACCATTACGTACCAGATCCCATTTTTTAGTCTTTACTCCTTCATCATCATAGCCTACAGCCCCTAGAGACCCCACTTGAGTTTTGTCGGCTACCAGATTAACAATTTCGCTACCATATTTAAAGTTCTTTGTTTTCCATTTGTCTAACGTTGCAAAACTTGTTCCTGCGTAATTTGCTTCATAACCAAGTACTCTATCCAATTCTAAAGGATGACCTACAGATTCGTGAATAGTCAACCCAAGGTGATTTGGTTCTAACACCAAATCATACTTACCTGCTTCTACCGATTTAGCAGTTAACCTTTGCTTGGCTTGCTGAGCAGCTACAGTTGCATCCTCTACAATATCATAACTATTGCGATACAAGTTTAAGCCTTCTGGACCTTTTAGTTTTTCAGAAGCCAATCCATCCATATACTCATATCCCATTCCCATAGGAGCACTCATTGCCTGACGTGATTTAAACTTTCCTGTACTTTTATCGATGGCAGTAACTGTAAATGTTGGCCAAATACGATGTACATCCTGATCTATATAAGAACCATCAGTAGATGCAAAATACTTCTGCTCATTTACCATAAACAATCCAGAATTCACATAGTTTGCTCCGTTTTTTAAAGCTGCGGCATTTGCAGATAGTAACAGATCTACCTTTTCAGAAACTGGAACTTCTTTGAAATCCTTTTTTATCGGTGTTTTCCAGCTTACTTCTCCATGGGATGCTACTGGAGCTAATTTTACCTCTTCCTTTTGAATTTTAGAATTGGCTTTTGCGATAGCAACTGCTTGATCTGTTGCTTTCTTAATTCCATCTTCATTAACACTATTGGTAGATGCAAATCCCCAAGTGCCATTTACGATTACTCTAATACCTATACCAAATGATTCCGTATTTACTACATTTTGCACTTTATCTTCTCTAGTAAACACATATTGGTTTAAATATCTACCGATTCGAGCATCGGCATAGGTAGCACCAAGCGATTTTGCTGTATTGAGGGCTACATCAGCCATCCTCTTTTTAATGGCTATATCCATTCCTGGATTAAGTAAAGCCTCTGCCGAAATATCATTTCCTAGTAGTAATGATGGCATCATTAAAGCTCCTGCACCTAATCCTGTGTATTGAATAAAATCTCTACGTTTCATAAACCTCTATTTTGATTGAGTGAATATTATAATAAGTTTGATGAATTGATCTTGTAACAATATCTAAGTTCACCAATTACTAGAAGATATTCTTAAAAGATTGTTACAAGACTAACTTCTGTTAGCTTTAAAAGTAGAAAAATTATATCAAACAACCATACCATAAAAACAGGTAAACCCATAACCTTAACGTGTAAAATTCCGCTTATCATAGCAACACTATTAAACAAACTAAACACCTGATAAACAATAACATAAAAACCAAAAAAGAATTAAAAAATTCTCATCAAAACGATCCAAACTCAATAAAAAACGCACTAAAATCACATTTGCTTAAATTTTTGTTAAACTTTCAAGTTATTCTTTGGTAATTATTCAAATTATCGACTTAAGCCATATCATAAACAGTTGTTTTGCAAAAAAATACTGCCGAACGATATACCTAATGATACTAAAATTATGATTAAGCATCATAATTCTGGTATTCTTAAAGAGTATCTATATTATTTGTAATGTAATTTCAATTTTTATAATTCACTATTTTATGGAAAGTTTGTTATCTGATATTTCAAAATGTGATGTTTGCGCTTCTAAATTAGCATTGGGACCAAGGCCTGTAGTTTCTGCAAGCGAGCATAGTAAAATTGTTATTATCGGACAGGCACCTGGTAGCGTTGTTCATAAATCTGGTATTCCATGGGATGATAAAAGTGGACAGAATCTACGGAGTTGGATGGGAATTGATAATGAGACCTTTTATAATCCAGAAGTAGTAGCGCTTATTCCTATGGGGTTTTGTTATCCAGGAAAAGGAAAGTCTGGTGATTTACCTCCCACCAAAGAATGTGCTCCTTTATGGCATCTAAAATTATTAAATCAGATGCCTAATGTGCAACTTACCCTTTTAATAGGAGCGTATTCCCAAAATTATTATTTAGGTAATAGATTAAAGAGAACCCTTACTGAATCTGTTAAAAATTATAAAGAATACTTACCTGATTATTTTGTGCTTCCGCATCCTTCTCCAAGAAATAATATATGGCAAGCTAAAAATGAATGGTTTAAGAATGAAGTCCTACCAACATTACAACAGACAATTGAAAAGATTATAACTTCCTAATCTTTTCTGGTTTATAAATATCTTTCTTTTATAATATCCATATGCCAAATCTCATGACCTATAATAGTAAATGCGGCTGCTCTTGCGGACATATCACCTCCGTTGGCATTTCCTATAAATTGAAGATCGTGATCAGAAATACTGGCTAATACAGAAACTGAATTTTGTCTACATATCGTATATTCTTCAAGTAACTCATCTATTTGTTTATCCTTTGCTCCAGAAGGTTTGATATAAATATCTTGATCGAAACCTGCTAACGGAGTTTTATCTCTACGAGCAATTCGAAAACATCGATACATAAAAACTCTTTCTGTATCAATAAGATGTTGTAAAATCTCCTTTACTGTCCATTTATCATTTTCATATTGATAATTATGCTTACTCCTTGGAATTGATTGAAAAAACGCGATAATATTTTCCCTTCCTATTTCAAAACCTTCACGTAAATCCAAGCGTGACGATAATTTATCGATATATCTCTTGTAGTAGGAATCATATTCTTGTGTACTTAAGTCTATAATAGTCATTGTAATTATTTTGATACAATGATATTATTTATCTGTATATAGGTTGTAGTCCAGTTTTTGAATAACTGCTATTCCAGTTTCGCGCGATACACTCTTAGATGAATTAAAAATCAGATATGTACTAGTTAAGAATTAATAGGATAATCTATAGAGAATCAAGGAAAATAATTCACTACAAAAAGATTAGGAAAGTAAGAAATTTCTCATTAAATTAGTTAAATCGTTAAAATTTATGATACGTTTTTTAATGAAATATTCTTTTTTATCAAAAGCTGTATCATTAACATTTATATTCTTATTAATTTCTGTTATTTATATGAGGATGTAAATGCCTATTTTTTTTATATATTTACGCCCGAAAATGTTAAGTTTGGGTACCAAATTTTAGAAAATATAACCTACTAAACATTTTATTTTATACAAAATATTGAGTTATGGAATTAATGGAGAAAGCAAGGGAGTTTGAGAACAGGAGTATGAGCAATATGTCCACTAGTGATAGAGTTGAAGCATCAAGAGAAGCTAAAGATCTTGTCTTAAGTCTTAATGAAATTTATAAGCAAAATAAAGATCCTGAAATAATGGATATGATGAAAATCATTACTGCTAAAAAGCAAAAAATCGAAAAAAGACTTAAAGGTAGACCAGAAATATAAAAGTCTAATCTACATATCGATTTTTATCCCAGATTTATCTAATAGTATATTTTCCTTCTTAGGAATAGTGAAGTAAAAGGTAGTTCCTTTTCCTTCTTCTGATTCTAGCCATATATTACCACCGTGAGATTCGATTATCTTTTTACAGTGTGCAAGTCCTATACCTGTACCTTGATATTGTTCTCTAGAATGTAATCTTTGAAAAATAGCGAATATCCTATCCTGATGTTTTTTGGGTATACCTATTCCGTTATCCTTTACTGAAAATTCCCAAAATGTTTCTGTTTGACTATTGATTGGTACGTTCTTGGTAGTCACATTAATATGAATTTCAGGTATCGTCTCTTTATCTGTAAATTTTATACCATTACTAATTAAATTTTGTAATAAGAGTCTTAACTCTATTGGATTTCCAAATACTACGGGTAATTTTACTGAATGTATTTTTGCGTTTGTTCTTTCTAATACGTTTCTAAAGTCCTCTTTAATTTCCTGTAAAATAGTTTCCATACCAGTATCCACAAAGTCAGTAGATCTGCCTAATCTGGAGTATTCTAATAATGAATCAATCAGTTTTTTCATTCTAATACTTGCATCACTGATATAATTCAAACTTTCTTTTCCTACCTCGTCAAAACTGTCACCATAATCCTCTGATATCAATCCTATAAAACTAGATATCGTATTAAGAGGTTCTTGTAGATCATGACTAGCGATATATGCAAACTGTTCTAACTCCTTATTTTTAGATTCCAGATCTAAAGATTGCTCATGAATTTCTTTATTCTTCGCTTGTAAAACTTTATTCAACTTCTTTTTATTGAGATAACTTCTATACACAAAGAATCCACCTATGAGAATTAGAGAAATTAATGCAATAAGATACCAGTTAATTGTTTTTTGATCTTCGATTTCTCCTCGTTGCCTGTCTAAAATACTTTCTTGTTCCTTAATCTGTTTATTTTGTTCCTCTAAATAACGTTCCTTCTCCTCTATTTCGACTACGCTCTGTTTAATTCTTTCCTCTTGAGCTTTGATAAAAGTAACCTGCTCCTGAATATTTTTCTCTAATTCTTTTTCTATCAGAAGCTTCTCTTCATATTTCTTTTCCTGAATTTGATTCTGATTAGATAATTCTTTTATCCATTGATTATTCTCAACAATTTTTTCCTGAATATTATCAAGAGTTTTAGACTGATTTTCAATCTTCTTTTCCTGCTGTTTTAACTGATCATTTTTGCTTTTAATCTCCGCCTTCTGCTCTTCATTTTCATTTAAAGCATTTACCAAGGATTGTTCTGTGGATTTAAATAACCCTTTCCATTTTTGTGAAGAAGTTACTGCGTATTGTTTTAAAGAAGGTGCGATCACAAACCCTTCTCTTTCTATTCTATTTTCATTGATTTCGTATTCGAAAGAATCTCCAACATTCACCATATTAATCATCGAAGAATTATAAAAATAATCCTCTGAAACTAATAATATATTTTTTTTAGAAATTTTACGTAAGATGTAGGCTATGTCATAATTGTACTTATTGTGTACGTAAAGCAATTGAATATCTTTAATATTTTTCACAAACTGATATCGAACAACCTCTATCGGTTTTCCAAAAATCTTTCGTTTTTGTGCGATCGCCTTTAAATCTATTACCGTACGGTCAGGACCTAAAACTCCTATCTTAAAAGTTTCTAGTTCTGCTATTTGTGGCCATCCTATTTGTTGGGCAAAATTGTAGATAAAAATCGTTCGCTGTGCTCTTTTTACCTCTTCATTTCCAAGATCTTGTCCTTTCACCCTTTGTATATTACCAAGAACAAGGAATAATATCAATATACCTATAGTATATCGCCTGCCCAATTTAGTATTAAAAAGATGTTGGTGGAAGATCCTCATTATAACCGTAACAATAATCGAAGATAGTAATTCGCGCCATTAACTCCGAATTGTTGCACTCTTCTGCTGTAAACGAAATTACCATCACTCGTATTTGCTGAATGTGTATGCTCATCTGGATACACATTAAAAATATTATTCCCGCCTATAGTACATTTTACGTAATCATTAAATTGATAGGAAACTGCTAGATCTGTAGTTAGTTTAGGAGAAAAGGTTTGGTCACGTGATTCTACTACTCCGGTAAATTCATTTAGCACCCAATTTGCAGCGTCTCCATCATCAGGATGTACAAATTCCACTTCGCCAAATAGAGAATTCATCATTTGCAATCTGAATTTATCGAATTCGTAGGATATTCCAGAATTAATTTTATAATTAGGTTGAGAAGATTCTACTCTTGCAATTTCCTCTCTATTAAACAAGACATTCTCCTGTCCAATAAGCGATGGAGATACTTTGATGCCTCCTTTTACTTTTGTACTCGTAACATTTGCTCCCAGCGACGCGTTTAATTCACCCGTACCGAGTATAGTTTTGTAAGCAACCGCAAAATCACCACCAGAAGTTCTGGAATCAATTGCATTGGTAAAAAACTGTGCTGCACCAACACCAAACGGTTCTAAGATAGTCTCATATCCTTCTGCAAATCTACCAGAAAGAACAATTCTGTCATCTATATTAATTAAATAATAGTCAAAAGCGAAGGTAAATTTATCATTTAGCTTTCCACTAATACCAGCACTAAAGTGTGTTGACAGTTCTGGTTTTAAACGTCCAATCTGGAATGCTTCGGCAGTAACTGCACTTTCATTATTAAAAGTTCCTACCTGGATGCTTTCGCCATTTACAAATTGAGTACTTATATTTTGAAAAAACACCTGATGTAAAGAAGGTGCTCTAAAACCAGTAGAAAAACCAGCTCTTACACTGATATCGTCCTTTACTATATAACGCCCAGAGAGTTTCCAAATACCTTGACCACCAAAATCATTATACGCTTCATACCGTCCTGCTGCTTTTACCAATAACTTTTCTGAAATATTGGTTTCCACGTCTAAGTATGCTGAACTATTGGTTCTAAAACGATTTAATTCGTTTTCTGGTCGAAACCCTGGAAAAACTTGTGCTCCTACTGCTCTTGGAAGTTCTTGACCAGAAGTATCAAAATAGGTGCTACCTCCATCTACATAAGACGCTTCTTCTCCTGCTATAATCTGATAATTCTCCACTCGTAGCTCTGCTCCAAAAGCAATACTTACTCCACTTAACCAATCAAAAGATTTAGATAAATCTAAATTCGTGGTATTCTGCTGGTATTCAAATCCACCTGCATAAAATGTTCTTGGTGAGGCTACACCAAGAGACGCATTATTAGAGTTATTTACTGTATAGTCTAAATGATTGATCCCTATTGAGTGACTAAAATCAATATTCCATCCATTCTTAATACCTTTAATTCCTCCGGCAATTACATCGTCTCTAATATCCGTTAATATCTGGGGGGAGAATCCATTAGGAAATAGCTCTGGAACTACTCTATCCTGATCTTTTGGGAAACGATAAAATCCAGCGGACATTCCTTCTCTGTAATTTCTACCTCCTTGTAAGTAAAAGGTAGCATTATCTGACATTTTTATCTCTCCATTAATGCCTAAAGCCAAGTTTTGAGTCTCTGCACTTCCTATTTCCATGACACGACGATCATCATAACCTGTTTGACCAAAAAAATTATTCTCCTGAATTAATCTTTCATCCTCAACCGCATCATCGGTATACACTGTTCCTGTGTAATCACCAGCTCTATTTACTGATTCTCTATTCCTGTATTCTGCGGTTACGTTTACAAACCCTTCTTCCCCAATTTTTAACCCAAAATTGGCTGATGAATATGTAGTAAAACCGTCTCCCTCTGTAGTGATTCCTACTCTATTATCTACCTGTATTACCTCCGTCTGTTTTTTCAGTATAATATTAATTACACCTGCAATCGCATCTGATCCATACTGAGAAGTAGCGCCATCTCTAAGAATTTCTATTCGCTCAATAGCAGAAATTGGTATTGCATTAAAATCTGTTCCTACAGTACCTCTACCTACGGTACCATTTACATTTAGTAATGAGCTATTATGTCTTCGCTTTCCATTAATAAGCACTAACACCTGATCTGGTCCTAATCCTCTTAATGTGGCAGGGTCAATATGATCCGTTCCATCCGCAATGGTTTGATGTGTAGAGTGAAAGGAAGGTACTAAATAGTGTAAAATATGGCTTAGCTCTATTTGGGAGGCATTTGTAATTTCTTGTGGAGATATAATATCAACCGGAGCAGTGGTTTTTAGAGAAGATCTAGGTTTAGCTCTGGATCCAACAGCAATAGGTTGGTCTATAGAAAAACCTGTTTCTAATATAAAGTCTACGGTTACCTTTTCTCCTACCTTAACCGTAACAGTTTTAGAAATGGAAGTATACATAACAAAAGCTGCTGTTAGCACATATTCTCCTTCATCCACATCAAAGCTATAACTTCCATTTACATCTGTAGTTGTAACTTTATTTGTCCCTTCTATACTAATTTTTGCTCCAGGCAAACTACCAAATTGATCAGATACATTACCTGATATAACTCCTCTGGACTGAGCAACAACATTTCCTATAGTACTAAAAAAGAATAACAAAGCGATACAGGCTACATATTGTAATCTGACCATAAGGGGGTAATTTTAGTTTAATTCCTATTTAAAGAATGTATTTGCGTTCTATTTATGTCTGAAAGATAAAAAAATTAACGTGAAATCTTTTAAAAAGTACAACAAACACAAGTACGTCTTTATGATTGTAGCAAGGCAAATTCTTCTTGATAATGCTTTCTCATAATATCATCCATAACAATCCTAGAAAGCATCTTTCCCTGAAATTCTTTAATCTGTGGAAAAGACAGTACCTTATCCTTATCCTCATTTGATAAAGGTGCTCCTATCATTAAAACGATGATCGTATTTTCTAAGGCATTGTTCAAACTTTTAAATTCTTCTAAAAACTCCCATCCATTCATAACAGGCATATTAATATCTAAAAATATGATATCGGGAACTACTCCTGATTTAATGATAGTTAATGCTTCCAAACCATTTTTTGCCACTAATATCTCATCGATATATCCTGTTTTGGAAAGTATTGTTTTATTAAAAAAAGTTGTAGCCTCACTATCGTCTACTAAGAGAACCGTTCTTATTTTTTTCATAACTGTGGGGTGTTAAAAAAATGTTTGTTAATTACGTTATTTAATATGGGTAACGATAAAGGCTTATTAATTAAATCTGTAACTAGATCATTGGATTTTGATTTTTCTATATCTCTGTGATCTGAAGAGGTAGTAAGTATGATTACGGTAATATCGTTGGTTAAACTAGGGTTTAGTCCTTCATATTCTATAAGAAACTCCCATCCGTTCATAGCCGGCATATTCAGATCTAAAAAGATTAACTTAGGTTTTTTCGCATTACCTTTTTCGACCTCTGACAAGTATTCTAAAGCAGCCTTTCCACTTTGTTTGATGAGTATTTTATCAAAGCTTTTATGCTTAGCCAAAACGGTACTATTAAAGAAGTTAGTAGCCTTACTATCATCTATTAATAATACACAGTCAACAACATTATTCATAATATATCTTTGTTGGTTGGCGCAAAAGAAATAGATACAGCGTTAGAAAGGTGTATTTACCTGAGAATCAATCTAAATTTATAGACAAAATACAACTAAACACGATAAAGTGCATTAACTATTTAGAATCGAATATAATTTGGACGGTTTTATTAAAGTTTTGAGGATACTTCTTGTGCAAAATATTTCAGAATAATTTCTTCTAAGACTTTCTTAGATAACATTTTATCTCTGAACTCTACCACTTGAGAAAAAGATAAAAGCCGTTCTCGTTCTTCTTTGCCTATTTCTACCCCAAGCATGATAACGATTTTTGAATTCTGGAATGGATTCGAAGGATGATGATAAGCGTCTAAAAACTCCCATCCGTTCATGACAGGCATATTTAAGTCTAAAAAAATTAGTTCTGGAGCGCTATCTGACTGCAGACTCTCTAACGCCTCTTTTCCATTATAAGCAACAGCAATTTCTTCTACGACTTCCGTTTTTAAAATAATCGTTTTATTAAAAAATGTCGTTGCTTTACTATCGTCAATTAAAAGAAAACGTTTCAACTTTCTCATAAGCTCCTAAAATAATCCACAAAATAAGTAATTCAATTTACTTATCTGCAGGAACGGTATTATTTGAGAAATGTTTTTTGATCACATTGTCTAACAAATCCAATGATAGTGGTTTATTGATAAAATCATCTACAGAATGATTTTTTATAGACTCATTAACATCATCAGGATTAGAAGACGTAGATAATAAAATGACTTTTATACCTTCGGTAAGGCTTTTTTTCAACTTAGCAAATTCTATTAAAAACTCCCACCCATTCATAGCAGGCATATTAATATCCAAGAAAATAAGATCTGGTTTTATTGCCAATTCATTCTCCACATTAGCGAGATATTCCAGCGCAGCTTTCCCACTCTGCACCGTATTTACATTATCAAAACTATTGTGCTTAGTAACTACTCGTTCATTAAAGAAGTTAATGGCTCTATCATCATCGATTAAGAGCACACAAGTGATTGATTTCCCCATAAGACTTTCCAATTACACCCAAAAAAAGTAAACTTATTTGACATATGCACCATAAAATCAGACTTTTCGAATGAGTTTTCGTTCAAAAACATCATTTAAACGACAAAATAACTTTAAATGTTTTTCCGTAAATAAATTACGGCTACAAAACACCAAAAATAAGGCTTCTGCCAAAATTGAGAAGGGTTTAACAAACTACTAATAAAATTAAATGTAAATTTGATATTAATCCTAGGGGCTACACGAAAAATATTTGTAAGGGATTTATGCTTAATAAAATAAAAAACAGGTGCAAAGGCACCTCGCTTCAATATTCGATATTTACCAATACTTCGGAGATTCCAATTAATGAATGGAATGCTATAAATGAACAGCATAATCTGTTTTTATCCTTATCATATCTTCGAACTTTAGAAAACACCTTAGCAGATACCATTGATTTTCGTTATATCATTTTTTATCGGAGAGACGAGGCCGTTGGTATCGCTGTAAATCAATTGATAAAATTTAATCCTCAGGATCTAAAACTACAGGAATTTCCTTGTCGCATTAGTGATACTATTAAAAATACTCTAATTAAAAGTATGGACGTTCGCGTACTGATATGTGGCAATTTATTTTCTTGTGGAGAACATGGTTTTGTGTATTCCGATCAAATTACGGATCAAGAAGCTTTCGAAAATTTATCAGAAGCGCTTAAAGAAATACGAAAAACCGAAAAAGCAGACAAACCTTCTTTCATTTTACTAAAAGAATTCTGGCCTTCTTCTTTTACTAAGGGTAATTACATCAAGAAACAAGATTTTAGAGAGTTTAGTATTGATGTGAATATGGTATTAGAGGTTCAAAAAGATTGGACAAGTTTTAATGACTACTTAGCTAGCATGAAAACAAAATTTAGAACCAGAGCAAAAAAAGTATTTAAAAAATCAAAGGAATTAGTTATCAAAGATTTTACAGCCAATGACATTGAAATACACCAAGAAATTATTGATGCTTTATACCTTTCTGTTTTAGATAAAGCAGATTTCAAAATAGGGAAATTGAATGCCATTACATTTAAGAACTTAAAAGAAACTCTTAACGACTCATTTGTTTTTAAAGGATATTTTCTTGAAGGTTCTCTTGTTGGTTTTACAACTGCTTTTATTCTGGATAATATCGTGGAAGCTAATCATATTGGAATTGATTATTCTTACAATAAATCTCATGATATCTATCAGAGAATGCTATATGATTATGTGAATCTTGCCATTAGTCGCAAGGTCGGCGAATTAAGATTAGGAAGAACTGCAGAAATCATTAAAAGTTCTGTTGGAGCTAAACCCGTGGAAATGAAATTATATGCACGACATGGAAATTCCCTTTCTAATCAATTAATAAAACCGTTGATAGAACTTATTTCTCCCAGTGAATATGAAATTCGTAATCCTTTTAAGCTACAATTAGGATAGTATGGATTCATTAACCCAAATTGTATTAGGTGCCGCTGTTGGTGAGGCAGCTATTGGTAGAAAAGTTGGTAACAAGGCCATGTTATGGGGTGCTATTGCTGGAACTATTCCTGATTTAGATGTAATTGCTAAATGGTTTTTTGATCCCGTAACTGCGAATGAGTTGCATAGAGGTTTTTCCCATTCAATACTCTTTAGCATTCTGATGGCTCCAATACTCGGTTGGCTTGTGAGCAAAATTTACAGAAACAAAGAAGCCGATTGGAAAGACTGGACTAAACTCATGTTTTTAGGGCTCTTTACGCATCCGATACTCGATGCTTTTACTACCTGGGGAACACAATTATTCTGGCCATTTGGTAACAGATTAGCTTTTAATAATATTTTTGTTGTTGATCCACTATATACAGTCCCTTTTCTCATATTTGTAATCATTGCGATGTTTTACAAACGAACGAATCCCAAAAGGAGACGTGTTAATAATATTGGGTTATACATAAGCTCCACATATCTTTTACTTACCTTGGTTTTGCAAAAAGGAGCTAGCTCAAATTTTATTACCAATTTGGAGAATCAGCATATTCAATATCAAGATATACAAACGCGTCCTACACCGCTTAATAGTATTCTATGGACTGCTAATATAAAAACAGATGATTCCTTTCTTATCGGATATTATTCCTATCTCGATGAACCTGATGTTATTGATTTTATAGAGTTTCCTAAAAATCATCATTTATTAGGAAAAATGAAAGACGATCCACTTATACAACGTCTCATAAAGTTATCTCATGGCTGGTACACCATAGAAAAAACTGAGAACAACATATATTTTAATGATCTTAGATTTGGTTTGTTAGGGTTAGGAAAAAGTGCAAAGCGCTTTGTTTTTAGCTACGAGCTTTTTTACGATACTTCCGGAAAATTGCAAGCCAAGGAGCGAGAGCGTGATATGCAAGAAGCTGGTCCAATGTTAGAAAAACTGTTTGCTCGAGTATTTGGAAATAAATCATAAAAAAAGGGATCGCTATGGTATCCCTCTTTTGTGTATTTAAAAAAGAATATTAAGCAAACTGACAAATAACGCCTCCCATTAATGCTAAACATACCGTCCAGTAACCTACATTAATAGCAATATATTTAAAGCCCTTTCTCTCGAACATTGCATTGGTTCCCAGAATTGGTAACGCTACTAATATTCCCATCATGGTACCATGTAGAGCGCCATGTTTAAAGGTTCTGAAATTATCTCCATGATCTGCCATAAAATCCTGAGCATATTTGTATACTTCAGTCCCTTCTACTAGAACATCAGGATTCTCCATAAGAACTTGAAAAACACCGAACTGATGAATTACATAAGTTTGAACAAAACTTGCAAGAAAAAAGCTGAGTACGTAGCTAAGGATAAAAATTAACGCCATATTTCCTCCTTTGAGATCTTCTTCGGTAAAACCACAAACATTCATCCACGCAGTTCCAAAAACCTTTGGGTTATACCATATAAATCCTAATACCATAGGGATAAGAGCGGCAAGTGCCGTAATCACTAAATTAAATTCCATATTGGTTTGTTTTTAAAGTTGTTACTCAAATATAGCAAAAATCTAAAGTATCATTTTCACCATACCAAATACAATAACCGAAACGAAAAGATTAACAGCACTGCACCCGTAATTCTAAAAAATACTTTTAACCTATCCACGGAAATAAATCTCTTAAGTTTATCAGAGAGGAATACTTTTAACAAATCAGTTGTTAATATTCCCATAAGTACCGCACTTAAAAACATGTATAATTCTAATGTTTCGAAATATTTCTGAGAACCATATTTAAAAACTCCAATCCAAACTACAAATACAAAAGGATTAAAAAAATTAACGCTGAATCCTTTTATAAAAAAAGTACTACCCTTTTTGGAGTCAATCGCAAGATTATTTGAAATATGAGGTTTTTTTAAAAGATAATTAATGCCCAATCCAAAAAGAATACAGCTTCCTATAACACCTATCCAAAATTGATTATGTGATGCTGTTATAAACTTTGATATTCCGTAATAACATAGTATTACACAAACAATATCACTAACAATAATACCCAAAGCAACAGATATCCCTGCTTTCATGCCGTATTCAAAGCTACTATTGAGTAACAAAAAGAATACTGGTCCAACAAAAATTACCATTGCCAAACCAATCAAAAACCCTTCTATAAATGACATATCTACAATTGTTGCTTAACAAATATAGTTTTATAAATATGCTTATTAATCTAAATGTATTGAATTCCTAATATAAAAAAACCACCTTATTCTAATAAGGTGGTTTTTTCTAAACTACTTAATTTGTGATTATTAGTTTATAAAAAAGGATCGCTCCATTTTGTATCTGTATACATATTTGATCCTGATAATGTTTTGAGAAAAGCTTCTAGCGCTAACATTTCTTCATTAGTAAGATTCAAATTTTGACCATTTCCTCCAGCTCCTCCTCTTAGACGATTATCTAAATTAGTATTTCCTGTGGCATCGATATCATTATAGTGTAAAATTGCATCCATAATTGTTGGGATACTAGCATCATGCATTAAAGCACCGTTCATAGTCCCGTTTGCATTCATGATATCTCGTAATGAAGGAGATCGTGTAATCGTGAAATCAGCATCATTAACAACTCCAAAGACACCAGTAACCCCATTATTTAAACTTTCGGGATCAATAGAGAACTCTGGTGCTTGGTGACAAGTAATACATCCTGCACCGCCTTCATTTGGAGGTTGCATAAAAATAGTTTTTCCTAGATTTTCCTGATCTGTAAAGTTTGGAAAGTCCATATTATTATTTGCTATTACTGCCCTACCATCATCGTATTTTGAATCGAATGATTGTATACTACGAATGAATTGCGCCAAGCATTCCTGAAGTCTCTCTTCTGTAATAGCAGTATTTCCATAAGCGAACTGGAAGAGTTCTTGATAATATGACAGTTGTTCTAATTTACTTAAAAGATCTGTCATAGATGGATCTCCGTTTTCACCACTGAACCCCATCTCTGCATGGTCTTGAATTGGTTGTGTGGTTTGCTCCTCTAATGTACTTGCTCTTTCATCCCAAAAGAAATGAACTTCATCAGAAAACCTAGCATTTACCAATCGCATACTATGCCTTCCTGTAGTTCCGTTGACTCCTGTACTCACATCTGAACCGTCGCTAAATGCAAATGCCTGTTGATGACAACTAGAACAAGAAATTGTATTATCGGAAGATAAATTCTTATCATAGAACAATACCCTTCCTAATGTTGCCTTTTCATCAGTTATAGCATTTCCATTAGTATTATCTCTTGTTATATAATTAGGAATATTTTGTGCTGCATAATTCTCTAGATTATTTAAATCTATATTTTGACCAAAAGTGGCTTGGAGGGTTTCTGAAATTTCTTCATTATTTTGATCTTCATCAATTTCCACATAGTTACTTTCTTCATTGGAACATGCTACGAATATGCAAATACATAGTAGCAAAAGTAGGTCTGTTACTTTCATTATTTTGGGATTTGAGGGTTGTTTATAAATTATTAGACTTTCTAAACCTAAAAAGGCTTAACGATTTCATTCTCAAAGATATTTTAATTCTCCAAAGATGTAAGCTTATATAGGGGTACAAAAAGGGGTGCAACTTCAAAAAACATCATTTTATGGCTGATTTTAAAAAGGTTATATTCTATTTACAAATCAGATACATATAAAAACCATCCACCTGATGAGGCAGATGGTTTATAATTGCAAAGAAGTTTATGTTCCCCATAATTATATAAATCTTCCTTGCACAAGAACTATTGAATTATCATTTTTTTATCAATCGTATGGTTTGCTTGATATCATTTTGCTCTATTGTAATCAAATACACTCCTTCAGATAAATCTGTGGTAGATACAGCTTGTCCATTCACAACTTTTATGGTTTGTAACATACGCCCGTTGATATCATAGAACGTAACTGCTGCCTCTCCACTTACTCCGGTAATCCAAAATTGATCCGTTGCTGGATTTGGGTATATGGAGAATATGTCTTCTGTATTTTCTTCTACACTTAGTACACCAGATACAGTAATGGTAAAAGAAACTGTTTCTATATTCGAATTATCATCTGTTGCCGTAAGTGTGATTACATGATCGCCTTCCGCTAACAACGTACCTGCTACTGGACTCTGCGTAATCGTCGTAGCAAATGCACTTTTGTTAGTATCGCAATTGTCTGTAACTACTACTCCAACTGTAAAATCAGCCAACGTATACATATTACCAGTATCAAAAGGTACTTCCATATCTGTAGGTACGGTAGTCATATCAAATTCTGGAGCTACCTCATCTTCTACCGTAACAGTAGCCATGCACATATCCGTATTTCCATTAGCATCCGTAACCATTAGCGTAACCATGTTATCTCCAATGTTAGTACAATCAAAATCTGTAACATCAATAACAATTGATGCTATGCCTGAAAGATCTGTAGAACCGTTATCGATCATAGCGGCCGTAATAGTAGCATTCCCTGTATCATCTAATTGTACGGTTATATTTTGACATACAACAGTAGGATTGGTAGTATCTACTACATCCACTGTTCTGGCCACCTGAATCGCTGCATTGCCAGCAGCATCGGTAGCATCATAATAAATCGTATAACTACCTACTGCGTCCATAAATTCTAAAGTATCAATACTTACTACAGAACCATCATCGGTAGTAGCTCCTAATTCTGTATATCCAGCTCCTAATTCTATAATTTGTGGATTTGCTCCGTTTAAGGTAATTACTGGTGCGGTAGTATCGACTACATCCACCGTTCTGGTTACCTGAATAGCTACATTACCAGCAGCATCGGTAGCGTCATAATAGATCGTATAACTACCTACTGTATCCATAAATTCTGAAGTATCAATACTTACAGCAGATCCATCATCTGTAGTAGCTCCTAACTCAGTATATCCAGCTCCTAATTCTATGGTTTGTGGATTTGCTCCATTTAAGGTAATTATTGGTGCTGTAGTATCTACTACATCTACAGTTCTGGTTACCTGAATAGCTACATTACCAGCAGCATCGTTAGCATCATAATAGATCGTATAACTGCCTACTGCATCCATGAATTCTGAAGTATCAATACTTACCGCAGTACCATCATCGGTAGTAGCTCCTAATTCTGAATATCCAGCTCCTAATTCTATAGTTTGTGGGTTTGCTCCGTTTAAGGTAATTATTGGTGCGGTAGTATCTACTACATCCACCGTTCTGGTTACCTGAATAGCTACATTACCAGCAGCATCGGTAGCATCATAATAGATCGTATAACTGCCTACTGCATCCATGAATTCTGAAGTATCAATACTTACCGCAGTACCATCATCGGTAGTAGCTCCTAATTCTGTATATCCAGCTCCTAATTCTATAGTTTGTGGGTTTGCTCCGTTTAAAGTAATTACAGGTGCTATACAATCTAAACTAAAACTAGTTTGTACATCTTTATCTATAAAATTGGTATTCGCATAATCCACATCGTCCACTTCTACACAATACAGATCTGGATTTCCAGTTATTTCTAATTCGTCGATACCCGTGTTACCACCATTCTTTAAGTTGATTCCTGTTAACTTTCCATCTGTAGCGTAGATATCTAACAGTATAGGGTTATGAGATAAATCTAAAAAAGTGATATCTGTTTGTCTTAGACTTATTTCTCGTAAATCTACCAACAAGCTAAGGTCGATATTGGTTAGTGCCGTGTTATCTAATTGAATTGTTTCTAAATCTGTGCTATTCCCAAAAATTATTGATGAAAGGTCAGAACAGTTATTACAATAGACCAGTTGAATATCTCCATTAGTAGTTAAATCTAAAGAAGACAAAGCTGTATTGTCATTTGCAAATAACTCCAATAAACTTGTATTACCACTTACATCAATACTTGATAAGTTATTCTCATCTAAATAAAGAAATTCTAGGTTTACAAGACCATATATATTAATTGTAGTAATATCATTAGCATCTAAAGACACATTTTCTAGAAGTGTATTGTTAGATAAATCTATACTAGATATTCCGTTATTATTCGCATTTAATTCTTCTAGGTTTACATTTGAAGAAAGATCAAGTATAGCTATATTATTATCATGGATATCTAAAATTTCTAAAAATGTATTTGTAGAAACATCGATAGTAGAAAGTTGATTTTCTCCTAAATAAACTATTTGCACTTGTGCATTCTCAGATAGGTCCACTGAAGTAAGTGCATTATCCGAAGCATTCAAAATCTCTAAATTAGCATTATTTGAAAGATCAATTACCGATAAACTATTTGAACTCACATTCAAAGTTTCCAAATCTACAAAAGCTTCAATCCCCGTTAGATCAGAGATACCACTATTTGCTACATTTACGATTGGAACATTTTCTATCCGATCTGTAGGTATCAAACCATCATTTGCTATATCATCATAGGCACTCAAAGCTGCCTCAAAATTTGCGTCAGGAATTAATGTATATCCACAGGTTGTTTCACTAAAGGTTACTCCCATATCAATATCAGTAAAATCAGTAATCGCCGCTGTAGCATCATCCACCATAATACAGGTAAGACTTGCATTAGATGTTGCCTCCATCCTACTAAAATTACTGTTATTACCATTTCTAAGATCCAAGCTTACCAAATCAGCATTATCAACTCTCAAATCCGTCAACGCGATATTTGCTGAGATATCTAAGGTCTTCAAATTGGTATCTCCTACATCTAGTACTCTCAAACCTGTAAGTGGTGAAACATCTATGGATTCGATAGCAGTTTCATCAATATAAAGTTGAGTCAGCCCAATTGCATTTCCAAAAATTACTGTAGTCAACGTAGCTGTATTATCTATATCCAATCTGGTAAGCGCTGTGTTATTAGAAAAATCTAAATTTACAATCTGCGTGTCATCCGTATCTACATCTTCCAACAATAAGTTTTGAGAAAAATCAATTGCCGTTAATGGATTGCTCTCCAAATCAGCTCTTTCCAGATTAGGTAGAACCGTTAGATCTAAAGTTGAGATGTTATTCGTTTCTATATCCAGAAATTCTAATAACGAGTTATTACTCAAATCTAATGCAGAAAGGTTATTATTGTCCAGATCTAAAAACTCAAGTAGTATATTATTACTAAGATCTAGTGTGGTAATTATATTATTATCTAAATCTAATGATTTCAGGTTAATATTAGTAGACAAATCGATAGTACTCAAGTTATTATCATCTGCTTCCAGCGTTTCCAATACTGTACAACCGTTAAGATTTATAGATGTAAGTAATCCACAATTATCAACATATAAACTAATTAATTGGTTGTTATTAGATAAATCCAAACTTGAAAAGCTATTGTCTCCACAAGTCAAAGTTTCTAATAACTCATTATTAGAAAGATCTAACGTACTTAAATTATTTCCACTACAATTAAGTGTTGTTAAGGATTCAAAAGATGCAATTCCTGTAAGATCCGAAATAGTATTTCCTTCTACATCCAGCTCTTCTACATCGTAAATGTTTTCTAATGGAATTTGACCATCACTACTAATATCATCGTAGGCAGCTAATGCTGCTTCAAAATTCGAATCAGGGATAGCAACATAGATCGTACAATCTGTTTCGCTAAATGAAGTTTGGTTATCTATATTGACAAAATTAGCATTAGCATAGGTTTCGCTATCTACCAAAATACAGTTTAAATCTGCATTTTCGGTCGCGTCAAAAAAAGTAAGATTGGTATTTGCTCCATTTTGAATATTTAAAGCGAATAAGTCATTTTTATCTACTTCGAGACTGGTTAGGTTTACCAGATTTGATACATCTAATGTCTTTAAAGAATTTTCTTCTAGATTAACAATTTGTAGATCTGTATTATTTGATAAATCAACCTTTCTAAGACTGTTAGTACTGGCATTAAGTGATGATAATGCAATAAAATCTTGAATCCCAGTCAAATCAGCAATATCCAGAGAAGAAACATCTAAAGTTGTTAGAATTTCGATTGCTGCTTTTGGCACACTATTATCACCTGGTATATCGTCATAGACTGCTAGCGCAGCTTCAAAATTGTCATCTGGCACATAGGTATACAAAGCACAATCAATACTATATCTAAAATCTGAAGTAAGATTTGCTTCTGCTAAAGCTACATCATCCACTGATATACAATCCAAATCATTATTTCCAGATGCAGATAAATTAATTTGTGTAACATCAATATTACGCAGATCTAAACTGGTCAAGTTATTATTTGGAATCTGAATAACAGTTAGTGCTGTATTGTTTCTTAAATCTAGAGTTTCCAACTGACTACCAATAGCGCTTAAAAAATTTAAATTGGTTGCTTCACTAAAATCTAAAGAAGTTATAGATGCGGTATTTACCTGAAAAACCTCTAATGCTGTTACTCCTGCTAAATTGACCGTAGTCAGATTATTGTTACCGCTCCCATCAATTATGGTTAAGTTACTTAAACCTGAAAAATCGAGACTTCCAAAATTATTACTCTCAAAACCAAAAAATTCTAGCTGTGTATTATTTGATAGATCAATAGTAGTTAATTGATTATCCGAAACTAACAAACTCTCTAATGCTGTTAGATTAGTTACATCTAAGGTTGTGAGGTTATTATCTTCTAAGTCAAGTTGCTGCAATAAAACATTATTAGAAAGGTCAATGGTACTTAAATTAGAATTTTCCGCAACGAAATTCGTTAGTTTGGTATTTTGAGAAATATCAATCCCTGACGTTAAATTAAGATCATTAATACTTAAGTAATCAAGATTTACATTGGCAGAAACATCTAAAGCAGTTAGATTATTATCTCCTATAAAGAGTGTTTCTAATGCTGTGTTTTGACTTAAATCTACCGATGAAATACTATTAAAATTAGCTCTTAATTCTTCCAATGCGCTAAAATCTTCAATACCGGTAAGATCTGTAATCTGTTCATTCCGTATATCTAATTCTGTTATTGTTGCTATGTCGGCTGTTAAAACCTGTCCATCACCACTAACACTATCGTGACCTAAAGCTACTAACGCAGCTTCAAAATTGGCGTCAGGTATACTCGTGTATTGAGCATGACTTACTGTAATTCCTACTAAAAAAAGTAAAATAATTAAAAGGTATTTTTTTTTCATAAACTAAGGGCTTTATAAATTACTTGGATATTCTATATTAATTTTGGTGCAATGGTACTACTTACCGCTTGTTAAAAAAACTATATTGGGGGTACATATAGGGGGACAAACATTTTTTTGCAATAGTAATCAAGATATTAGGTATCCATAAAAGGAAAAAGAAGACAATTGGGAGACATTTTTTTAACTATTCAATTTTTAACAATTAGAGATAAAAAACCATCCGCCTAAGGCGGATAGTCCTATCTTGCAAACTTCCGTACTACGACCCCTTACCTCCGCAGTACTTAGTTGCTAATTTTTGTTATGCTAATTCTTGATCAATCGAATAGACTGATAAATATCATTTTGCTCTATTGTAATTAAATAGACTCCTGCAGATAAATCTGTGGTAGAAACCGCTTGTTCATTCATAACTTTTATGGTTTGTAACATACGCCCGTTGATATCATAAAACGTTACTTCTGCTTCTCCGCTTACTCCTGTAATCCAAAATTGATCCGTTGCTGGATTTGGGTATATCGAGAATATGTCTTCTGTATTTTCTTCTACACTTAGTACACCAGATACAGTAATAGTAAAAGAAACTGTTTCTATATTCGAGTTATCATCTGTTGCTGTTAGCGTAATCACATGATCGCCTTCCGCTAATAACGTACCTGCTACTGGACTCTGCGTAATCGTCGTAGCAAATGCACTTTTGTTAGTATCGCAATTGTCCGTAACTACTACTCCATTTGTAAAATCAGGCAACGTATACGTATTACCTGTATCAAAAGGTACTTCCATATCTGTAGGTACTGTAGTCATATCAAATTCTGGAGCTACCTCATCTTCTACAGTAACAGTAGCCATACACATATCTGTATTTCCATTAGCATCGGTAACTGTTAGCGTAACCATGTTATCTCCAATGTTAGTACAATCAAAATCTGTTATATCAATAACAATTGATGCAATACCTGAAAGATCTGCAGAACCATTATCGATCATAGCGGGCGTAATACTAGCATTCCCTGTATCATCTAATTGTACGGTTATATTTTGACATACAACAGTAGGATTGGTAGTATCTACTACATCCACTGTTCTGGTCACCTGAATAGCTGCATTACCAGTAGCATCGGTAGCATCATAATAGATCGTATAACTTCCTACTGCGTCCATAAATTCTGAAGTATCAATACTTACCGCAGATCCATCATCTGTAGTAGCTCCTAACTCATTATATCCAGCTCCTAATTCTATGGTTTGTGGATTTGCTCCGTTTAAGGTAATTACTGGTGCGGTAGTATCTACTACATCCACTGTTCTGGTCACCTGAATAGCTGCATTGCCAGCAGCATCGGTAGCATCATAATAAATCGTATAACTACCTACTGCATCCATGAATTCTGAAGTATTTATACTTACTGCAGAACCATCATCGGTTGTAGCTCCTAACTCAGTATATCCAGCTCCTAATTCTATGGTTTGCGGATTTGCGCCGTTTAAGGTAATTACTGGTACGGTAGTATCTACGACATCCACTGTTCTGGTCACTTGAATAGCTACATTACCAGCAGCATCGGTAGCGTCATAATAGATCGTATAACTTCCTACTGCATCCATAAATTCTGAAGTATCAATACTTACCGCAGATCCATCATCGGTAGTCGCTCCTAACTCAGTATATCCAGCTCCTAATTCTATAGTTTGTGGATTTGCTCCATTTAAGGTAATTATTGGTGCGGTAGTATCTACGACATCTACTGTTCTGGTTACTTGCATTGCAGTTTCACCAGAAACTGTATTTATAGCATCATAAGTAACCGTATAACTACCCACTTGATTTGTATTTACAGACGCCGAATTGATAGTTAACGTAGCTCCATAGGTAACCTCAGCCCCTAATTCATTATACGTATCTCCTTTTTCTATCACTTGTGGATTATCTCCCAATAAAGTAATGACCGGATCGATACAAGCTTGCCCCATATCGTTGATTATCCAATTATAAGGTGCAGCAGTTAAAGTATTTCGTGCCGATTCTCCTAAGCAATAGGTACTATTTCCTGCATTAAATGTAATTCCCACTGGGATTTGAGTTTCATCTGCATCTAATGTTGCCCAACCGATTAAGGTCTGATCATAATTTTCTGTCGATAATCCTGAACTAAACAACATATTTCTCATATCTGTCACACTCGATATATCCCAATCCCCTATTGATTGATCGTAACCAAAGTTTTGTCGAAACATTTCTCTTAAACTACTTACCTTGCTCATATCCCAATTGCTAAGATCCTGGTTAAAGGATGTTGCTCTAGCAAACATTTCGGTCATATTTATAGTACCTGTAACCTGTTCCCCAATATTCCAACCACCTATATTTTGAGAAAACCCACTTTGATAGAACATTCTACTAAAATTGATCACATTTCCAACATTCCATGAAGTTATATTTTCATTAAAAGCCGTAGCAGTATCAAAAACACCCCACATATTGCTAATGTTTGAAACATCCCAACTATTCATAATGTCTTTATCATCCTCAAAAGAAGTCGCCCCAGCGAACATAAATGAGATGTCTGTTGTGGTTGATAAATCTGGTACGTCATCAGCGTTTAACACTAGGTTACTACAACCTGCAAAAGCACGATTCATACTATCCCATTGTTGTTTTCCCCACTGTTCTATTGTCAAGATTTTATCTCGATCTCCTGTATTATTGAAATATATTCTTGGAAAATCTCCCGTAATCTTTATAATATACGTTGCAGGTGTATCATATTTACGAATAATACTCCCTGTCACATTAGATATCACGATTCCATCTCCCCAATCCACATTGTAATTATAACCACTTCCTGTGGTGGGAAGGGTAACTGTTCCAAAAGGTACAGTCGTTTCCCAAGTAGTAATAAACGCATCACTACAATCCAATCCTCCATCATCTATGGTCCAATTATAAGGTGCACTTGTAAGGACGTTTCTCGATACTTCCCCTACACAATACTTAAGTCCATCTGCCCCTAACACTAAGCCATTAGGACTATTGGTATTGGATGCCCAACCTATTAAAGTAGCGTCGTAATTACCTATAGAAAGTCCAGAATTATTCAAGATATCATTGATATCTGTTACTTTCTGTAAATCCCAACTTCCTAAATCCTGATCAAAATTTTCAGTACTCTCTAACATACTATCCATACTTATTGTACCCGTCACGTTTTCTCCTATATTCCAGCTGCTAATATTCTGATTAAAGCTTCTTGCTCCTCCAAGCATCAATACAAAATCAGTAACATTACCAACATTCCAAGTAGTAATGTTGCCATTGAAATTTCTAGCATTCAAAAACATCCAACCCATACCGGTAACATTAGAAGTATCCCAAGCTGAAAAATCAGGAGAACCCAAACTAGTACATCCAAAAAACATTTGTCCCATTTCTGTTACCTGTGATAAATCAGGAGTATCTGTAGCAGTAACATTCATATTAGCGCATCTCGAAAATGCTTGAAACATTGTTCTCCATTCCATATCGCCCCACTGTTCAATAGCTTGTAACTTTTCAGCATTACCTATCCCTCCTACTAAGGAAGCAAACTGAGGAAAATCTCCTATAATTTTTATCTTATATATTCCTGGAGAAATATAGCTGTGCGATGCATTCCCTGTAAATCCAGTTTCTATAGTTCCATCTCCCCAATCAATATCGTAATCATATCCAGCTCCTGTAGTTGGTATAGTAATACTTTCGTTATTAGAAGTAGTCTCCCAGGTAGTGATAAAGAAATCTGTAGAAGCACACGCTGCACCATCATCCGTAATGTTCCAATTAAATCTAGTACTATCGGTTAATATATTCCTTGCATCCACTCCAAAACAATATTGACTTCCTTCAAAACTGATGCTAATATTTGATGGTATCGTTTCTCCCGCATCTTGTGTAGCCCAACCAATTAAGGTAGCATCATAATTTGTTGTGGAAAGTCCAGCTAACTGGAACATAGCCCCCATAGCGGTTACGCTAGAAAGATTCCAATCACCAACATTTTGATCAAAGTCTGATGCTCCAAAAAACATTCCTCCCATATTCTCTACGCTACTCGTATCCCAATTATCAAGAGGCTGATTAAACGCTGTAGCAAACCCAAACATACTTGACATGTTTATGACTCTACTTATATCCCATGTATTTAAAGGACTATTAAAACTACTAGCAGAGTCAAACATAGCCCTCATATTTATAGTACCAGTCACAAACTCCCCAATATTCCAACCATCTATATTTTGATTAAATGCGGTATTTCCGGTAAACATCCCTGTAAAATCTATTACGTTTCCCACATTCCATAACCCTATATTTACATTCATTCCAGAATTTCTGAACATATCGATCATGTTTTCAATAGTTGACACATTCCAATTTCCAAGTTGTCCTCCATTATCCACAAAGTTGGTAGTCCCATCAAACATTTTTTCCAAAGAAGTAGTATTACTTAAATCTGGTATATCTGTAGCATTAATCACTAGGTTTGTACAACCTGAGAACGCTCTGGTCATATCCGTCCAGGCATTTGATCCCCATTGTTCTACGGATACTAATTGAGCTGGAACTCTAAAATCAGGATTGTTACCAAAGGTTATCGAAGGAAATACTCCCTGTATTTTCACAGTATAAATACCATTACTTGCGTATGTATGAAAACTAATTCCTGTTTGATTGGATTCTATAACTCCATCTCCCCAATCTACAGTATAATTATAGCCAGATCCAGAGGTGGGTATAGAAAGTTCTTTTTGATCATCAGTGGCTTGCCAAGTAATTATAAACTCATCCTGAGCAAATCCTACAGTAAAAGAGCTAACAATCAAAAAAAGTGCAGTGTAAATGTGTTTCATATTAAGGGGTCTTTTAGAAAAAGAGTTGATATACATTTTTTAAAATCGAGTGCAAAATTAACAAGATATTAAGTTTTACCAAGAAAACAGGGGTTGCAAAGGGGTTGCAAAATACTATAAACAAAAAACCATCCGTCTGAGGCGGATGGTTTTGTTTGGCAAATTTCCATGTTACAACCCCTTAACTTTGTAACACTTCCTTTTGCCGATGATTATTTAGTATTCTAATTCTTCATCAATCTCATGGTTTGATTGATATCATTTTGTTCTATCGTAATCAAATACACTCCTTCAGATAAATCCGTGGTAGAAATCGCTTGATCGTTCATCACTTTTATTGTTCTTAATATGCGACCATTGATATCTGAAATCGTTACTTCTGCTTCACCTTGTAATCCAGTGATCCAAACCTGATCTTTCGCTGGATTTGGATATATCGTGAACAGATACTCTTCATTTTCTTCTACACTCAATATCGCGGATACAGTAATCGTAAAAGAAACTGTTTCTATATTCGAATTATCATCTGTTGCTATTAGTGTAATGACATGATCCCCTGCTGCTAATAATGTACCTGCCACAGGACTCTGTGTAATCGTCGTCGCAAACACACTGTTACTATCACAATTGTCAGTCACCACTACATCAGTAGTAAAATCAGCCAACGTATACATATCACCTGTATCAAAAGGCACTTCCATATCTGTTGGTACTGTGGTTATATCAAATTCTGGAGAAATGGAATCTTCTACCGTAACAGTAGCCATACACATATCTGTATTTCCGTTAGCATCGGTAACCGTTAGGGTAACCATGTTGTCTCCAACGTTTGTACAATCAAAATCAGTCACATCAATTGCTAGTGATGCTATGCCTGAAAGATCTGTAGAACCGTTATCGATGATAGCCGCGGTAATACTAGCATTTCCTGTGTCATCTAGTTGTACGGTTATATTTTGACATACCACGGTTGGATTAGTCGTATCTACCACCTCTACTGTTCGGAATACTGTGGAACTATTACCACTAGCATCTGCTGCAAAATACATTGCAGAATACGCACCTACATCACTAACCAAGAGACCAATATTAGTATCTAAAGTTACTGGACTACCATCATCGGTGGTTGCTCCCAACTCTACGTACGGATTTCCTAATTCTATGATTTGTGGATTTGGTCCGTTTAAGGTAATTACTGGAGCGGTAGTGTCTACCACTTCTACTGTTCTAAATATTGTAGAACTATTACCATAAGCATCCACGGCAAAATACATTGCGGAATATGTACCCACATCACTAACTAAGAGACCAATATTAGTATCTAAAGTTACTGGACTACCGTCATCGGTTGTTGCTCCCAGTTCTACATACGGATCTCCTAATTCTATGATTTGTGGATTTGCTCCGCTTAAGGTAATTACTGGAGCGGTAGTGTCTACCACTTCTACTGTTCTAAATACTGTAGAACTATTACCATAAGCATCTACAGCAAAATACATTGCCGAATATGTACCTACATCACTAACCAAGAGACCAATATTAGTATCTAAAGTTACTGGACTACCATCATCGGTTGTTGCTCCCAGTTCTACATACGGATCTCCTAATTCAATGATTTGTGGATTTAGCCCGTTTAAGGTAATTACTGGAGCGGTAGTATCTACAACCTCCACAGTCCTGGTTACTTGTGTTGCAGTGGCTCCCGATACCGTATTTACAGCATCATAAGCAACCGAATAGCTACCTACCACATCTGTATTTACAGAAGTTGCATTGATTGTTACTATTGCACCATAGGTAACTTCAGCACCTAGCTCTGTATACGCATCACCTCTTTCTATTACTTGTGGATTATCTCCTAATAAAGTTATCACTGGGTCAACACATCCTTGTCCTCCATCATTGATGGTCCAATTATAAGGTGCGTTGGTTAGCGTATTTACTGCATCGATACTTAAACAATGAGCAACCGTAGCATCCAGTGTTAAATTAGCTGGGATTTGAGTCTCTCCAGATTCTAAAGTAGCCCAACCGATCAAAGTGTTGTCATAATTTTCCTGAGACATTCCCGAACCGATAAAAAAGTTATCTAATGATTCTACATTACTAATATCCCAAGCAGATAAATCCTGATTAAAAGAAGTAGCGCCATTAAACATATCATAAGCTTCATAGACATTGCTAAAATCCCAAGCACTTAGGTCTTGATTAAAAGAGGTGGCTCCTGCAAAAAAATCATTGATATAATCTACTACACCTAATGTCCAATTACCTATAGGTTGATTGAAAGAAGTTGCATCTTTAAACATACTTTCCATATCCTCTACAGTAGACATATTCCAATTGGAAATATCCTGGTTAAAAGCTGATGCCCCGTTAAAAGCACTAAAACTAGATTTAAGTTTTGTAAATGTCCAATTACCTATGTTCTCATTAAAGACTATACAATCATTAAACATATATGATATTCTTTCGATATTACTTACATCCCAAGAATTCATATTATCTTTTAAGTCTTCAAAGTTGGTACAATCCCTAAACATATCTGCGATAGTGGTTACTTGAGATAAGTCAGGTATATCATTGGCATTTAATTTTAGGTTATAACAACCCCCAAAAGCTCCGTTCATAGTGGTCCATCGCTGTGTACCCCATTGTTCAATGGTTAATAACTTACCTTTATCATCATTTGACAATATCCTAAAGAATGGTGCTGGAAAATCTCCAATTATCTTTATAGTTTTGATTCCTGCTGTTGCAAATGTATGTGTTGCATTTCCTGTAAAACCAGTTTCTAAAATTCCATCTCCCCAATCTACACTATAATTATAAGTTTCTGCACTTCTAATAGGAATAGTGATTACTTCATTCGCTGTGGTCGTTTGCCAGGTGGTAATGAAAAAGTCGGTAGCTGCGCAAGCTGTTCCTTCATCAAAGATGAGCCAATTATACAAGGTACTTGTTAATGTGTTTCTGGCAGCTTCTCCTAAACAATAGGTGGCATCAACATCTAATACTATATCACTAGGAATTTGTGTTTCTCCCGTTTCTAAAGTCGCCCAACCGATTAAAGTCGCGTCATAATTCTCTGTAGACATTCCTGCATCTCGAAGCATTGTGTCCATACTCGTGGCACTGCTAATATCCCATTGACTTAAATCTTGATCAAAAGAGGTAGCACTTAGGAACATAAAATCAAAGCGGGTTGCTTCGCTTACATCCCAATTAGTAATACTACTACTGTTAAATGCGATCGCATCTGTAAATGCCCAGGTAAAATCTTGAATACTACTGGTATCCCATCCAGAAAAATCAACATTGAAATCTTTATCTAAGGAATGGCATGAGCGAAACATCGATTCAAGTGAAGTAACATTTGATAAATCCGGACTATCCACTGCTTTCACTTCTAAATTCGTACAACCGTTAAAAGCATCCTCCATAGAAGTCCAAGTATTGCTTCCCCATTGTTCTATGGTTTGGATTTTGTTCCTATCTGCATTTCCATTAAAACGCATACGATTAAAGTTTCCTGAAATACGGATGGTGTACGTTCCTGCATTCGCATAGGTATGGTAAGCCTCTTCGGTTTCATTGGTAATCATACCATCTCCCCAATCTACTATAAAATCCAGCCCGGTATCTGTGATAGGAAGTGCTATTTCTTCATTATTTGTGGCTATTTCCCAAGTGGTAATAAAGAAATCTGTGGAAGCACAAGTAGTTCCTGCATCGGTAATAGACCAATTATAGGGAGCACTGGTTAGCGTATTGTGCGCATCTACTCCAAGACAATACGTTAGGTGATTTGTAACAATAGAAATTCCTGTAGGTATTTGTGTTTCTCCAGTATCTAAGCTTGCCCAACCCATTAAAGTTGCGTCATAACTAGCTGTAGAAAGCCCTACATTACTAAACATTCCGGTTGTGATTCTTAAACTAGATATATCCCATGCACCAAGACTTTGATCAAAACCTGTAGCGTTAAAAAACATGAATCCCATATCAACAACATTAGATACATCCCAATCACTCAAATCCCTGTTAAATAATCCTGTTCCTCCAAAAACTGCCTCCATGTTATCAACATTACTCACATCCCATTCGTTGATACTACCATTAAAGTTTGTTGCTCCTGTAAACATTCCATTTATCTTCGTTACGTTAGAGAGATTCCAATGATTAAAATCTTCATTGGTAAGAGAAGTACAAGCCGCAAACATTTGACTTAATAAAACAACATTACTTAAGTCTGGAGCATCCGTAGCATTGATTACCAAATTAGAACATCCATTAAACGCATCAGACATGGAATTCCAGGCAATAGTTCCCCACTGTTCTACACTTAAAATTTTTGTTGCAATAGATGTGTTTCCAGAAAAGTATATTCTAGGAAAGTCACCATTGATTTTAACTACATAAGTTCCTGCAGTAGCATATTCATGACTTGCATTTCCTGTAAATCCATATTCAACAGTTCCATCTCCCCAATCAACTGAATAGTTATATCCATTTTCAAACGTTGGAATGGTAATACTTTCATTATCTGAAGTGGTTTGCCAAGTGGTAATAAAAAAATCTGTAGGAGCACAAGTGGTTCCATCATCACTTATGGTCCAATTGTAAGGTGCACTCGTAAGCGTATTGTGAGCCCCCACTCCTAAACAATAACTACTAGAACCTGCATGAAAAGTAATATTAACAGGAATATCATCAATTCCATCAGTTGTATTTCCACTAGAGTCCGTTGCCCAACCAAGTAAGGTAGCATCATAATTAGCTAAAGAAAGTCCAGAGGTAACCAGCATATCAGACATATTAGTTACACTATTAATATCCCAATTACCAAGATTTTGATCAAAATTTGGACAGTTAGCCAGCATATTACTCATATTGGTAACATTCTGAGTATTCCAACTACTGATATCCTCATTAAAGGGAGTATTTCTAAATAGGTACCCCATATCCTGCACATTACTTACATCCCATGTGCTTATAGCACTACCGTTATCAACAAGACTAGAATTTAAAAAGAACATTCCTTGCATACTGGTTACCATACTCAGATCTGGAACATCTATAGCATTGATCACCAAATTGGTTGTACTATCAAAAGCATTTTCCATACTTTCCCACTGTTGCGTGCCCCATTGTTCTATGGATTGAATCTTGGCTGCATTAGTAAAATACCCTCCCATTCCTGGAGAATAAAACCTTGGAAAATCCCCTGTAATTTTAACGGTATAAGTATCTGTAGTAGCATATTCATGCGTAGCATTTCCTGTTAAATCGAATTCAACAGTTCCATCTCCCCAATCGATATGGTAATCATATCCAGATCCTGTTGTAGGTATGGTGATGGGTTCATTTGCGGTTGTAGTTTGCCAGGTTGTGATAAATGCGTCACTACAATCTATTATAGTGCCACTAAATAACCAATTATAAGGATCTAAAGCTAGGTTAGTTTCTTCCTGCAAGCCTAAACAAAAGTAAGTGAATTGTAAAAAAAATATTTGAAAATCTCTTGGTATATCGTCAATACCATCGCCATCGATTCCACTTGTATCAGTTCCCCAACCTGTTAATAACTTGACATAATTTTTCTCTGAAAGTGTTAAGAAAGTAATAGAACTTCCATTAGTAATATTACTTAAATCCCAATTTCCTATGTCTTCATTAAAATTTGAACCTGCAAACATTGCAGTCATATAATTTACATTACTTACATCCCAATCCTTCATTCTACCTCCAATATCATCAAAACTCGTTGTAGATTGAAACATGGCGCTTAAATTTTCAACTTCTGATAAGTCTGGTATATCGGTGGCATTTAGTACTAGATTCGTTGCTCCATTAAAGGCAGATTCAAAACTTTGCCATTTGTTTGTACCCCAATTATCTATAGAAAAAATTTTTCGCCTATCACCTGTATTGTTAAAATAAATTCGAGGAAAATCTCCCCATATTTTAATTTGGTAATCGCCAGGACCCGAGGTATATTGATGAGTAGCATTGCCTGTTTCTATAGTCTCAACTGAACCATCTCCCCAATCCACATAATATTCGTATCCCGAGCCTGTAGTTGGAATTGTAATGGTCTCATTATTTGAAGAAATCCTCCAAGTAGTTATAAATGCGTCGCTATCATCGCAATTAAATCCTCTATCTAAAATTGTCCAATTATTCGGTGTTGATGTTAATATATTCAAGGCGGACGTACCAATACAATGGCTGCTGCTTCCAAAATCTACAAAAATATTCGTAGGTATCGTCTCCCCTGCATCCAATGTTGCCCAACCGATTAAAGTAGCATCATAGTTTTCCGTCGATAAACCACTCCTAAAAAACATACTTACCATACTTGTTACACTAGAAATATCCCAATTTCCTAAATCTTGACCAAAATTATTCGCAGATGCAAACATACCGGTCATAGAGTTTACAGTACTTACATCCCAGTTTCCAATACTGCCTTTAGTATCTACTAAACTACTTGCATCACTAAACATTTCAGAAAGATCATTCACCAATGATAAATCCGGAGTATCATCTGCATTCAATATCAATTGCGAACATCCATCAAACGCGTTTCCCATGCTGGTCCATCGAATAGTCCCCCACTGTTCTATGGTTCTAATTTTATCTTTATCACCAGAGTTCGCAAAGTAAATCCTTGGAAAATCACCAGTGATTTCAACAGTATAGGTATCTGCTATAGCGTATTCATGTGTAGCATTTCCAGTCAATCCATTCTCAATAGTACCATCTCCCCAATCAACCGTATAATTGTATCCTGATCCTGTTGTGGGAATGGTAATACTTTCATTAGCTGTTGTGGTTTGCCAAGTGGTAATAAATTCACTTTGAGCAAATCCAGCAGTCAAAAAACTAACAATAAAAAAAAGTGTAATGTAAAAGTGTTTCATCTGTTGCTTGTATAAGGTTTATCAGCCAGATGGAATTCGCCAATAGTAATGATCAGTTCAATAAAAATCATTTTAATGGCTCATTTCATAAGGGGCTTTTTATTAAAAAAAGAGTTGAAATAAATTCTTAAAATCGAGTACAAAATTAACAGGATTTTAAGGGTTACAAAGGTTTTGGGGGTTGCAAAAGGGTTGCAACGGGGTGTTTTTGGGGTTGCAGGTTTATTTTACCTTTTCTTTATGGTTGCTATATCGGTCCCTTCGAGAACTTGAGAGTTCACTCGTATCGTGGGCTGAGGCTCTCGAAGCCCGACATGATGAAGACTAGAATTGGTTCTCGATACATCCCGATATACATCGGGACACTCGAACTGACGATATGTTATATTCAAAATTTGACCTTTTTAGTAATTAAGGGGCCATACACATCGAGGGCTGAGGCTCTCGAAGCCCGACCTCATCATATCTAGGACTGAAGATATATACATATCAAGGTGTGAGACCCTTCGAGAACCTCAGGGTCCGAACACATCTAGAACTGAGATCCTTCGAAAACCAAAGAGTACATGCTCATCGAGGGCTGAGGTTCTCGAAGCCCGAAAAGGGAAGTTCTAAAGTTATACTTCGACAGGCTCAGTATGACATCATAACTCTTGCAGTAAAATTATGTACTAATTAAATATTGGAATTATTTATAAACTCAATAATATCTTGTTTAGAATCTACTCCTATCTTTTTACGAATACGAGAGCGTGCAGATTTAATCGCAGAAACGGTATTGTTTTGTAGTTTACTAATCTCCGTAGCATTGAGCCCTAAAGTCATTAAACACAATAACTCTTTTTCTTTTTCTTTTAAATCGGGAAACTTGCTATCCAAAATCACTTTAAAATCCATACTTACGGTATCCATATAGGATTTTAGATCTGTAGTACTGTTGGTAGTTGCTTTTTCTGAAAGTAAGGATGCGGATAATGATTGTAAGGCGGTTTTACGTTCTTTTTCGTTTTCTAGTTTGATAATCTCCTTAATGTCACCCAAGGTTTTACTCAATACTTCTTGTCGTAAAGAATTTTCTATAACGGCATTCTTCAATTCTTTTTCTTTCGTAACTAATGCCAATTCTGCTTTTACCTTTTCTAATTGCTCGGTTGCTAACTCTTTATTTGATAAGGCTAATCGATGCTTCGCGTTTTTTCGTGTCAACCAGAAAATAATACCTCCCATAATAGTAGCAATTACAAAAAGTAATAAGTACAATTGTTTCTTAGAGGTTTCATTCTCTAATCTTAATTCACTTGCTTGCTTCTCTTTATCAAATTTATAATTGAGTTCTAATTCTGTAATACGCTTTGTTTTTTCTGTATTATTAATAGAATCATTGTACATTTTATAGATCTTGTAATCTTGTAATGCTTCCTCATACGCTCCTCTAGTTTCATTCAGATTACTTTTGCTATAATACTGCGTTCTTAATAGCCCATTATTTTTAATCTTTTTAGCTTCTGTAATAGCACTATCTAAATATGGAACCGCATTGTCGTATTGCTGTAAGGCATTATATAATACCGCAACATTTAAATAACTGATGCTTAACTCATTTATATCTTTAGCTTTTTTAGAAATACCGATGTTTTCTTTATAGATCTGAATTGCTTTATCGTACTCTTTATTTGAATAATACACTGCCGCTAAACTTCCATTGGCTTTCGATTTACGTAGCGCAGAGCAAGGTAAACCTTTAACTATAGCCAAATGATGTCTGGAAGAATCTAGTTGTTTATTTTCATAATAGGCAACTGCCAACATATGATGAGATACTGCCAAACTTTCGGTATCATCTAACTTTTCTTTGATTGTAATTGCATTTTTAAAATACTGTTTTGATTTTTTAAAATCTTTTTGGCGTCTGTAAAACATGCCCAAATTATGTAATGAAAATCCAATCGTAGTTGAGTCATTTATAGTTTCACTGATATTAAGTGCGTTCAGATAATTCTCCAAAGCATTTTCTACTTTACCTTGTTTGATATCTAGAATACCAAGATAATTGATAGCCTGCGCCTCATTACTCTTATGATATGATTTCGGACTTTGGATACTTTTAAGTTGTTCTAATACATCGTTGATTATAATTCTCGTGGTATCCACATCAAAACGACGCATTTGTTCTATCAATTGTATTTTATAACTAATTCGAGCAGAATCCGTCGTAGCGCTTTCTATTTTATATTTCAAAACAGTAGCCAAACTATCATGGGATTGACCAAAGCATTGTATCGTACTGAAAAAGATAAAAATGATAGGGTATAAAAGTTTCAAAAGGAATATTAGGTTTTAATAGTGTATGACAAAAGGTTTATTAGTTTCAAAAATACAAGATAATTTATTTGCTACCACAATGAAACCCTTTTGACACCTTTTTGCAACCCCATTCTCTAAAATACGCAGTACTTTCTTTTTTTCATTTTCTTAGAAAAGATACCCTTTATGAAACAATTTTTAAAAATTTCACAAGAAATCCCTATGCTGAATATAAATACCTATATTTATCCACCAAATGAATGATTATTTATGAATGCAACATATAAGGTAAAAGTAAATAAGGATTTTGAATATACTATAGAACAAGAAGAAGTCTTCAAAACGGATATTATCCAGACTTCTGATTCAAAATTTCATCTTCTCGACAAGAACAAATCGTATCATAGCGAGATCATCCAATCAGATTTCAACAATAAAAAATACAGCATAAAAGTAAACTCTAATACCTATGAAGTGGACATTGCTGATTCATTAGATATGATGATTGCAGAAATGGGATTTTCTGTTGGTGCTTCTAAACAAGTAAATTCTATCAAATCTCCAATGCCAGGATTAATTATAGATATTCAGGTAGCCGTTGGACAAACAGTTGAAGAGGAAGACTATCTATTAGTGTTGGAAGCCATGAAAATGGAAAATATCATTACTTCGCCAAGAGCAGGAACTATTAAATCCATCGAAGTCGAAAAAGGAGATGCAGTAGATAAAGGAAAATTATTAATTGAGTTCGAATAATAGTTCTTGTCACACTAATTATAAACCTATCATAAGTTCTAAACGATTATGAAAAAAATATTGGTCGCTAATAGAGGCGAGATTGCTATACGGGTAATGAAAACGGCTAGCAAAATGGGGATTAAAACGGTAGCTATCTATTCTACTATAGATAGGAACTCACCACACGTGGCATTTGCAGATGAAGCCGTTTGTGTTGGTGAAGCTCCTTCTAGTGAATCTTATTTATTAGGTAATAAGATTATTGAAATCGCCAAAGAATTAAACGTAGATGCCATACATCCTGGATATGGATTCTTAAGTGAAAATGCTGATTTTGCTTCGGAAGTAGAAAAAAATGATATCATTTTTATTGGACCTAAGTCCAAAGCGATTGAAGTTATGGGAAGTAAGCTAGCGGCAAAAGAAGCGGTTAAAGCATATGACATCCCTATGGTACCAGGTATCGAAGAAGCGATCACAGATCCTGAAAAAGCTAAAGAAATTGCCAGAGAAATAGGGTTTCCTATTTTGATCAAAGCTTCTGCTGGTGGTGGTGGAAAAGGAATGCGTGTAGTAGAAAAAGAAGAAGACTTAGAATCTCAAATGCAACGTGCTATTAGTGAAGCTATTTCTGCCTTTGGTGATGGTTCTGTTTTTATCGAAAAATATGTAGGTTCTCCAAGACATATCGAGATTCAGGTAATGGCGGATACGCATGGAAATGTATTACACTTTTTTGAAAGAGAATGTAGTGTACAAAGAAGACACCAGAAAGTAGTGGAAGAAGCTCCTTCTGCTGTACTAAGTCCAGAATTGAGAACTAAAATGGGGGAAGCAGCGGTTAGGGTAGCCAAAGCTTGTGATTATGTTGGTGCGGGAACAGTAGAATTTTTATTGGATGAGCAGCACAACTTCTACTTCTTAGAGATGAATACACGTTTACAAGTAGAACATCCTGTTACTGAATTGATCACTGAAGTGGATCTTGTAGAACTACAGATCAAAGTTGCCAGAGGTGAAAAGTTAAACATCAAACAGGAAGATTTAACCATTAAAGGACATGCATTAGAATTAAGAGTCTATGCAGAAGACCCTATGAATGATTTCTTACCAAGTGTTGGAAATCTGGAAACCTATCAAATACCTGTTGGTGATGGTATTCGTGTAGATAATGGGTACGCAGAAGGAATGGATATTCCTATTTACTATGATCCAATGCTATCCAAATTAATCACTTATGGAGAAACACGAGAAGAAGCAATCGAATTAATGATCAAAGCTATTGATCACTATCAAGTAAAAGGTGTGCAGACTACCTTATCCTTTGGAAAATTTGTATGCCAACACGAAGCCTTTAGATCAGGAAATTTCGATACTCATTTTGTAAAGAAATATTATACCGCGGATGCTTTGAAAACAGAAATGCAAGAAGAAGCCAGAATTGCTGCATTGATGGCATTACGACAATATCAAGAAGATCAAAAACAATTAAGATTACCAACACACTAGATATGAACTCGAAAATAAAAGTTTTACAAGAAAAGATTGATCAGGCACATCTTGGTGGTGGTAAACAACGTATCGAAAAACAACACCAAAAAAAGAAATTAACCGCCAGAGAACGTATTGCATACTTCTTGGATGAAGGGTCTTTTGAAGAAATTGGTATTCTGGTTACTCACAGAACTACTGATTTTGGTATGCAAGATGAAATATACTACGGTGATGGTGTCGTTACCGGTTATGGTACTGTAAACGGACGATTGGTCTATGTTTTTGCACAAGATTTCACCGTATTTGGAGGAGCCTTATCCGAAACACATGCCGAGAAAATCTGTAAGGTTATGGACTTAGCAGTTAACGTGGGAGCGCCAATTATTGGACTAAATGATTCTGGAGGTGCTAGAATTCAGGAAGGAGTACGATCTTTGGGTGGATATGCAGATATATTCCATAGAAACGTACAAGCTTCTGGTGTTATTCCTCAGATCTCTGCCATTATGGGACCTTGTGCTGGTGGTGCCGTATATTCTCCTGCAATTACTGATTTCACACTAATGGTAGAAGATACTAGTTACATGTTTGTAACAGGACCTAATGTAGTAAAAACAGTGACTAATGAAGAAGTAACTTCTGAAGAATTAGGAGGTGCAAGCACACATTCTACAAAATCTGGTGTAGCGCATATCACTTCTTCTAATGACATTCAGTGTTTAGAAGATCTTAAAACGTTACTGAGTTATTTACCACAAAACAATAAAGAAACAACAAAAGCATTACCGTATACCTTAGGTGATGAGAAAAGAGCTGTTCTAGCTGATATCATTCCGGACAATCCTAACAAGCCTTATGATATGCATGAGGTGATTGGTGGAATTATTGATGAAGATTCTTTCTTTGAAATTCATAAAAACTACGCCGAAAATATTATTGTAGGTTTTGCCAGAATTGGAGGTAAAAGTGTTGGTATTGTGGCGAATCAACCGATGTTTTTAGCAGGTGTTTTAGATGTAAATAGTTCTAAAAAAGCTGCTCGTTTTACACGTTTCTGTGATTGTTTCAATATTCCTTTATTGGTACTAGTGGATGTTCCAGGATTTTTACCTGGAACTGATCAGGAATGGAATGGAATTATTGTCCATGGAGCTAAATTATTATATGCCTTAAGCGAAGCTTCTGTTCCTAAGGTAACCGTAATTACGAGAAAAGCCTACGGAGGAGCTTATGACGTAATGAATTCTAAACACATTGGCGCAGATCTTAATTTTGCTTGGCCAACTGCCGAAATAGCGGTTATGGGTGCCAAAGGAGCTAGTGAAATTATCTTTAGAAAAGAAATCAAAGCTGCGGATGATCCAGCGGCAAAATTAGCAGAAAAAGAAGCTGAGTACGCAGATACCTTTGCGAATCCCTACAGAGCCGCACAGCGCGGATTTGTAGATGAAGTGATCTTACCTGAAAATACCAGAAGAAAATTGATCAAAGGATTTAGCATGCTAGAAAATAAGGAGATCCATCAGCCAAAAAGAAAACATGGTAATATTCCTTTATAAATAAATTTCTTGGGGAGAAGTCACAAACATTTTCCTATTTTTACGATGAAGTAATTATAGGAAAATGCCCCATGAATAATAGACAACTCACTAAATTTGCGATCTACGCGATCGCTGTTCTTTGCGCAGCTTTGATTAACGAATTTGTTATTAAACTTGTAAAAAAACAAATTCATGAACAAGGCTATCTTTTGGTGCTCATCGATATGCTAATCGTAGTATTGATTTTTGCACCTGCTTTTGCTTTAGTTTCTAAATACACTAAAAAATTATCCAAAGCTTATTTAAAAACTTCCAAAAAGGTATCCAGTAGTAAAAATGGAAACTTATTAGGGTTTACCGTAGCTATGATTATTTTATTTGTTCTTTTCGCGTATTTACGCCATAATATTAATGTTATTCAGGATCTAAAAACCATCATTTAGCAACAAAGGTGTAACCGAAGTGGTTTAAACTGCATTCAAAAAGTTAAAATATTAAGTTTTTTTCACCAACTAGGGGTACTTGTTAAGTACCCTCCCTCTACTTCTGAAGTCCCCTCTCCCTACCTCATTACTAAGGTGGTCGAAGCTAAAAGGGAAGTCTCACTTTCCTCTAAACTTAGTGTCACTTTGCTTTTTACTAGGTTGCACTAAGCTCTGAGGTACCCTCACCCACTAATGGAAGTACCCCTCATAATCCTTTTACAAACAATGCCCCACCTATATAAGTACCCCTTTGTATTATATCTTACATGAAACCCCTACCTATATATGTACCCTCTCCCCACATAGATAAGTGGGTATTTAGCCATTTGAGTCTGTTTTTGTTAAAAAAATATTAAGGATTGATCTATTCTAGTACGATCAAAAATTATACATCACATATTAGTATTCCCTCTTTAAGGGCTGCCAGATTATCCTCATAAGTAGGGATAAATTCTTGGGCTACATATCCCTTGAATCCAGTTTCCACAATTGCTTTCAAAATTGCAGGATAATTTAATTCTTGTGAGTCATTTATTTCATGTCTTCCTGGCACACCTCCTGTATGATAGTGCGATATATACTCTTTGTACTTTCTAATGGTAGCAATAATATCTCCTTCCATAATTTGCATATGATAAATATCATATAACAATTTAAAACTATCAGAACCTATCTTATCCACCAATTGAACACCCCAAGGAGTATGATCACATTGGTAATCTGCATGATCAACCTTACTATTTAGCAGTTCCATGATTAACGTAATATTATTCTTCTCTGCATGCTTCACCAAAGGTGCTAATCCTTGTGCACATTGCTCCCATCCTTCTTCATCAGAGATCCCATTCTTATTTCCTGAAAACACAATCACCTGTCGTACTCCTGCATGAGAAGCTTTAGAAATAAGCTCTATATATTGCTTTTGTAATTTTTCATGATTCTTCTCATCATTAAAACCCTCTGTAATACTAGCAAATGTATCCGTAGCTACAGAACAAGAAAGTCCTTTTTTTTGCACTACTTCCCATTCTTCCGGTTTTAAAAGATCAATAGCCTTGATCCCTATGCTTTTACACTTTTCAGCGAATTCTTCTAATGGTATGCTCTGATAACACCATCTGCAAACTGCATGATTTACATTTCCTTTTAATCTATCCGAAAAAGTTCTCGAAAAATCTTGTGATATCGTTTTTCCAAACGCTGAACCACTGATACTCAATGCTCCAAAACCCAAAGACATATTCTGAATTGCTTTTCTTCTATTTAGCTTAGCCATAACCCCAAAATTGAATAGTTCATAAAACACAGCTAATTTAATTAATGATTTGTTAATTTTATTGTTAATACAGAAACAAACTTCTTATATTAGAAGCAAAATTGTGCAAACAATAAAAATTGAATTATGAATCTATAATTTTTCATTTTTCAAAATACCTTTCTTCGAGAACAAGAAGAAAACAGACAAACAAAAAACTACTATCAGAGCGTACTCAATCAAGCAATGATCAGCTTGATTCGGGATTAATTTATTTTAACATAAAATGAGAAGATTGATCGCAATCTCTCATCTTTTAATGTAACGTATAGACTGTCTGTAAACATCAAAAAAGTATGGAACAAGAACCTCAATTTGACGCTATTGTCGTTGGAACAGGAATTAGTGGTGGCTGGGCTGCTAAAGAACTTTGTGAAAAAGGTCTCAAAACACTCGTATTAGAAAGAGGTCGTATGGTAACGCATATCGACGATTACACCACTGCTAATGATGATCCGTGGGATTACGAATTTAAAGGAGAACCCTCTCGAGAAGAAATTGCCGAACAACCTAAACAACATAGAACAGGGTATGTTACTGATAAAGCACACCGTCACTTTTTTGTAAATGATCTTAAACATCCATACAATGAAATTAAACGTTTTGACTGGATTAGAGGATATCATGTAGGTGGAAGATCACTCATGTGGGGAAGGCAAAGTTATAGACTGTGTGATTTTGATTTTGAAGCAAATAAAAAAGAAGGAATTGCTGTAGATTGGCCGGTACGCTATAAAGATATTGCACCTTGGTATGATAAAGTAGAAGAGTTTATTGGAGTAAGTGGAGAAAAATTAGGTTTGGAACAATTACCAGATGGTCAATTTTTGCCACCCATGGAATTAAACTGCGTAGAAGAGCATCTAAAAAAGAATATCGCAGAAAATTATGAAGATCGCTTGCTAACCATCGGAAGAACCGCTCATATTACCGGAACCAAGACTTTTGAAGGCAGAATGAACTGCCAATATCGTAATCGATGTATGCGTGGATGCCCATTTGGAGCATATTTTAGCAGTAATTCATCCACTTTACCAGCCGCAGAAAGAACAGGTAATATGACTTTGCGACCCAATTCAATCGTACATCAAGTACTCTATGATGATAAAACTGGAAAAGCTACTGGAGTAAAAGTCATTGATACACTTACTAAGGAGAAAATGCAATTTACTGCAAAAGTTATTTTCTTATGTGCTTCAGCCATTGCTTCGGCAAGTATATTAATGCAATCAAAATCAGAACGTTTTCCGAATGGAATGGGAAATGATTCTGGTGAATTAGGTCATAATATTATGGACCATCATTTTAAAGCTGGAGCTATTGGAAAATATGATGGCTATAAAGACAAGTTTTATAAAGGAAGAAGACCTAATGGTATTTACATTCCACGTTTTAGAAACATTGGTGGCGAAACAGATCAGGAAAATTTTAAAAGAGGTTATGGATATCAAGGCGGAGCTAGCAGATCCAACTGGGAAGAAACTATTGCTGAGCTTGGTTATGGCGCCGAATTAAAAGAAAAAATATTAGAACCTGGAGGATGGCGATTCGGACTAATGGGATTTGGTGAGTGTCTACCCTATCATGAAAATAAAATGACGCTCGATTATGATAATCTAGACGAATGGGGATTACCTACCGTAACATTTGATGCCGAGTTTAAAGAAAATGAGCTAGAGATGCGTAAGGATATGATACAACAAGCAATGGATATGCTTTCTAAAGCAGGATTTACAGATATACAGCCTTGGGATGATATTGGAGCACCTGGTTTAGGAATTCATGAAATGGGAACCGCTCGTATGGGAAGAGATCCTAAAACGTCTGTACTTAATGGAAATAACCAAATTCACGCAGTTCCTAATGTTTATGTTACCGATGGTTCTTTTATGACCTCAGCGAGTTGTGTAAATCCATCACTTACGTACATGGCTTTTACGGCTCGTGCAGCAAATCATGCCGCAGAACAAATTCAAAAAAACGCTTAATCTAAGTATTATGAACAGAAGACAAGCATTAAGAAATATTGGACTATCAGCAGGATATATTGCTGCTACTCCCACCCTTTTCAGTCTATTGCAAAGCTGTAAAAAAGAGTACATATTGGATTGGACACCAGAACTATTATCTGTGGATGAAGGAAAAGCCTTAGATCACATCGTGGATCTTATTTTACCAGAAACAGATATTCCTGGCGCGAAAGCATTACACATACCTATGTTTATTGATAAATTTATAAATCACGGTATCGAAGAAACTGAAGAAACGCAGATGTTTAAATATGGTGCTGGTGTGATCCTGAAAAAATTAGGAGTTAGTGAAGAAAAAAATATTGATGATGTTACCGCAGAAGAATATGATGCCTTATTAGCTAAATACTTAAAACTTCCTAAAGAAACACGAAAAGCACATTGGGAAGAAATATCTAAAGTAAATACTCCCGAAGATATAGAAAATGTATCTCAAGAGGCTATATCATTTAATTTCTTATATTCAGTAAGAGATATTTCTATTTTAGGATTTAAAACCTCAAAAGAAATTGGCGAAAACGTATTAAACTACCTCCCTGTTCCTGGAGAATATATCGGTTGTGATTCTGTTCAAAATCTTACTGGTGGAAAGGACTGGGCTTTATAATTATTACCTAACTAAATTTAAAATTATGTACAAAACAATCTTTAAGGGGCTTATATGTATGCTTATTATTAGTTCCTGCAAGAATACCTCTAAAGAAACTACTGTAACCGAAACTCAAGAAGAAGAAACCATACAAGAAGCACCCAAGGAACCAGAGCCATTCTTCGAATTATCCTTAGCCCAGTGGTCGCTTCATAAAGAAATCCAATCTGGAAAATTAGATCCTATGGATTTTGCAAAAAAAGCAAAAGAACTTGGTTTTACCGGTATTGAATATGTAAGTCAGTTATACACGCATCTATATAAAGATGCCGGTGACCCAGAGAAGGAATTACATGAGATTCTCAATGCGCTAAAAAATAAAAGTGATCAGTACAATGTGCAAAATCTACTTATCATGGTAGATGGAGAAGGTGATCTAGCCGTTCTTGGTGAAAAAGAAAGAAACCAAACCGTTGAAAATCATAAGAAATGGGTAGATGCTGCTCAGTTTTTAGGATGTCATTCGATCCGAGTAAATCTATTTGGCACCAATGATCCCGAAAAATGGGTTGAAGTTGCAACTGATGGATTAAAGAAATTATCGGAGTATGCAGCTACTAAGGGTATCAACGTAATTGTAGAAAATCATGGCTATTTATCATCTGATGCATCTTTATTAGTAAAAGTGATGCAAAATGTGAACATGAAAAACTGCGGAACACTTCCGGATTTTGGGAACTTTTGTTTAGAACGTGAAGGCGGTGCGCGATGGGGTGCCAAATGCGTAAAAGAATATCCAAAATATAAAGGTATCGAAGAAATGATGCCATTTGCCAAAGGAGTAAGTGCTAAATCGTATGATTTTGACGCCGATGGAAATGAAACGACTATCGACTTTAAAAAAATGATGGATATCATCAAAACTGCAGGATATCAAGGATATATTGGGGTTGAATATGAAGGAGAACGACTAAGCGAAATTGATGGCATCATTGCCACCAGAGATCTATTAATAAAGCTATCTAAGTAACCAGGTAATCGTTCTTAAATTATGAAGAAATTTATTCAATTTCAGTTATCTCTAATGATGTTTTTAGAGTTCTTTATCTGGGGTGGTTGGTTTGTTACTATGGGAATCTATTTACCTAACTCTCTCGATACTAGTGGTGGTGAAATTGCGATGGCATATTCTACACAATCGTGGGGCGCTATCATTGCTCCTTTCATTATCGGGCTTATTGCTGATCGTTTTTTTAACGCAGAACGTATTTTGGGAGTACTACATCTCATCGGAGCATTGCTAATGTATCAAATGTCTAACGCTACTGATTTTTCGGTATTCTTTCCCTATGTTTTGGGATATATGATTGTATATATGCCAACATTGGCATTGGTAAATTCTGTATCGTTTAACCAAATGACAGATCCGGCGAAACAATTCTCTTTTGTAAGAGTATTTGGAACCGTTGGATGGATTGTTGCTGGTTTAGTCATTAGTTATGTTTTTCATTGGGATTCTCCAGAAGGTGTAGCTAATGGAATGCTGAAAAACACCTTTTTAATGACAGCAATTGCATCTGCAATTCTAGGAGTTTTTAGTTTTACATTACCCAAAACACCTCCAAAGGTTGGAAAAGATCAGAAAGTAACTATTTCTGACATTTTAGGGTTGGAAGCAATCAAACTGCTAAAAGACAGAAACTTTCTCATGTTTTTCCTAGCCTCAATATTAATCTGTATTCCTCTCGCATTCTATTATCAACATGCTGGACAATTCTTAGGTGAAATTGGTGTTAGCAATCCTGCAGGTAAAATGACTATTGGTCAAATATCCGAAGTACTGTTCATGTTACTTTTACCATTTTTCTTTAAACGTTTTGGTTTCAAGAAAACATTAATCGTTGGAATGTTAGCTTGGGGAGTACGATATCTATTATTTGCCTACGGAAATTCGGGCGAACTTGCATTTATGCTCATTGTTGGAATTGCGCTACATGGTATTTGTTATGACTTCTTTTTTGTATCTGGACAAATCTATACAGACTCTAAAGCAGGAGAAAAGTTCAAAAGTGCTGCACAAGGTTTAATTACACTAGCGACATATGGATTAGGAATGCTTATAGGATTTTATGTAGCTGGAAAAATTACGGATGCCAATGTAATCGCAGATGGAGAACATAACTGGAATAGCATTTGGATATTCCCAGCAATTTTTGCAGCTGCAGTAATGCTACTATTTGCTATCTTCTTCAAAAATGAAAAAATAGAATATAAAGAAAGTTAACTATGACTAAACTTAAAATGGGAATGGTCGGTGGCGGAACAGGATCCTTTATTGGAGATGTGCACCGGAAAGCCGCCAGTATTGATGGAATGGTTGATTTAGTTTGTGGTGCATTTTCTTCTAGTAAAGAAAAAAGTCTTACTTCTGGGAAAGAACTAGGAATCCCTAATGAACGAGTGTATGGCAGTTTTGAAGAAATGATCCTGGAAGAGGCAAAACTTCCTGAAGAGGAACGAATGGATTTTGTATCTATCGTAACTCCTAATCATATGCATTTCCCTCCTGCTAAAATCGCTCTAGAATATGGGTTTCATGTGATTTGTGATAAGCCACTGTCCTTAACTTTAGAAGAAGCTATCGAATTAGAAAAAGTAGTTGCATCTACTGGAAAAATATTTGCGCTAACTCATAATTACACAGGATATCCTATGGTAAAACAGGCAAAAGCTATGATCGCCAAAGGAGACTTAGGAACCATTCGAAAAATAAACGCTCACTATCTGCAAGGCTGGCTTTCTACTTCAGTAGAAAAAACTGGTCAAAAACAAGCTGCATGGCGAGTAGATCCAAAGAGATCAGGAATTGGAGGTGCTTTGGGTGATATCGGCACACATGCCGAAAACTTGATTGAATATATCACAGATATAAAAATTGAAGCACTTGCGGCAGATTTAACCGCTTTTGGCGAAGGTCGTAGTCTAGATGATGATGGCAATATATTAGTTCGTTTCGAGAATGGAGCCAAAGGAATCATCTCTTTTTCTCAAATCGCAACGGGAGAAGAAAATAATCTGAGTGTTAAAATTTATGGTACCAAAGGAAGTGTAGAATGGTATCAAGAGAATCCAAATCAGTTAATCGTTAAATGGTTAGAGCAACCCAAACAGATCTATACTCCAGGTGGAAACGGAACGTATCCTGAATCTTCTGACTATGTAAGAATCCCTGCAGGACATCCCGAAGGATATTTAGAAGGGTTTGCTACTATTTATAGAAGTTTTGCCAAAGAAGTCCTCGCGTTTAAAAATGGAAACTCGATTTCAGATCAATTAGATTTTCCTACCGTAGCAGATGGGGTGCGTGGAATGAAATTCATCTATGCTGCCGTAGAAAGTAGTAATAATAATGCCGCTTGGGTAACATTATGATCCTAGTAAAATTTTTAATTAACCAATCACACATATAAACCACCACTAAAAACTTATGACAATGAAGACAATAAAAGGGCCTGCAGTATTTCTTGCTCAATTTATGGATGACAAAGCTCCTTTTAACTCACTTGATGGATTATGCAAATGGGCCTCTGATTTAGGATATAAAGGTATTCAAATCCCTACTTGGGAGACCAGACTTATTGATCTGGATACTGCTGCAGAAAGTCAAACCTATTGCGATGAACTCAAAGGTAAGATTGCAGATTACGGATTAGAAATCACTGAATTATCTACGCATCTGCAGGGACAATTGGTAGCAGTGCATCCCGCCTATGATTTGATGTTTGATAATTTTGCTCCTGATGATTGCAAAAACAATCCTAAAAAGCGTACAGAATGGGCGATAACTCAAGTAAAAAATGCTGCAACCGCTAGTAACCACTTAGGAATTAGTGCGCATGGCACCTTCTCTGGTTCCCTTTTATGGCATACGATGCATCCTTGGCCACAACGTCCTGCCGGATTGGTAGAAATGGGATTTGAAGAATTAGCAAAAAGATGGCTACCCATTTTGAATCATTTTGATGAGCAAGGCGTAGATGTTTGTTATGAAATTCATCCAGGAGAAGATTTACATGATGGTGTTACTTTTGAACGTTTTCTAGAAGCTACAGGTAACCACAAAAGAGTAAACATACTATATGATCCAAGTCATTTTGTGTTACAACAATTGGATTATATCGAATATATTGATCATTATCATGAATTTATCAAAGCTTTTCATGTGAAGGATTCTGAATTTAATCCCACCGGAAAAAAAGGTGCGTTTGGTGGATATAGTGATTGGATAGATCGTGCAGGAAGATATCGTTCTCCAGGAGATGGACAAATAGATTTTAAGACTATTTTCTCTAAGCTTACTCAATACGGATGTGATGTTTGGGCGGTAATGGAATGGGAATGTTGTATTAAATCTCCAGAACAAGGTGCCCGAGAAGGTGCTCCGTTTATCCAAAGTCATATTATTGAAGCCACGCAAAAGGCATTTGATGATTTTGCTGGTGCTGATATTGACAAAGAGCAACTAAAAAAAATACTAGGATTATAATTTAAAAAACTCAAAATGAAGAACCTTATTTATTTTCTTATCATCAGCGGTATGTTATATGCTTGTGATACGAAACAAAAAGAGACCACTACTATTGCTGAGGAAAACAAGATTGAGGAAGAGATGGAAGAAACTCCTACTCCCACAAAAGAAATTACAGATCCTAAAGAAACTGAAGTTTGGGATCCAGAACCAAAAGCCATTTCTTTTGATTCGATGAATGTTCCTTCCGATGCTATTGTTCTTTTTAATGGATCGGATTTGGAGCAATGGATTGCGACCAAAGATTCTGCACAAGCTGGTTGGACTATCAATCCTGATAACACCATGACGGTGAAACCAGGTACAGGAGATATACAAACTAAAAGAAATTTTGGTAGCGTTCAATTACACTTAGAATGGAAAGCGCCGGATGTTTTGGTGGGTGATGGACAAGGAAGAGGAAATAGTGGTGTGTTTTTTCAAAATAGATATGAAGTACAGATTTTAGATAGTTATCAAAATCGTACGTATGCTAATGGACAAGCTACTTCTATTTATAAACAGCACATTCCTCTGGTCAATGCTACCAAACCTAATGATCAGTGGCAGACTTATGATATCATATTCCACCAACCTGAATTTGAAAACGGTAAAAAGAAAACGTCAGGATCTTTTACGGTAATTCATAATGGTGTATTGGTGCAGGATCATGTAGAGATTTTAGGAACTACAGAATATATAGGTCCGCCGAAGAATATTCCTCATGGAAAAGGTCCTATAAAATTACAAGATCATAGCAATCCAGTACATTATCGCAATATATGGATACGGGAATTGAAGTAGCTACTGAGCATTTATAAATGCTTGAATCTCTTTATCTGTAAAAACAGGATTCGCTCCTTCGCTACCTGCTACCATAGCACCAATAGCGCATGCATAATCTATGGCTGTTTGTGGATCGGCTTGTTGGATTAGCTTCGAAATTAAGGTGCCTAAAAAGGAATCCCCAGCTCCTACCGTATCTATTACCTTTACTTCGTATCCAGAATTATTGTAAAAACTATTGTTATAAAATAAGGTAGCGCCTTTTCCTCCTTTGGTAATACAAATTTGGGAAGTTTCTGTATGTTTTGCTACAGCTTTTACTTGATCTTCAACTGTGTTTTCTTGTATGTTGAAAAAGGTACAGATTTCATCCAATTCTTCATCGTTGAGTTTTATAAAATCAGCCTTTTGCATCAATTCTAAAAGTAAAGCTGCATCATAATGTGGTGGGCGAAGATTAACATCCAATATTTTAAACTTGGCAAGCTCTAACAGCTCCAACAAAGTCTTTCTAGAAACATCATTTCTAGCCGCCAAACTCCCATAAATAAATGCATCCGAAGTGGCTACTTCCTTTTTGAGAGCTTCAGAATTCTCAATAAAGTCCCATGCCACCGGTCTGGTAATTTCATAAGAAGCAGTACCTTCGTGATCTAAGTTTACTAAAACTTCTCCCGTTTTATATTCTTGATCCTTCTGAACCGTATTGGTTGAAAGGCTTTTTTCTAGAATGTAAGAAGTAATATGATCTCCTAATTCGTCATCACCGACTCTGGTAATAATAGTGGTATTAATTCCCATAGTTTTTAGACGCAATGCCACATTCAGTGGTGCGCCTCCTATTTTTTTATGAGAAGGAAATATATCCCAAAGTACTTCTCCAAAACAGCTTATTTGCATAAAAATAATTTAAGTACTAAAGATATTCTTTTGTCTTTATAAAAAGAAATACCAATACTTGAAGTTTTAGGTGAAAACATAAAAAAACCTTGAAATAAAAGTATCAAGGTTTTTGGTTCTAAAATGTATTCCAAATTCTAAAAAAACTGTTCAATGATTGGAGTTTCTGGTTTAATATCTTCAAAATCTATTGGCTCTACAAAAAAGTCAAGATACATTTCGGGAATACTAAGCATATCAAGATATTCCATAAAATCATCTGGTACATATGGACAAATATAACATCTAGAATATTCAGAGACAGGACAGATATACCAGTTGCAAGAAAAACAGTCCCAACCAGTAAAACCGGTATAACAGGTTTTGGTATCCTCTTCGAAATTATTAGCTAGAATACCTTCCCCGAACAGAAAAATTCCATCTTGATTTCCTAGATTTTCCGGAACAGTAACCTCATTCAAATAACTCAAGAAAACTAAATCTCCTTTTCTATTTGTTTTTGGGTTATAAATACCAGATATCAATATTGCTCTACTATTTTCTTGGTAAACCATTTCTTTTACAAAAGCTGATTCTTCTTCGGGATATGGTTGTGCTTTTAAATCGATCTTTTCCAAAATCCCTTTACCACTAACTACGGTTGCTTTTTCTAATAATTCTAACATATTCTCCTTAGCATTTATAGAACCGTAAATATGAACCAGCGCATATAGTAATGCCTTATTTGCTTTGGTTGTATAAATTCCTTCGGACTTTTGAAAATTCTTAGTTTGAACATTTTCTGGAATAGTGCCTTCTGTCTCAGTTTTTGAGCATGAAATGACCATCGTGGCGCATAGAAATACTACAAAAAGTTTACTTACTTTTTTCATCATAATTGGTTTTAAGATTAAACATATACCCGTTAGTAAAAAAAGACACCCGAAAGTAGACATCTGCGAAAAAACAACCCTCAGTGGTTAACTACTCCTCTGAGGGTCTAGGCTGAAGCGAAAAAATTAAACTAACTCAACTTACACTCAATTAACAGCTTCAGCTTCTCTTATATATCTTATGTTTCTTTATCTAAAATGGATTCCTGCCTTTGCTGGAATAACTAAATACTATTGTTTTATACTGAATTTAATTTCTCTTTAATCTTATCAATACACGGATTGTTAATACTTCCTATATGTGTATGTTTTGTGTTCTTTTCAGGTTTGTAATTTCCTTTTTCGATATTCTGCCCGATTTTTACATAGGCATCTCTAAAAGACATTCCTTCCATTACCAACGCATTCAACGTATCTACACTAAATAAATAATCATATTTGGTGTCTTCCAATATACTTTCGTTTACTTTCACATTCTTTAGGGCATAAATCGCCATCTCTAAAGACGCTTTTAAATCCTGAATTGCAGGTACGATGCCTTCTTTCAATAACTGTAAATCTCTATGATATCCACTGGGTAAATTATTCATAAGCAAACTCAATTCATACGGTAATGCTTGAATCTTATTACACTTTCCTCTTATTAACTCAAATACATCAGGATTCTTTTTATGTGGCATAATACTAGAGCCTGTTGTAAATTCTGAAGGAATACTCATAAAGTCAAAATTCTGACTCATATACAAACAAACATCCATTGCTAATTTGGATAAGGTACCTGCCACGCTACTCATGGCAAAAGCAGTAGATTTTTCGGATTTTCCTCTGCTCATCTGAGCGGCAACTACATTGTATTTCAATGTCTCAAAATCTAGCTCTTTTGTAGTAAACTCTCTATCTATAGGAAATGAACTTCCATATCCAGCTGCACTTCCTAATGGATTTTGATCTACTACCTTTAAAGCCGCATTTACAAAATAAAGATCATCCACAAAGCTCTCTGCGTAAGCAGAAAACCATAATCCAAATGAGGATGGCATGGCAATCTGAAGATGTGTATATCCAGGTAGCAACACCTCTTCATACTGCTTTGCAGACTTTAATAAATTTTCAGATAATTCTTTTACCTGATCTTTTATCTGTTGTAATTCATCCTTTAGGTATAAATGCATTGCTACTAAAACTTGATCATTTCTGGATCTGGCAGTATGTATTCGTTTACCAGCATCTCCAATTTTTTGAGTAAGCTCAAACTCTATTTTAGAATGCACATCTTCAAACTGATCTTCAATTACAAAAGTACCTTGCTCAATTTGTTGTGCCAAGACATCGAGTTCTTTTTCGATGGCAACGATATCTTCATTTGAGAGCAACTGAATTTTATGTAACATTTTAGCGTGTGCTAACGTTGCTTTCACATCATATTTAGCAATTACCAAATCCAATTGCCTATCGTTTCCAACAGTAAACATGTCTATCTTCTGATCGGTTGGTAATCCTTTATCCCAAAGTTTCATCTACTATTTTTATTTTTCTAAATTATACCTTCTAATATCTTTATATACAAAGCGACTCCTTCTTTGATTTCTTCTACATAGATAAACTCATTTGCAGAATGCGATCTTGTAGAATCTCCTGGTCCTAATTTTAGCGATGGACAACTTAATACCGATTGATCCGAAAGTGTTGGAGATCCATAGGTGGTTCTTCCTAATGAAATTCCAGAGGTAACAATTGGATGGTCCTTTGGTATAGATGACGACCCTAAATGCAGTGATCTTGGTTTTACCTCTACATTCTGCGGCAAAGAGTCTTTAACTAATTCTAAGACTTCTTCATTTTTATACTTATCATTTACTCTAATATCTACAACCAAATTACAGTGAGATGGCACCACATTATGTTGATTGCCAGCATTAATCTGAGTCACAGTCATTTTTACATCTCCCAACGTCTCTGAACTGTTTTCGAATTTGTAATCCTTAAACCATTCAATCACCTTTAGTGTATTATATATTGCATTATCATCATTAGGATGTGCAGCATGACTGGCAGTCCCTTTTACCGAAACATCTAATACCAATAATCCTTTTTCAGCAATTGCTAGTTGCATCAATGTAGGCTCTCCCACAATAGCAAACTCTACATTTTTTAGATATTTCAGAATACTTTTTAATCCTAACGGACCACTACTTTCCTCTTCTGCCGTGGCTGCTATTACAAAATTGTAATTCAGATCTTGTTTGTTATAAAAATAGGTGAAAGTTGCTATGAGAGATACCAAGCATCCGCCAGCATCGTTACTTCCCAAGCCATATAACTTTCCATCTTCTACAAAAGCCTTAAATGGATCGTTGGTATAATTACCGTTAGGTTTTACCGTATCATGATGAGAATTCAAAAGAATTGTAGGTTTTGCTTTATCAAAATTCTTATTATATGCCCAAATGTTATTGTTCTCTCTTTCAAAAGGTATTTCATATTGATGGAACCAATTTTCTATCAATAAAGCTGTTCCTTCTTCTTCTGAAGAAAAAGATTGAGTTTCTATTAACTGATGCAACAGATCTATTGCTTTTTTAGTTAATTCAGGAATACTTAAAGCTGAATTATTCATAGTAGTATGGTTGTCTATCACAGTTGTATTTATGGTATTATCTTCTTTCTCCATGATAATTTATCTCTCTTTATTAGTCCAGATTTTAAAAGTTTATCATCTTATATTTATAAGCTCAAAGTCGTATGTTTTATTGAGTTATCTTTTATAAAATCTGCATTGGCTATATGCACTTTATTTACGTTTTTATGCAATGCATCGAAACAGTTTTTTAATTTGGGCAACATACCATCTGCAATGATATCTTGATCTCTTAATTCAGAATATTTTTCTAAATCAATATGCTCTATTACAGAATCTTTATCCTCTATATTTTCGAGAACTCCTTTTAGTTCAAAACAGTAAAACAACGCTACTTCGTAATCTGTACTCATCGCTGAAGCAATTTCGGATGCAATAGTATCTGCATTAGTATTAAACAATTGACCATTGGTATCATGTGTTACCGCACAAAACACAGGTGTTATTCCTAAATCTATAAATCCCTTTAACGTATCCTTATTTACCGTTGTAACATCACCCACATATCCATAATCTATAAACTGTACTGGTCTTTTATTCGCTACGATCACATTTGCATCAGCACCCGTAAGCCCCAAAGCATTGCAATTATATTTTTGAAGACCTGAAACAATAGTTTTATTTAAAAGACCTGCATACGTCATTACCACGATATCCAAATTCTCTGCCGATGTGATTCTTCTTCCATCAATCATTTCTGTCTTCACACCTAATTTAGATGCTAATTTTGTAGCAGATTTTCCTCCTCCATGAATCAAAATTTTTGGTCCTTTTACTTTGGAAAAATCTTGCAGAAAAGAATCCAACGCTTCTTTATTTTCGATGATGTTACCACCAATCTTAGCAACTAATAATTTATCTTTTGTTTTCATAATTATCATTTATAGCCTACGCGCCATCTAAAATCACTAATTTAAAAGGCTGCGTAGTCAGTCTGAGCTTGTCGAAGACCACATTAACTACAGTTGTAAAATACACTTCGACAAGCTCAGTGTGACATATAGTTTATTTTCTTCTTACTCAATACCGCTTATACTCTACTTATTTAGCAACTAATAATTTATCTTTTACTTTCATACCTTAACTCTTTTCTAAAATCTTTTTCATCACCAACTGTGCAGCATAGGTTCTATTGTTTGCTTGTTCAATAACTACAGAGTTCTCACTATCAATGACTGCATCATCAACCACTACATTTCTTCTTACTGGTAAACAATGCATAAACTTCGCATTATTGGTAAGATCCATTTTATCTTTTGTAATTCTCCAGCTTTCATCTTGCGAAGAACTTCCGTAGTCTTTATACGAACTCCAGTTTTTCACATATACAAAATCAGCGTTTTCGAATGCTTTTGCTTGATCGTACTCTATGGACACCTCATTGGTAATCTGACTGGCTAACTCAAACCCCATTGGATGGGTAATTACAAACTCTGCGTCCATTTTTTGTGCCATTTCTGCAAAAGAATTGGCGACAGCCTGCGGTAAGGCTTTCGGATGCGGTGCCCATGAAAGTACAATCTTTGGTTTATGTATTGGCTTATATTCTGTTATTGTAATTGCATCTGTTAACGCTTGTAGCGGATGACCTGTAGCACTTTCCATATTAATAATAGGAACGCTGGCATATTTCATAAAGCTTTTTAAAACTTTTTCTTCATAGTCCTCTTCCTTATTTTCTAACTTCGCAAAAGCACGTATTGCTACGATATCACAATATTGAGATACTACTTGTGCTGCTTCTTTAATATGCTCCGAATTACCTTGATCCATGATGGTTCCATCTCCATATTCTAAGGACCATCCTTCTCCACCAAAATTCATTACCATCACATTCATCCCAAGATTTAAAGCGGCTTTCTGCGTACTTAACCTAGTTCTTAAACTAGGATTAAAAAACAATAAACCGATTGTCTTATCTTTTCCTAATTCTTTGTGAGATAAAGGGTTTTTCTTTAAATCAATCGCTTCTTCAACCCAAGAAGTAAGAACATCTATATCGTGTACTGAAAAATAATTATTCATTTTTTCTAGATTTAAGAATAAAGAAAATAGAGTGGAGACTTTTAAAGTTTATTTTGAAAACTCATAGTCATTCTTTGAAACTCTTCTAACTTATTCTCTAGTTTTTTTAATTCGTTATTATCTATATAATTTCTATGCTTAGCTATTAATAATTGAGTTCCTAATTCAAAAGAAGATCCTAAGGAAATGTTTATAAAATGACTAAACGATTTATCAGTTCTTGCGGAACCTTCAGCAATATTACTAGGTATTGAGACAGAGCATCTACTCATTTGAGAACTTAGGTCATACATTTCATGTTTCGGAAATTTCAATAAAACATCTGAAACGTCATTGGCTATCTCTAACCCAAGTTTCCAAATTTTTAGATTTTTATAATTATGTCTTTTACTCATTAATATCTATTTTCTATAGTCTCTTTTCTATTTGATATTTTAATCTTAGTAAAAGGAACAGTATTATTAATCGCATTTACCATAAAATTGTCTTCGAGACCGTTGGCTATCCATGTTTCTATGTCACAGTCCTGAGTGATGCTAGCGGCTTGTACTTTTGATTTCATTCCGCCAGTTCCATGTTTAGATGTTGAAGAAACAATTTCATTATTCAAAAGCTCTAAATCATCTACTTCATCTATTGTTTTAAAGGTTTTATTTTCTACTGACTCCTTGGTACATATACCATTGGTATTGGTAGCAATAAGTAATAAGTCTGCTTCTAATAAACAAGCAGTTAATGCTGCTAGTTTATCGTTATCTCCAAATTTAATTTCGTCTGTTGCAACCGTATCATTCTCATTGATAATTGGGATGTAGTTATTCGCTATCAAGACATTAATCGTACTTACAATGTTTTTTTTAGACTGTTCTCTTTCAAAATCAGAATACGACAATAAACATTGAGAAGTAAGTAACCCTAAATCCCTAAAGCTTTCTTGAAAAATTCGCATCAAATGTGGTTGCCCAATAGATGCTAAAGCTTGTTTTACGGTAATCTCTTTACCATTACTCTCTAGATTTACAAATTGCTTTGCTACTGCAATTGCTCCAGAGCTTACAATTACAAACTCATAACGATCTTGTAATTCAACTATCTGATTACCTATATCTTCAATTTTGCCTCTAGAAATATGATCCGTTTCTTTGGTAAGAACATTGGATCCTATTTTTAGGACAATTCTCTTTTTATCTGATTTGCCCGTCTCCATGTATATACCATTTATTGGTTACCAAATGTTGCAGTCCAATAGGACCTCTTTGGTGCAGTTTATCTGTACTAATCGCCAATTCCCCACCTAAACCTAATTGAAATCCATCTGTAAATCGTGTAGAAGCATTGTGATATACTGCTGCGCAATCTACAGATGCCATAAAGGATTCTGCTTCCTTCTGATTTCTTGTAATTATTGCGGCAGAGTGTCCTCCACTAAATTTATTAATCTTAGAAACTGCTTCGGGAGCGTTTTCTATTTCTCCGATTACTATTTTATAATCTAAAAATTCTTCTTCCCATATATTAGGATTTGAAATTTGAGCTACTTCATCATATTTAGAGAGCGAAGCATCTCCTAGTATTTCAACATTAAAATTCTTTAAGGTGATGATCAGGTTTTTTACAAAATCTTCTTTATTAGGCAAGTTCTTATCGATAAGAACCTTGTCTACAGCATTACAAGCGGAAATTTTGTCTGTTTTACCATTAATAATATTATCTAGCGCCAGCGCACGATCTGCTTCCTTATGCACATACACAAAATTGTTTCCTCTTCCACTTACTATTACCGGACAAGTGGCATGTTTCTTTACGAAGGCAATTAGCTTTTCTCCTCCTCTTGGAATAATTAAATCCACATTTTGGGTTGGCTTTTCTAAAAAAGATTGAGTCTCGGTTCTATTGTAGTTTAGATACTCTATCCAATCACTTGATATATTGTTATCTTTTAAAGCCTGATGCCATAGCTTAACTATCGCAAGATTAGACTGCAAGGATTCTTTTCCTCCTTTTAGTAAAATTTTATTCCCAGATTTAAAAGCTATTCCTGCCGCCTCCACTGTAACATCTGGTCTAGATTCATAGATAATTAAAACCGTTCCAAATGAAGCCGTTTTATTATATACTTGCATTCCATTATCATGGGTAAATCGAAAACGTTCTACCCCAACAGGATCTTCTTGACTAGCCAATTGTTCTAGAGAAGCAATCATTGTATCTATTTTGGAGTCATCCACTTTTAATCGGTCTCCCATTGCTAAATCATCTCCAGAATATGAATTAAGATCACTTTTATTTGCTTCAATAATAGCATCTTTATGTTGTGCTATTAAGTCTGCCATTTTTTGCAGTACAGCATTTCTTTCTGATATATCAAGTATAGTATTCATTTTTATATCTTTTCTGGCACTAACACGGTTTGTAATGCCTTTATAAATTGATCTATTTCCGTTTTACCAATTGTTAATGGTGGAAGAATTCTCAACAACTTTTTATTCATAGCACCTCCAGTAAAAATATGCTCATCATAGATTAACTTTTTTCTTAGTTCGGCTACTTCAAAATCAAACTCCAATCCTAACATCAAACCTTTTCCTTTTACTTGTTGAACACCAGGGATTTCTAAAGCTTTAGTAATAAAATACTCTCCTGTTAATCTTGCATTATCAATCAATTCTTCAGCTTCTAATATTTCCAAAACTGCCAAAGCTGCTGTACAAGCAAGATGATTGCCTCCAAAAGTAGTTCCGAGCATGCCATAACTTGGTTCGATATGTGGAGCGATCATAATGCCTCCAATTGGGAATCCATTTCCCATACCTTTGGCAATCGAGATAATGTCAGGTGTAATTCCATGATATTGATGCGCAAAGAATTTTCCGGTTCTTCCAAATCCTGATTGTACCTCATCCAGAATTAATACGACTTTATTTTCTTTACATAATTTTTCTAATTCTTTAAAAAAGAATGAGGTTCCTTCATCTAAACCTCCTACACCTTGAATAGGTTCTATAATAACAGCGCAAACATCACCTTTGGATAGTTCGGTTTTTAGTAAATCCAAATCATTTAAAGGCAAAAAAGTAACATCTTGTTGTTTATTTAAAGGCGCATTGATCTTGGCATTATCAGTTGCTGCTACGGCTGCAGATGTTCTACCATGAAATCCGTTATGAAATGAAATTACTCTAGACTTCTGTGTATAAAATGAAGCCAACTTTAGAGCATTCTCATTAGCTTCTGCTCCAGAATTACATAAAAACAACTGATAGTTATCGTATCCTGATAATTGACCTAATTTATTCGCCAAATCAGTTTGCAAACTATTATGAACAGCATTAGAATAGAAACCAATTTTGTCCAACTGTTCTTTCATCCTTTTTATATAATGAGGATGTCCATGTCCGACTGATATTACTGCATGACCGCCGTATAAATCTAAGTACTCCACTCCATTTTTATCCACTACGATACTATCATGAGCTTCTACCGGCTCTACATCATAAAGAGGATATACATCAAATAGTTTCATTTTATTTGTTATTTGTTATTGGTTAATTGTTATTAGCTTTTATAGTTAAAGCAAAACAATTAATCATTGTATTATCTAATTCTTATATTCATATAGTTTTACTATTAATGGTTATTAGTAGGTAGCTATCAACTAATAACCAAAAACAGTCAACTACTTTATCGTATTAATTTTTTCATAGGATGCCATTACTCCTTTAATTACCGAGGAACTAAGCCCTTGGTGTTCCATTTCATTCAATCCTTCTATAGTGCATCCTTGTGGGGTTGTCACCTTATCTATTTCTCGTTCTGGATGTGTTCCATTTTCTGCTACTAAGGTAGCTGCTCCAATAGCGGTCTGAACAGCGATAATCTGAGCTTCGTGAGGGTGAAATCCCATTTGGATACCTCCTTGTATCATAGCTCTTAAGAATCTTAAGAAGAATGCAATACCACTGGCTCCTAATACTGTTGCTGCTTGCATTAATCTTTCTTCGATTACCAAGGTTTCTCCGATCGTATCAAACATCTTTTCGACCATTGATAATTCTTCTTTCACATCATCATTAGCCGCAATACAGGTCATAGACAGTTTTTTTGCCGCACCTGTATTGGGCATTACTCTCACAACTTTGTTATTAGGAACTATCTCGTTTATCTCTTCTATAGATGTACCTGTTACGGTAGATATTAATATCTGATCTGTTGTTACTTCATCTTTAATTTCCTGAAGTACCGCGTCTAATTGTCTTGGTTGCACACATAAGATAACCCACTTTACATCTTTTATAGAAGTTAAAATATCTTGTGATGTAGATACACCCAAATTCGTTTCAACTTCTTTTAGATTGTATTTTGATTTATCAACAACGGTAATATTCTTTGCTTCGAATAAATCACTACTGGCTAAACCCGATATAATTGATTTACCTAAGTTACCTCCTCCTATGATTGTTATTTTGTTCATTTTAAAACGCGCTTGCTTTTAATTCTAGTCCTGTTTTTTCTTCTATTCCCAGCATCAAGTTCATATTGTGAATTGCCTGACCAGAAGCTCCTTTAATCAAATTATCAATTACAGAGGTGATCAGTAGCATTCCATCTTTTTTACTAAGATGAAGAATACACTTATTGGTATTCACTACTTGTTTTAAATAAATTTCCTTCTCAGAAACCACTGTAAATTTGGAATCTTTGTAATAGGTTTTATATAACGCTACTGCCTCTTCTTCAGAACCATCATACTTTGTATATAAAGTTGCATAAATGCCTTTACTAAAATTTCCTCTATTCGGAATAAAGAAAATGGGAGTATTAAAATTGTTTTGTAATTGTTGAATACTCTGATTGATCTCATCGAGATGCTGATGTGTAAACACTTTATAACTCGAAAAGTTATTATCCCTCCAACTAAAATGCGTAGTCCCACCAGGCATTACTCCTGCTCCAGTACTTCCCGTAGTTGCATTAATATGCACTGCATCATGGATTTTATTAGAAGATGCTAATGGTAATAATGCTAATTGAATTGCCGTAGCAAAACACCCTGGATTTGCAATATTCTGAGCCGACCTAATCTTATCCTTTTGTAGCTCTGGTAATCCATAAACGAACTCTCTTCCATCAAACACATGATCTTTTTCTAATCTAAAGTCATTTCCTAAGTCTATAACTTTAGTATGATTAGAAAAGGTATGTTCTTCTAAAAAAGCTCTTGATCGTCCGTGTCCCAGACATAAAAACAAAACATCTATACTAGGATTTACAGTATCCGTAAATGCTAGATCAATATCTCCTAAAACATCCACATGCTGATCACTAATAGACACACCAGCGTTTGTTGTACTATACACAAAATCTAGTACTACATTTGGATGATGAATTAATAACCTAATTAGTTCTCCTGCTGTATACCCAGATCCTCCTATGATTCCAACTTTTATCATGATTCTGTAGGATTTACATTATGATATATTTTATTCGCATTTCCATAAATCTTGATAAAACCTTTAGCATCATCTGAAGTCCATGAATTATTCATTTCTCCATATTGACCAAAATCTGATTTCATCATATCAAAAGGAGATTCAATTCCTTCTAATAAAAAGTGATAAGGTTTCAATTTTACAGTCACATCTCCAGTTACTGATTTTTGAGAATCTTCTAAGAAAACTTCAATATTTCTCATCACGGGATCTAGATAATTTCCTTCGTGTAATAACATACCATACCAATTAGCCAATTGTTCTTTCCAATATTGTTGCCATTTAGTAAGCACATGCTTTTCTAGTAAATGATGCGCTTTTATGATCACCAGTGGCGCAGCAGCTTCAAATCCAACTCTTCCTTTGATTCCTATAATCGTATCACCTACATGAATATCCCTACCAATCGCAAAAGCACTTGCTAATTCCTCTAATTTTTGAATATTTTTTACAGGTGTATCTTTAATACCATCGAGACCTACAAGTTCTCCTTTTTCAAAATTTAAAGTGATTGTTTCTTCTTTATCCTTTGTTAGCTGACTAGGATATGCAGCTTCTGGAAGTGGATCATGAGATGTTAACGTTTCTTTACCTCCTACACTCGTTCCCCAAATACCCTTATTAATGGAATATTGTGCTTTTTCCCAACTATAGTGTACATTATGCTTTTTAAGGAATTCTACTTCTTCTTGCCTGGATAATTTTAAATCTCGAATCGGTGTGATGATTTCAATTTCTGGAGCAAGTGTTTGAAAAATAACATCAAATCTTATCTGATCGTTTCCAGCTCCAGTACTTCCATGAGCAATATATTTAGCTCCTACTTTTTTCGCATAATTGATTACTTCGATTGCTTGAAAAATTCTTTCGGCACTAACTGACAACGGATACGTATTATTTTTTAAGACATTCCCAAAAATTAGATACTTAATGGCTTTCTGATAAAACTCATTTAGAATAGTCTTATTCACATGTGATGTACTCCCCAGTTCATAAGCTCTCTTCTCTGTTTGGTCTAATTCTTCATCAGAAAAACCGCCTGTATTTACCAAGATCGTATGCACCTCTAAATTCTTTTCATGAATTAGATACTTTACACAATAGGAAGTATCTAAACCTCCGCTGTATGCTACTACTACTTTTTCCATAACAATAATTGTTTATTGCTTGTAAGCATTGTTTGTTTTATTTTTTTTAATCTTTTAAGTACTTTTTTATCGTACCATTTTTCTTTTTTCTTTACTTTATTAGCAGGATCATATAACATACCCGTACATAGACACATTTTATGTTCCTTTGCTTTAAGAATATCATAATTTGTACATGTTTTACAACCCGCCCAAAACTTAGGATCATCTGTTAACTCAGAAAAAGTCACTGGTTTATATCCTAGATCAGAGTTGATCTTCATAACGGCTAATCCCGTTGTAATTCCAAATACTTTAGAGTGAGGATACTTCTTCAGAGAATAATTAAAAGTGAATTCTTTAATTCTTTTTGCCAGCCCTTGATTTCTATAATCAGGATGAACTATAAGACCTGAATGTGCAACATACTTTTCATGTCCCCAAACCTCTATATAACAGAACCCTGCAAACTTATCATCGTATAAAGCGATAATAGCATTACCGTTTATCATTTTTGTTTGTATATACTCAGGCGTTCGCTTAGCAATACCAGTTCCTCTGACTTTTGCAGAATCCGATATTACATCACATATTTCCTGAGCAAAATGTAAATGCTTGTCTGTTGCTATGATAATTTCTATCTGTTTCATATTGTTATTTCTACTATCTGCTTTCTACATCAGATATAGATATAATTAATGATAAATATTAGTATACAAAAGCTATGAATCCACAGTAAAATGAAACATAGACTAGTGTATAATTCTTAAAATTTCTTGATAATTCCAGTGAAAATAAAATATGGATATAACCATACTCGAATTAGTACAAAGTCATCTTTGATACTATTATTTAACTAAAATGGAATTTGAAAGGAAGCAGGACGCACCTACTTCTAAATGAATTTAAACCCCCAAGGGGCGACGAAAGCGGCGCACTCTGAATGCAGTAGTAACAGATATGTTCTGAAATTGAACTTTCACTTTTCTCGAAATGTTTATTGCCGTTTTCATAATAGTAACTCTAAATCGTCGGCCGAAGCCCCTTTCGTTAACTAGATGATACAATATTACGCAAAATAGTTTTGATGAAGAAAAATAAAAATCAAATTTCACAAAAATTACGACAAATGCAAAATTTGATTCTTAATAAAGAACTTGTTTCAAAAAAACCATCAAAAAATTACATTATACTCATTTTAAACACTTTATTAAGAACACAACTTACTTTTTAATATATTAACACCATATTATTGAATAAATATTATTGTAAGGCGAATTTATAGACCAAATAGTCATTTTTACTAATGATCACTTGGGCTTACAAGTATCGATAATATAATACGAAAAGGATTTAGAATGAATATTCGACGAAAAAACAATGCTTTTTTTACAGTTTCATAATATTTTTAACATTTAAATTTTGTGATAATAAAAAAAAACTATACTTTTGGTTAACCAGATTGGTCAACCAGTTAAAATCAAAACCAGTATATGAGTATTAAAACAGAAAAAGAATCGGACGTTTCATCCAATTCTAAAAAAGGTTCTGAAGAGATAATTATTTCTAAAATAAGAGAACTAATTGTTTCTAAGCAACTCGAACCAGGAGATAAACTTCCTGCAGAACGAGTGCTGGCTGAGCAACTTGGTGTAAGTAGAAATCAATTAAGACAAGCAATTCAAAGATTAGAATTCTATGGACTTGTTAAAAAGTATCCTCAGAGTGGAACGAGAGTATCTAATATAGGTGTAACTGCATTAAACGGAATGATGACGGATATTTTGCAGTTACAAGAACCAGACTTTAAATCACTGGTAGAAACCAGATTGATATTAGAAACTCATGCTGTTCGACTAGCTGCTACAAGAAGATCCGATGAACATTTAAAGCAAATCCTTGCTGCCCATGAAGCTTATAGTGAAAAAGCGGTAAATGGGCTAAGCGCAGTAGAAGAAGATTTAATGTTTCATCTAAAATTATCTGAGGCTAGTGGCAATAGTGTAATCAATTCTTTAATGCTTGTTATTACCCCAGAAATAATAACCCATTTTGTTGCTAACAAAGTTTGTAATAAAGATGAAAATTATCTACTCATTAGAGAACATCAAGCTATTATAGATGCTATCGTGGATAGAGACCCAGATCGAGCAGTTGCTAAACTAGAGGAACACTTTAAAGATCTATACAAATATTGCTATGATTAAAACTTAACAATACTAAAGAAACAATTTTAATACCAATCAAATTATGTGATATACAACTAAAAAAAGGGACAGCTACCACACTAATCCCTTTATTTTCAAACTTTACTTGGTCTAAGAAGTAAAATTATAACTATAATTACTTATAGATAGATTAAAACAAAGATACTAAAAATTGATAAATGCTAATTAGTATATCTTTTTTATGCTTTGTTCAGTGATAAGTAATTACAAAATTAGGGTTTGCTTTTACTCATTGATGACCAATTATTGATTTAAAAGAAAGCATTAAAAAAACAAAACTAATTACTTATGTATTTCAAAAAGATCATAACAATCATCCTGATTGTTCTATATCATAGTACAATGCTTGCTCAAGAGAGCATTACCCTTGAGGGAACGGTCACTTCACTAGAAGATGGAATTCCAATTCCTGGAGTTAACGTATTAATACTTGAATCAAATACAGGAACTACTACCGATTTTGATGGGAATTACCAGATAAAAGTTACTAAAGGAGACGTTCTTTCCTTTTCTTTCACAGGTAAAAAAACAGTTACCATAGTTGTGGAAAATCAAACCAGACTTGATGTTTCACTTCAAGAAGAAGCTTCAGAACTTGAACAAGTTGTAGTAATAGGTTATGGAGTTCAGAAAAAATCAAGTTTAACAGCCTCTGTTGCAAAACTAGAAAACACCAATCTAGACGAGCTTCCATATTCGGATGTATCAAATAGTATAAAAGGTAAAATTGCTGGAGTTCAGATCAGAAACCCAAGCGGTAATGTCGGTGATGACCCCGAAATTATCGTAAGAGGTATCGGTTCTATTAGTCTTAGCTCTGCTCCTCTAGTAGTAGTAGATGGCTTTCCGTTTGATGATGGACTTCAATTTATAAACCCGAGTACCATAGAATCTATAGAGGTATTAAAGGACGCAAGTTCTACCGCTATATATGGATCTAGAGGTGCAAATGGTGTAATCTTAATTACAACAAAACAAGGAAAAGCTGAAAAGACGTCTTTTGAGTTTAAATCCTTATCTGGAATTAAACAGGCAGCTAGAAGTATCGATATCCTTGATGCCATTGAATTTGCAGACCTAGACAGAAGCAGAGATCAGTTAGTTGAAAATTTTAATGCACAACAAGAAAATAGAGAACCTAATCTCGTATACTATGATAATGTACAAATAGGAAAAAGAACCATCGCTCAAAATATTGGTGGTGCAACAGACTGGCAAGAAGAAGCTCTTAGAAATCAGGCAAGAATCGAAAACTATCAATTAAATGTATTTGGAGGAGGTGCTCGAACAAATTATCTAGTATCTGCCAATTACATCTATAACGAAGGTCTAAGAAATGATAATGACTTAGAAAGATTAAATCTTTCTGCAAGGCTAAAATCGAAACTTTCAGACAATTTAAGTTTTGATCTTAAAATAAATCCTTCTTATACCCTTACCAGAAGATCTTCTATCAATTTTACAGATGTTGGAAGATATGAGACTTGGATTCCTGTTAGACATAATCAATATACATCAGACTTAACAGGACAACCTGTTGGAAGCTTTGCTCATGCATTACATTTTAGAGATTTAAACTTTGATTATGTAGACCCAGTTACTGGACAAGTAGAAAATACTGGGAATATAGAAGCACTTTGGACTTCATCCAATTTTAACCCTATTTCCAGACAAGAAGCTAGTAGGAGAAATCGTTTTGAATATAGACTATTATCTAATGGTTCTGTAAAATGGAAAATAGCAACTGGATTAACTCTTAGATCATCTTTAGGTGGATATGTACGATACAGAACAGGAGAAGAGTTTTTTGGTTCTGACGGAGATAGAGATGGAGAAACTGAAGGATTATTAGCTGATCAACTTACTGTAAAATACATAAATGAAAATACTTTAACGTATAATAGAGACTTTAATGGTCATGATCTTGGACTATTAGTTGGTATTACTTACGAAAATACTGCCGAAAGATTAAGTAATTTAAGAATTACAAACTTTGATGACGAAAATATAACCACACTTAATGGTGGTACTATTATAGATTTAGACAACACATTTACTATTAAAGATGAAACCATTTTATCTTCTTACTTAGCTCGAGTGAATTATGCTTTTAAAGATCGCTATTTAATTTCTTTAGCAGGTAGAGCAGATGGTTTTAATAAGTTTGGTAAAAACAACAAATACGGGTTTTTCCCATCTGTTTCCGTAGGTTGGAATGTAGCTAATGAAAATTTCTGGCGAAACAGTATCGGAAATACCGTGAATACTTTAAAGTTAAGATCTAGTTGGGGAATTAGTGGAGCAGCTCCTCCTCTATTCGATTTCTTATCGCAAACCATTGTAGACTTCAGTAACTATAGCTTAGGAAATACTGGTGGAGTAACTACAGGTCAGGGAGAAGTAGACTTTTTACAAGGAAATCCTGATATCACTTGGGAAACAAATACAGAATTTAATAATGGTGTAGATCTTGGACTTTTTAATGGTTCTGTAAATCTTACAGTAGACTACTACTATAAATTATCTGAAAAACTATTATTAAGACAGCAAATTTCTAATACTACTGGTTTTGATGAGCAGTGGAACAACATCGGAAAAGTACAAAACTCTGGATGGGAATTTGCACTATCTACAAATCTTGGTACAGGAAAACTAAAATGGCAAGGAAGTGCTAACATCTCCTTTAATGAAAACAAACTTATATCTTTTGGTGGATCCGAGAGAGCTATTAACAATGGAGAACGTACAGATCAATATATTACACGTGTAGGTGAACCTTATATTCAGTTCTATGGATATAAAACTGATGGTATTTTTCAGAATGCAGAAGATTTAGCTAACAGTCCAAGTGGTATTACTGATGCTGTTGGTGGATTGAAACGTGTGGATGTAAATGGTGATGGAATCATTAATGAAGATGACAGAACAGTTATTGGAGATCCTTTCCCAGATTTTATTTGGGGATTCACAAGTACGTTTAACTATGGAAACCTTGATCTAAACTTCTCATTCCAAGGATCACAAGGAGGTGAAGTAGTTTGGGGTGAAGCTTTCTATAATGAAGTTGCGAGATATGGCTCTGTATATGCCGAAGGACAATGGTTTAATGAAAACATCCCAGCAAGCAGACCAGGAATTAGAATTGGAGTTCCATGGTTAGAAACAGATTATGCAGTACAAGACGCTTCTTACGCTTCTCTAAGAGAAGTTGTATTAGGATACTCTATACCTACTCACTCTGTGAAAAAAATGGGACTAGAAAAATTGAGAATTTACCTTTCTGGTCAAAATTTATGGTACCAAACCGCTGATGATTATCTGGGTAATAATCCAGAAGGAAATACTGATCGTAATAATGTTCTAATTAGAGGATATCAAAGAGGTGTTACACCAGTACAAAGACAACTTGCACTGGGACTAGACATCAATTTCTAAAAGCAAATAATAATAGTCCATTTCGAAAAACTTCTGTTACAGCAGACTTGAAAAACCGAAATATTGACTACAAAAAATTAGATAATGAAACATATTTTTAAACTTCAGAACAGATCCATAAATTTTAAGATTTATGCTTTTTTCTTGACATTATTAATGGTGTCTTGTGATCTCGAAGAAGATGTAATTTCGTTTAGAACGGATGACAACTTCTATGAAGATCAGGAAGAATTAAATAGAGGAATCATCGCCGCCTATTCTAGTTTATACGATGTAATGGCAGTTGAATGGAACGTTACAGAACTTCGTTCTGACAACACATTTACGAATCCGGATCGATCTCCAGAATCGGACGCTCCAAGATTTACTTTAGATAGACTAACCGTAGACACCAATAATTCTATCAATCAGAGTTATTACTCGAGTTGTTATAAAACAATTGCTTTAGCAAATAGAATATTAGCTAACCTAGATGTTGCAGAAGATGAAAATCTAAGAAATCAATATGAAGGTGAAGCTAAATTCTTAAGAGCATTGATGCATTTTAATCTTACCAGATTATACGGAGGTATTGTAATTGTTGATAGAATCCTTATCGGTGAAGAAGGGTTTCAATTATCCAGAGAACCGCAAACAGCAGTGTATGATTTTATTATTCAAGATCTTACGGATGCCATAGCATTGCTTCCAGAGCAGTATGACGATTCAGAATTTGGAAGAGCAACAGGAATAGCAGCAAGAACAATACTTGGGAAAGTTCACCTATCAAGTCCCACTAGAGATTTAGAAGCTGCTATCACTCAATTAGAGTATGTAAGAGATAGAGGATTAAATGATTTACTCCCTGATTATGACGAACTATTCGAACCTGGAAATGAAATCAATAACGAAGTAATTTTCTCTGTTAGATATGAACAAGGATTGATTGGTTTAGGATCTCCTTTTCCAAATTTCTTTGCACCACTACAGAGTGATGGAAATGTAGTTTTTGGTAATGGTGATGGACTTAACGTTCCTACTGATGATGTGTCTGATTCTTATGCTACTGATGACCAAAGAAAACCTTCTTCCATGGCTGATAGCTACATAGCTACGAATGGAACTGAAATATTTAACAAACATGTTACTAAATACAATTCAGATTTTAATGCATTAGATGATGGAGACGTAGATTGGCCAGTAACTAGATTTGCTGATGTACTATTAATGCTTTCTGAAGCATATGTAGATGCTAGAGGAATTTCAGAAGCCTTAATTGAGCTTAATAAAGTGAGAGAACGAGCAGGTCTGACAGCAATCGTAGAAGCTGATGTAAGTTCTAGTTTTGCCTTTAAACTTGCTTTGGAAGATGAAAGACGCTTAGAGTTCGCTTTCGAAAACCATAGATTTTTTGATCTATTAAGAACTAATAGAGCATTAACAGTAATCAATGAACATTTCGTAACTGAATTTGCTTATAACAATCCTGATAATCCGGATTTAGATGCAAGTCCAATCTCGGACTTCCAGTTACTGTTACCGATTCCGCAAAGAGAAATTGACTTGAACCCTAATTTAGCTCAAAACGTAGGTTATTAATGATGTTTATAAAAACACATATCATCACTATTACTTTACCAATTCTACTTTTTGTAGGATATGCAGGACTTGCAAACGAGATTAAAGTAGCTACTCTTTCTGAGTTTAATGAAGCTATAAAATCTGTAAAAGCTGGCGATCGTATCATTCTTAAAAACGGAGAATGGAAAGATGTAAAATTAGTGGTAAAAGGTATAGGAACGTCTGAAAACCCTATAACTATTGAAGCTGAAGAATCAGGTAAAGTTGTTATTTCAGGTGATTCTAGCTTAAAAATGGCTGGAGAATATCTAATAGTCAAAGGGCTATGGTTCAAAAATGGATATTCTTCTGGTAAGTCAGTTATCTCCTTTAGAGTAAATTCTAAGGAATTTGCTAATCATTCTAGATTAACAGATTGTGCTATTACCTATTTCAACCCTAGATCTAAATCTATTGATTATAAATGGATCAGCGTTTGGGGTAAAAACAATCGTGTAGATCATAATTACTTTGCTGGTAAAACTCATTCAGGAACTACTCTTGTGGTTTGGTTAAAAGGTGAAAAACACATTGAAAACAATCATAGAATTGATCATAATTATTTCGGAGAAAGACCTCCTTTAGGATTTAATGGAGGCGAGACTATCAGAATCGGAACTAGCAAAAATTCTTTGTTATCATCCAGAACGATTGTAGAAGATAATGTGTTCGAAAAATGTAACGGAGAAGTAGAAATTATATCTAACAAATCCTGTGATAATGTCTATAGAAATAATTTATTTCTAGAAAGTGAAGGCGTGTTAACATTAAGACATGGTAATAGATGCTTAATCGAAAGTAATGTCTTTATTGGAAACCAAAAACCAAATACCGGAGGAATCAGAGTGATTAATGCGGGCCATATGATTAGAAATAATCTTATGATGAATCTAACTGGTGATGGTTTTAGAGGTCCTATTGTAGTAATGAATGGGGTTCCAAACAGCCCCGCTAATCGTTACCACCAAGTTAAGGATGTAAGCATTGTTAATAATACAGTAATCAATTGTTCTCCTATTCAATTTTGCGCTGGTAAAGATGAAGAAAGATCATTAGCACCAGAAAATACTGTATTTGCTAATAATATAATTTTCAATACTCATAATGGTGAAATAGCTTCTGTATATGACTCCTTAGATGGGTTTAAATTCTATGGTAATATACTTGATACAAAAGGTACTTTTGAGAAAGACGGTTTTACAAAAGTAAAAGTAAACTGGGATACTTTTGAAGACATTTTATATATACCAAAAGTTGAAAACGAAGCCTTACTAAAGAATTCCAAGAGTGAAGGCAAACCTACAAGATTGGATATCACTGGAGCTAAAAGAACGACTTTTGTCGCAGGAGCTTTTAACTTAGGGAATAAAAAATACCCGAAAGCACTGCTATTAAAAAGTGGAACTTCATGGGATTCTAAATTCGTACCACAAAAAACTAAGACAATTACCGAAGTTATTGAAGTGGAACCAGGTGTAGGTACTTTGCGTAAAGCATTGAAAAAAGCACCTGATGGAAGTATTCTAAAATTAAAACCAGGAACCTACACTCTGGAAAAAGGCATAAAAATCACAAACAGTGTTACCATACAAGGAAGCGCAAACGAACCTAAGGCAATTTTAAAAATACAGGAAGGTTTAGAAAAAAAACCAACCTATTTTTTTAGAGTCGAAGGTGGAAAATCCTTAAAAATAGATAACATTGAGATAAACGCTACATCCAATACTCCTATAAAATATGCTGTAGTTTCTCCTGATAAAGGAATTTCCGATCCATACTCTGTATTTATTAATAACTGTCATATAAAAGGTTTCAAAAACAAAAATGGCGGTAGTGTTTTTAAAGGATATAAAGGAACTTTTGCTGATTCTATAAGCATCATGAATTCAAGAATTGAAAATGCCTACAGAGGTGTCAACCTAGGTGAAGAAAAAGATGATTTAGGAAGGTATAGTGCTCAAGTAGTTATCATAAAAAATACGATTTTTAAAGATATTGATCAATGGGCTATAAATTATTTCCGTGGCGGTAATGATGAATCTACTTTAGGAGGTAAACTCCTCGTTGATAATTCTGTATTCAGTAATGTAGGAAATATGGAAAAAGGAACTGTTTTAAGAACTAAAGGAATTGTTACCGTAGCTATTAAAAATTCAGTATTTGAAAAAAGCTATAAAGTTGTAAACCCTGTAAGTTTAAAAGGAAACAAAAATGAGATTACCAACTGTGTCATTTTTGATTGCGGAACGGTAAAAGCAACAAAAGGAGCATCTGCAACAGATGTATTTTATAAAAACCCGAAATGGGACGATAAAGAAAACTTCATTCCAAGTAAGAAGTCACCTTTACTAAGGCAACAAGCTATTGGTCTGAAATGGGAAACTAAAAAATAAAATTAACACCATAGAATTATGAAAAATTATGAAGCATCTTTTAAAAGAATCTTAGCAGGTCTGCTAGTTTTCTGTTTAATGTTGATATTCGTTATATCCTCTTCTTGCGACGCAGATATTGAAGTAGATCAGACTGTGGAAGAAATTGAGTCTGCTACACCAATTATTACAGGTTTTTCTCCGTCTAATGTAGAAATTCTTGAGGATGTATTAGTAGAGGGAGAGTTTCTACAATTTGTAGATCGCGCAACTATCGGAGGTATCCCTACAGAAATTAAAAGTAAAATAAGTGATACTCAGATTTTACTAAGAGTAGATCCTGCAGTAGTTTCTGGACAAATAGTTTTAATAAATGATGTAAGTAGACAAGGTGCCGAAAATCTTGAATTTACAGCTACTTCTAATGAAACTGTTAATGTTTCCTACCCTGTTCCATCGGTAACAAGTGTTATCCCAGATGAGGCTACAGCGAATGACCTTCTTATTATCGAAGGAGCTAATCTAGGAGTGGTTTCTAGTGTTACCTTTGGTGATGTAGCAGGTGTAATATCATTTCAGGAAACTGGTGTAATTGTAGTAACAGTACCTAATCCAGGGACCTTGGATCCGGTTGCAGTAAATTTAAACTACAATAGCAATACTGGAGAAATAGGACAAGAATTAAGCTCTTCTTTTCTGGTAAATATACCTACTCCAGAGCCAGATAATGTTCCGAGAATAATGACTCGTGATAATATGGTAACGATAACTGGTGCTAATATCAATTTTACCACCTCGGTAACTGTAGATGGTATAGAAGCTACAATAACAACATCTCCGACAGATTTAACTTTTATGGTGCCATCTGGAGTATCGACAGGTATTTCTGAGGTGATCATAACAGATACCGAAGATCGTCAGACAACATTTAATATTCCATACATTAATGGCCCATACTACGAATATTATGATTTTGATACTAAAGCATTAGAAACTGTACGAGATAACAAAAATGATCCTAGCCAAGTAGTTTTATCATTGGGTGAAGAGGCTTCTGAACAGCCTAGATTTACGGGGATGACAGAACCTTTTGGAAGTAGATATCTACATATAGATTATCCTACAGCTACTACAAGTACATTGGCATCTATCTATGGATATGATTTTAGTGATGCATATGGAACTGAGGAAATGGGAGAAGAATCTGCAGCATTGGTAGATCCAGATGGTCGATTTGGAGGAAATCCAGTTCTGCATTTCTGGATGAGAATTAATGGTGCTAACTGTAGAACTAAAATATATCTAGGAACTTCTAGTGCTCAACGAAGAGAATCTAATGGAGAATTATTAGATACAGCAGGAGAATGGGTATTAGTAGCTGTTAGACTTAACGGATTTATGGACAGTGCGGCGGATTTCTCTAGATTTCATTTCCGTCTTACTGCAGGAAGCTCTTCTGATAACATTCCTAGGTCTGCGGATTACGACTGGATCATTGTTACAGATAGAGTACTTACAGAATTCGGAGCTGTAGATTATTCACCAGCATCAGTTACTGATGAAACTTTTTGGAAAGACCAAGGATAAGAACAATATATAATAACAATCATAAAAGCATATATGATCCAATCACCTTCACATATTATACGGTTAAGGTTAGACATTCTTTGTCTAGCCCTAACCCTATGCATCCTCAATTTTAGTTGTAACTCAGACCTAAAAACAGATGCTAAAGCTGAAGTAAAAACAGAAACCAAAAATCAAAAACCTGTACTTTCTTTATCCAATTCGGAAGCCAATGAAATAAAAGAATTACTAGACTCAAATGAGATTTTAAGAAATTCATTTGAAGAACAAAAAACAAAGGCTGATAAAGCAATCGTAAATGGAATAGAAGTTCCAGTACCAAAAGATCCAGGTGGCGGTTATTCTCATGAAAAACACAAGCGTAATTATGGAGAAATGTACGCTGCGGGAATTGCATTTATGATTACTAAAGATAGCAAGTATTCTGAGTTCGTAACAAATATGTTACTTGCCTATGCGGATATGTATCCTCAGTTACCATTGCATCCAAAAAGAAAAGAAAATCATCCTGCAGGAAAATTATTTTGGCAAGGATTAAACGAAAGTGTATGGTTAGTTAATTCTATTCAAGCTTACAATTTGGTAAGTGATGCTATTTCATCAGAAGATAAAAAAACAATAGAAAACAATGTCTTCCGAAAAGTAGCTGAATTTATAAGTGTAGATTCCAAAAAAACCTTTAATAAAATTCATAATCATGGAACCTGGGCAGTAGCGGGCGTAGGTATGACAGGATATGTTCTCAAAGACCAGGATATGGTAGACCGTGCTCTGTACGGAAGTAATAAGGACAAGAAAACCGGTTTTCTTAAACAAATAGACATGCTTTTTTCTCCAGAAGGATATTATTCTGAAGGACCTTATTATCAGAGATACGCTATGATGCCCTTTATGCTTTTCGGGCAGGCTATCCAACGTAATCAACCTGATCTTAAAATCTTCGAATACCGAGATCAACTATTAGGCAAAGCTGTAACCACAGTATTGCAACTTACTGATGAAAATGGAGCTTTTTTCCCTTTTAATGATGCATTAAAAGAAAAAAACTATTTAACCAGTGAATTGATATTCGCCAGCAATATTGCTTATGCCTACTATAATGATAGTTCGCTACTGCCTATTACCCATGAGCATAATAAAGTAAGTATATCTGGTGCAGGACTTTCTGTTGCTAAAGCACTTCAGAATTTCAACGCTAAAGAATACGAAAAAAAATCACTACTTATTACCGATGGTAAAGATGGAAATGATGGTGGATTAGCATTGTTGCGTATGCCAAATTTACAAGATAATGAAAAACTCACTACGGTCTTTAAGTTTGCATCGCAAGGTATGGGGCATGGACATTTTGACCGACTTTCATTATTCCTTTACGACGGAAAACAAGAAATCATTCAAGATTATGGTGCCGCAAGATTCTTAAATGTAGAATCTAAGCAAGGAGGTCGCTATTTACCAGAAAACAAAACTTGGGCTAAACAAACAATCGCTCATAATACGGTTACTATAGATGAAACATCGCAATTTGGAGCGAATGTTAAAGCTTCCAGCGAGGTAAGTCCTAAACTATTATTTTCTAACGTAGGAGATAAAGATCTTCAAATTGTTAGTGCTAAAGAAGAAAATGCATATGATGACATAGCTATGCAAAGAACAATTGCTTTAGTAGAGGGTAAAAATTCAGAACAACCGCCTTTTATAATCGATGTGTATCGAATCGCTTCTGCTAACAAACATCAATATGATTTTAATTTTATGTATCAAGGACATTTAATGGAAACTAATTTTGAGTATATCAAAGCAAATACATTATCACCACTTGGTACAAAAAACGGATATCAACATTTATGGAAACTTGCAGAAGGTAAAAGTGATCATAACCTAGCCACATTTACTTGGCTTAATAAGAACCGCTTCTACTCTATCTCGAGTCTTGTTTCTAAGGATAGTAAAATGGTTTTTTCGTTATTAGGAGCTAACGATCCCGAATTTAATCTCAGAAATGATGCTTCTTATATGTTGCGAGAAAATGATAAAAAAGACCACGTTTTCGTGAATATTATTGAGCCGCACGGAAATTTTGATCCTAAGTTAGAATCCGTTCAGAATCCGCATTCTCGTGTAAAACACATTCAATTATTATTTTCAGATGAAAACTACACTATCGTAAAAGCAATATTCAATAATAATGAAAGCTATACGCTAGCAATAGTGAATAACGATCACGATCCACACAAAAAGCATACAGTAACCATTGAAGATCTAGAATTTCAATGGACAGGAAATTATAATTTAAAAACCAACTAAACAATGAGCTATTCTAAAATAAAAAGCGAAGTATTTTTTGTAACAAAAGACAAACCTTGGGAGCAAGCAGCAGAAGGAATTACACGTCAGATGATTGGTTATGATGTAAACATCATGATGGTAAAAGTAGCATTCGAAAAAGGAGCTATAGGGTATATCCATGACCATTTTCATTCACAAACAACATACGTGGAATCAGGAAGTTTTGAAGTGACAATTGGAGATGAGAAGAAAATATTAAATGCAGGAGATGGATTTTTCATCCCTCCTAATGTTTCTCATGGAGCAGTTTGTTTAGAAGCTGGAGTATTAATTGATGTTTTCAGCCCAATACGAGAAGACTTTTTAGAAATTGACTTCAAAAAGAAATAATTGATGAAGAAGGTACAAGGATTACGCTGGTGGGTTATAGGTTTGATTGCCTTGGCAGCTGTTATCAACTACATAGACAGACAAGCGTTTTCTGTTTTATGGGAAACTGAAGGAGGTATTGCCGATGAGCTTTATCCTGATTTGGACCAAGAAGGACGCAAAAAAGTATATGGTGATATTGGCTTTTATTTCATTATCGCCTATGCATTAGGACAAGCACTATTTGGAAGAATTTTTGATAAAGTAGGTACCCGATTAGGTTTTGCCATTTCTATAGGCTTTTGGTCATTAGCCACTGGTTTACATGCTATAGTGAGAGGTTTTTTAGGCTTCACTTTAGTAAGAATGTTGTTAGGATTATCAGAAGCAGGTAATTGGCCTGGAGCAGCAAAAGGAAATGCTGAGTGGTTCCCCACAAATGAAAGAGCAGTTGCTCAAGGAATTTTTAACTTTGGAGCATCCTTTGGAGCATTAATCTCCATCCCTCTTATAGGACTTTTAGCACAACAATTACATTGGCAATTTGTCTTTTTAATTATTGCTGTTCTAGGATTTGTTTGGCTAATTCCTTGGTTTGTTTATGTAAAAACCTCGCCAAAAAAACACCCTTGGATAACTGATAAGGAAAGAAATTTAATTATCGATGGACAAAAGAATGAATCAAATTCTAGTGAAGAGACAGAAGAGAAGAGTTTAAGTTACGGTAAGCTTTTAAAAAACAAACAGAGCTGGGGAGTTATTCTAGCCTCAGCAGCGATTGACCCAATTTGGTGGATTTTTGTAATCTGGATACCTAATTACTTGGTTAATGTTTTTGAAATGGATATCGCAGGAATCACCAAATTAGGTTGGGTTCCTTTCCTTGGAGCCATGATAGGAGCTTGGTTTGGTGGATTAATAGCTAAATCATTTTTTGCTAAAGGCTGGAGTACCAACAAAGTTAGAAAAACAACCATTGCAATTGGATGCGCTATTATGCTTCCAGCATTACTCTCTTTAAGTAATCCAGGTAGTCCACTAATTGCTGTACTCATTATGGCAGTTATTCTATTTGGTTTTCAAACTGCAATTGGTAATATCCAAACGCTACCAAGTGATTTATACAACGGGAAATCGGTAGGAACTTTATCTGGATTAGCAGGCATGTCTGCAAAATTCGCAGCAGCAGTTTTAACATGGTACATTGGAAATAAATTACCGATAGACAAATACTCTTTTGTATTTCTAATTGGAGCTGCACTTGTAGCCATTGTAGTTTTTTCTGTATGGGTGCTTATACCAAAAGTTGAACCAGTAAAGGTAAAGAGCTAAATAATAAGAATTAAAATTAATCAACATAAATAAAGTTTAAAAAATGAGTTTAAAAGAAAAAGTTGCTGTAGTAACAGGTGCAACTGGTGGAATAGGATTTGCAGTTGCGGAAAGATTAGGAAAAGATGGATATACCGTGATTTTAAATGGTATCGAAGATGAAAAAGGAGCTGAAAGAGTTAAAGAACTTACAGCACAAGGTATCACTGCAGAATATTATGGATTTGACGTCACTAATGAAGAAGCCGTTACATCAAATATTACTGCAATCGGTGAGAAATATGGTAAAATAGACGTACTAGTAAATAACGCTGGTGGACTAGGTGGTAGATCTAGATTTGAGGAAATGACCACAGAGTTTTACAGATTCGTAATGGCATTAAATCTTGATTCTACATTTTTTGCTTCAAGAGCTGCCATCCCATTTCTTAAAAAAGCAGAAGGATCTTCCATTATCAACTATACATCCAATGCTGGATGGACCGCTGGAGGACCAGGAGCTGGAATTTATGGAACTTCTAAAGCTGCAGTTCATGCAATTACAAGAGGATTGGCAAAAGATTTAGCAGAGTACGGAATTAGAGTTAATGCAGTATCTCCTGGTACAATTGACACTGATTTCCATAAACAAATTAAATCCACTAAACCTGAAGTTTTTAAGTCTTGGGCAAACAATATAATGCTAGGAAGGTTAGGACAGCCAGAAGATGTAGCTTCTGTTGTTTCGTTCTTAGCAAGTGATAGTGCAGCGTTTATAACTGCCGAGACTATACAAATCGGAGGTGGACAAGCGTTAGGTATTTAATAACATCCTGAAAAATATAAAATGAAAAAAGTAGTAACCTTTGGAGAAGTTTTAATGCGTATTGCTCCTTTGGGAAACAAAAAATTAAAACAATCTAACCAATTAGAATACTACTTTGGTGGAACCGAAGCCAATGTCGCCATTTCCCTGGCACAGTTCGGAAATAATACTAAACATATCACTGCAGTATCCAATGATTTTGTTGGTGACGCAGTAAAGAGCTACTTGCAGAAACTGGGAGTAGATACTGGTTTGATTATTGACTCGTATCATCCTCTGGGACTTTATTTCCTGGAGGTTGGTGCGGTCATGAGATCAAGTACGATTGCATATAATCGTTCTAATTCTGCTTTCTGTCATATTGATCCAGATGCTATTAATTGGGAAAAAGCTCTTGAAGATTGTGATTGGTTTCATTGGACAGGTATTACTCCTGCCCTTTCCTTAAATGCAAACAAAGCTTTGCAAAAAGGATTAGAGATTGCTAACCACAAAGGAATTACCATTTCCGCAGATCCAGCTTATCGCAGTGGACTTTGGAATTATGGACACAAGGCAAAAGATATTCTTAATCAATTAGTAGAATTATCAAACGTATTCATTGGCGGACCTAATGAAATTAATGAATTACTAGATACCAGTTTTTCATACGAAAATGAAGATTTTATCCAAGCAAGCAAGCTTCTTATCCAAAAGTACCCGAATCTAAAAGGTATTTTTGATAAAACAAGAGTATCCCTAAATGCTAGTTGGCATAAAATTAAAGCGCGCCTATGGAATGGTGTTGATTTTTATGAAACTAATGAACTAGAAATAACCCACGTGGTTGATAGAATTGGAACAGGTGATGCTTATGCTGCTGGATTAATTCATGGTTTAATGCATTATGATGATCAAAAAGCTTTACAATTTGCCAATGCTGCTTGTGCTTTGAAGCACACTATAGAAGGAGATGCAAATCTGGTTTCAGAAGCCGAAGTATTACATATAATTGAAGGAAACTTATCAGGACGTATAAAAAGATAATATGGCAGATTATACACGAATCGAAGTAGCGCAAATAACAAAGGATACAGGTATAGTACCTTTATTCTATCATGAGGATATTAATATTGTAAAGCAAGTTATCAAAGCATGTTATGATGGAGGTGCACGTGTTTTTGAATTTACCAATAGAGGTGATCATGCTCAAGATATCTTCGGCGAAGTTGCCAAATGGATACAAAAAGAATTACCAGGTATGATTTTAGGTGTTGGATCTATTGTAGATCCTGGCACCACTTCTTTATTCATTCAAAAAGGAGCTAACTTTATTGTTTCTCCAATCTTAAATAAAGAAATAGCCAAAGTCTGTAATCGCAGAAAAGTTGCATGGTTACCTGGCTGTGCTACTCTTACAGAAATTAACTATGCTGAAGAATTGGGCGCTGAAATTGTAAAAATATTTCCTGCTGCTCAAATCGGTGGAGCTGATTTTGTAAAAAGTATAAAGGCTCCATGCCCATGGACTAGTATTATGCCAAGTGGTGGAGTCACTCCTGAAAAAGAAAATTTAACTGATTGGTTCAATGCAGGCGTACATTGTGTTGGTATGGGATCTAAACTTATCGTAAAAGATAAGAATGGAAAACTAGATTATGACAAGATCACGGAGCTTACTAAAAACTCAATAAACATTGTAAAAAGCTTACGAAATCGCATTCTATAACCTCTATTTTGGTATTACAGTAAAACCCTCTTTTAAAATATCAAATTGATACAAAAACAATTAAATTAAATAATTTTTCACAAAAATTGTCTTAAATAAAAATAATCTATATATTTGGTTAACCAATTTGGTTGACCAAATATAATTTCACCAATTCTCTAAATGAAATAATTATGAAAAATTTATTACTTATCTGCACAATGCTAACTATGACCTTGGGGTTTTCTCAAATCCCTTCAGGATCAGGCACATATATCAATAAATTGATTTTAAGTCCTAATGGTCCAGATTTAACTAATGAGTATATAGAGATAAGAGGTACTCCAGATGCTGTAATCCCTTCAGATTTATATCTGATAAATGTAGAAGGTGACGGAGAAGCATCTAGAAGTGACTATGGAGAAGTTGGAGAAGTGATTCAATTAGGTGATGGAACAAGAACTTTTGGTTCTAACGGATTTCTAGCTATTGTAGCAAATTATACTGATGAAAATACAAGTGTAGTTACTACAAACCCTTATTCTAGCGTTATCGCAGCGGGGACTACTGTGATTACTATCGAACTTGTAGGAAACGATGTTACTGGATCTTCTAGTAGTAATGTTTCTTCATTTACGCCAGACATTGGTTATGATGGAAATTTTGAAGATTGGAGTGCTACTTATATGCTAATACAGGCTCCTAGTGATCCTAGTGGTATTGATATAGATGCTAATGACGATGGTATTATCGATGCGACAGGTGATCATACGATGTGGACACGATATGATTCAGTAAGCTTTTTAGATGAAGATGACTTACTTGATGCTGGAGATAATGGAGAGTTCGGATATGGGCAAATTATCGTTGTAAGAGATTTAGCTGAAAACTCTGCTAGTATTTTTACAGATACTGGTGCTACAGTAATAGAAAACACAGGAAGTAATGTACACTTCTGGGGTAGACAAGGTACCTCTACAGGTTTTGCAGCTTCAGATTGGATAGCAGCTTCTTTTGATGGAACAGGTCCTAATTGGGAGTTCTCTAGTAATACAGCACGTGTATCTCCAGAAGAATTCGCTGGTTATGTTATTCCTAGTGATATATATGGAGCTTTAAACCCTACTGTTGCGTTATTATCCGTAACAGAACAAGAATTGACTGATGATATTTCTTTCTATCCCAATCCGACATCGAATGTAATTAACATAAATTCTAAAAATGATATTATACAATCCTTAGAGGTTGTGGATGTTACAGGTCAAATTTTATTGGACAAAAAAGAAAACTTAGATGTTGTTGATCTAACACCATTTGCTACTGGTTTGTACTATTTAAATATATACGGTGATGGTGCAAAAATCACCAAAGCAATCGTAAAAAAATAAGAACGCATAAAATCAAAATAATGGTTTGATTTTAAATTTGAGTTTACTACTATCTATTTGATATCCCTGCATTTTTTTGTGGGGATATCATAATTAAAATCAATAACTTAACGCCCTGTAATCGATGAAACATTTTATTTTATTTTTTGGTTTAATTGTAAGTTATAGTATAACCGCACAGGTCACCTTAGATGCTAATGGTCCAGGAAATACTTATGAACTCATTAATAGCGTTCTTGCACCTACCAGTGGAAATGTAATAGAAGCTCCTGGAATTACAGGAAGTACCTGCGACAATCATTCTACTTATGTTGGTACGGATGGAAATCGTCATATAGATGAGCTATTTGATTCTGATTTAGGAATCAATGTTTTTAGGTTTCTTCTCCACGTAGATGAAGATATAGATCGTGACAAATGTAATACTACCGATAGACAACGTAATGAGATCAAAACGTACGCACCTTCACCTGATAACCTAAAAGGTACATTAGGAGAAACAGTTCAATACAAATGGAAGTTTAAAATCGATGCTAATTTTCAACCCTCTACCAGTTTCACCCATTTACATCAATTAAAATCAGTTGGTGCGGATGCTGCAGAAGAAAGTCAACCATTAATCACGCTAACTGCAAGGAAAGCAACTGAAGATCGATTAGAACTAAGATACGCACCTACCACATCGCAATCTACGCTAACCACTGCAAATCTTTCTTTACTAAAAGGAAATTGGGTAGAAGTAGTTGAAACGGTTACCTATGGAGAAACTGGGAACTCTAACTATAGCATTATTATTACCAATGTTGATAGTGGTGCAGAAATTCTAAACTACTCTTCTTCTAATTTAAGAATGTGGAAAACAAATGCAGATTTTATAAGACCTAAATGGGGTATTTATAGAAGTTTAAATTCTGCTTCCGATCTAAGAGATGAAGAAGTGTTATACGCTAATTTTTCCATTACCGAAAATCCTAATTTATCTGTACCTACTGTGTCAGAAAAAAAATTATTTGATATATACCCAAATCCAGCAAACGCTACCATAAATATTACCTTTTTAGAAAACATCAGTGATTACGAAATAGTAATCACTAACCAATCTGGACAATTAGTTCGTAAAAGTGGAATATTAAAAACCGATACACTTGATATCACTACTCTTTCTAATGGACTCTACTTTATTAAACTAATAGATCATAAAACCAATACCTTTTCTGTGGAGAAAATTGTAAAAATGAACTAATCTCACATTCAATATGCGATCAATTGTCATTCTATCTATCTTTTTCTTATATGCCACCTCATATACCCAAGTTTCGCTTAGTGCCGATGGACCTGGAGACACCTATCAGCTTATCGCTTCTAAATTAGCTCCTGGTTACAACCCTATAGAAGCACCTGGAATAAAAAAAGGTGATTGTGATAACCATTCTAATTTTAAAGACACTCATATTAGTGAGATTTTTAGCAAAGAATTACAGAAACATGTATTTAAATTCGTAATCCATGTAGCAGAAGATAATGATCGTTGTAAGAAGTTCGATCGACAACGTAACGAAATTAAAAGCTACAAATCTTCACCTGATCATCTCAAAGGAGTACAAGGAGAAACAGTGGAATACAGATGGAAATTTAAACTGGATAAAGGTTTTCAACCTTCTAAAAGATTTACTCACTTACATCAACTAAAAGCTGTAGGAGGATTAGATAAAGATATGCCTCTTATTACATTAACTGCACGAAAAGGAAGTGTTGATCGTTTAGAATTACGATATGCCTCTGGTTTGGATCAAAACACCCTAACCAAGGTAAATTTAGACGAGCTGAAAGGTAATTGGGTAGATGTGATCGAAACAGTAACTTATGACGAAAAAGGAAAAGCTAAATTTTCTATAATTATTAAAAATCTAAAAACAGGTAAAACTATATTAGAGTATAAAAACAATGACCTAAAAATGTGGAAAACAGAAGCCGACTTCATTAGACCTAAATGGGGTATCTATAGGAGTCTAAAAAATTCACAAGATCTTAGAGATGAAGAAATATTATTCGCTGACTTTGTGATCACTGAATTATAGCTCTAAAAAACAACGAAATCATTACCTGCAAAAACTTTACATAATAATAATTAGCTCGACTGAAATTTTATACTAAAGATCAAAAACTCTACTTAGGTTAAAACCGAAGAAAAAATCTCCATCACCCCAATCACCAGAAGCCTGACCAAGGAATCCATTTTCGAACATAGGTTGTGCATTGGTAAAATGTAATTGAAATACGTGACCACCAGTTTCTATATCTACGCCAATGGACAGTGGATTTTTGAACGCAGAACTACTACTTCTGTTTAAATGATATCCATAATCTACATTTAAACTAAATCGTTTTGTAAGTTTATAACGACCACCAACACCCATAATAAATTGAGAATTATCCTGATCATCAAATCTTACAAAATTTTCGTGAAGATAGGAAGGCGCAAGTTCTAGAGATAACCTTTTTCCAAATTTCCTAGCAATCAAAACCTGAGAAACATAAGACAATCTGTTATTAAATTCTAATTTTGGTAATTGATCCGTATCTAAACCAGTATTTACGGTTACTAAATTATATCCTACGATTGTTAACGGAAAACCATTTTTCTTTTGTCTAAATAACCTATATTTTACGTGACCTCCATAAGTTTTCTGAAATGAACTTCGAGCAATTCCAATATTAACGGCATCAGAGATCCCATAAATAAATTTTAATTGAGTAACCGCTTGATCCAATCCAAAGAAGTCATCAATTCCGTTTTCTACACTACCAAATCGATGCGCAACAATAAAAAATAGATTTCTCTTATTAACCAGTTTTGTGGATTCAAAATTAACAATCTTCAACCCTTTAAAAGTTGAGGAGACATAATTATCTTCCTGTATACCGGACTCTAATTCATTTAACAAATCATCCTGAGCTAATAGAGTATAAGGGAATATTAATAAAATTAAAATGAGTTTTTTCATTAAGACGATATTATGATAAGAATAAGTGTTATTTACTATTTTATTATGGATGCCTGATCAAGCTTTACTATTTCTAACAGTTCATCATACCCAATACATCTTCCCTTTATGGAATAAACGGAATTCAAATTGGTTTCCAAAATACCATGATTGGCATCAAAAGTACAGTAGGCAGCATTTGCAAGCATTAAAGAATTTGATTCAATTTCTGTAAGTGCTCCTTTTACAATGATAGTTTTGTTTAAATATTTCTTCGAAGCTAGTTCTGCATCCTTGGAAAACTCTTTCACCAAACTAATTGCCTCTAAATTAAACGACGCTTCTTCCTTTTCAATATTTCTATGAGATTGATACAGATATTTATACCCAAAAAAACCACCAATGGCTAAAATGACTAGAATTATTATAAGCTTTTTCATAACGAAGTATTAGGCTTAAGTTGTTTTAAAAGTATGAAAATTATCCTCCGAATGAAACATATTTTTGCATATGAATGAAATTTGATCTAATTTCTACCGACCAAAACTTAATATATAACTCACTTATGAAAGTACATTTTCTTAAATTCTTTGTCTTTTGTGCACTATTTATACATATTGGTTGCGAGAATGATAGCGAAGATGATTTGGTTGACACAACGCCTCCTGTTACCTTAGTTACCTATGAATCTGACGTGAAATCTATTATCGACACAAACTGTATTGCTTGTCATAATGACCCTCCTGTTAACTTTGCTCCAATGCCTTTATTAAATTTTACACAGGTAAAAGAAGCTGTAGATAATCGTGGCCTGCTAGATAGAGTATCCTCTGAAGATATTAGTTTTTTGATGCCTGCAGGTGGCCCAAGACTTCCACAGGCAACTATTGATATCATTTTACAGTGGAATACAGATGGATTATTAGAACAATAAAATAACAACCATTCTATGAAAAATATCATATTCGTTTTTCTTTTTATTATTTCTGGAACTGTCCTTGCCCAAGGAAAATTCATTACTAAAAAAGGTGTTATTAGTTTTGAAGCTTCCGTTCCTTCTTTCGAAGAAGTAAAAGCAAAAAACACGACAGTAACGGCGATCTTAAATACTGATAATGGAGAAATTGCTGCTCTAGCATTGGTAAAAGGTTTTAGATTTAAAAATGCCTTAATGGAAGAACATTTTAATGAAAACTATATCGAATCTGATGATTTTCCAAAAGCTACTTTTAAAGGCGTACTAGTAGACTTTGATGTAGAAAATTTACAAAAAGAATATATCATTAAGGGGAAGTTATCGCTACACGGAAAATCAAAAGAGATACAAACTAAAGGGATCTTAACAAAAGACGGAAATACAATTTCTATTTCATCAACATTCATTGCAAAACCAGAAGATTTTGATATTAAAATACCAGGTATTGTAAGTAAAAAAATTGCAGATGATATCTCAGTATCCTTAAATTTTCTTCTAATAAAGAAATAAATAACAACGGTAATAATTTAAAATAAATTCTATACGAACGAACATTTTTCATTTTTTTCAACACAAATTTTAATTTTAAAAGGCTTAACTCTTACAACCCGAATGAACTCACTTAAAACACTCCTTTATTTTTCAATTTTTAAGTATCCCCTTTCGGCTAGGGAAATTTTCTTATTTTCTTCTGCAGCTGATGAAAATGAAGTAAATCATGAATTGGATCTTTTAAAACAAAAAGGAGTCGTATCTATCGATAATGACTTCTATTTTTTAGACAATAATCCTTCTTTGGTAAAACGAAGAATTAAGGGTAATAAAATGGCTAATTCTGTTATGGACAAGGCAATTAGGAAAGGAGCATTTATTTCCAAATTCCCGTACGTAAAAGCAGTTGGAATTTCAGGATCCTTATCTAAAAATTATCATGATAAAAATGGAGACGTTGATTATTTTGTAATTACCAAATCTGAAAGATTATGGGTTGCTAGAACCTTATTAATGTTATACAAAAAGATTTTTTTATTGAACTCTAGAAAGTTTTTTTGTATTAATTATTTCGTAACCGAAAACTCTCTGGAAATATCTGAGAAAAATATTTTTACCGCTACAGAACTTTTAACGCTGATTCCAATTACTGGTGATTTTACAGAATTTTACAATCAAAATCGCTGGGTTTCTAATTTTCTTCCTAATCTAGAAATTGGAAAACCTTCAATTATCTCTGCAAAAAGAAAACCTATAACCTCAAGATCCATTGAATTCTTATTGCTTAGTAAACTCGGAAACATTTTGGAATCAACATTTCTAAAACTTACTCTTAAGAAATGGAACAATAAATTTAAGACTTTAAGCAAAGAAGATTTCAAAATAGCTATGAAGTCTACACAAGGTGTATCGAAACATCATCCTCAAAACTTTCAAAAACAAGTAATTAATAAACTAAATAAAAAATACCAAGAATTTCAATCAAGGTATAATATAGAATTAGAAAAAGAACATGCTTGATATTTTATTTTCACATTCTTATTATTATCCACTGGACCAGAAGCAATGGGATAACAAAACTCCTTATCCACCTCTAGGAACAATATATGCTGCCGCTTTAATGAGAGAAAAAGGGTTTAAAGTTGATCTTTTTGACACGAATCTAAAAGATAACCCTTATGAAATAGAAAAAGAGATTATTCATAAAAAACCTAAATTTCTTGTATTGTACGATGATGGTTTTAACTATTTAACCAAAATGTGTCTTACCACGATGCGAGAAGCAGCATTTGAAATGATGAGAATTGGAAAAACTCATAATTGTACTATTATTGTAAATAGTTCTGATGCCACTGATCATTATTCTAAATATCTTTACAATGGCGCGGATTACATTATTCAAGGAGAAGGAGAAAACACATTACTAGAGCTAATTGAAACGCTTAATCAAAAAGGGTCAACTGAAAAAATTAAAGGAATTGTATATTCTAAAAATGAAGAAACTATTACAAATCCAAAAAGAGAAGTTCTAAAAAATTTAGATGATCTTCCGTTACCTGCTTGGGATCTAGTCGATATAAAATCTTATAAAGAAATATGGACACGTAGTGGCAAAGAATTCACCTTAAATCTTGCTACTACACGAGGATGTCCGTTTAAATGTAATTGGTGTGCTAAACCTATTTATGGCAATAGATATAACAATCATTCACCAGAATACATTGTAAAACATATACAATTGTTACAAAAAAACTATCAGGTATCTCGCTTTTGGATGTGCGATGATATTTTTGGTCTTACTCCTGGTTGGGTACAAAGCTTTAATCATGAGCTAAAGAAAACAAATACGAAGCTCAATTATTATATCCAAAGTAGGGTTGATTTATTGCTAAAAGAAGACACTATAGAAGCTTTATCAGAATCTGGTTTGGAAGAAGTTTGGGTAGGAGCAGAAAGTGGTTCCCAGTCTATATTAGATGCTATGGATAAAGGAACTAAAGTCGAAGAAATATATAAGGCAACTCGTCTATTAAAAGAAAAAAACATCCGAGTAGCATTTTTTATACAATTTGGATACTTGGGAGAAACTAAAAAGGACATCTCCAAGACTATCAGAATGATCAAAGAACTTATTCCTGATGATTTGGGAGTTTCCGTATCCTATCCACTTCCTGGAACCAAGTTTTATGAAAAGGTTAAAGATGATCTAAAGTTTAAAGCAAATTGGACTGATTCTGATGATTTAGCTATGATGTTTAAGGGAACTTACAATTCTAAATACTATAGAAAATTACACAGATATGTACATAAAGAATACAGAAAAAGTCAAGGATTACAATTTTTAAAAAAAATATTCAAAAGCCCTTCTAAAGTATCTGCCATTGCCGTGAAGAGAATAGCTTACCTTTTATATTATTTCCCAAGTGCTTTTATAGACGCACAAGTTTTAAAAAGAATGGAACATTTAAATGAATGAAAGTTTTGACATATCCGCTATTTCTTATGATACTGTTTTTACAAATAGTCATATCGGTAAACTTCAAAGAAAAAGAGTGCACGATTTTCTAATAACTACGTTTCCTAAAAATAGCAGCTTAGACATTTTAGAGGTCAACTGTGGAACTGGTCATGACGCAATCTGGCTTTCAACCTTGGGGCATCATATTATAGCTACAGATATATCAACAGAAATGATCGCTGTAGCAAATTCCAAACTTACTAAAGAAAGTAACCAACCAGATTTTAGACAATTAGACATTAATAGTTTAGACAACACAGATTTTAATAGGTCTTTTGATCTTATCTTTTCAGATTTTGGTGGTTTAAATTGTCTTTCTCCTCTAGAATTAGAAAACTTTTTTAGTGCTGCAGCAAAAAAACTAAAACCTAACGGTAAAATCGTAGCGGTTATCATGCCTAAAAATTGCCTTATGGAAAAACTCTATTTTATAATGAAAGGTAATTTCAGCAACGTATTTAGACGAAATACGAAAAAGGCAGTTCTCGCAAACGTTGAAAATACTTCGGTCAAAACTTGGTACTATAATCCTAAGGATATAAAAAAGAACTCTAGTAGTTACTTTCGCATTCAGAAAACTAAACCAATTGGTTTTTTTATTCCTCCCTCCTACCTCGAAAGCTTTTTTAAAAACAGATTAGGATTATTAAAATTATTAAATCGTTTAGACTCGTTTTTCAAACACACTACTTTTATATCCAGCTTCAGTGATCATTACATAATCTCATTATCTAAGAAATGAGCATCGTATTAACCCATGCATATTACCTAAGTACAGATCCTAAAGAACATAGGATTATGAAACCATATCCTCCATTAGGTCAGTTATATATTTCCTCATATCTAGAGAAGTATGATGTAAAAAATTATGTTTTTGATACTACTTTTAGTTCGAAAGAAGAACAGCTACAATTTATTCAAGCTAAAAAACCAGATCTTGTTGCGATATATGTAAATCTTATGACTAAAGTAGAAGTTATAGAACTAATAAAAATACTTAGTACGGATGCTGTATATGGATTCCCAAAAATTGTCTTAGGAGGTCCAGATGTCACTTACAATACTGAAAATTATTTAAAATCAGGAGCACAATATATCGTAATTGGCGAAGGTGAAGAAACTTTATATGAACTTTATTTAGCTATAAAAAATAAAACGGAAATTAATAATGTCTCTGGAATTGCATATCTGGATAATGAAAAAGTAATCAAAACTTCTGCAAGGGTTAAAATAAAGGATCTATCCGTCCTTCCATTACCAAATAGGAAAGCGATAGATATGCAATTGTATTTAAAAACCTGGAAAAACAATCATGGACAGAGTTCTATGACTGTTAGCACGCAACGTGGTTGTCCATATACATGCAAATGGTGTAGTACAGCGGTTTATGGTCAAAGTTATAGAAGAAGACCTGCAAAATTAGTGGCGCAGGAACTTGCGATGTTAAAAGAAGAATATAATCCTGATACTATATGGTTCGTAGATGATGTATTTACAGTAAGTCATAAATGGTTAGGAGAATTTCATAAAGAAGTAATCAAACAAGATGCTATCATCCCTTTTGAATGTATTACCAGAGCTGAAAGATTAAATGATCAAGTACTACAGCAACTTAAAGAAGCAGGTTGTTATCGTATTTGGATTGGTGCAGAAAGTGGCTCACAAAAAATTGTGGATGCTATGGATAGACGTGTTAAAGTAGAAACTGTTAGAGAAGCCATTCAAAAAACCAATAAATTAGGTATTGAAACAGGAACTTTTATCATGGTTGGATATCCTGGAGAAGACGAAAAAGATATTGCAGAAACTATTCATCATCTCAAAATTGCCAATCCTACACATTTTACCATTACAGTTGCCTACCCTATCAAAGGAACATCACTTTATAATGAAATAGAAAATGATATTACCATACAACCTGATTGGAATACCTCAACAGATAGAGATATTGATTTTAAACGAACTTACCATCGTAAATTTTACGACTATGCCGTAAGAAGAATTGTAAATGAAGTAAACTATTTTAAAAAGGGTAATGGATTAATCTCGAAATATAAATTAAAACTCAAATCTATGGCTGCTTTGGTTTTAATGAAATATTACAAGTTTAGATAATAGATAATGGGTAGCTTTTTAATTTTATTTTCGGAAAAATTTGCTCCTTACTCCTTAGTTTTCATTTTTTTTGTTCTAAGCTTTATAGGGATTACGCATCATGAACTTTGGTTAGATGAATCCCACAGTTGGTTGTTAGGAAGAGATAGCAACTCTCTATCCGATCTTATAATAAATACCAGCTATGAAGGACACCCGATACTTTGGAATATAATACTATTTTACATTAACCGGTTTTCTTCGAACCCTTTTTGGATGCAATTGCTACACATTATTATTTCTAGCATAGCAGTCTTCATATTTCTTAAAAAAGCCCCTTTTTCTTTATTGTTTAAGATATTATTCATTTTCGGGTATTTTATATTTTTTGAATATAACATAATTAGCAGAAATTATGGATTAGGAGTTTTATTTTTATTCTGTGCTTTAGCAATCTATAAAGACAGACATGAAAAATTTATTCTTTTTATTACTTTTCTGGCTATTGCAAATCATGTCCATTCAATTTTTATAATACTTTCATGCGCATTGCTTGGTATCATTTTTCTTGAAATGATCCTGAAAGAAGATTTCTTTTTAAAAAAGAAGTTTCTTATCGGTACTCTAATCTTTGGAGGTATCACAGCGCTTTCAGTTATTCAAATCATTCCTCCTTCCGATAGTATATATTTTGAAAGAACGACAGATCTTTCTGTATTTGAAAAACTTTCAAGAAGCGCAATTACTTTTTTTAAAGGAGTTTTTTTTATTCCTGATTTTAGAATGCTTCATTTTTGGAATACCCATTTGATCGTAAACCTTAGTAGACCATTTGCAATCATACTAGGAATTATAAGTATATTCATTCCTTGTTTCTTATTTTTTAAAAATAAGTTGGTTATGATCTATGCTTATTTAGGAATTTTGGGAACGATAGTTTTCTTCTTTGTTACTCAAGTATCTGCACCTAGATTTTTTGGAGTACATTTTCTTTTAATAATCACAGGATTATGGATTAATCACTACTATCCGTTTCAAACAAACATAATTAATTCCAAACTTCCCTTAATGTTATTAAAAAACATAAAAAAGAGTCTTATTTACAGCATGTTAATAACACAAATGATCGTTGGAATAACTGCATTTTACATGGATTTAACATTACCTTTTTCGAATTCCAAACAAACCATTACTTATCTAAAAACATCAAATCTCAACAATAAAATGGTCATTACCCAAGGATGTGGTGGGACTCCTTTGAGCAGTTATCTAGAAAAGCCTATTTTTTTCCTCGATGCAGACAGCTATGAAAGTTTTTGTAAATGGAATCGTAGAATTCCAATAGTACAAAATCCAGAGAAAGCTTTAAATGATTCTTTACAAAAGGTGCTAAACAATGTAAATCAGAGTGTTATTTTTATATCTACCCATTCTTTAAATACTGAAAAACAAATGACACTTTCAAATTCTTTAAACTATAAATTCTTGAAAGGTTTTAATAGTAGTATTGTCAAACAAGAAAGTTACTATATATATGAAATATCAAAAATATAAATACGGTATTCCAATATTGCTAATTACAATTACGCTATTGATACTCTCTTTTAGTTATCCAAAAAAGAGTAATATGATTAATTTAAAATGGAATAAATCATATCCCGAGGACACGTTTACCAAAAATGTGATTGCTCTAAAATGGTGTTTATCCTTTTTAGGTTCTGATCTGGTAGCAGATACGAAAACGGCAGGTATTTCAACAAATAAAGAACCTATAATAACTTTAAATATCCAACAATTAAAATTCAATAAAAATGCATCCAAATATCTAAAGAAACTTCATTCTCAATTAAAAAAAACAGAAGAATATAAAAAAAACAATGCTATTGATCTCGGAAGATATATAGCACTTACTATTGGTAGCTCCTATCATTATTACAAAATTGTAGATATACCTAACAAGCTTCAAGAGTATCATACTTCATATGCTTTTGATACTATAAAAGGCTATATCGATGATTCCAGTGTATCACTCGTAGACAGAATTATTTCTATATCAAAAAATAACACAGAAAATAGACAAGCATATATCTCCGCCGAAGTAGATTCTGTATCAAAAGAAATATTCGAATATGAAACTTTAGAAATAATGAATAATGGTCAACTAAAGTTTGGAATATATGACCGCAATGGAAATATTAAAGACGTTGCAGATCGCACGGTCACAAATGCTGGAAAACCAGCAAAGTGTATTTGGTGTCATGAAACAGGAATACAACCTTTATTTAGCAAACAAAATAACTATCCTGGATATTTAACGTACCCAGAATTAAAAGACTCTTTGGATAGGAATAATAAACTTCTAAGGTCATATCAGGACAAACATTGGCAGGATAAAGAAATTAGAAATAAGAGATTACATACTGAAATGGAAATATCTTACATTTCATTTATGGAACCTTCTGCAGAACATATTTCGAATGAGTGGGGAATTTCTATCGAAGAAGTAAAAATCAAATTAAAACATCTAAAAACACACCGGCATCATGAATTCGGATTTATTGGTGATTTATACCATAGAAAAGATATTGATGCACTGGCACCCTGGAAATCCTTAGAGATTCCCGAAAGTATACGCGAGAAATCTGCTAACGAGATTAATCATCTAAAATAGTATGTTACATTCAAAAAAGATAGTAGTCATTCTTCCTGCTTACAACGCAGAAAAAACATTACAAAAGACTTTTGAAGAAATTCCTTTTGATATTGTTGATGAAGTAATTCTTACAGATGATTTTAGCTCAGATCAAACCGTTCAGCTTGCAAATGAAATTGGAATTCAACATATTATAGAACACAAAACCAATATTGGGTACGGCGGAAATCAAAAATCATGTTATAAACGTGCATTGGCCATTGGTGCTGATATCATAGTCATGCTACACCCAGATTATCAATACACTCCCAAACTCATTCCTTCGATGGCTTATTTAGTAGCAAATGATATCTATGATGTAGTACTTGGTTCCAGAATATTAGGAAAAGGAGCTATACAGGGAGGAATGCCTATCTATAAATACATAGCGAATCGAATTCTCACCCTTTTTCAAAACATAATGATCAATCAGAAATTATCAGAGTATCATACAGGATATCGATGCTTTTCTAAAGAAGCGCTGTTAAAAATTAATTTTAAAGACAATTCGGATGATTTTATTTTTGATAATGAGATGTTAGCACAATGCTGCTTTCATGGCTTTCGTATTGGAGAAGTATCTTGCCCTACCAAATATTTTGAAGAAGCTTCTTCCATAAACTTTAGAAGAAGTGTTATCTATGGTTTAGGTATTGTTAGAGTATCAATACAATATTTTCTTCATAATAGTAAAATATTAAAATCACGTTTATTTGAATGAAAGGGATTTTAGCAAAAGAACAGAAATGGATACTATATATCTTACCACTACTATTGATGGGTATTATATATATTATAAAATCCTATTTCTTTTTACCTCATGATTTTGCTAATTATTACTTTGGAGCTTATTTCTTAGAAAACGGAAGTTTCTCTAAAATTATTTATGACCCTACATGGTTTAATCAAAAAATCTTCGAGATTCAAAAAAACGTTTTTGCAAGTTATTCGCCGAACACTCCATTTCTGGCTTTGTTCTTTGTTCCTTTTACATTAATTAGTTTTTCTACCGCAAAAATTGTTTTTAATTCTTTAAGTCTAATCTTATTTCTGTATACACTAAAAAACATATTTACTACTTATAAAATCTCAAACATCCATTATGTTACTGTTTTTCTGGTATTCTTAATTCCTATCAAAAATAATATCCTTTTTGGTCAGGTATACTTGTTACTCTTCTTTTTAATTTCTGAAGGTTTTTTAGCTTATAAGCAGGAGAAAAGATTGAAAATGGGAATCTTATGGTCCATTGCAATACTCCTAAAAGTATTTCCTTTAATTCTTTTTGGATTTTTACTTTTCCAAAAAAAAATAAAAAGCTTTCTGGTTTTAGCATTTTGTACTACGATAATTTTAGCTATTTCCATTTCTATCAACGGTTTCGATGCATGGATGTATTTTATAGAAAACATACTACCAAAAGCCAATAAAGGAGAGATATCAGGAGAGTTTATTAAAGGGTATCAATCCATATTAATGTTTCTAAAACATGTTTTTATACACAATGAGATCAAAAATCCGGATGCTATAATTCATAGTCCCAGCATATATTATTTGCTATTAATAGTATCTAAACTACTAATCATAGGATATGGATTATTAATTACTTGGCATCAAAAGTCAAAACTTCTTAGGTTTTCATACTGGATACTCGCATCTTATTTACTGTCTCCATATGGAAGTAGTTATAGCAATATTTTACTTATCATACTTTTAATTCAATTACTCAGGGAAAATTCAAAAGACTATCTGGTTTTATTAGGAGTAGCTATTCTATTTCTTATTTGTAATTTTCCATTTCACTATACCTACAATTTACCTCTACCCTTTTCTTTTTTAAAACTATTCCTATATTTATCATTATGGTGCCTACTTTTCTTCAAAAAAATAAATTTAGTAAAATGGCATCTAAGTATCTTGCCTATTAGCCTATGTGTTTCCGCTATATTCTTGTGGAATAATGATGAGAAAAAGATAAATCCAGATACAAATTACCTACTCGAAAAAGATCAACACCAAGCGTTGATATATGATTATTATGTAGAAAATGAGGTGTTAATGTATAAGTACTGGACAGAAGAAGGAAGTCAAACTAAGTCGACAAACATTAATGTAAAAAGTATAAATTATGAAATTAGCATAAAAAACAATCAGATCTATCATGGTACAACCAAAATTACAGATGATCCTTCGAACAAATATAAACCGGCAATTATCAATGAAGATACTTTGATTTATCTTTCGGATACTCAAAGAGGCTATGGTTTTTACACTTTTAGAAAGATAATCTTGACAAAATAATAAGTATTAATGAATTTTTTGAATTTAATAAAACGAATACAACGGGTGATTCCAATAGAGTATCGAAAGACTTCGAAGTATTTCTCCTTGCTTTCATTTTTCTCATTAATTCTTGATGCCTTTTCTATCTTTTTATTGATTCCTGTAATCATATCCATTTTAGGGCAAGAACATTCATTCGATTTTCTTAATGTCACTATTGAAACCAATACCCGATATGTGTTACTAGGTGTGGTCATCTTATTTTTTGTTGCAAAAAATTATATAGCCATAGAAATAAATAAATACCAGGCTAAAAAAGCATTTGAACTAGGTTCCGAATATTCTTCATTGTTATCTAAATACTACTTGTTAGAAAATTACGTAGTATTCAAGCAAGAAAAAAAGTCTACAGTTGCAAAAGATATCATATTTGTTCCAAACGATTTTGTTAGTAACGTATTACTATCTCTCAATACCATACTTAGCGAACTTTTATTGTTATTTATACTATGTCTTATAGGTGTTTTCTTTAATTACATAACTACTCTGCTTATCATTATGATTATGGTTGTGATTTTTATGGTTCATAAAAAATATAATAGCGCTGATTTAGAAAAAATAAACAAAACACGAATTAACGATTACAACCAAAATATTAGTAACCTAAATAATTTGCTAAACGGTTATCTTTCTTTAAAATCTTCGAATATCTCTGCATATTTCCTAAATGCATTTCATAACTCTAACAAAGCGCTTAACGAAAGCTATGCAATACTGCATGCCAAAAGGGTAAATAGTACAAAGCAAACAGAGATTATTTTGATTTTAATCTTATGCGTAATTTTCATGATTACTAATGTTTTGATTACTGATAAAACTAACGCTACAGTTTTTTTATCAGTTTTCGCAGCCTTATTATTTAAAGCAATCCCATCACTAAATAAATTAAATATTGCTTTTACCAATTTTAAAGCACACCTATATACCTTAGATATTATTGAAAAGAAGACTACTATTTCCAAAGACAAAAGAACAGCTAACTCTATAATTTCTTTTGAAAAGGAAATTTCTTTACAAGATATTTCTTTCTACTATGATCAGGATAAAAAGATTTTAGACAATCTGAATTTAAAATTTTCGAAAGGAAAGTTTACTGCTATTTCTGGAAACTCAGGAGTTGGAAAAACTACGCTATTAAATGTTATTTCTAAACTTATAAAACCTACTTCTGGAAATATCTATATAGATGATATTAAAATCACAGAAGAAAATAAATATGAATATTTTAATCTTTTCACCTACCTCACACAAAAACCTTTTATCTATGAAGGTACGATTCTAGAAAATATCGTTTTAAATAAAACAGATTACAATAAGGAAGAACTTAACGGATTGATTTCTGATTTAAAAATAGATAAAATAATAAATCAATTTCCAGATGGGATACATACTTTTATTGGATCGGATGCTGGTAATTTATCTGGTGGTCAATTGCAACTAATTTGTATAGCAAGAGCCATCATTAACAACCCGGAAATCCTCATATTGGATGAAGCTACCAATAATCTAGACAAAGAAGCTGAGATTAGAACATTAAGCTTTCTAAAAACTTATTCGTCCAAAAACAACTGCACAATCATTACCGTATCTCATCATATAGACGAGACTAAAAACATGTATGACTCCATAATTGAACTAAAAAAGTAATCATGAAATTTAGTATCATAACCATTACATATAATAGAGCTCAATTGATTGGAGAAACCATAGAAAGTGTGAGAAATCAATCTTATCAACATTATGAACACATTATTATAGACGACGGTTCTAATGACAATACAGAAGAGGTAATAAAAAGTTATAAAGATGATAAAATTATATATCACAAAATTAATAAGATTGGAAAACTAAGTGTTTTAAGAAACATTGGACTTAAAAATGCAACTGGTGAGCTCATTACTTTTTTAGACTCTGACGATCTCCTACATCCTGAGAAACTTGATCAAACACTCAAAACATTTTTAAAACATAAAAACTTACAGATGAGTGCGCATAATTTGTCCCTTTTTAGCAAAGAAGCAGTTTATAAAAACAAAGTTTATCAATTTCATAAAGATTTTAAAAAGAATATACTTCTGGACTTGTTATATAATAGAATCCAATCCTATTCTTCCTATACCTTTACATCAAACATTCTAGAAACTATAGGATTATTAGATGAGAGTTTTCATGACGGACAACATGATTTTTTTGCAAGAATTGTAAGTATCCATGAAACATACTTCATACACAAAAGTCTTATCAAACTTAGAAAACACAGAGATAATATGTCATCGAGAGAAAGCGAAGGACCTTTTATCGAATACTTAAAAACATTACAACATTTATATGAAAGTAAAAAAATTCTAAGACCACACTATCTAAATAGAAAGAGCTATATTTATAGTGAAATGGCAAGAATAAATGCAGACAACGTTCAATTTAAAACGTTTCTAAAAAAATCAAATGCACATATCAAATTAAATATTGAAGGGATTAAAATAATCATAAAAAACTTGAAACTCTATCTGTTTAGAAGATCTTATGTTGGTTTTCTAAAATAGATTAGACTTCTAATTGGTAAAACATTTCCTATCAAGTTTATTTGATATTCACAGTATCTAAAAACATAAAATAATTACATACTACTATAACGTAAGTTTTTTAAATAATGACTAAAAACAAAATAATCATATTTAATCCCAGAAGTGCCAATGCCAAACATAGAATTCCTAATTCTATATTACAAGTTGGTGCCTCTATTTATGGAAAGTACGATTTTGTTTTTATAGATGGTAATTTAGAAAGAGACCCTTGGAAAAAAATACTTAGTTATTTCTCTACCGGAGAATACAAGTACTTCTGCTCTACTGTGATGCCAGGACCTCAGCTAAAAGAAGCAATTCCTTTTACCAAAAGACTAAAAGAACAATTTCCTGAGTGCATCACTATTTGGGGAGGATATTTTGCCTCTAATCAATACAAAGTTTGTATCGAAGCTAATTATGTAGATTATATAGTTAGTGGACCAGGAGATGTTGCTTTCCCTTCGTTATTAGATGCTTTGGAACAAAAGGAATACGGAAGAATAAAAGATATTAAAAATCTGATTTTTCTTGATTCAGAAGGCAATATCATACAAACGCAAAAAGAAAAATTACTAGATCAAGATACTTTACCTCCATTACCATATCAACATCTAAATACCTTTTATGATTTAAAACATTACCTAAGTAAGACCTTCTTAGGAAAGAAAACATTTTCTTACCATTCTAGTTTAGGTTGTCCTTTTACCTGTTCATTTTGCGCTGTCGTTCCTATCTACGATGGCCGTTGGAAAGCGAAATCGGCGCAAACGGTATATGAAGATGTAAAATATTTTAAAAATACATATGGCATAGATGCTATTGAATTTCATGACAACAACTTTTTCACTTCCAGAAAGAGAGTTATCGAATTTTCTGAATTAATCATGAATGATGGAATTACTTGGTGGGGAGAAGGAAGAATCGATACGATTAATAAATATAGTGATGACGATCTCCTAACAATGAAAAAAGCGGGATGCAAAATGATCTTTCTTGGCGCAGAAACTGGAAATGACGAGATCCTAAAACAAATGAATAAAGGTGGTACCCAAACAGGTCAAACGATAAAAGATTTTGCGAAAAGACTGGCTCCAATAGGAATAATTCCTGAATTTTCTTTCGTACTGGGTATGCCTGCCGATTCTCCTAAAAAAGTGATGAATCAGATTAATTGGGATATTCAATTTATAAGAGAAATTAAAGAGATCAATCCCAATGCTGAAATTATTATTTACCTCTACAGTCCTGTAGCAACTGAGGGATCTGAATTGTATGAACAAATCCAAGATGCTGGATTTAGTTTTCCTAAAAAACTTGAAGACTGGTTAGATCCTGCATGGGAAAAATTTGACTTAAGAAAAAATCCTCTAACACCTTGGCTAACTCCAGAAATGGTTGATAAAATCAAAGACTTTGAAACCGTGTTAAATGGCTATTATCCCACAGCCTCGGATTTTAGAATTAAAGGTTTAAAGAAAAAAATATTACAAATCATTGCCAGTATTAGATATCAAAATCAAATCTACAAATATCCATATGAGATAAAGGCACTGCACAAAATATGGAAATATAGACAACCAGAAATACAAGGATTTTATTCTGAATAGTGAGGCTCTTTTTAAAGAAAATAACACATCCATTTTTAAAACTAGGTTTAAAATTATTCTATTTAAAACCAAGAAAATACAGTTATGATGGAATTAAGGTACTTGTCCATCCAGAAGTATTCCCTCCTCATCTTACGTTAAGCACAAAAATTTTGCTAGATTTTATCAACCCCATGAATCTGGAAAACAAAACACTTCTCGAACTAGGTTGTGGATCTGGCATCATTTCGTTATACGCATCTAAAAAACAAGCTATTGTAACGGCTACAGATATCAATAAAATTGCATTGCAATATTTAGAAAAAGCATCACTAAAGAACAATCTAGATCTAGAAATAATACAATCAGATCTTTTTGATAATTTGCAAAATAGAATCTATGATTACATCATTATAAATCCTCCATATTACCCAAGAACCCCAAAAAACACGAAAGAGAAAGCTTGGTTTTGTGGAGAGAACTTCGAGTATTTTGAAAAATTATTTAAACAAATTCCGAATCATATCACAAATTCATCTAATGTCTTTATGATTCTATCTAACGATTGTGATATCGAGCATATAAAGAGTATAACCTCGAAATTTGATCTTAACTTGAAAATCTTCTTTGAAAAAAAGATCTTGGGAGAAATCAATTATATTTTTAAGATCGCATCTAAATAGGTCATTTATTCAGAAAAAACTATAGGTTCTTTTTTATTAAAATCTTCTTCAGATATCTTATGACCATTAATCATAGTGGTATCCCAATCCTGAGTAATCTTCCAAACTCCTTCTATCTTTTTTAATACAATATGAAATTGACCATAAATAAGCTGAGTTTTGTCATTGGTAGTAAGTCCTATTTTATAGAAACCAACTTCATATGAGGTATCTTCATTAGTATGCCTGGAATCAAACCAAAAGTCGAGTTTGATTTGAGTCTTACTTTCTTTAGAAGCTTTAAAACTCTCTATATTCTTACGTTTAAAATCATCCTTTGTATCAATACCATTAGGTGTTACTCGTATGACACCAGTAGCATAAATTGCGTTTAGCGCATCGGCATCTTTTGCTTCATATGCTTTCTGAAAAGAAGCCCAAACAGTTTTATCAATATGTTGTTGTATTGCTTCAACATTGGTTTGTGCCAAAGTACTTAAACTGGATAGTATAAACCCAAAAAGAAAACATACTCGTATTACCATTCTGCTATTAATCATCATCGATATTTAAATTTTAGTCTATCTAAAGGTATACTAATAATCTATAACTAATATATTCGAACAAAAAAATCCCGTCAGAAAACGGGATTTTAGTTATATGCAGTATAAAATTATTTGCTCAAATACATCTTACGTCTAGCGTATAGATCATAGAACTGATCATCCTTAAGATCATCTATAAATAAAATACTTTCTCCAGTACTCTTCATTTCTGGACCTAATTTCTTATTTACATTTGGGAATTTGTTAAAAGAAAATACCGGCTGTTTGATTGCGTACCCTTCTAAATGTGGTTTGAAATCAAAATCTGTAACTTTCTTTTCCCCTAACATTACCTTAGTTGCATAATTCACGTAAGGTTCTCCGTATGCTTTTGCAATAAAAGGTACGGTTCTAGATGCTCTTGGATTCGCTTCTATGATATAAACCGTATCATCTTTTATAGCAAACTGAATATTAATCAGACCAACTGTATTTAATGCTAAAGCAATTTTATGTGTATGATCCTTGATTTGTTGCATTACAAACTCTCCAAGGTTGAACGGAGGTAATGTTGCATTTGAATCTCCTGAGTGGATACCACAAGGTTCAATATGCTCCATAATTCCGATGATGTATACATTTTCTCCATCGCAAATCGCATCTGCTTCAGCTTCGATTGCTCCATCTAAATAGTGATCTAATAATAACTTGTTATTCGGAATTTTACGAAGTAAATCAACTACATGCTCTTCTAATTCTTGCTTGTTGATCACAATTTTCATTCCTTGACCTCCTAATACATACGATGGACGTACTAATATTGGAAAATCTAAACGATCCGCTACTGCCAACGCTTCATCTGCTGTCTCGGCTGTATCAAATTCTGGATAAGGAATATTATTCTCTTTTAATAATGTAGAAAAACTTCCACGATCCTCAGCAAGGTCAAGAGACTCATAGCTCGTTCCGATGATATTAATACCATAACGATCTAGTTTCTCAGCCAATTTTAATGCCGTTTGACCTCCTAACTGTACGATTACACCTTCTGGTTTTTCATGTCTTATGATATCATAGATGTGCTCCCAGAAAACAGGTTCGAAATATAATTTATCCGCTGTATCAAAATCTGTAGAAACAGTTTCTGGGTTACAGTTAATCATAATCGTTTCATATCCACATTCTGCAGATGCTAAAACTCCATGCACACAACAATAATCAAACTCGATTCCCTGTCCAATTCGGTTAGGACCAGAACCTAATACCACGATTTTCTTTCTATCTGTAACTACACTTTCATTAGCAACAATTACTTCTCCTTCTGGAGTTTGCGTTTCTGCTTCAAAAGTAGAATAGAAATAAGGTGTCTGCGCCTTAAACTCCGCAGCACAAGTATCTACCAGTTTATAAACTCTATTAATTCCGAGTTCATCTCTCTTATTATATACTTCACTTTCATAACAACCAACCATATGCGCAATTTGTCTATCAGCAAATCCTTTTTGTTTTGCTTCCAGTATCAAATCCTTCGTTAATGATTGGATGGTATAAGTAGAAATTTCTTTTTCTAATAAATGTAGTTCTTCGTATTGCTTTAAGAACCACATATCGATCTTAGTAATCTCATGAATACGACTTAAAGGAATTCCCATCTGAATAGCATCGTAGATCACAAAAACTCGATCCCAACTAGCATAAGTTAGCTTCTCGATAATCTGATCGTAATTCTTGTATCCTTTTCCGTCTGCACCAAGACCATTTCTTTTAATTTCTAATGACTGTGTAGCTTTGTGTAATGCTTCCTGGAAAGAACGTCCAATTCCCATTACCTCACCTACTGCTTTCATTTGTAGTCCAAGAGTACGATCAGAACCTTCGAACTTATCAAAATTCCAACGAGGAATTTTTACAATTACATAATCCAATGTTGGCTCAAATAAAGCCGAAGTAGATTTTGTAATTTGATTATCTAATTCATCCAGTGTGTATCCTATAGCTAATTTAGCAGCAATTTTTGCAATGGGGTATCCAGTAGCTTTCGATGCCAATGCCGAAGAACGAGATACACGAGGATTGATTTCAATTGCGATGATGTCTTCATTTTCATCAGGACTCACTGCAAATTGTACATTACAACCACCAGCAAATTCACCAATACTACGCATCATATGGATCGCCATATCACGCATTTTTTGATATGTCTTATCACTAAGTGTCATTGCTGGAGCTACAGTGATTGAATCACCAGTATGAATACCCATTGGATCCATATTTTCGATAGCACAAATAATAACTACGTTATCATTAGCATCTCTTAATAACTCTAATTCATATTCTTTCCAACCAATTAGTGCTTTATCAATCATAACTTCATGGATTGGAGATGTTTCTAATCCACGAGTTAATAATTCATCGAAATCTTCTTCTTTATATACAAAAGATGCTCCCGCTCCTCCTAAGGTATAAGAAGCTCTAATTACTAAAGGAAATCCAAATTCCTGAGCAATTTCTTTTCCTTTTAAATAAGACCCTGCAGTTGCTTGCGGTGCCATTCCAACACCAATTTGAAGCATTAATTCTCTAAACTTTTCGCGGTCTTCGGTAATATTGATTGCATCGATATCAACACCAATAATCTCTACATCAAAATCTTCCCAAATTCCTTTTTCATCTGCTTCGATGCATAAATTCAAAGCAGTTTGTCCTCCCATGGTTGGTAACACTGCGTCTATATTAGGATGCTTCTTAAGAATCTCTATAATAGATTTAGTATTCAATGGCTTTAGATATACGTGATCTGCCATTGAAGGATCCGTCATTATAGTCGCTGGATTAGAATTTATTAATATTGTTTCTATTCCATCTTCTCTTAATGAACGTAGTGCTTGCGATCCTGAGTAGTCAAACTCACAAGCTTGTCCAATGATAATTGGACCTGATCCAATGATTAGTATACTTTTTAGTTTTTGATCTTTTGGCATTTTGGTGTTGGTATTGAAAAATTAAAAATATTTTATAGGTATTGACTAGATATAAAAAAAGGCGTTACTCCTAAAAGTAACACCTTAATATTTTTACTGCACTACAATCATTAGTGCTTATGTCTTAATTCAGAAGAAACAGATAGCTTTTTTCTACCTTTAGCTCTTCTACGAGCAAGGACCTTTCTACCATTAGCAGAAGCCATACGCTCTCTAAAACCGTGTTTGTTTTTTCTCTTTCTCTTCGATGGTTGAAACGTTCTTTTCATTGCTATCTCTCTTTATATATCTTCTTGAAATCTCTTTTTAAATACCTATTGGGCATCTCATCCCAAAACTGCGGGCAAATATACGAAGAGTTTTTACTTTCGCAAACCTAATTATCAAAATTTTTTAATTGTTTTTATTACCTTTGCCGCGATTAAAAAATAACGGATTTCATGTATAACAAAAATATTAAATTAGTAATAGCCGCATTAATTGTTGGAACTGCCATTTGGCAAATGATAGAAGGATATATTGGTAATGGGATCATGCTAATTTTACTAGCTTCAGTTTTTGTATTCTTATATTTTAAAAATGAACTAATCCTATTAGCTTTTCTAAGATTACGTAAACAAGATTTTCCTGGAGCAAAAAAATGGTTAGATAAAATCAAAAATCCAGAAAGTGCTTTAACAACAAAACAACAAGGATACTATAACTATCTTTTAGGGATCATGTTGTCTCAAACAAATATTACGCAAGCAGAAAAATATTTAAAGAAAGCAATCAAACTTGGTCTATCGATGAATCAGGATCTGGCAGTTGCTAAACTTAACCTAGCAGGAATTGCAATGACCAAACGCAGAAAGCGTGAAGCTCAAAATTTACTTACCGAAGCTAAAAAGTTAGATAAGCATGGTATGCTAAAAGAGCAAATCTCCATGATGAAACAACAAATGAAAAGAATTTAGGCACACTAATTGTACCTACAATTACGTTATCTATTAGTTTTAGGGGTGAAATAAATAGTGTACTGAAACCAAAAAATAACGTTTTACACTACGAAAACTGTTATTTTTAAAGACTTTATAGTACTTTAGCTATCGTAACAAGGTTGTAATGAAGAAAATATTAATTCTAGGAATACTCTTTTTGTGTATTGGAAATACTTTTGGACAAATCGGACAAACAGAAAGAAAAGTTCCTTTTTCCATAGCTGTTGCAGCTCATATCAAAAAATATAATCTCAAAAGTAATGAGGCATACAAAGACCAAGATCTGGAATATGCGCAATTCTTATTTGATTCTTTAGTTCAAAACCATCTGGTTGGAACCTATATGGACGATTTTAAAATGAGTCCATTAAAAGGAGAGCCTATCTCATTTAAAGAAATAGAAAAACCTATCTTCCTTATTACCTATGCTACTTGGTGTGTTCCTGGTATAGGAGAAATACCAGCACTAAATGACCTTGCTGATAAATTCCATGATCAAATTGATTTTATTGTCTTGTTTTGGGACACAAAAGAAAGATTAAAGGAGAAAGTAGGTGAATATAGTGAAAACATACAGCTTCTATATGTTAATGAGCTTACGAATCAAAACTCCTACATTATTAATAACCTAAAACATTCTTTAGGTTTTCCGATGATGTATTTTATGGATAACGAAAAGAAGTTATTGGATATTCGTAAAATTGTTACACATCACTCTAGTGAAACACTAAGCAACTCTTATACGATACACTATAACTCATTGTCCAAAGGTGTCTCTTTATTAATAGCAGATCTTGATGCTAAAGGTGAATTAGTCCCTAAAGCTGAAGAGGAAGAAAAGAAAAAGTCTAGAGAAAGAGGAGATACTCGTACCCAAGAAGAACGTGACATCGATGAAGAGTACGAACGCTATCGAAGAGAAAAAGACTCTTTAGAAAATCAAAGAAGAAGAGATAATAAATAAGAACATCCTTTTATCTCTTAATCCTTAATTATTATTAACCAAGATTACTATTATCTTTAATCAGATTATCAAGATGGATAATCATTGATAATCTTACCTCTTTATATAAGGTATTTATATCACATCTCTCAAAAATTTAACCTTAGTAGTATTAAAGTGATCGTAGTGTAACCTTAGTTTTACAATAAGCTAATTTAAGTTTCATTTATTGTGCGAAATTTAAAATTACAAAAATGAAAACTCTTAAACGTATTACACTATTATCATTAATCATTACAATGATTACTTCTTGTGACTTCATTGATGATTCCAGTGGTGATCCAGGATCTGGTGATGGTCAAAGACCTTTAATAATTGCTCATAGAGGTGCACAATCAGTTTTACCAGAACATACTTTAGAAGGATATGCCAAAGCTGCTGAATTGGATGCAGATTTTATCGAACCAGATTTAGTACTTACCAAAGATGGTCATTTAATTGCTCGTCATGAACCTTTTCTTTCTAGTACAACAAATGTTTCCGAACTTCCTGAGTTTGCTAATTTAAAAACCACTAAAAACTTAGATGGTAAAATGATCACTGATTGGTTTGCCTCAGATTTTACTCTTGCCCAAATCAAAACTCTTAAAGCAATACAACCGTTTAATGGAAGACCTACGGATTTTGACAACTTATTTGATATCCCAACTTTCGAGGAGATCATCTTACTGGCAAAAAAAGAATCTATTAAAAGAGGTAGAACTGTAGGTATCTATCCTGAGATTAAACATCCTTTATTTCATAATGAGATTTTTGGAATACATTTTATGGAAAACAAATTATTACAAGTGCTTTCTAAATATCATATAAATAGAAAAAGTGCTCCAGTATTTGTTCAGTGTTTTGAAGTAGAACCATTACAATATATCAATAACAAGTCTTCTGTAAAACTTGTACAATTAATTTCTACTTATAATATTAACAAGGATGGATCTTTAGACTACAATGTTCCTGTAGGAGACTTCATATCTTATGGTGCTCCTTTCGATTTTTACAGCAATGGAGATACTAGAACCTACGAATTTTTCACCACTAGAGAAGGAATGGAATTCACTGCTAGTTATGCAGATGGAATTGGTCCGTGGAAACCTTTCATCATTTCGTACAAAACAGAAGATTCTGGAGAGCTTACTTTATTACCTCCAACGGATTTTGTAACCTTAGCACATGAAAACAATTTATTAGTACACCCATATACCTTTCGTAATGAAAATACACAATGGAGTGCTGGTAACCCTGAAACAGAGTATCACTTATTTTTTGATGCAGGCGTAGACGGTCTTTTTACAGATTATACAGATGAAGCAGTTAATGCATTAGACACTTGGCAAAACTAATAAGTCAATACGTAGACCAAGAAATTATTCTATTTATATCAAAGCCTCTTTTTAATCAAAAAGAGGCTTTTTCATTGATATTAAAAAATTGTTTTAGTTTGAATAAAGGGTTTATTTTCCAAAAATCATTTTCAGTGCTACCAATAATAGTACACCACCGAATATTTTTTTTAGTATTGACTGATTAACAGAAATAGCCAATTTACTACCTAAGTAGCCACCTATAATAAACGTTATCGCAATAATAGCTGCAAATTTCCAATTTACATGTCCTGCTTTGTAGTAATTAAAAGCTGCTAATAGTGTTACAGGAACAGAAAGCACCGCTAAACTTGTACCTTGTGCTTGGTGCTGCGTAAAGCCAACCCATAAGATTAGAAGAGGTATCATGACAACACTCCCACCTATGCCCATAGTTCCACTAAGAAAACCCGCTAGTAGTCCAATTACCACTAACGAAATAATAGTCATTGTATCCATACCACAATTTTACAATAATTGTGGTAATCGTACATACATAAAACACGTAATTTTTATGGAAAAGCAATGAAGTTTATTGTCCCATTCCTGTTTTATAATATCCTTCTCTAGGAATTTTAATTAGATATTCCTTACCTGTTCCATTGTTCAGGTGTGTTTCGCGTAACCAAGGGTTATGCAATTTTAAAATTTTATAATTGATATTATATTTTGCTGCGAACTCGTTAAAATCTGCTATAGGCTCATCCACTAATACATTAAAAGTAGGAATATATTCATATAAGTCTTTTTGACTAAAATTAAACCCATACTTCTTAGGATTGCTAAGAATTTCTTTTACCGCAGCAATTCTAAACACATATCTTCCTGTTTCTTGTCCTAATAAAAGATCATAATATGAAGTTGCTTTTTGTCGCTGTAATTGCTTGTTTATCCCAGCAGGACCAGCATTATATGCTGCTGCAGCTAGTGTCCAGCTACCAAAACGCTCTTTTGCATTTTTTAAATACTTACAGGCAACTCTAGTAGATTTTTCTATATGATAACGCTCGTCTACATTATTATTCACTTCTAGACCATATTCTTTTCCAGTTGTCTTTAGAATTTGCCAGAAACCAGTAGCTCTCGCTGGAGAAACAGCTTGTGTTAAACTACTTTCGATTACAGCAAGATATTTAAAATCATCAGGAACTCCTTCTTCTTTTAAAATCGGTTCTATAATCGGAAAATATTTATTAGCTCTTTTAAAAAGCAACAAACCGTTAGATTGCCAGTAGGTATTTACTAACAGCTCTCTATCCATTCGCTCTCGAATATCAGGGTTTTCAACCGGAACTAACTCACCAGCGAAATTGATATTCTCAGGCATAGGTACAGCATAGACATTGTAGTCATTAATCAACTTTTCTTCTAAAAGTTCTTGCGCAATTGGTTTTTGAGGTTCTTCTTGGGTGGCGTTAACCAAAATACTAAAGGTAAATAGCGCACCTAAAAAAATCAGCATTTTTCTAATCATCTTCATGTTTAAGTAGGTTTTATAGGGGAAATACTTTCTAAGTTTCCAAAATAATGTAAAATATTGGAATATCGGCAATTAATTCTCAATAATTTCAGGTAAATGCTTATTAAACCACCTTGCACGGTTAATAATCATGACATGAGTACCTTTTTCTACTGTTATACAGCTATCTACATACGAAATAGGAAAAACAATATCTTTATCTCCATGGATGTGAACTATCCCATCAATAGATTCTTCCTGATCCCAGCATACTATTTTTTCTATGGCCCAATCTAAATACGTTTTATCATTTACAGATAAATACTTTTGATACATCGCTGCTCTTTTTTTGGCGAAGTCTCCAAAAGCTAGTTTTTCCCAATTATCAATTTTAGAAACCAAAGAAGTAGGCATTAATTTATACGCCTTAGTCTTGCGAACAATATGCATTCGTTTAGGTAATTCGTACTTGTTTTTAACACTCGAAATAATTATTAATTTCTTTAATTTCAAATACTTACTCATTTCCTGAACCATAATCCCTCCAAAAGAAACACCAATTAGCACACAATTTTCATGCTCAATCTCTTCGCACATTCGCTTGGCATACGCTTCTATCGATTCATTTTTATCCGGAATCTTCCAAGGAAGTGTATGAGTTTGATAAGATACCTCAGGTAATTTTATAAATTCAAAAATGGATACATCTGCAGCCATGCCAGGAACGAAATAAACATGGGTAACTTCCTTCATACTAGGTATTTTAACAGTGATTTATCAGTTTAAAGTTCTAATTTTCTTATCTTTGCAGCTCAAAACTATAGTAATACTTTATCAGAAAAAAGTAAACAGGGTATTAAATTATTGTAAAAGGAAAAAAATAGACTAACAAATCTTAGTTAGGCTTGTTACAAATTAACAAAATTTCATCCAACTTTTACATGGTTTTTATGCTATTTTAATTTTCTAAAAAGCAGCTATAGCTTTTGAAAATCTTTTAATTTTTTAAATAGTAAATTAAAACATATGGAGAACATGAGCGATGTCGAATTAGAGATAGTAGACAATGAATTTCTAAGACAATTCGAAACTACTATTGAAGGTCAGAAATCAAAGATCGAGTATGCTCAACAAGAGAGAAAAATATTCCTAACCAAGCTTGTAATGAGCGAAGAGCAAATAGAAAAGGGATATTCAGAAGATTTTATAGTAGCTGTTTTTAATATTATCGAAGAGCGTAATATTAGACTTGTTCCTACGAGCCCTATCATCGCTAAGTTTATGCGAAAGAATAGAAGAAAATACAAAGATTTACTTCCTGTTGGCATTAATATATAGTCGCTCTAAGTAAATTAGAAAAAGTAAAGCCTGCTAATCAGCAGGCTTTTTATTTTAATAGAATCATTGTAAGATTGCTTTTATAGTAGTAAATCAAAACGCACCATCCCATCATCATCAATATGCGTCAATTTTACCTTTCGCAAGGTATTTACATAAGAAGGATCCCAAGGCATTTTTACTTTTACATAATTCTCTGTAAAACCATGAATATACCCTTCTTTATTCTCAGATTCGAATAAGACTGTTCGCTCCGTTCCAATCTGACTCTCATAGAAAGCTCTTCTCTTCTTTACAGAAAGCCCTCGTAACATCTTACTCCTCTTTTTTCGTATGTTCTGTGGCACTACTCCATCCAAGGAAGCTGCCACCGTATTTTCTCTTTCAGAATAGGTAAAAACATGTAAATACGATATATCCAGTTCTGATAAAAAGTTATAGGTATCTAAAAAATAATCATCTGTTTCTCCCGGAAAACCAACAATAACATCAACTCCAATGCAAGCATGTGGCATAACCTCTTTGATCTTTTTTACGCGATCTACATATAAATCACTCAAATATCTGCGTCGCATCATTTTTAACACCTCATCACTTCCTGATTGTAAAGGAATATGAAAATGAGGAACAAAAGTTCTCGACTGAGAAACAAAATCTATCGTTTCATTTTTTAACAAGTTCGGTTCTATTGAAGAAATTCGCAAACGCTCTATACCATCAACGTCATCCAAGGCTTGAACTAGTTCAAAAAAGGTATGCTCATGTTTTTTGTTTCCGAATTCCCCTTTTCCATAATCACCAATATTTACTCCGGTAAGAACAATCTCTTTGATTCCTTGTTCTGAAATCTCCTTTGCATTCTTCAATACATTTTCTAAAGTATCACTTCTAGAGATTCCTCTAGCCAAAGGAATTGTACAATAGGTACATTTATAATCACACCCATCTTGCACTTTTAAAAAAGCACGGGTTCGATCCCCTATCGAATAACTTCCTACATAAAAATCTGCTTCTTCTATCTCGCAAGAATGGATTTCTCCAAACTCGTTTTTCGATAAATCATTGATATAATCGGTGATTTTAAATTTTTCTGTGGCACCCAATACCAAATCAACACCATCAACCGCTACGAGTTCCTCTGGCTTCAATTGCGCATAGCAACCTACTGCTGCCACAAAAGCATCCGGATTAGACTTTTGTGCCTGCTTTACAATGGTTTTAAATCTTTTATCAGCATTTTCAGTAACAGAACATGTATTGATTACATAAATATCTGCATTCTCGGAAAAATCTACACGATCAAAGCCTTCATTCGTAAAACTTCGGGCAATGGTAGAGGTTTCCGAAAAATTCAGTTTACAACCTAAGGTATAAAAAGCAACTTTTTTTCTCATCAACATTTATAAAGTCATTTCCACAGGGAAAGAAATCTATTTATATTTACACTGGTTTTTAATCCATGATTCCAACTTTTGTTAGCATCCTAATTAAAAGCCGTCAAAGATACCAACAATAATTCGTTTACTAAAATTGAAAATCAACCAATTAACTTCTTTAACTAACTATTTTGTAGCAGTTTACTTTTGCCTTCTTTGTATTTCTTGTAAAGAGACTAACAATAAGAATAAAGAACATTTGATATTTCGCTATAACGAATATTCTAATATCCAAACCTTAGACCCCGCTTTTGCCAGAAATCCACCCATTATCTGGACTACAAATCAACTATTTAACAGCTTAGTACAACTTGATGACTCATTGCACGTACAACCTGATATTGCCAAACACTGGAATATTAGTGATGACAACCTAACATACACCTTCTTTTTAAGAAATGATGTAAAATTTCATAAACATCCAGAGTTCAAAACAACAGACAGTACCAGAATTGTGGTCGCCAAAGATTTTGAATACAGCTTCAATCGTCTTATAGATCCAAAAGTAGCTTCTCCAGGAAATTGGGTTTTAAAAAATGTCGAAAAATATAAAGCTATTAACGATACTACCTTTCAGATTAAATTAAAAAAACCGTTTCCCGCATTTCTTGGCTTAATGAGCATGCGCTACTGTTCTGTAGTACCTAAGGAAATTGTGGAATTTTACGGAAGTGATTTTAGAGCTAACCCTATTGGCACGGGTCCGTTTAAATTCAAATTATGGGAAGAAAATATCAAACTCGTTCTTCGTAAAAACGAATTGTATTTTGAAAAAGACGCAACTGGAAAACAACTACCCTATCTTGAAGCTATCGCTGTAACTTTTTTACCAGACAAACAAACCGAATTTTTACAATTTGCAAAAGGAAAGATTGATTTCCTAAATAGTTTGGATGCTTCTTATAAAGATGAATTATTAACACCTAGTGGTAAGTTAAGAGAAAAATTCAAGGATAAGATTACATTTACCAAAAGCCCTTATTTAAATTCTGAATATCTGGGATTTTATCTGGATGGTGAAAATGACGAAGTAAAATCAGAACTCATCAGAAAGGCCATTAATTATGGTTTTGATCGACAAAAAATGATCACCTATCTCAAAAACGGAGTTGGAACACCTGCTAACAGTGGCTTCATACCAAACGGATTACCAGGATACAACCAACAAAAAGGATATACGTATCATCCTGAAAAGTCAGAGAAATTGATTAAAGAATACATACGAATAAGTGGAAATAAAACTCCTACCATAAGGATTGCTACGGATAACAATTACCAAAGCTTATTTGAATTTATCCAGCGAGAAATGGAGAAAGTAGGACTTACTGTTGTTGTAGATGTTATGACACCTGCTACCATTCGAAAAAAGAAATGGAGTGGTGAATTGGATACATTTAGAGCCAGTTGGATTGCCGATTATCCAGATGCCGAAAACTTCTTATCCCCTTTTTACAGCAAAAACTTTACACCAAATGGCCCTAATTATACACATTTTAAAAACGAGACTTTTGATCAATTATATGAGCAAAGTTTTTCTGTAACCGATCCAAAAACACGAGAGCAACTATATATAAAAATGGATTCTATTGTGATTGCCCACGCACCTATTGTACCTTTATATTATGATCAGGCTACACGATTTGTTCAAAAAAATGTGAAGGGACTTACCAATAATCCACAAAACTTCTTGGTGTTAAAACGAGTTTGGAAAGAAAAATAGATTCCAAAAAATCATCAAAGCAAGAAAATTAACTTTTTATCGATAAAAACGGTATTTTATCGGTTAATTTTCCCTATATTCGGCATCGATTAATTTTAATTAACCTAAATCTTTTAGAATTAACTATTGAAATTGGAGTATCAAAAACTCCAACGTTCTTTGGTAAATTTTATCTGACACTTAACATCTAAAACAAACAACAAATGAAAAAAACCTATCTATTTGCCATGGCTTCCTTGTTTTTGGCCGCAGTATCCTGTAGTGATGATGACTCCAATAATGGACCAGGAATCGTAACAGTAACTCCTGACCCTACTGAAGAAATCTCATTAAATCCTGATGATGTTTCTGACGGAATTATCATTACTAATGGTACTAGAGTTCCTGGAGATGCTCCAACACCAACAGGAACATTACCGTTTAGCCTAAGTACAACATCACAATCTGGTTTTCAGAAAAATGGTTTTGATATCAGTTTTACTGCTCCTACAAATTATGCAGGAGCCTACATTCAGGTACAATCTACAGATGGAACAATGGCAGATGAATACTGGAATGTTACTGGACCTAATAGATCTAATAGTAAAGCAAAGACATTATTTGGTAAATCTAAAAATCAATCCAAAAATCAGGATGTTGAAATTGATGTAGATTTTGAAGATACTGTATCACCAGGTACCTTTTGCTATCTAATCTGTATCTATGATACTGATGGGAATATTAGTGCACCTGTAGAAGTATGTGTAGAAGTTGAAGCTTGGGGAGGAAACCCAAATTTAGTTGGTACTTGGAATCTTACTAAAGAAGAAGTTACTTATGGAGGAGAAACAGACACCGATATTGTCGGTGAAGAAACTTGTGATTCTAGCACAGTTACCTGTAACAATGATACTAGTTTAACCATAGACGATGCGTATTGTTACACTATCAATTTAGCTAAAATCACGTTTAATGCAGACGGAACACTATCCGAAACATTTAATGAGTCTTACAGAGACTATAACTATTCAGCAACTATAGAAAATTGCCAAGCTTCATATTTTGACTCTCAAGAGTATGATTATGCTGCCACTGGATATTGGGCATATGATGAAGAAGAATCTAGCCTAACGCTAGTTATTTTTAACGAAACAACAAATGGAGATCCTGCAACATATGAAAACGGTGACGCTTATTCCGTTACTTTAGAAGAAGTTACTAGCTCAACATTTACAGTAAATGATCCTGGAGAAGAAGCTATAAAGTCTTTCTTTACTAGACAATAAAAAAGAAATAGCACTATTTAAAAGTGTATCTTAGTTTATATAAAAAGGGTAGTAAGAAAACTTACTACCCTTTTTCGTTTTATAACTTACTAAGGTTTTACTCATAACTCTTTCGCCAGGTTTTCGTTTCTTCGAAAACATGCTCCAAGATTTTTTGATCTGTCTCAGTAAAATCTATTTTACGTCTTGCCATCACCACTTTTGCTACCTCAAAAGCTTTTTTGGTTAAGTAGCTAGAGAACCCGTTACTTCCTCCCCAACTATAACTAGGTACAAAATTACGAGGAAAACCACTTCCGAAAATATTAGCATTTACTCCTACTACAGTTCCGGTATTAAACATGGTATTGATACCGCATTTAGAATGATCTCCCATCATTAATCCACAAAATTGCAATCCAGTTTTTGCAAATCCTTCGGTTTCATAACTCCACAATCGTACTGGAGCATAATTATTTTTAAGGTTTGATGTATTGGTATCTGCTCCTAAATTACACCATTCTCCAAGTACTGTGTTCCCGATAAATCCATCATGTCCTTTATTCGAATATCCAAATATTACAGAATTACTCACCTCTCCTCCTATTTTAGAAAACGGCCCTACTGTGGTACCACCATATATCTTAGCTCCCATTTTAATCGTCCCATGATCACACAAGGCAAAAGGCCCTCTTATTAAGCTACCCTCCATAATCTCCGCATCCTTACCAATATAAATAGGTCCATTAGAAGCATTTAAGGTAACAAATGCTAGCTTTGCTCCTTCCTCGATAAATATATTCTCTGGTGCAATTACCTGAACGCTATCTGGAATGGGTTCACTGGTTCGATCCTCAGTAAGCAATGTAAAATCTTCTTTGATTGCTTCTTCATTTTTAGAAAAAATATCCCACGTATTTTTTACCGTTAATACCTCATAACTATATTGAATCACGTCATAGGTATCAAAATCTACTTCCTGATCTTCTTTGGTATAAAAAGCTATCGGTTCATCTTCAAAAAAGATAGCTTGCTCTGGCTGTAAGTTCTGAATCATTACCACCAAATTTTTTGTTGGTAGAAACGAAGCATTGATCATTACATTTTCTTCGACTTCTACCATTGGATATTTTTCACTTAGGTAATCTTCAGTAACAGTAGAAGTAGTATATCCTAGATATTTTTCCCACTTTTCTCGAATGGTTAAAACTCCGATTCTAATATCTGCAACAGGACGCGTATAGGTAAATGGCAATAATGCATTTCTGGAAGCCCCATCAAAAAGAATATAGTTCATGGTTATGTATATAATATGTTTGTTCTTATTGGTTTTGTATTAATATTTGTTTTGTTCATCTAAGCTTCCTTCATAGGCGAACAAGTGTCGAAGATCAAAAAAACATTTTAATGAGTCCATAATCCGATATATTTTATCCATAACTTCATGTCATCCTGAATTTGTCGAAGGAAATATAACCTACAATTGGCTCCGACAGGCTCAGTGTGACATTTATTGTTTCAAAATATCTTCCGCCACCCACTTTCATAATTCGGAATCAAAAATACGCTAACGTATAAAAACAAAAAAGCCTTTCGATAAAGAAAGGCTTTCTGTTTGTTGTATTTACTAAATTACTTTTTGAATTTAGCATATTTGTTTTTGAACTTGTCAATACGTCCTGCAGTATCGATAAGTTTAGACTTACCTGTGTAAAAAGGATGAGAAGTTCTTGAAATTTCTAATTTCACTAACGGATACTCAACACCATCTACTTCAAGTGTTTCTTTAGTATTCGCAGTAGATTTAGTAATAAAAACCTCATCATTGGACATGTCCTTAAAGGCAACTAGTCTATAATTTTCTGGGTGAATATCTTTTCTCATGGTTATATCTTATCATTTTCGAGGTGCAAATGTAAGTATTTTTTATAAAATAGCAAGATGAAAAATTATAAAATATTAAAAACACTTAATTTATAACCTCACAAATTAGATCAGATAAAAAATGCCATAGAATATTTGTATTATTAGCTTCCGTTGCAGCTGCACAGTCATGACCATCTTCCTCCGATTTACCAACATTCATTGATTTGATACCATCGTAATATTCAATCACTATTACTCTTAGCTCTTCCTTTGATAAATTCATCTCAGAAACCAAATAATACAACTCCACGAATTCAGGAGTTTGTTGGCTTAAAAACTCTTGTTCTTGCAATTTTAATTCTTCCTCAGAATAATTAGAAGTATTTTTAGATCTTGATTTTATTTCTTCTATAAATTTTTTATAACTATCAGAAGGTTGAATTTCTTCAGCAAAAGTTTTTATCAAACTTTTTACTTTTAGGTCTTTTTCTTGTTCTGATAATTGAGTATTTTCATCTACAGAACAAGCAGTAAATAACACAAGCATAAAACTTGCTAGATAAAGTAATTTTGTTTTCATATTACCATATTTTGGGAGTTAAAGAGCTAAAAAAACGGCTAAAGTGCATCTTACCTTTTATTATGTTTGACTTGTAAAAAACAACAAAAAAGATGGTTTACCCGTAATTTTACAACGTAAATATAGTCTTTTTTCATCAATTATTGGTCTAAAAAACAGAAAATAACTCTCTTGTTATTAACATTTTACTATATTTGAAGGGAGAAAACAGTATAACAACCCAAAATAGCGCAATGAAGAGTAAGAGTATTCCTATAAAAAAATATATTATAAAATATGGTGTTTTTCTAGGATTTTCTATTGTTATATACAGCCTAGTTAATTATGCAATCGGTAATTACACAACAAAAAGCATATTCCACTATTTCATACTTCTTTTGATTACAGTAATCAGCATAATAGCGGGTCTAATTTCTTTCAAAAGAAAAAACAATAATTTCATTGACCTGATGGAGGCTATAAAAATTGGGATTGGAATAACGGTAATAGGCGGGTTAATAGTTACCTTTTGGGAAATTATTGTACTTAAAATAATTGATCCTGAAATCATTACTCAACTAGAAGGTAATCAAATAAAAAAAATAGCCGAAAAATCTAAAGATTTTTCTCAAGAAAATATTGATCGAAAAATAGCTATAACTCAAAAGTTTACTTCACCTTGGATAATGTTAATTACCGCTTTAATAGAAGATATCATTGTTGGTTTTTTCTTATCCCTTCTTGTTGGTCTAGTTATTCGAAAAAAAAGAGATCCTTTTAAATAAAAACCGACTAATTGCTTGTTTTTTATCTAGCAATTTCTTTATTACTTTTCTATCCTCTCCAATCTTTTTTGATTAAAAATGTAACAAATCATTACATTTGTGTACTTATGTGTTATATCTAAATAACCAAAAATTTTATACATATGGAAAAATCTGTTAAATCAAGTGGTGTATCCCAAGGAATTATAATTGGAGTAATACTGTCACTCATTACCGTTATCGGATACGCTGCTTATCAAGATTTATTCACTAAATGGTGGATGGTATTTATACAACTAGGAATACCTGTTACTTTTGGAATAATTGCTGGTGTAAAAGCAAGAAAACTATTGGGTGGATTTATTTCTTTTAAATCCGCTTTTACGGCATACCTTATTGCAGTAGCTATAGGAACTCTAACCTCCATGCTGATCAGTATTGTTATTTTTAACTTTGTGGATCCAGATGCAGCACTTGCTATCAAAGAGAAGTCCATTGAGGTAACTGTAGCAATGATGGAAAGATTTGGTACACCACAAGAAGCAATTGAGCAATCCATTACAGAATTAGAAAAACAAGATACTTTTGGTATCGGCACACAAATTAAAGGATGGTTCATTTGGATGGTAGTGTATATCATTGTAGGATTATTAGCTTGTCTTGCAGTTAAAAAGAAAGAACCTCTGTACTAAAAAAATTATATTCTTTAAAAAGACTGTCTAAAAAGTATTAGAAAGCTTGTATTGTCAGTCTGAGCCTGTCGAAGACAAATTAAAAGTCTAGATATTAAAACTTCGACAAGCTCAGTTTGACACCGAAAAGCAACTTTTTAGATAGTCTTTTTTTATGCAATGTTCTTAAGATGGAATACCTATATTTGTCAACCAAATCATTTTAATACGATTTATGGAGGTTTCTCAGAAAAATTTTCTCTCATATATTGTTGGTGTAGCTATCATATCAGGAATTGCCAGAGTTGCTTTAGATTATCTATTCAGAATACTAGAACTCTCTCCTATTGCCTACTACCTTACTTTTATACTCGCGTTTATATTAGAGATATATATTATTGTTTTTGTTATCAAGAAATATAAAAAGCTAAAAAACCCATTAACGATTGTTGACGCACTTAAAACAGGTATTATCATAATGGGAGTGATTGGACTTTTGTATTGTACAATGGCTTATATATATGATATGTATATAGATCCAGATTTTCAGACAAATATGACATTACGATTTACGGAGCAATTTAGTCCTGATCAGTTAGAGCAAACAAAACAGAATCTGGCCAATCAAGATCGCAGTAAGTCGTATTTTGGAGTAATTATGTATACCATCTGGTTTGTATTTTTAGGAACAGTGATTTCTTTAATCGCTGGATCAGTTTACAAAACAAAAGAAGCATCAAAATAAATGGATATTTCTGTAGTAATACCCTTATTAAACGAACAAGAATCTCTTACAGAACTATATCAGTGGATTGTAAAAGTGATGCGCAAGCATTCCTATTCCTACGAGATTTTATTTATCGATGATGGTAGTACTGATGGTTCCTGGAATACTATACAAACCTTATCAAAAGAAGATCCTAATGTAAAAGGAATACAGTTTTTACGAAACTATGGGAAGTCCCAAGCACTCCATGCAGGTTTTGAAGCCGCGAATGGAGAAGTAGTCATCACCATGGATGCAGATTTACAAGACAATCCAGAGGAAATCCCAGAATTATATGATCTAATCACAAAAGAAGGATACGATCTAATCTCTGGTTGGAAAAAGAAACGTTACGATTCTGTAATTGCTAAAAATCTGCCTTCTAAACTTTTTAATGCTGCTGCCAGAAAAACATCGGGATTAAAACTACACGATTTTAACTGTGGACTAAAAGCCTACAAAAAAGATGTTGTAAAACATGTTGATGTTCATGGCGAAATGCATCGTTATATTCCTGTATTAGCAAAGAATGCTGGTTTTAATAAAATTGGTGAAAAAGTAGTCCTACACCAAGCCAGAAAATATGGTAAAACAAAATTCGGGATGAATCGTTTTGTCAATGGGTTCTTAGATCTCATAACGATCTGGTTTATGTCACGTTTTGGCAAAAGACCGATGCATTTCTTTGGATTAATAGGAACTATATTATTCATTATTGGTTTCTGTTTTTCATTATACTTAGGAATCGACAAATTATTTATTGCGAAAAAAGGAAGGCTTATTGCCCAACGACCAGAATTTTATATCGCGTTAACAGCAATGATTTTGGGAACTCAGTTTTTCTTAGCTGGTTTTCTGGGAGAGATAATGCTTACCAGCAAAAGAACCAAAGAACGATATCATATTTCCGAAAAAATTCACCTTTAGAACCGTATGAAAATACTGGTATCATTAAAATTACAGGTGACAAATTGAGGATTTTTTAATATACTAATATATAACCAAAGTTTAACCAAATACGACCTTTTCTAAGTACCCCACAAACGAAAATTAAATAGTATTTTTGTTACTAAAACCTAGAAACATGCAAATATCAGACACCTCACTACAAACCAGAATTGAAGAGTGGTTATCACCAGTTTTTGACCAGCAAACTCAAGAAGAAATCACCAACTTACAAAAGCAAGATGCAGAAGCATTAAAAGAAAGCTTTTATAAAGATCTGGAATTTGGAACCGGTGGTATGCGTGGTGTGATGGGTGTGGGAACCAATCGCATTAATAAATATACTTTAGGAAAAAGTACACAAGGATTAAGCAATTACCTAAAAAAAGTATTTGCTGGTGAAGAAATTAAAACAGTAATTGCTTATGATTGCCGTAATAATAGTGATACCCTTGCAGAAGTGGTTGCCAATGTATTCTCTGCTAATGGCATTAAAGTATATCTTTTCTCTAGCTTACGACCTACTCCAGAACTTTCGTATGCCGTAAAGGAATTGGGATGTCATTGTGGTATCGTATTAACAGCTAGCCATAATCCACCAGAGTATAATGGATATAAAGTATATTGGCAAGATGGAGGTCAGTTGGTACCACCACAAGATGGTGAAATCATTGCAGAAATCAATTCTCTGAATTATGCAGATATTCAGTTTGACACAAATTCAGATCTTATTCAAAAGATCGATACAGAAATCGATGTTCCTTTTATAGAAAATAGTGTAAAAAATGGAAGTTTTGCTGCTGATCAGGAGGCAAAAGACAATACCACGATTGTGTTTACTTCTTTGCATGGCACATCTATTACTGCTGTTCCGGATACTTTGAAAAAGGCTGGATATAAAAATGTACATATTGTAAAGGAACAAGAAGTACCTGATGGAAATTTTCCGACAGTAAAATCTCCGAATCCCGAAGAACCAGAGGCATTAGCGATGGCGATGGAGTTAGCAAATAAAGTAGACGCAGACATTGTTATCGGTACAGATCCTGATTGTGATCGTTTAGGGATTGCCGTTAGAAATACTGCTGGAGAATTGCAATTGCTCAATGGAAATCAAACCATGATTGTAATGACCTGGTTTTTATTGAAGTATTATAAAGAAAAAGGATTGCTAAAAGGTAATGAATTTATCGCATCTACCATTGTATCTACACCTATGATGAAAAATCTTGCTGAAGCCTACGATGTATCATATATGGAAGTACTTACAGGATTTAAGTGGATCGCAAAATTGATCAAAGATTTTCCTGAAAAGCATTTTATTGGAGGTGGTGAAGAGAGTTTTGGGTATATGGTTGGAGATTTTGTGCGCGATAAAGATGCAGTTACCTCTACTCTATTAGCTTGTGAAATTGTAGCATACACAAAAGCAAATGGAAGTTCTTTCTATGAAGAACTGTTAAATCTATATGTGGAGCATGGTTTTTATAAAGAAAATCTGGTTTCACTAGTCAAAAAAGGAATTAAAGGAGCTGAAGAGATTAAGCAGACCATGATCGATCTTAGAAACAATCCTCCTACTCATGTAAACAATGAGAAAATCGTTCTTATTGAAGATTACCAGACAAGTATTGCAACGAATGTTTTGGATAGAACAGAAAAGGCAATCGACATTCCAAAATCCAATGTATTAATTTTTTATACAGAAGCTGGAAGTAAGATAGCAGCAAGACCAAGTGGTACCGAACCTAAGATTAAGTTCTATATGAGTGTACAAGAAACGCTTGACGATTTGTCAGCTTTTGATACTGTGGAACAAAAACTGAATACTAAAATAGCAACCATCAAAAAAGATTTACAAATAAATTAACGACGGTATTTATCGTCTCTAAACATTGAATGGATTACTTTAAACAAATTCTTCGCTTTGCGAAGCCTTATAGAATCTATGCTGTTTTAAATATAATTTCTAATATTTTTTACGCATTATTCGGAACTTTAGCAATGGTTTCATTATTCCCGATGCTAAGTGTTTTATTTGATAAAACCAAAAGAGTACATGAAAAACCAGAATGGTTAGGAATTTTTAAGGTTAGAGAATATTCTGAAAGCTATCTGAACTATTTTGTCACTCAAAAAGCAGAACAAGGAAATGAAGATGTATTAATTTTTATGGTAATATTGGTAATAAGTATGTTCTTTCTCAAAAACATCTTTAGCTATTTAGCCATGTATTTCATAACATTTTTAAGAAATGGTGTTCTAAAAGATATTAGGAATGAACTATATGAGAAAACCGTTGACCTACCACTATCTTATTTTTCCGAAAAACGAAAAGGCGATACCATTGCAAGAATTTCTACAGATGTTTTAGAAATACAACATTCCTTTCTTTCCATACTGGAACTAATTGTTAGAGAACCCTTAATGATTCTCTTTACAATTTTTGCTATGTTATTAATAAGTGTTAAGCTTACTATTTTTGTTTTTGTCTTTATTCCAGTTTCAGGTTTTCTAATATCTCTTATTGGTAAGAAGTTAAAAAAACATTCTGATCAAGTACAACAGGAACAAGGTTTTTTTCTTTCGATTGTTGAAGAAACACTTGGCGGTCTTAAAGTAATTAAAGGGTTTAATGCAGAGAAGATTTTTGGAAAGAAATTCGGAGATTCTACATCAAGGTTTTACAATTATTCCAATACTTTATTAAATAGGCAAAATCTAGCCTCTCCTACTAGTGAATTTTTAGGAATTGCGGTCATAGCAATATTATTATGGTTTGGAGGGCAAATGGTACTCGTTGAAAAAACCCTTGATCCAAGTCTTTTTATAGTTTATATGGGACTTGCATATAATATACTTACACCTGCTAAGGCTATTTCTAAAGCAAGTTATGGTGTAAAAAGAGGAAATGCAGCTGCAGAACGTGTATTGGAAATCCTTAATACCACTTCTCCACTAGAGGACAAGCCAACTGCAAAACAGAAAGATGATTTCACCTCTGATATTCTCTTAGAAAATATATCGTTCAAATATGAAGATGAATATGTACTGAATGATTTTACACTAAAAGTTCCAAAGGGGAAGTCTGTCGCTCTTGTTGGGCAATCAGGAAGTGGTAAATCTACAATTGCTAATCTAGTCACCAGATTTTATGATGTAAATAAAGGTGCTATAAAAATAGATGATATAGACATCAGAGATCTTAGTAAAAATTCTTTACGAGGATTAATGGGATTGGTAACTCAAGATTCTATCCTTTTCAATGATACTATAAAAAACAATTTGCTTATTGGAGATGAAAATGCCTCTGAAGAGGATATATTAGAAGCCTTAAAGATTGCCAATGCCTGGGAATTTGTAAAGGATTTACCAAAAGGTATTGATACTAATATTGGAGATAGTGGTAATAAATTAAGTGGAGGACAAAAGCAGCGACTATCAATAGCAAGAGCTGTTCTTAAAAACCCTCCTATCATGATCTTAGATGAAGCTACCTCTGCGCTGGATACAGAAAGTGAACGATTAGTACAATCAGCATTAGAAAATATGATGAAGAATCGAACGAGTATTGTAATTGCGCATAGACTATCTACAATACAAAATTCAGATTTAATCGTTGTAATGCAAAAAGGAAAAATTGTAGAACAAGGTACTCATGAGGAACTGATTGCTAAAAACGGTGCTTATCAAAAATTAGTAACCATGCAATCTTTTGACAACTAAACAAACTGATTGTCAATTACATAAAAATAAAAAAGAGCGTCTCCACGCTCTTTTTCTTCACACAAATCATCTTAATTTAGGGGCTTAATCTAAAATTAAAACTCACTTTTATAAAAACTCTCACTTTGGGGGAAATGAAAGCACTAACTCATTTTCACTTTGTAAATATACAACTCAAATTCGAATACACAAACTTTTTTGTGTATTTTATCTAAAAAAAATGCATTTTAACATTTATATATACCTAAATATATCATTTTGTAGTATTTTTCTTTCAATAACACAAAATAACACATACATGAATCTCAATTATATAAAAATAAAAAAGAGCGTCTCCACGCTCTTTTTCTTCACACAAATCATCTTAATTTAGGGGCTTAATCTAAAATTAAAACTCACTTTTATTAAAAACTTTCATCTTGGGGTTTAATGAAAGTACTAACTCTTAATTACACTGTAAAGATACTACTATTTTTCATTTAAACAAATTTTATAAGCTTTTTATCCAAAAAAAAAGCTTTTTATCTTTGTTTAAAAATCAAAAATTATAATAAAGTAGTATTTTTCTTACTTTTTTATAATCATTAGATTGATGCGTAAATTTAAATAAACATCAATAAAACAAAAAAGAGTGCCTAATAGCACTCTTTTTCGAAACAAATCATCTTTAATCTAGGGGGCATTTTATAAAATAAAAACTCAACTTTTAAAAAACTTTTTCATTTTGGGGGAAATGAAAACTTTAACTCATAATTACATGACAAAGATAAGAGTTATTTTTTAATTTCCAAATAAAAAACGTTTTTTATCTAATTTTAACGTATTTTATCTATTAAATATAACAATATTCCTACATTTTCCTACAAAAAATAAATTTAAATACGCATTAAACCTTTTTTACTTAACTTAGTCTAAGAGTAAATTAACGTATGTTACCACTAACCGTTTAAAACTATAATTTGCTTTTGAATAGTATAGAAGAAGAAAACCTACTTACAGCATTACAAACTGATAAGGATATCAATCAAGCTTTTGCAAAACTCGTTTCATTATATAAGGAACGACTATATTGGCATATCAGAAACATGGTAAAAAGTCATGATGATACTGATGACGTCCTTCAAAATGTATTTATTAAGGTGTACAAAAACATTAGTAAGTTTAAGGGAGAAAGTAAATTATACTCATGGATGTATCGTATAGCTACGAACGAATCCATTACGTTTTTAAACCAGAAAGCAAAAAAATATAATATCAGTAATGAAGAGTTACAACAGCAACTGATTCAAAACTTAGAAGCTGATGTCTATTTTGAAGGTAATGCTATACAGCTTAAGTTACAAAAAGCAATTGCACAATTACCTCAAAAGCAGCAACAGGTGTTTAATATGAAATATTTTCAGGAATTAAAATACAAAGAAATGTCTGATATTTTAGAAACCAGCGAAGGAGCATTAAAAGCTTCTTACCATTTGGCTTCTAAAAAAATAGAAGAATTCTTAAAAACCAATTAAACCTTTTTACTTTTACATCGTCTTATATATAGTGAAAAAGAATAATCTACATAACGACAAACAAGGATTTAAAATCCCGAAAGACTATTTCGATACTTTCGAAGGGAAGCTTTTTGATAAAATTGCTAAGGATAAAGAAGCATCTTCTATTCTTTCAGATGATTTAAAATCAGGCTTTACAGCACCAGAAGGTTATCTAAACAACTTAGAAGAACAGTTATTAGATACACTAGCAATACATAAGGAAGATTCTCCTTCTCTAGATCTAATTTCGAAAAATAATTTCACTACTCCTGGTAACTATTTTGAAACAGTAGAAAAAAATATTTTAGAAAAAACTGTTACCAAAGCTAATGCAGAACCAAAGGTGATATCATTGGTATCTCGTAAGAATATAGTATATGTAATAAGTATAGCAGCTATGATTGCAATTTTAATTTCAGTGGTGTTTCCTTCAGATAAAAAAATTGAAGATGCTTTCGGGAGTGTAGCAATTGCAGACATCCAACAGTATTTTGATGATGGTAACGCAGAGTTTAGTGACTCGGAAATAGCGGAATTATTAGATGAAGAAATTAGTTTAACTGATACCTTCGTAGATGAAGAGATTAGTGAAGAAGAATTAGAATCTTATCTTTCTGATGAAGAATTGTCGGATGATATCATATACACAGAATAAGAGAAAGCATGAAACAAACTATAAAAAATATTTGGATTTACGAAAAGGAAATGAACCGTCGTTTCCATGTAATCTCTAAAACAAGATATTAAAACATGAAAAAGATATTACTATTATGCGTAGTTATTTTTACCGTTAATTTCTCATTTGGTCAAAGAGGACCAAGAGAAAAAGTAAAAGCATTAAAAATCGCATACATTACAGAACAGTTAGATTTAAGTACTAAAGAAGCTCAGCAATTTTGGCCCATCTACAATGAGCACGAAGAAGCTATGGAAAATCTAAAGAGAAACGAACGTAAATCCATACGCGCCATAAAAGAAGCTAATGGCCTAGAAAATATCAGTGAACAAGAAGCTGAAGATTTTTTGACTAATTATGTATCTGCCGAAGAGAAAAAATTCTTAGCACGTAAACAGTTAATTAAAAATCTAAGTACCGTAATTCCACATAAAAAGATTCTAAAACTGGTAAAAGCCGAAATGGATTTTAACAAACGACTTTTAAAACAATTACGAGATAGAAGAAGAGCAAATTAGTAGATGATTTTACAATAACATATACTAAAAGGTAAATGGAAACTTTATTTCATTTACCTTTTTTATTTAAAAGATACTTTTGCTATTCTATTTTTACCTGCAGCGATAGCAAGGCTATCATTTATAAAACGAATGGTATAAAAACTTTCTTTACTCACTTCTTTCCAAGTATTTCCAGCATCATTAGAAATTGAGATTCCGGTAAAACCTACAGCTACCATTTCTTTACCACCACTATTAGGAATATACCTTATACAACTTTTATACCCTGCTCCTACTCCATCTGCAATAAGTTTCCAGCTTATACCTCCATCATTTGTAATCGCTTTATTTTGTGAGTTCTCTTCTGGTTTTGTGTAATCGCCTCCATAAATAATTCCGGTAGTTTCATTATAAAAATCCATAGAATACGCTCCTGTTGTTTCTTTTCCTTGTATTATAGGAGTATCGTATACATTCCAAGTATTTCCTTTATCACTAGAATAAAACACTCTAGAAGCCATTCCACCAGAGACAATCCATACATTATCACCTACGATCCTAATATTTCCATTACTTGCAGCAAAGGCAGCTTCCCCTTTTACCACTTTTGGTAATTGATCACATGAAATTTTAGTCCAGTTTTCTCCTCCATCTCTAGTAATAATTATAGATAAGCAATTTTCTGTAGGATCGCCCATCGCGATACCTTCATTATCATTCCAAAAGGCAATAGCATCGTAGAACACTTTTTCATGTTCTTCTTTATAAACTAGCTTCGTTTCGCCAGTTACTTTATTTATTTTGTACAAAAGTCCTGGAGAAGCAATACTGAGCAAAAAACAATGAGTATTCGTACTTGCAACTGCTCTGAATTGAATCTTTTTTCCTTCAAATTCTAACGTACTCACTTTTTTCTTTCTTATATCAAAGTTTTCTTCTATTTGAAATATTCCATATATACTATTACTACCAGCAAAGAAAACCTCATCATTTGAAACTGTTATTGCCCGAATACTAACAGAATCTGTATAAAAAGGTGTGACTACAATCTCAGAAAAATTGTGAGCAACCACTTCAGGTTCTTTAGGTATACAGCTTATAAAAAGGAATATAACTGATATCGATAGTAAAAATCTCATACCCAATATTTTTGATCAAATATAATACTATTCTAAAGCAAAGAGTTACCTTTGCATCCCTTAAAAAAATAAAGGATGCGTTTACATAGGAATTTGGTATTTGCTGTAATTGATGGACTCAATGAAATTTTTAACAAGGATGCTTATGCCGATAAGGTAGTTCAAAAATTATTAAAGCGTGATAAGAGATGGGGATCTCGAGACAGGAGTTTCGTTGCTGAAACTACCTATGACATTGTACGTTGGAAACGCTTATATGCTGAGATAGCAAATGTTTCTGAACCTTTTACTAGAGAAAATCTTTGGCGAATATTTGCTGTTTGGGCAACCTTACGTGGAATCACATTACCTGATTGGAAACAAATTGGTCCAACACCAACAAGACGTATCAAAGGACGATTTGATGAACTCAGTAAAATTAGAAAGTTTAGAGAATCCATTCCTGATTGGATGGATGCATTGGGTGAAAAAGAACTTGGATCTATTTGGGAAAAAGAAATAGCAGCACTTAATGAACAAGCACCTGTTGTACTAAGAACGAATACTCTAAAAATTTCTAGAGATAAGCTTAGAGGCATTTTAGAAGATGAAAATATCGACACAACGTTTATCAAAGGTTACCCATTTGCATTACAACTTACAGAAAGAGCCAATGTATTTTCTACAGAAGCTTTCAAAAAGGGATTATTTGAAGTTCAGGATGCTTCTTCTCAGCTAGTCGCTAATTTCTTAGATGTACAACCAGGACAGAGAATTGTAGATACTTGTGCTGGAGCTGGCGGAAAGACATTGCACCTTGCTGCATTAATGGAAAATAAAGGTCAGGTAATTGCCATGGATATCTACGGTAATAAACTAAAGGAACTTAAGAGAAGAGCCAGAAGAGCAAGTGCTCATAATATAGAGACTAGAATAATAGAAAGTTCTAAGGATATCAAAAAACTCCATAACAAAGCTGATCGTGTGCTCATTGATGCTCCTTGCAGTGGATTAGGAGTATTAAGTCGAAATCCTGATGCCAAATGGAAATTGCAACCAGAGTTTCTTCAAAAAATAAAGCAAACACAATCTGAAATATTAGAGAGTTATGCTAAAATGGTAAAACCAGGAGGAAAACTAGTGTACGCTACTTGCTCTATCTTACCTTCTGAGAACCAAGAACAAGTTAAAACTTTCTTAACCAAAGAAATAGGAAAAGAATTTACCTTTGTAAAAGACAAAAAAATACTTTCATCTGAATCCGGTTTTGATGGATTCTATATGGCATTGCTAGAAAGAAAATAACTCAACTTACGTAACAAATAATGAAAACAAAACTACTTCTTATTGCGCTTTGTACATTTTGTATAGGGTTTAGTCAGGTTCCTACTGGATATTACAATTCAGCTACAGGATCAGGATATACACTAAAAACGCAGTTAAAAAATATTATTGATAGTGATAATGATGGATTATCTCCTGAGTTTCAATCAACAGATCCTGGATATAGTGGATTGTACACTACTTATGTGGCATCAGATTCGGATTCGTATTATGAAAATAATGGAAGTGTACTAGACATGTATTCAGAAAACCCTACAGGTGCTGATGATTACGAATATACTCACTTTACAGATCAAGACCCTGGAACTGGAGGAACTTCAGAAGGAGAATTTTATAATAGAGAGCATATAATTCCGCAATCTGTTTTTAATCAGGTTACTCCGCAACGCTCGGATGCCCATTTTGTCGTTCCATCAGACAAATTTGTTAATGGAGCTCGTGGTAGTTTTCCTTTCGGAAGAGTCGAAACAGCTAACTTAACTACAACAAATGGTTCTAAAAGAGGTAATAATCTAAACTCTGGTTATTCCGCAGGATATACAGCCACTGTTTTTGAACCGATAGATGAATTTAAAGGCGATATTGCAAGAATGCATTTTTATTTTGCAACTCGTTATGAAGATGATGTAGCTAGTTATTCATATAGTATGTTTAATGGAACTAGTGATCAAGTTTTTGATCAAACATTTTTAAACATCCTTATCACTTGGCACAATCAAGATCCTGTATCTACTAGAGAGATGGACAGAAATAATGCGATTTTTGGTAGACAAAATAATAGAAATCCATTTATAGATCATCCTGAATACGTGGAAATGATCTGGAGTTCTACAATTGATTCAGAAGCACCATCGGTACCGACTAATGTGATGGTTTCTAATGAGACGTCTAATAGTATTGATTTGTCCTGGACAGCCTCTACAGATAATATAGCAGTAACAGAGTATGATGTATATGTAAATAGTGTTTTTAATAAATCTACCTCTTCTACAACTACCACTGTAACTGGTTTAAACTCAGAAACCACATATGCTTTTACCATCTTGGCAAAAGATGCAGCTGGAAATGAATCCTCTCAAAGTGCTTCTGTAAATGGAACTACATTAGCAGGTGGAACTGGCGGAACTGATTGTGCCACCGAAACATTTAGTAATATTGGAGCTGCTTCTAGTGCATATGCTGAACGTATGTGGACTGGTGACGACGGTGGAGAATGGACCGCTACAGATGCCAGAACAGATCAAACATTAACAGGAAGCGCAATTACTATTAGAAATGGTGAACTAACATCTTCTTCAATTTCTGGAGGAATTGGATCCTTAACCGTAACTACGCTAAGAGCCTTTAGTGGCGGTACGGGAACATTTAATCTTAAAGTTAACGGAACAGTAGTAGGAACAATACCTTATAGCGATGTCCAAGAAACGACCACTATAAATAACATTGATATTACTGGAAATATTATAGTTTCTTTTACAGATAAAGCTAATACAGGTGATAGAGTAATTATTGATGATTTATCTTGGAGTTGTTATGATCCTACACTCGGTATTGATTATCTTAACTTGGAAAAACTTGTTACAGTATATCCAAATCCATCTTCAGACAGAAGTATAACTATAAACACAGCAAATATTACTGGTGCTGAAATAAATGTTTATGACATTATAGGGAAGCTGATATTTTCAAAGAAAAATTTATTAGAAAACACCCTAATATCCAACCTCCCACAAGGAATGTTATTGGTAGAAATTATTTCTTCCAAACGGAGTATTACCAAAAAAGTATTGATACGATAATAAGAAAAGCGGCTAAAGAAAGCCGCTTTTTTATTTCTTTAAGGATTGTTTAAAATTTAGTGAATAACTCCATAATTCAACTGAAGTTTTATATAACACTTTCTATAGAAAAGTAGTAAATTTGCAGCTTATTAAAAACAACTCAAAGTCTGGGAGCATGATCCATTTCTTCGGAAACCAAAATGAGAAAGTATTTGCAGTACAAACTACTGATGAAATCTCAACAGAAAATAATAAAAAGTTAAGCTGGTTATTTGGAAACCAACCTAAGATATTTACGGCGTCTATTGACGCTTTTTTTGTTGGTCCTAGAGCCGCTATGATTACTCCATGGAGTACGAATGCTGTAGAGATTACTCAAAATATGGGGATCTCAGGAATCATTAGAATAGAAGAATTCAAAGCTATTGATTCTAATTTTTCTGATTTTGATCCAATGCTTTCGCAAAAGTATAATCGTTTAGATCAAGATATTTATACTATAGATATTAAGCCAGAAGAAATTTTAGAGATTGATGATATTGATGCTTACAACAAAGCTGAAGGATTAGCATTAAGTCCAGATGAAGTTGAATACCTTGAAAAAGTTGCTAAAAAAATTGGAAGAAAACTTACCGATTCTGAAGTGTTTGGTTTTTCTCAAGTGAATTCTGAACACTGCAGACATAAAATATTCAATGGAACTTTTGTTATAGATGGAGAAGAAAAGCCCACATCTCTATTTAAGTTAATTAAGAAAACTTCAGAGACTAATCCTAACGATATTATCTCTGCATATAAGGATAATGTTGCCTTTATTAAAGGGCCAAATGTAACGCAGTTTGCACCAAAAAGTGCTGATAAGCCAGATTTTTACGAAGAAAAAAAGTTTGATAGTGTCATTTCATTAAAAGCAGAAACCCATAATTTTCCAACCACCGTTGAGCCTTTTAATGGTGCTGCGACAGGTTCTGGAGGAGAAATCAGAGATCGTCTAGCGGGTGGAAAAGGGTCTTTACCTCTTGCAGGAACCGCTGTATATATGACTTCTTATTCTCGATTAGAAGAGAATCGCCCTTGGGAACAGGCTGTGGACGAAAGAAAATGGTTATATCAAACACCCGTAGATATTTTAATTAAAGCTTCGAATGGAGCTTCAGACTTTGGAAACAAATTCGGACAACCTTTGATTACGGGTTCTGTACTTACTTTTGAGCATGAAGAAGATGCACGAAAATTAGGATTTGATAAGGTAATCATGCAAGCTGGTGGTATAGGATATGGAAAAAATGAACAAGCATTAAAAGATCAACCAGCTGCAGGAGATAAAATTGTTATTTTGGGTGGAGAGAACTATCGAATTGGTATGGGAGGTGCTGCAGTATCCTCTGCTGATACAGGTGAATTTAGTAGCGGTATCGAATTAAATGCTATTCAGCGTTCTAATCCCGAAATGCAAAAACGTGCTGCCAATGCTATTAGAGGAATGGTAGAAAGTGATGTTAACACCATCGTTTCTATTCATGATCATGGTGCTGGTGGACATCTTAATTGTTTATCGGAATTAGTAGAAGAAACAGGTGGTCATATTGATTTAGATAAATTACCCGTTGGAGATCCAACACTCTCTGCGAAAGAGATCATTGGTAATGAATCTCAGGAAAGAATGGGGCTTGTTATCGGACAAAAAGATATTGAAACTTTAGAACGTATTGCGGAAAGAGAACGTTCACCAATGTACCAAGTGGGTGATGTTACTGGTGATGATCGTTTTACATTTCAGTCTAAAACCAAAGGAGATACTCCTATGGATTTGGAACTAAGTGATATGTTTGGTAGTTCTCCTAAAACGATCATGACTGATAAAACTATTGATCGTAACTACAGCAGTATTACATATCAAAACGAAAATATAGTAAACTATCTCGAACAGGTATTACAACTGGAAGCAGTTGCTTGTAAAGATTGGTTAACAAATAAAGTAGATCGTTGTGTAGGCGGAAAAGTAGCTAAGCAGCAATGTACAGGCCCTCTGCAATTACCTCTAAATAATTGTGGTGTTATGGCATTGGACTATACATCTAAAGAAGGTATTGCCACTTCTATAGGTCACTCCCCTATTTCAGGATTAATAGATCCAGAGGCTGGTAGTAAAAACTCTATTGCTGAAGCACTAACAAATATTGTTTGGGCACCACTTAAAGATGGATTACAATCCGTATCACTATCTGCTAACTGGATGTGGCCTTGTAAAAACGAAGGAGAAGATGCTAGGCTTTATAAAGCAGTAAAAGCAATTTCTGATTTTGCTATCGATTTAGGAATTAATGTACCTACAGGAAAGGACTCTCTTTCTATGAAACAAAAATATCCTAATGAAGAAGTAATCTCTCCTGGAACTGTAATTATATCAGCTGCTGCTAACTGTAATGACATTACCAAAGTAGTAGAACCTGTTTTTAAGAAAAATGAAGGGAACATCTATTATATAAATCTATCTCAAGATACTTTTAAACTCGGAGGATCTTCTTTTTCTCAAATCGTTAATAAAATAGGCACTGAAGCTCCGAGTATAAAAAACCCAGAGAATTTCAAGAATGTGTTTAATACAATTCAAGGATTAATACGAGATGGAAAGATTGTTGCCGGTCATGATGTAGCTTCTGGAGGACTGATTACTACATTATTAGAGCTATGTTTTGCAGATATAAACTTAGGAGCAAATATTGATCTATCTAAACTAGGAGAGCAAGATTCTATCAAGGTACTTTTTGCTGAAAATGCCGGTATTGTTTTCCAGAGTACTGCTAATGCAGATGTAGAAACCGTTTTATCTCAAAACAATATCGAATTCTTCAATATTGGTAGTGTTACAAATGAAGCTTCCTTAAGAATTACAAATGGAGATGATTCACATACACTTGAAATAGAAAGTTTACGAAAAACCTGGTATAAGACCTCTTATCTTTTAGATCAAAAGCAAACTGCAAATAATCTAGCGGAAGATCGCTACACGAATTTCTCGAATCAGCCATTACAATACGAATTTCCAAAACATTTTACTGGAAAACTACCTGTAATTGATGCTTCTAAACCAAGACCGAAAGCAGCTGTTATTAGAGAAAAAGGAAGTAATTCGGAGCGTGAAATGGCCAATGCCATGTATTTAGCTGGTTTTGATGTAAAAGATGTGCATATGACCGATCTCATCTCTGGACGTGAAACATTAGAAGACATACAATTCATTGGAGCTGTAGGAGGATTTTCTAATAGTGATGTCTTAGGATCAGCAAAAGGATGGGCAGGAGCTTTTCTTTATAACGAAAAAGCGAACAACACATTAAAAAAATTCTTCGAAAGAAAAGATACACTATCGGTAGGTATTTGCAACGGTTGCCAGTTATTTATGGAACTAGAAGTTATTAACCCTAATCATAGTGAGCATGGAAAAATGCATCATAATGATTCTCATAAGCATGAAAGTAATTTTACTTCTGTAAAAATACAAGAGAATAATTCGGTTATGTTATCATCATTAGCTGGAAGTACATTAGGTGTTTGGATTTCTCATGGAGAAGGTAAATTCCACCTTCCTCTTTCTGAAGATCAGTATAATATTGTTGCTAAATATGGATATGATTCCTATCCTGCAAATCCAAACGGATCTGACTATAACACGGCTATGATGTGTGATAAAACTGGGAGACACCTAGTAATGATGCCACATATCGAGCGTTCCACATTTCAATGGAACTGGGCTAATTATCCAGATGGAAGAGCCGATGAAGTATCTCCTTGGATAGAAGCTTTTGTAAATGCTAGAGAATGGATTGCAAAACAATAACAGCAATAGTTTAATTTACTATAGTTAATTGTTAAAAAAAGTTAGGGTTTATTTTAATATAACTGTTATTAACATATAACAGTTATTTGGATCCTCAAACAAGATCCTAAATTGTTATATACTTAATTAAAGTATAAATAACTATTTTTTAAAACCTTAAACGTAAACCGTGAAAAAATTACTATGTACCCTACTTTTTTTGGTTTCAGCCCTATCTATTGCTCAAACAAAACCAACCTATAGCAGAGCTAAAATCACCTATAATTCTCGAGCTAATTATAAAGTCCTTATGGATGCAGGAATTCCTATGGATCATGGCCAGCATAAAGAAGGAATCTTCATCATTTCAGATTTTTCTTCAGAAGAACTTGATATCGCACGAAATCTAGGATATAAAGTAGAAATCCTAATCAAAGATGCTGAAGCAGATTTTCTTGAGAGAAACGAAATAGCTAAATATCAAAAAGCAGCCCGAAATCCTACCTGTCCTTCAGGAAATGGGACAATAAATATTTATCCTACTCCATCAAATTTTGCATTAGGATCTATGGGTGGATACCTTACTTACCAAGAGATGCTAGATAATCTAGATGCGATGAGAAACCAGTATCCCAATCTAATTTCGGCAAGAGCAGATATCGGCACATTTGTTACCAATGGAACCCCAGATAATTTAGTAACTCCTTCGATCGGCGGTAATACCATCCAATGGGTTCGCATATCTGATAATCCGGATATTGATGAAAACGAATCAGAAATTTTATACGATGCAATTCATCATGCCAGAGAGCCTGCAAGTCTCTCTCAATTGATTTATTATATGTGGTACCTTCTAGAGAATTATGACTCTGATCCAGAAGTAAAGCAAATCGTTGATAACACCGAATTATATTTCGTTCCAGTCATAAATCCAGATGGATACCTTTATAATCAAGTAACTAACCCCAACGGAGGTGGTCTTTGGAGAAAAAATAGGTTTAATACACATGGTGTTGACAACAATAGAAACTACGACCATTATCCAAATGGAAATGCCGCAAATGCTACATGGGGAGGTCCTGGATCTTCTAGTAGCACCAGTGCTCAGACATATCATGGGACGAGTGCATTTTCTGAAGTAGAAAATCAAGCTATGAAATGGTTTACAGAGCAGCATGAATTTGTTATCGCTTTGAACAATCATACATTTGGTGAATTATTATACTTTCCATATTCTTATGCAGACAATACCCCTACTCCCGATGAAGATATATTTATCGCAATTGGCGCTGAACTTACTTCTCAAAATGGATATAGTCCACTAAGAGACGCTCCTTTTTCTGGAGATAGTGATGATTTTATGTATGGAGGAACTACACAACCTCATGATAAGATATTTTCTTTCACACCAGAGGTTGGAACTTCATTTTGGCCCGTATCTAATCAGATAGATGGAATTTGCAAGGAAATGATGTATCTCAATCTTACCGCTGCAAAAATGACCAACAACTACGCGCAGATAGAAAGTAATGGGAGCGTTTTTGTAGGAGACAATTTAATTGTTAACGCTGATTTTACATTAAGAAGATTAGGAATTACTGGAAATGGAAATTTCACTGTAACGATTACTCCCATATCATCAAACATTTCTAATGTAGGAAATCCAAAAAATTACACGAACACGCAGATAGGTACAGATATATCAGATAGCATAGAGATTGTTCTAGACAATTCTGTAAATACAAATGATGACATAGAGTATATAATTCAAGTAGATGGAGGTTTATTAACCGAATCTATTCAGGTTACCAAAAAGTTTGGAGCATTACAACAAGTAGTTAATAATGATGCCAGTGATATAAATGACTACACCCAATCTGGTTGGTCTACAACAACAACTACATTTGTTTCATCTAACAGTTCTATAACAGAATCACCTACTGGAAACTATGGATCTAATCAAAATAAATCTATAGAACTTTCACAAATGATTGATCTCACAGATGCTACTGCCGCAAATGTTCAATTCTATGCGAAATGGAATATTGAAAATAATTGGGATTACGCTCAGTTTGAAGTATCTATAGATGATGGAGCTTCTTGGATTCCCCAATGTGGTAAATTCACCAATTCTGGAAGTACAAATGCGGGGCAACCAACAGACGAGCCTTTGTATGACGGCGTACAAAATGATTGGATACTAGAAGAGATTAGTCTTAGTGATTATTTGGGTGAAACCATAAAAGTTAGATTTCAATTTGTATCAGACGATCAAATTGAACAAGATGGATTCTATTTTGATGATCTAATAGTCAATATTTTAAATCCAAATGTTTTGGATGTTGAAGAAAATTTATTGTCTGCATTCAAAGTTTTCCCAAATCCTGCAAAAGACATGCTAACCATTACACCTGCAAATGTGGGAGATTACAATATTTATATAAAAAATATATTGGGGCAAGAAGTGATGAGTAGGAATCAAATGACAGGAACACAAGAATTTAATATATCGAACCTTAGATCTGGTCTATACTTCTTAAATATTGAAGTTTCTGGAAACACGAAAACAATTAAAATTATCAAACAATAATAAAACTTAGTATCAACTTAAGATTATCTATTTGTCCTTTTGATTATCAAAAAAACCTTAATATCATTAAACAAAATTTTAAAATCGATGAAAACAGTACTTTTCATAATGATGTCCCTAGTTTGTTGTTTTGCAATAGCTCAGGAATCATCTATTTATAAAAAAGTTAAAATCAACTATAACACCCCTGACAATTACAGACTTTTAGAAAAAGAAGGGATTCCAATGGATCATGGTATTCATAAACAAGGAATTTTTATCATTTCAGATTATTCTGAAAGAGAGATAGAAATTATAAAACGCCTTGGTATAGATTTTGAAATTTTAATCGAAGATGTTACATCCGATTTTCTTAAAAAAAACAAAATTGCTAAAAATCAAAAAGTAACTAAAAACCTTTCTTGTCCAGCAAATAACAATCCTATTATCATATACCCTACTCCTTCAAATTTTAGTTTAGGATCTATGGGGGGATATCTGACATATCAGGAAATGTTAGATAATCTAGACGAAATGCACTCTAAATACCCAAACCTAATCACTGCCCGAGCTGATGTAGGTAATTTTTTAACTAATGGAACTCCCGATAACAATGTCTCTCCATCAATTGGAGGAAATGCTTTGCAATGGGTTCGAATTTCAGACAATCCTAATACCGATGAGTCTTCTGAACCAGAAATATTATACAATTCAATACACCATGCTAGAGAGCCTGCAAGCTTATCACAGCTAATTTACTTTATGTGGTATTTACTAGAAAATTATGAAACTGATTCAGAAATCAAAGCGATCCTAGATAACACACAATTGTACTTTATACCAGTGGTAAACCCAGACGGATATCTGTATAATGAGCTTACAAACCCAAATGGAGGAGGCTTATGGAGAAAAAATAGGTTTAACACCCATGGAGTAGATAATAACCGAAATTATGACCATTATATAGATGGCACTATCGCTACATCCACTTGGAACACTGTAGGAACTTCCAATGACACCTCCTCTAATGTTTATGCAGGTACTAGCGCATTTTCTGAAGTAGAAACACGAGCCATGAAATGGTTTGTAGAACAGCATAATTTTACAATATCTATGGATAATCATACTTCTGGCGAATTACTACTGATGCCATATGGTTATGAACCCAATAACCCCACACCAGAAGGAGATATTTACCAAACAATCTCAGAAGAATTAGTATCACAGAATAATTATAGCAACATACTTATCACTGATTTAACTGTTGCTGCTGGCGGAAGTGTTGATTATATGTACGGCGGTACTATACAACCACATAATAGAATTTTTGGATTTTCGCCAGAAATAGGGACTTCATTCTGGCCTACTTCCGTTCTGATTGATCGTATTTGTAAAGAGATGATGTATCTAAATATTACTGCAGCTAAAATGACTCATAATTTTGCAAAGGTTGAGAGTAATCAGACTGAATTTATTGGTGATAATATAACCTATAATGCAGATTATGTTATAAATCGTTTAGGACTGAATGGCAATGGTAATTTTACAGTAAGTATCATTCCTGTAAGCAGCAATATCGAAAGCGTTGGAGCTTCTAAAAGTTATACAAATCTTACTATAGGAAATCCTATCAATGATCAAATAGTGATCAATTTAAAAAATACCGTCAATACGGGAGATGAAATCGTTTATACCATAGAAGCAGATGGAGGCATCATCAAATATTCTACCACAGTAACTCAAAGATTTGGTTCTTTTCAAGCATTGGTTAATAATAACGCCGACACTCTAAATGATTTTACTGGAGCTGGATGGAGCACTACCAGTACTACTTTTGTTTCCGCTTCATCATCTATTACCGAATCACCAAGTGGTAATTATGGCCCAAATCAAAGAAAAATAATCGAACTTGATCAAAATATTGATCTTACCAGCGTTATTGCAGCAAATGTTCAATTCTATGCGAAATGGGATATTGAAAATAATTGGGATTACACTCAGTTTGAAGTATCTATAGACAACGGAGCTTCCTGGATTCCGCAATGTGGTAAATTCACTAATTCTGGAAGTAGTAATATAATACAACCTACTGGAGAACCCTTATATGATGGCACCCAAACTGATTGGGTATTAGAAGAAATTAGTCTGAGTGATTATATTGGAGAAACTATAAAAGTTAGGTTTCAGTTTGTATCAGATGATCAAGTAGAGCAAGATGGTTTTTACTTTGATGATCTCGTTATAAATACTTTAAATCAAAACACACTAGACATTGAGGAGAACATATTGTCTGAATTTGTAGTTTTCCCTAATCCTTTAAAAGATATACTAACTATTACTCCGAATGCTACGAGTAATTTTAATATTCAATTGAGAGATGTAATAGGCAAAGAAGTAATGACAAAAAAACAAGCTTCTGGAAATCAAGAATTTGATCTTTCAAAATTAAACACTGGATTGTACTTTTTAACGATTGAATTAGGAGAAAGTGTAAAAACTTTTAAAATCATAAAACAATAAAAATTCAATTAAAACCTATAAAAATTAAGGAGTTATCAAAAGATAGCTCCTTTTTTTATATATTAGGGTTGTGTATTGTTATATTTTTTATAATTTGCGAAACTATGCACGCATAGTAGTTTTTAAAATTCTTTTGTAATTAAAAAGTAAGAGAATTTTAAGTAATAAACCAAAAAATTTGTGCAACTTTATAATAACGGTTACAGTTATGTTTATAAGAACGTACCAAGTGATCGAAGTTCTTTAAAACAGAGTAAAACTATCTGAAAAACGTATGAATACAATTACTAGATTATTTGATTTTCCGCATTACCAATTAGAGAAATATAACCTAGACAAAGCCTTAATCACCAAATATAATGGAGAATGGGTCGCTACTTCAACGAAAGAATATGTAGAAAAAGCAAATCAGATCAGTCGTGGTCTTTTACGATTAGGTGTAAAACCAAATGATAAGGTTGCTATTATTTCTTCAAATAACAGAACCGAATGGAATATTGTAGATATCGGTGTATTACAAATTGGGGCTCAGGATGTGCCTATCTACCCTACTATTTCTCAAGAAGATTATGAATATGTATTAAATCACTCTGAATCTATGTATTGCTTCGTGTCTGATGACGAAGTTTTACAAAAAGTAAATAACATTAAAGGAAATGTTCCTTCACTAAAAGGAGTATATTCTTTTACTGACCTTGACGGTTGTGATAGTTGGAATAAAGTTTTAGAACTTGGAAAAGACGACAGCAATCAAGAAGAGGTAGAAAAAATAATGGCGTCTGTAAAAGAGGACGATCTAGCAACTTTGATTTATACATCCGGAACTACCGGAAGACCAAAAGGTGTAATGCTAAGCCATAAAAACGTGGTAAGCAATGCATTGCATAGTTCTACAAGATTCCCAATTGTAGATGGAGAAACAAAAGCATTGAGCTTCTTACCTGTATGTCATATATATGAGCGAATGTTGATGTATTTATATCAATATAGAGGAGTTGGTATTTACTTCGCAGAATCACTAGAAACAATTAGTGATAATTTAAAAGAAGTAAAACCAGACGTAATGACTGCGGTTCCTAGATTATTAGAAAAAGTATATGATAAGATTATTGCTAAAGGAACAGATCTTACTGGAATCAAAAAGAAATTATTTTTCTGGGCTGTTGAATTAGGTCTTAAATATGAGCCATACGAAGCCAACGGTTGGTGGTATGAAAAGAAACTAGGAATAGCAAGAAAACTTATATTCAGTAAATGGCAAGAAGCTTTAGGAGGGAATCTAAAAGTAATTGCTTCTGGTAGTGCTGCATTACAATCTCGACTTGCCAGAGTATTTAACGCTGCTGGAATCAGTGTGATGGAAGGCTATGGATTAACCGAAACATCTCCTGTAGTATCTGTAAACGATGTACGCGATAGAGGTTTTAAAATAGGTACTGTAGGAAAAATGATTCCCGAAACCGAAGTTAAGATTGCAGAAGATGGAGAAATTCTTGTAAAAGGTCCTCAAGTGATGATGGGATATTATAAGGATGAAGAAAAAAGTAAAGAAGTGTTACAAAACGGGTATTTCCATACTGGAGATATTGGAGAAATAGATGGTGAAGGTTTCTTACGCATCACAGATCGTAAAAAAGAGATGTTCAAAACTTCTGGAGGAAAATATGTTGCTCCTCAAGTAATCGAAAATGCGATGAAACAATCTCGTTTTATAGAACAAATTATGGTCATTGGAGATGGAGAAAAAATGCCAGCTGCTTTCGTTCAACCTAATTTTGAATTTGTGAAAGACTGGGCCACGAGAAAAGGAATTTCGATTGGTGCTACTCATGAAGAAATTGTTTCCAACCAAACAGTAATTGACCGTTTCCAAGAAGAAGTAGACGAACATAACGAAAAATTTGGAAAATGGGAACGCATCAAAAAGTTTGAACTAACTGCAGATGAGTGGAGTATCGATGCTGGACACCTTACTCCTACTATGAAATTAAAAAGACGTGTAATCAAGGCAAAATACCAAGATTTATACGCTAAGATTTATGGCTAATTCAATTCACTGATTACAAATGTATGGTGTAAAACTTTAACTTTAAATCAGTAAACTCCTCATTTTATGGGGAGTTTTTTTATTAATTCATCAGAAAAATGTAAATTACTTGCTCTTTTTGTAATTTTTTATCCAATTTATTATGCGTGCATAATAAATTTTTCTTACCTTTACAGCATAACAAATTTTCTGAATGAGAGAAAAAACAATTGATTATGCACTCCGCGCTACATGGATGGCTGTAGCCAAGATGTACAACGAGGAAGCAAGTAAAAAAGGAAGTACTATGGCAACCGGATTTGCTTTAATAAGCATTGATCCCGAAAATGGAACACCATCTACTTCTTTAGGCCCAAAAATGGGTATGGAAGCCACTAGTCTATCAAGAACTTTGAAAACCATGGAAGAAAAAGGATTGATCTTCAGAAAGAAAAATCCTCAAGATGGACGTGGCGTATTAATTTATCTAACTCCTTTTGGATTAGAAATGAGAAACTTTTCTAAAGACGTAGTATTTACTTTCGATCATGCTGTACGAAAGCATGTTCCAAAAGAGAAACTTGATACTTTCTTAGAGGTTTTTCAAATGATTAATGATCTCATAGCTACAAAGAAAATTTACACGAATAAAGAATCTATAACATCTTAACAACCAGAAGTTAAAAAAAATGAAAAGAGTCATTAAAAAAGTTGCAGTCGTTGGTTCAGGAATAATGGGCTCAGGTATTGCGTGTCATTTCGCCAATATCGGTGTCGAAGTACTATTATTAGATATCGTACCAAGAGAATTAAACGACAAAGAAAAGGCAAAAGGCCTTACACTAGAAAGTAAAGTGGTTCGTAACAGGTTAGTAAATGATTCACTAACTGCCGCTCTTAAATCCAAACCTTCACCAATATACAGTCAAAAATTTGCTGCTCGTATCACTACTGGAAATCTGGAAGACGATATCGCAAAAGTAGCTGATGTAGACTGGATCATCGAGGTTGTCGTAGAAAGACTTGATATTAAGAAACAAGTTTTTGAAAATTTAGAAAAGTATAGAACACCAGGAACCTTAATTACTTCTAATACTTCTGGTATTCCAATTAAATTTATGAATGAAGGAAGAAGTGAAGATTTTCAAAAGCATTTTTGTGGAACGCACTTCTTTAACCCGGCTAGATACCTAAAATTATTCGAAATCATTCCTGGACCAAACACTTCATCTGAAGTACTTGAGTTCTTAAATGGATATGGAGAGCAATACTTGGGTAAAACTTCAGTTGTAGCAAAAGATACACCTGCTTTTATCGGTAACCGTATTGGTATCTTTAGTATCATGAGTTTATTCCATATGGTAAAAGAGATGGGATTAACTATAGAAGAAGTAGACAAATTAACAGGTCCTGTAATAGGTCGCCCAAAATCTGCAACTTTTAGAACTGTAGATGTGGTTGGTTTAGACACCTTAGTTCACGTGGCAAATGGTATTGCTGATAACTGCCCGGATGATGAACGCCATGAATTATTTAAACTTCCTGATTTCATCAATACCATGATGGAAAATAAATGGTTAGGAAGCAAAACAGGACAAGGGTTCTATAAAAAGCACGTTTCTCCAGAAGGAAAAAAGGATATCCTTTCTTTAGATCTTGACACTTTAGAATATAGAGAAAAGAAAAGAGCGTCATTTGCTACTTTAGAAATGACCAAAACTATTGATAAAGTAGTAGATCGTTTTAAAGTATTAGTAGCAGGAAAGGATAAAGCTGGAGAGTTTTATCGTAAAAACTTAGCCGCTCTTTTTGCTTATGTATCTAATCGTATTCCTGAAATCACAGATGACCTTTATAAGATTGATGACGCTATGAAAGCTGGTTTTGGTTGGGAACATGGACCTTTCCAGATCTGGGATGCTGTAGGCGTTGAAAAAGGAATCGAAATGATGAAGGCAGAAGGATATGAGCCAGCTGCTTGGGTAAATGATATGATCGCTTCAGGAAGTACTTCTTTCTATACCGTAAAAGAAGGTGCTACTTATTACTATGATATTCCTAAAAAAGAACAAGTAAAAGTTCCAGGACAAGATGCATTTATCATCTTAGATAATATCCGTAAATCCACAGAAGTTTTCAAAAACAGTGGTGTTGTAGTTGAAGATCTTGGAGATGGAATCCTAAACGTAGAATTCCAAAGTAAGATGAACACTATCGGTGGAGATGTGCTTGCTGGATTAAATAAAGCTATCGATATTGCTGAAAAGGATTTCCAAGGATTAGTAGTTGGTAATCAAGCAGCTAATTTCTCAGTAGGAGCTAACATTGGAATGATCTTTATGATGGCTGTTGAGCAAGAATATGACGAATTGAATATGGCAGTAAAATACTTCCAAGATTCTATGATGCGTATGCGTTACTCAGCTATCCCAACAGTAGTTGCTCCTCACGGAATGGCATTAGGTGGTGGATGTGAAATTTCACTTCATGCCGATAAAGTTGTGGCTGCAGCAGAAACCTATATGGGATTAGTAGAATTCGGAGTTGGTGTAATTCCTGGTGGTGGTGGATCCAAGGAGATGGCACTAAGAGCATCGGATCTTTTTAGAAAAGATGATGTAGAGCTAAATGTTCTGCAGGAGCACTTCTTAACTATTGGAATGGCAAAAGTGTCGACTTCTGCTTACGAAGCATTTGATACTAATCTTCTTCAAAAAGGAAAAGATATCGTAGTAGTTAATAAAGATCGTCAGATTGCTACTGCTAAAGCATATGCTAAATTAATGGCTGAGCAAGGATATACACAGCCAGTGAAAAGAAAAGATGTAAAAGTACTTGGTAAACAAGCACTAGGAATGTTCTTAGTAGGTACAGATTCTATGGAAGCTAGTAAATACATCTCAGAACATGATCATAAAATAGCAAATAAACTAGGATACGTAATGGCTGGTGGAGATTTATCCGAACCAACTTTCGTGACAGAACAATATTTGTTAGATCTAGAACGTGAAGCTTTCTTATCATTATGTACAGAACGCAAAACGTTAGAGCGTATAGAACACATGCTTAAAAAAGGTAAACCTTTAAGAAACTAGCATTAAGTAATTAGATTACAAGATTGCAAGGTTATCAACTATCCAATCAATCTAAAAATCAAATAATCTAAAAATCCATAAAGAAATGAAAACCGCATATATAGTAAAAGCATATAGAACAGCCGTAGGAAAAGCACCTCGCGGAGTGTTCAGATTTAAAAGAACTGATGAGTTAGCCGCTGAAACAATTCAGCACATGATGAAAGAACTTCCTCAACTAGATAAAAGTCGTATCGACGATGTTATCGTAGGAAATGCGATGCCAGAAGGATCACAAGGATTAAACATGGCACGTTTAATTTCATTAATGGGATTAGAATCTATAGATGTACCAGGAGTAACTGTAAATAGATTTTGTTCTTCAGGAATAGAAACTATTGGTATGGCTACTGCAAAAATACAAGCCGGAATGGCAGACTGTATTATTGCAGGAGGTGCAGAAAGTATGAGTTCTGTTCCAATGACAGGATATAAGACTGAATTAAACTATGATTTAGCAAAATCTGGTCATGAAGATTATTACTGGGGAATGGGAAATACAGCCGAAGCTGTTGCAAATCAGTTTAATGTTTCTAGAGAAGATCAAGATGAGTTCGCTTACAATTCTCATATGAAAGCTTTAAAAGCACAAGCAGAAAATCGTTTCCAAGATCAAATCGTTCCAATCAATGTAGAGCAAATTTATGTTGACGAAAATGGTAAAAAGGCATCTAAATCATATACTGTAACTAAAGACGAAGGACCACGTGCTGGAACTAGCAAAGAAGTGTTAGGTAAACTACGTCCTGTTTTTGCTGCTGGTGGTAGTGTTACCGCTGGAAACTCTTCACAGATGAGTGATGGTGCTGCTTTTGTAATGGTAATGAGTGAAGACATGGTAAAAGAACTTAATCTAGAACCAATTGCTAGATTAGTAAACTATGCTGCTGCAGGTGTAGAACCAAGAATTATGGGTATTGGTCCTGTAAAAGCTATTCCTAAAGCATTAAAACAAGCAGGTCTTAAGCAAGACGATATAGAACTTATTGAACTTAACGAAGCATTTGCATCACAATCTTTAGCGGTTATGCGCGAACTTAATATCAATCAGGATATAGTAAACGTAAACGGAGGAGCTATCGCATTAGGACATCCGCTTGGATGTACTGGAGCAAAACTATCCGTGCAGCTATTTGATGAAATGCGTAAACGTGATATGAAAGGAAAATACGGAATGGTAACCATGTGTGTTGGAACCGGACAAGGTGCTGCAGGTATTTTTGAATTTTTGAATTAAAAAAAACTAGAATAAAGAAATAACACTAATAAAATGAGTACAGAAACTTTAAATAAAGACATTCTTAGAGGAGGACAATTCCTTGTTAAAGAAACGAAAGCTGAAGATGTATTTACTCCAGAAGATTTTTCTGAAGAGCAAAAGATGATGCGTGATAGTACTAAAGAATTCGTTGATCGCGAACTTTGGGCACACTGGGAAAGATTTGAATCAAAAGATTATGCTTTTACAGAGGAATGTATGAAGAAAGCTGGTGAGCTTGGTCTTCTTGGTGTAGCAGTTCCTGAAGCGTATGGTGGACTAGGAATGGGATTTGTTTCTACGATGTTAGTATGTGATTACATTTCTGGTGCTACAGGATCGTTTAGTACTGCATTTGGAGCACATACTGGTATTGGTACTATGCCAATTACATTATATGGTAATGAAGAACAAAAACAAAAATATGTTCCTAAATTAGCTTCTGGTGAGTGGTTTGGAGCGTACTGTCTTACAGAGCCAGGTGCTGGTTCTGATGCAAACTCTGGTAAAACAAAAGCCGTATTATCAGAAGATGGATCACATTACCTGATTTCTGGTCAAAAAATGTGGATCTCTAATGCCGGATTCTGTAATGTATTTATTGTATTTGCTCGTATCGGAGATGATAAAAACATCACAGGATTTATCGTAGAAAATGATCCTTCTAATGGAATTTCTCTTGGAGATGAAGAGAAGAAATTAGGAATCCACTCCTCTTCTACTCGTCAGGTATTCTTTAGTGACACTAAAGTTCCTGTAGAGAATATGCTATCTGAAAGAGGAAACGGATTTAAAATTGCAATGAATGCCTTAAATGTTGGGCGTATCAAATTAGCAGCTGCTTGTTTGGATGCACAACGTAGAGTAATTGGTGAAGCTACAAAATATGCTAATGAGCGTATTCAATTTAAAACTCCAATTATGAACTTTGGAGCGATCAAAGCTAAGATTGCTGAAATGGCAACGAATACGTATGCTGATGAATCTGCTTCTTATAGAGCTGCTAAAAATATCGAAGATAGAATTGCTATTCGTCAAGCGGAAGGAAATACGCATCAGGAAGCTGAATTAAAAGGAGTTGAAGAATATGCAATTGAGTGTTCTATTTTGAAAGTAGCAGTTTCTGAAGACGTTCAGAATACTACCGATGAAGGTATCCAGATTTTTGGAGGAATGGGATTCTCTGCAGACACGCCTATGGAATCTGCTTGGAGAGATGCTCGTATTTCTCGTATCTATGAAGGTACTAACGAAATCAACAGAATGTTAGCCGTGGGAATGTTAGTGAAGAAAGCAATGAAAGGACATGTAGATCTTTTAGGGCCAGCAATGAAAGTTGCTGATGAACTAACAGGAATTCCTTCTTTCGATACTCCAGATTATTCTGTATTATTTTCTGAAGAAAAAGAAATTCTTGCTAAACTTAAGAAAGTATTCTTAATGGTAGCAGGATCTGCTGTTCAGAAATTCGGTCCACAATTAGAAGAGCACCAACAATTATTGATGGCTGCTTCAGATATTCTTATCGAAATCTATATGGCTGAATCTACGATCTTACGTACAGAGAAAAATGCAAAACGTTTTGGAGAAGATTCTCAGGAAATCCAGATCGCTATGTCTCAATTATATTTATACAATGCCGTAGACATTATTATCAAGAAAGGAAAAGAAGCGATCGTTTCTTTTGCTGAAGGTGATGAGCAGCGTATGATGCTTATGGGACTTAAGCGTTTTACTAAATATGCAAACCAGCCAAATGTTGTTGCATTAAGAACTAAAATTGCAGATAAAGTAGCAGCAGAAAACGGATACTGCTTCTAATAATAATTTTAATATATCCTATCCTAAGGATTAAAACTAGGAAAGTTGTTTAATTTTGATTTAATAGACCGCCTTTCTGTTGGGGAAAGGCGGTTTTTTATTGGTTATAATTATATAATTACCCTCTACAACCACGGATCACACCAAAAAGGAAGTCATCAGCAGCTTGCCCATACTCATCTCCACAATTTCTATCAAAAGGATTCGTACTTCCTCCGAGCACTCTTCCACATTGATCATGATCTAAACAATCTTTAGTCCAAGCACTGGCAATAGTAAAAATTCCTGGACATCCAGATCCACAGCGACCTAAACAACGATCTCCATTAACTAGTTTTCGATCACTAAAGGATTGTCCATTGTTATCATCATATTCGGCTGTAACATAGGTGTTCTTTCTGATACAGGTAATACCTTCATCATTACCTTTCGACAAATTTGTTTGAGAACCTTTTATTACGATTTTCTCGTAACGATAATTATTCGGTGATTTCGCCCAATACTCTAATAATCGTAATAAGGTATACTCCGCCATTGTAAAATTATCTACAGAACCATCTTTAAATAAATACATTGATAACTCTTCTCCTAACATCAATAGCGTTTCTTTTTCTTTGGTAGAAAGTATTACATTTTTTCCGTCAATTTCAATAAACTCGTTGCTGTAATCTATCGAAGCTGTAATTCTTACATCATTAATAGAAACTTTAACCTGATAGTAATTCAAATCCTTACTGGTTACCTTATAACCAATCTGAAAGCCATTTATTTCTTTATTTCCTTCTAAATGGTCTTCTTGGTGCACTTCTAGACCAAGCACTTCTTTTGTTTGAATATCTTCTTGTTTATCGCAAGAAAATAACGCCAAAAGGAATAAAAAAAATAATCCGTAAAATCTAAAATGAATTTTCATAATAAAATATATTTAAGTTGGTTCCTTAAAGATACCCTAGTAAAATTCTTTGAAGACAAAGAAAATATTATGAAAACATTAATCTATTATAACGTAAAGACAGTCTTTAAAAGTAAACCTAAAAAATTCTAAACCGATGATTTCTAGAAGATATGATGGATACAACAAAAAGTAGCGTGTACTGGCAAAATCCTAAAAATTACCGAAATACTATAAAAAATTGTTAATTATAGCTTGTTTCTCAACATATTATGTGAAATAGTAAGAATTTATCAACACGAAAACGTTGTAGTAACTTTTAGAAACTCAAAAATTGAATATTTCGTAATAACTTAGTGGAAATTTAACACAAGAAACACTTTTACAAACTAAAATTTACGAATTATGAAAACAATTTCACCTCCTCCGAAAATTTCTAAATTGTTTGAGCTACTCTAATTAAACAAACTTTTCTTTTAAATATTCAGTCAGGAATACAAGAATAAATTTCTAAAATAAAGATTGCCGAGAAAAAATTACTTATTACTTGTCGTTATAACTAATATGTCATCAGTCGAATAATTACCAAAAGACTATTAGTTTAAAAATTCTTTAAAATGGTGTAACGTAAATCAGTGTTACGATTATTCCTATTTCAAATACATACGACCAGCTTATTATTAATCTCTTCAGGCTCTTTTTTCCGACAGCGAAAATTTGAGAAAAACACAAATTTACTTACGTATTTAAAACCTCCGTTCTCATTAAAGAACACAAAAAATCTTATGAAATGAAAAGAAAAACCCTTTTTAAAATTTTAGTAAGCTTCTTATGTTGCTTCCCGCTTATGCAGATGCAAGCACAAGATGAAGACGTTATGTTCCAAGCCTTTGACTGGAATGTTCAAAACCAACCTGCTGGTCAAACTTGGTATGATGTAGTAACCAGTGTAAGTAGTACGATTAGCGATGCTGGTATTGATCTAATATGGATGCCGCCTCCAAGTAACTCAGCAGCGCCACAGGGATACCTTCCAAGGGAACTTTATAATTTTAACAGTGCCTACGGTACAGAAGCACAATTGAGAAATCTAATCAACCAGTATCACTCTCAGGATGTAAGAGTAATTAGTGATATTGTAATCAACCATAGAGTTGGTAGCAATGACGCCGTTACTTTTACCAATCCTGCTTGGCCAACTTATTTTATTACTGCCGATGATGAAGGTAGAAATTTTGTAAACTTCCCAGTAGAGTTTAGTATCAATGGTGATTTTGTTCCTGGTAATGCTCTAAAAGCAGATGGATCTGGTGGTGGATTTGCTGCTGCAAGAGATTTAGATCATGAAAATCCAGAAGTACGACAAGAAATCATCGCCTGGATGAATTTCCTAAGAAATGATCTAGGTTTCGATGGTTGGAGATATGATTTCGTACATGGATATAATCCTATATACAACAAAGAATACAACGATGCTACAAATCCTTATTTTGCAGTGGGAGAATTACTAGAAAGTAGCAGAGTACAAACCAACAACTTTGTAAACTGGACACAAGGATCTTCATCTGCATTTGATTTTAATACTAAAGTAAGTCTTCAAAATGCACTAAGAGATAACAATTTATCTTACCTAAGAGACTTTTCTGGTAATCCATCTGGAATGATCGGAATCAACCCAACAAAATCCGTAACTTTTTTAGATAATCATGACACTGGAGAAGCGCAACAATGTTGTGGATCTAATTTTGTATTTCCCGGAGGAGAAAGCAATTTAAGAAAAGGATACGCTTACATTTTAACACACCCTGGTAATCCAATGGTATTCTGGACACACTTCTTTGATGCTGGAGCTGGAGTACAAAATGCAATTAGAGATTTAATCGCTATTAGAAAAGATGTAAGAGTATTTGCTGGATCTTCTATTAACATTGCAGAAGCAAGAAATGATTTATATGCTGCCTATATCGATGGACGAAATGGTACTATTGCCATGAAATTAGGAAGTGGTAATTGGTCTCCTAATGGAAGTGGATGGACTCTAAGAACTTCTGGAAGTGATTACGCTGTTTGGACACAAGGTGGTGGAGATAATACAGGTGGTGGAGAAACTGTAGCTCCTTTTACTGTTAATTTCAAAAAACCATCTAATTGGGGAAATACAATCAACGCATATTTCTTCGATGCTTCAGCTAATGCAACTATTTCAGGAACTGCTGGTTGGCCAGGACAACAGATGACTAACATCTCTGGTACTCCTTGGTATTCTTATACATTAACACCACCCGCTGGAGTATCTGCTGGTAACATAAGAGTAATCTTTAACGATGGAAGCAATCAAACTGGAGATTTATCCAGAAGTACAGACGGTTGGTATACCAATGGAACGTGGTCTGATACTTGTCCATCTGACTGTAGCTCATCTGGAGGAGGATCTAATGATGTTACATTAAACTTCCAAAAACCTAGTAGTGGATGGGGTACTAATGCTAACTTATATCTATTCAATAGAGCTACAAACCAAACATTAGCTGGAACGCCTGGATGGCCAGGAGATGTGATGACCAATTTAAGTGGAACTTCTTGGGCAAGAAAAACATTTACAACACCAAACGGAGTATCCGCAAATGATATCGGAGTTGTATTCAATAATGGAAATGGTCAACAAACTGTAGACCTTACTAGAGGTACAGATGGATGGTTTACTGTTACCGGAAGTAGTAGCGGACAAAGAACAGGAACTTGGTCTACTAATTGTCCGAATAACTGTCCTTCTACAAGAGCATTGGAATTAGCTGATGAAGCTGATAAAGGAAATAGTTCGATTATAGAAACAGACGTTACGCTGTGGCCAAATCCTGTAAGAGAAAGAGGAACCTTAAGTGTTAATACTCCAGAAAACGGTGTCTTAAGCGTATCCATTTCGAATATTTTAGGTCAGACAAAAACAATTTATAGCGAAAGTACCTTAAAAGGAAATCAAACTATTGAGATAAACGCTAATGATATGCGTGAATCTGGAATATATTTCTGTACGGTTACCCTTAATGGAGCAAAACTGAAAAGAATTAAAATTGTAAAACAATAATTTTTTTGTCCTAATTACTTACCATCGTATCACAAGTTGATATGTCAGTCAAAAAGCGGTCGTTTGAAGTAAACGACCGCTTTTTTTATGATTAGAATTCACCCTTTCCTTTAAGTTAATCATCCTCGGTTCAATCCTTAGAGCATTTAAATATTGATTATCGACTTTACAAAATCTTAACTTTTATAGATTCCTCGAAAACGAGTGAATGTTTTTAATATCTTTCCGATTCTGTTAAGTTTAAATTCAATAACTATAAATAATAATCTTGTGAAAAAAATAGTCTTCTTACTTTCATTAATCTTAATCATTTCCTGCAAAAAGAAAGAAAATAATAATTCAGATAAAACAATTGCTGATAGTACAGAACAACCTGCAGAAATTGCTAAAAAAGAAAAAAAAGACCATCAGCTAAGAAATATAAAGAAGGCAGAAATTACTCCTAATATAGACGGTGATATGAATGATCCTATTTGGAACGAAACCAAATGGTATCCTATGGATCAAAATTGGATAGGAGAATTTCCAGATGTCAACGATTTTTTTGGACGCTATAAAATGGCATGGACACCAGAAGCGCTATATATATTAGTAGAAATAAAAGATGATGTATTATATGATCAATACAAAGATCCTTTAAAACTTTGGTGGGATGATGATTGTGTAGAAATTTTTATAGATGCTGATAATTCTGGAGGTGAACACCAATATAATAATAATGCATTTGCATATCATGTAGCATTAGATGGTAATGTGGTAGATTTAGATGCCAGTAAAAAACCTCTGTTATACAACAATCATGTGAAAATGAAGCGCAAGACGGATGGTGATGTTACTGTTTGGGAATTCGAAATGGTTGTATTTGATGATACCTATGAAGAAGGGAAAACTAATGATCCCCTTGTATTATCTAAAGGTCAAAAGCTAGGTTTTGCCATTGCATACAATGATAACGATGCGAGTAAAGAAAGAGAAAACTTTATGGGTTCTGTTTTTGTACCAGGAGAAGATAAAAACCAAGGTTGGATCAATGCAGATATCTTTGGCACTATTGTTTTAGTAGAATAACATTTTTTATAAACTACAAATACAAGATGCTATTTGAGATCTTGTATTTGTAGTATTTCTATTCTATTTATTAGCTTTCCGAAAAATTCACTGCAGTTTCTATTAATGCTAGATGAGAGTATGCTTGTGGAAAATTACCAAGTAATCTTTTAGATTTAAAATCTATATCCTCACTAAACAACCCTAAATGGTTACTGTAGGATAATAATTGGTCAAACATTTTACGGGCCTTTTCCTTCTCTCCTATTTTGTTTAAACTATTTATAAACCAAAAACTACAGATCGTAAATGAAGAGGAAGGCAATCCAAAATCATCTTTATTCTTATATCTATATAGTAATCCATCATTACATAATTCTCGTTCGGTAGCTTTTACTGTATTCACAAATCTCGGATCTTTTGCTTCTATAAATCCATAGGACTCCATTAATAAAGTAGAAGCATCTAGGTCAGCCGACCCATAAGACTGTGTATACGCTTGCACCTCTTCATTCCAGGCATTCTCATATATATCATTATAAATTCGATCTCTCAGTTCTTTCCACCTTTCATTATTGTTAGTTTTACCTATTAATTCTCCTATTTTGATAGCTCTATCCACAGCTACCCAACAAAGTAGTTTGGAAAATGTAAAATGTCGTTCTTCTGTTCTAAATTCCCAAATACCTTTATCAGGTTTTTCCCAGTTTACGTTTACAATATGTACAATACTTTTACTAATGGTCCATAAACTTTCGCTATCATCTACCGCAGCATCAAATTTTACAAATTGCTGATAAATTACATTCATTAAGATACCATAGATATCATTTTGTTTTTGGTGAAAAGCTGCATTTCCAATCCGAACTGGACTAGAATTTTTATAACCACTAAGATGATCAAGTGTTTTTTCTGTAAGATCCTTCTCTCCATTAATTCCATACATAATCTGAATCTTTTCATCCTTATCAGGTATAATATCAATTATAAATCTTAGAAAGCGTTGTGCTACTTGTTTATGCCCAAGATCAGAAATTACTTTTATTACCATAGAAGCATCTCTAATCCAACAGAAACGATAATCCCAATTTCGTACCTCTCCTATAGTTTCTGGTAACGAAGTAGTTGCAGCCGCTAATACAGCTCCTGACTTTTCATAACTCAATAATTTAAGCACTAAAGCACTTCTTAGGATTTCCTGATTATACAAATTATAAGAGGTCGTTTTTTCGCTCCAATCCATCCAATACACTCGTGTCCTTTGTAGTTTAAGGTAACAAAGTTCTAGTGATTGTTTCAAAATCTTTTCGTGATAACTTATCAAAAAATAAGCGTTATCAGTCAATGTAATTTCTTCAGAATTCAGAATGGTTTCTAAATCAAGATCAGAGTATAGATATAAGGTATCATACTTATCTTTATCTGTGATACTTTTAATATAATTTTCAGTTACTTTTGAGTAAGTATCCTCTTTTGCATATTCTAGCTTAGGATCATAATTTACCCTAAAAGTCGGTTTACCCGAAATTAACTTAATGTATCTAATGATATCTGCCGGTGCATGATAAGAACCATCTTCATTTTGATATCGCGGCATAAAATCAATACTTTCAAAAACATCCGTTCCATTATTATATTCCGTTACCAGAATATTTGTTTTAATTATATATTTCTGAGAAACCTTATAATCATCACTCACTAAAATTTCGAAAGTTCCTCCTTTATCTTCATCCAGAATTTTTGCAAAAACTGAAGATGAATCAAAATTGGGAAGACAACACCAATCAATAGCTCCTTTCTTTGAAATTAAAGCTGCGCTCTTACAATTTCCAATAATTCCGTAGTCCAAATTATTCATATAATTTCAAGTTCTTTTAAATAAACGTACCTTTATTCGCTGAACCGAAATTTAATCAATCAAAATTAGTCAACCAACTTTCACCAAGCTTTATGAGTAAAACTATCATAATCTCAAATCGACTGCCTTTACAATTAGAAATTGATAATAATTCCATTAATACGATACCAAGTGTTGGAGGATTAGCAACAGGAATGAAATCTGTTCATTCTGGAAGTGATAGTATTTGGATCGGTTGGAGTGGTCTTACTGAAGAACAATTAGACGATAATAAAAGAATTCTGGTAAAAAATGCATTGACAAAACATCAATGTGTTGGAGTTCCATTAACTTCTGAAGAAATTGATGGATTTTATTATGGTTTTAGTAATAATACTTTATGGCCACTATTCCACTATTTCATGGAATATACCGAATTTGAAAAAGATAGTTGGAATATATATCAATCGGTAAACCAAAAATTCGCGGATATCGTCATCGAAAACCTTGATGAAAATGATACTATTTGGGTACACGATTATCAACTACTACTGTTACCCGAAATGATCCGAAAAAAGAAACCGAATGTAACCATAGGATTCTTTTTGCATATTCCTTTTCCTTCATATGAAGTATTTAGAACAATTCCTTGCAGAAAAGAAATACTAAAAGGACTATTAGGAGCAGATTTAGTTGGATTTCATACGTATGATTATGAAAGACATTTTCTAAGTTCCGCGCAAAGAATTTTAGGATTAGAAATTAACTTTAACAATGTACAGCTTGATAACAGAATTGTTAAAGTAGATTCTTTCCCTATGGGTATTGATTATCAAAAGTTTCATGATGCCGCTACCTTACATAATGAAAAAGAAAAACAGGATCAAACTGAAATACAACAAAAAATAGATGAGCACCTTGCAGATGGAGATCGTGCAAAACTCATTTTATCCATAGATAGACTTGATTACACAAAAGGGATTGCCAACAGATTAAGAGCCTTTGAATATTTCTTAGATAAATACCCTCAATTTAGAGGAAAAGCAAGATTAGTAATGCTTGCGGTACCTTCTAGATCTAACGTTCCACAATATCAACTACTAAAAAATGAAATTGATCAACTGGTAGGTAGAATTAATGGCAAATTCTCGGAAGTAAGCTGGACTCCTATTTGGTATTTTTATCGTTCGATGCCTTTTGAGAATTTAATTGATTTATATACTTCTAGTGAAGTGGCTTTGCTAACTCCTATAAGAGATGGAATGAATCTGGTTGCCAAAGAATACATCGCTTCTAGAGTAGATAAAAAAGGGGTTCTTATCTTAAGTGAAATGACAGGTGCTTCAAAAGAGATGAGCGAAGCACTTATTATCAATCCAAATAATTTTGAAGAAATAGCGGACACCCTAAAGTTTGCTTTAGAGATGCCCGAAGAAGAACAGATAAAAAGAAATACTGCGCTACAAAAGAGATTGAAAAGATATAATGTAGAGAAATGGGCTAAAGATTTCATGGAATCTTTAGAAAACACTAAGACCACAGCTAAAAAGTACTCATTAAAGAAATTAACTCCCGAACTAAAGAAAGATTTATTATCAGATTTCGAAACTTCTAAAAATCGAATTTTATTTATTGACTATGATGGAACTTTAGCTCCTTTTGAAAAAATTCCTGAAAATGCTAAACCCACCCAAAAAATATTTGATATTTTAGATAACCTGCAAAAAGATAAAAGAAATAAAGTCATATTGATAACTGGTAGAGATAAATTTACTTTTAATAAATGGTTCGGTCATAAAGATTATACCTTAATTACCGAACATGGAGCTTGGCTAAAAGACGTAGATAAAGATTGGGAACTATTAGAAAGAGTAAATAACGATTGGTTCGAGTCTATTGCTCCTGTATTAGAATCGTTTACAGACAGAACACCAGGTTCTCTTATCGAAGAAAAAAATTATTCGTTAGCTTGGCATTTTAGAAACGTAGATCCAGATCTTGGTAAACTAAGATCTATGGAATTAAAAACCACAATACAACACCTCATCGCTAACCATAATCTCGAAATTTTAGAAGGTGATAAGGTATTAGAAATAAAAGTAAGTGGTATCAACAAAGGAAAATCTGCTTGCAAAATGCTTGTAGAAAAAGACTATGATTTTATTTTTGCCATAGGTGATGATTGGACAGATGAATATATGTTCAAAGAATTACCATCTTCTTCATATACAATTAAAGTAGGGTTGAAAAAAACGATTGCCAAGTTTTACGTAGAAGATACAAATCAGGTTCATCAATTATTACAAGAGCTTAACTAACTTTTAATATAAATATTCTGAAACCAAAGATCTATATACTTCCTGTTATTATTATTGCCCAGTTTTTCTGTACGTCTTTGTGGTTTGCAGGAAACGCTGTTATAGATGATTTTGCAGCTCAGTTTAATGTAGGTTTTAATATACTAGGATATCTTTTATCAACGGTTCAATTTGGTTTTATTATCGGTACGCTCACTTTTGCCCTTTTTACATTGGTAGATCGATTTTCTCCATCAAAAGTATTTATGATTTCAGCAATCTTGGGAGCGCTTTGTAATATTGCTCTATTAGTACCCAACATTACTGTTCTTAATGTACTCACAGCACGATTTGGAACTGGTTTTTTTCTAGCCGGCATTTATCCTGTTGGTATGAAAATAGCCTCCGATTATTACAAAGATGGTTTAGGAAAAGCATTAGGATATTTGGTAGGTGCTTTAGTTATGGGTACTGCACTTCCTCATTTATTAAAAGAACTATCATGGAATAGCGATTACAAAATCGTAATCCAGTCTACTAGTTTGCTAGCCTTACTTGGCGGATTATTAATTTATTTTTGTATTCCTAATGGTCCTTATAGAAAACCCGTTTCTAAATTACAATTAGGAGTAATCACTGAACTTTTTGGAATTATTAGTTTTAGAAAAGCTGCTTTCGGATACTTTGGTCATATGTGGGAGCTTTATGCATTTTGGGGCTTTGTTCCAGTACTACTAAAAACCTATGTCGAAAAGCATAGAATAGGAATTCCAATATCCCTCTGGTCATTTACGATCATTGCTATTGGTTTCTTTTCGTGTGTTTTGGGTGGTTATATTTCCTTGAAAACTGGAAGTAGAAAAGTGGCACGGTATTCACTAATTATTTCTGGGCTTTTTTGCTTAATCTCTCCGCTCCTATTTCAATTACCAGTAGAAATATTTTTAGGCCTGTTATGTTTCTGGGGGATGGTGGTGATATCTGATTCTCCTCAGTTTTCTACAATGGTAGCTGGTGCTGCTCCTCCAGAACTGAGAGGAACTGGACTTACGATTGTAAATTGTATTGGTTTTGCAATAACGATTCTTAGTATTCAATTACTTTCCTATCTAGTCAACCATATGGATTCTATGTATATATTCCTTTTTTTGGGAATTGGTCCACTAATTGGTCTTTACGCTTCTCGAAAACAGTAAACTTGATTTTAAAGTTGATATTTTTCAACTCTTAATTATCGGAAATAACTCTTAACAAATACTTAAGAAAATACTTGATATTTACCTGTATTTTAGAAAACAAAACCCATGAGAAACATTCTTTTTTTCGTAATACTATCCCATTTTTTTTTAAGTACAGCTCAAACGGATACAGAAGTATATTTATTCGACATTTCAACAGAGAATAATGAACTAAAGCTTACCAATCAAAGAAATATTTCAAACAATCCAGGCTATGACAATCAGCCTTCTTTTTATAACGATAATATTGTTTTGTTTTCTTCTACCAGAAATGGACAAACTGATATAGCTGCGTATAATATTAGAGACAATAAAATTGATTGGATTTCTAATACTTTAGAAGGAAGTGAATATTCACCTACTAAAATCCCGAATCAAAAGGCTATTTCGGCTATTAGATTGGATACCACAGGCAAGCAACTATTGTACTCGTATGATTTTAAAACTGGGAAACCTAAGGTATTATTAGAAAATCTTGTAGTTGGATATCACTCTTGGTATGATAAAGATATAATTGTTTCCTCTGTATTAGAGGATCAGAGTCTGTCACTGGTGGTTTCTAATCTAAAAAATAAGACGAATGCAACTCTACAAAAGAAAATAGGAAGATCATTACATAAAATTCCAAACTCAAAGCTCATCAGTTATATCAGCAAAGAAAATGAACAATGGGAAATAAAGTCATTAAATCCAATCTCTGGCGAAACGAAAAAAATTATAAATACGATTCCAGAGGCCAAAGATATGTGTTGGTTACTAAATGGAACTATTTTAATGCCTAAAGGAAATATAATTTATAAGTTTAATCCAAAAACAGATAAAAATTGGAGCTTGTTTTATACTTCTACAGATCCAGGACTTGGGAATATTACAAGAATTGCTACAAATTCCATTAGCACTTTACTGTCCATAGTTTCTGATGTATCACCAGAGCGTATCGTTCAGCAGCAATTAGATGCCTATAACGCTAGAAACATTGACGCCTTCGCCTCAACATACTCAAAAAATGTAAAAGTGTATTACTATCCTAATAAATTAAGTTATGAAGGGATAGATAATCTAAAAAAAGGGTACGCATCCTTTTTTGAAAATACACCAGATCTGCACTGTGAAGTAAAGAATAGAATTGTATATGGAAACAAAGTCATTGACGAAGAATCAGTACTCATAAATGGTAAAAAGATAAAAGCTGTAGCGATCTATGAAGTGGAAAACGGTAAAATAGCTAAGGTTACTTTTTTTTAGAATCCATCAATAATAAAGGCAAAATAACATTTCTTAGTATCAAAATTTAATTAATAAGATTCATAAATATGATTTAAACGGAAACACATATTTATTTAGAATTATTTTTTCTTTTCACGTATCTAATATTTTTTTATACTTGACATTTGTATTAATAAAATTAACAATCACACAAATCACTAATGAATAGAAATTTCGTTTTAATCACTATTGTAGTTATATGCTCGACTTTTTCAGGTTTTTCTCAATCAATTTTACTCAAAAACATAAATCTTATCGATGTAGAAAACGGTAAAATTCAAAAAAACAGGAATATACTTATTGAAAAAGATCGCATATCAAAAATTACTGCTGACGAAATAAAAGTAAATAATGAAGTTTCTATTATTGACGGAACAGATAAGTTTCTAATTCCTGGTATGATTGATACTCATATACATTTTTTTCAAACAGGAAGCTTATATACCAGACCAGATGCAATCGATCTAACAAATAACTTTTCTTATGAAGATGAGATACAGTTTGCAAAAGATATAATCCCCGATAATTTTAAACGCTATCTAAAATTAGGTATCACATCGGTAATGGATGTTGGAGGTCCTTTTTATAATTTTACTGTACGAGATAGTATTGCTAAACATAATATTTCTCCAAATGTTTATGTTACAGGTCCTTTATTTTCTCCATACCAACCTAAAGCTTTTTCCAGTCTGGAAGACATCCCTATAGAAAAAATCAACTCTAAACAAGAAGCCACGAAACTATTTAATAAAATGATTGCTTACAAACCTGATTTTATCAAAATATGGTATATATCAGGTAATGGATTACCTGCAGAGAAAACCTATCCTATCGTTGCTCATATTGCTGAGTTAACTCATAAAAACAACCTGAAATTAACAGTTCATGCAACTAATCTAAAAACTGCAAAACTAGCGGTAAAAGCAGGTGCCGATATTTTAGTGCATAGTGTAAATGATCAACTTGTAGATGATGAATTTATCAAAATGCTTAAAGATCATAAAGTAACATATATACCAACTTTAATTGTTGGTAAAAATTATGGCAAGGCATATCTAGCTAACCCTAGCAATCATATACAAGATCTAACCTATGCAAATCCAAAAGTATATGGTACATTAACCGATATGAATAGATTTTCTGATAATGAAATTCCAGACAGAATAAAAAAACTAAGAAAAGATCCAAAATCCTTAGAAAAAAGAAATAGAACTCGCGATAGCATAATGCTTACAAACCTTTTAAAACTAACTGAAAAAGGAATTAATATAGCTACTGGAACAGATGCTGGAAATATAGGTACAATCCACGCTTCTTCATACATCCAAGAGATTGAAGCTATGAAAAAATCAAACATATCTAATTTTGATATTATAAAAGCTTCTACAATTAATGCTGCTTTAGGTTTTGGACTAGAAGGTGATATTGGATCTATTAAGGAAAGAAAATTAGCCGATTTGGTTATTCTATCTAAAAATCCCGTTGAAAATATTGAAAATTTAAATTCAATAGAAGAAGTTATTAAAAGTGGAGAAATATTGAATATTAAAGAGCTTTTAAAAGAAACTCCAGAACAAATTGTACAAAGGCAGGTAAATGCCTACAATGCTAGAAATATAGATGCTTTTATGGACACTTATTCGGATGACATAAAGATCTACAACTTCCCTAATGAACTATCCATTTCTAGTAAAGCAGACATGAAAAAAAGTTTTGAAACTATGTTTGAAAAGGTTCCAAACTTATACTGTGAAATTAAAAACCGTATTGTTCTTGGTAATAAAGTAGTCGATCGAGAATATGTAAGATTTGGAGATCGCTACTCCAATGTTATAGCAATCTATGAAGTAGAAAATGGTAAAATAGCTAAAGTTACCTTCTTAAGATGAATCGAATAGAGGTTACAGTCAAATGAAAAATCCTGTGCAACTACATATTTAAGAAATTGTTTCATTAACGGACAAAGAGTTTGATTTTATATTGAGCCATTTTAAAAACTACTAAAAAACGGAGGCATCAATATTTGGTGCAAGAATGAGAAGTTGTAAAAAAGAATAGAATATTAGACTACTAAAGGTTGTATAAAAAGTTATTTTTTAAATGAGAAGGGCAAAGAACATATTCTTCGTTTTGCTGTAGAATATTCGTGGATTACGGATTATGAAGCTCCTTCTCTAATCAATATTAATTATCTAGAAGATCGTGAACCACCCTACATATCTTTTGATAATAGAGATAAACTTAATAGCTAAATCTACAAATGAAATTTTTCTTAAAATTCAAAACTCAATTGAATGGAAAAATGCTAGTATCAGATTGCTATGGTACTCTTATACATGAACAAAAAGTTAGATATGAAAACAGCATCGTATAAATACATGTTCGAAAATCCATATTTGTACATTTTAAAAGATAACTATGATAAATCAATTCATTTATGTTTCATATTAAAGCGCCATCGTGTAGGTCTTATAAATTTGTTAAGGAGTCACTCCCAATGATTGCTTTTACTTAAATTACGCGATCAAATTAACACAAATGAAGATTTTTTTTACCTCAACACTTTTTTTATTTTCAATAATTGCTAGCGCACAAACAAACCCAAAAATATATGATATTATCAATGCTATTTCTAGCGAAAGAATAGAAGCAGATATTAAAACATTAGCTGGTTTTGGTACCAGACATACCTTAAGCGATACAGTTTCCAATACAAGAGGAATTGGTGCTGCCAGAAGGTGGATCAAATCTGAGTTTGAAACCATATCTAAAACATGTAATAATTGTTTAGAAGTTTTTTATCAAAAAGACCTTGTTAAAAAAGGAACAAATCAACGTATTACCAAAGATGTAATGGTTGTAAATGTAGTTGCCATACAACGAGGAACTAAATACCCTAATCGCTTCATTATTATGAGTGGAGATATCGATTCCCGTATTTCTGACCCAAATAACTTTACTGATGATGCTCCTGGCGCTAATGATAATGCAACAGGAATGGCTGGAGCGATGGAAGCGGCAAGAGTATTGTCCAAATACAAATTTGAAAGTAGTATTATTTACGTAGGCCTTTCTGGAGAAGAACAAGGACTGTTTGGCGGAAAAGGATTGGCCAACTATGCCAAAAAGAACAATTGGGATATTGTTGGAGTTATGAATAATGATATGATTGGTAATATCAAAGGTGTAGATGGTGTTATCGATAATAGAACATTTAGAATTTTCTCTGAACCAACCAACCTAACTGACAATGAAAGAACAGTTAAAAACAGACGTTTTTATGGAGGCGAAGTGGATGGAATTTCTCGTCAGTTGGCTCGGTATATTCATAAAACTACCAAAACATATATGCCAGAAATGAATCCTATGATGATCTATCGATTAGATAGATTTGGTCGTGGTGGTCATCATCGTCCTTTTAATGATGCTGGATTCGCTGGAATTAGAATTATGGAGGCTCATGAAAACTATACTCAGCAACACCAAGACATTAGAAAAGAAGATGGGATTGCATATGGAGATGTAGTAGAACATGTAAACTTTGAATATGCAGCTAAACTAACTGCTGTTAATGCAATCAATCTTGCATCCATCGCATGGGCTCCACCAACTCCAACAGAAGTTAAAATTGGTGGAATAGTGGAACCTTCTGTGAAGTTTAAATGGGAAAAATCAAATGATCCTAATATCCAAGGATATAAAATATATTGGAGAGATACTACATCGCCTACCTGGGATTATAGTAGATTTGTTGGTAATGTAGATAACTTTGTACTCGATGGTATTGTTATTGATAATTACTTTTTTGGAATAGCAACTGTAGGAAAAAACGGATTTGAAAGTCAGGTTGTGTTCCCTACTGCCATTTTTAGAAAGTAAATGGAGTATGTTCTAAATTAAATTATTAATGTGTAACAACTTAAATGTAAACGTGTGAAATTCTTAAACTTCTTCATCATCACAGCGCTATTATTTACATTTTCTTGTAAACAAGAAACCGTAAAAGAAAAATCATCCGTAAATGTTGATATAGCAGAAAAATTATCCATTGAAACCAAGGGAAAAGTTGTTATTCATGAGAACTTTAAATCCGCATACGTAATCCCTAGAAACGTAGAAGTGTTCTTGCCTAATGGATACGATACTTCTAATAAGAAATACAAAGTATTGTATATGCATGATGGACAGAATGTTTTTAACCCTAAAACATCTTATACAGGTATCGATTGGGGAGTTGATGAAACGATAGATAGCTTAATTAAAGCTGGTAGCATAAAAAATACTATTGTTGTTGCCCCTTGGAACACTGAGAGAAAGCGTTTTTCAGAATATATGCCAGAAGCTCCAGCTGAAGCTACAAACAATCCGGAAGCAAAAGCAGCTTTAAAACAAAATACAGGGTTCGATTCTTTATATTCTGATGAATATTTGAAATTTCTAGTTGAAGAATTAAAACCATTTATTGATAAAACTTATAATGTATCCACTAAAATGGAAGATACTTCAATTATGGGATCTTCAATGGGTGGATTAATATCGTTATACGGAATATGCAAATATCCAGAAGTTTTCGGAGCTGCAGGATGTGTATCTACTCATTGGCCAGTTCCTATTTTGGGCGAAGCCTATATCAAAACCTTACCATCTACTCTACCCGATCCTCAAACACATAAAATATATTTTGATTTTGGAACCGAAGGTTTAGACGCTCAATATGAACCTTTTCAGAAACAAGTGGACCAAATGATGAAAGATAAAGGGTATGAAGAAGGAAAGAACTGGATCACCAAAAAATTTGAAGGAGATGGTCATAATGAGAAAAGTTGGAATGAACGTGTACACATCCCATTAGAGTTCCTATTACAATAAATTAAATTGAAAATGAATAAGTTTTTTTTAGTAGTATGTTTGATATGCTCAAGTATTCCAATTATCGGACAGACATCTCTTTTTGATTCGCATCAAAAATTCACAAGACAAGACACTTTAAGAGGTTCCATTACGCCAGAAAGATCATGGTGGGATCTTACTTACTACCATTTAGACATCACAGTGGATCCTGAAAAAAAAACGATTTCAGGTAAAAATACAATTCAATATAAAGTATTGGAAAATCAAAGCACGTTACAAGTGGATCTGCAGCCTCCATTAACTATAGAAAAAGTAGAACAAGATGGAAAACTACTAAAAGTTCGTTCTGAAGAAAATGCTCATTTTATAGAATTGATCAAAAAACAGAAAAAAGGAAGTATTAATTCTATAATTGTTCACTACAGTGGCAAACCAAGAGAAGCCGTCAGAGCTCCTTGGGATGGTGGTATTTCCTGGAAAAAAGACACAAATGGCAAACACTTCGTAGCATCCTCCTGTCAAGGATTAGGAGCAAGTGTTTGGTGGCCAAATAAAGATCATATGTACGATGAAGTAGATAGTATGTTGGTGAGTGTTACTGTGCCAAAAGATTTAATGAATATTTCCAATGGGAGACTGCGTAAGATTGAAGAGCGAAACCCAAATACAAAGACCTATCATTGGTTTGTTAATAATCCAATAAACAATTATGGCGTAAACATTAATATTGGGGATTATGTCCATTTTGGAGAAAAATACAAAGGAGAAAAAGGCCTGTTAGATATGGATTATTATGTACTAAGATATAATCTTGAGGCTGCTAAGAAGCAATTTAAAGATGCGCCAAAAATGATGAAAGCTTTCGAACATTGGTTTGGCCCCTACCCTTTTTATGAGGATAGCTTTAAACTGGTAGAAGTTCCTTATTTAGGTATGGAGCATCAGAGTTCTGTGACTTACGGAAATAAATACGTAAACGGATATCTAGGTAATGATTTATCCGGAACAGGTTGGGGATTAAAATTCGATTTTATAATAATACATGAATCGGGTCATGAATGGTTTGCTAATAATATTACCTATAAGGATATTGCCGATATGTGGATACATGAAAGTTTCACCGCATATTCAGAAAATTTATTTCTGGACTACCATTATGGAAAAGAAGCTTCTTCAGATTATGTTATTGGCACAAGAAAAGGAATTAGAAATGACAAACCGATTATAGGTCATTATGATGTGAATAATGAAGGATCTAGCGACATGTATTATAAAGGTGCTAATATGCTACATACGCTACGCCAACTTATTGAAGATGACGACAAATGGCGATCTATACTACGAGGACTAAACAAAGAGTTTTATCATAAAACAGTAACTACAAAAGAAATTGAAGATTATATAAGTGAGCAATCAAAAATTGACCTCACTGAATTTTTTAATCAATATTTACGTGATACCAGAATTCCTACTTTGGAATATCGTTTAGATAATAAAGAGCTTAAATATCGATATATCGATATTGTTAAAGGTTTTGATATGCCTGTGCGATTAAAAATAGACGGGAAAGAAAAATGGATACAGCCAAACGCTTCTTGGCAAACTCTTCAGGTAAAAGCTGACAAAATTGACATAGACCCTAATTTTTATGTAAAAGGAAAATCTATATAATCAAATACATATTCATCTCTAAAACTTAAAATCTGTGAAAATATATTTTCCTCAATGGCAAGGATCTGGTACTGGTAAAACGATAGAAAATGGTGCACAAACTATTTTAGAATATGTAGAAGATCCAGGATTTATTAAAATCCCATTATCTAACATTGAAGCAGGTCCAAATGGAGAGAAAAAGCACGACATTAATAACTATGATGCGATTTTCGAACAACTAACTCGTCTTAAAAATAAGATTGATGCAGAACAACCAAAAACCATTACTACCATTGGAGGAGATTGTGGATTAGAGATTGTTCCTGTTTCGTATCTAAACGCACTTTATCCAAACCTGGGAGTTATCTGGTTTGATGCTCATGCCGATATTAACCGCCCTTGCGATTCTCCTAGTTGTAATTTTCATGGCATGCCGCTTAGAACATTATTAGGAGAAGGTTCAGAGCATATGAATCCATTACTTTTTTCTACCATTACCGCTTCTCAAATTCATTATATTGGAGTTAGAGATATAGATAGCACAGAACAAACTAGAATTGAGGATGGCAATATTTATGCCCCTAAAAAAGTAAATATTTTAGATCTTGTAGGTACTTTACAATCTAAAAAAATCACACATCTTTATCTTCACTTCGACTTTGATTGTTTGGAACCCAATGATTATGATAAAACATATTACCAAGTTTCTAAAGGTGTAAAAATTCTTGAGGCCGAAAACTATATTCAAACATTACAAGAACATTTTACCATTGTAGGAAGTAGTGTCTTAGAATCTGTTACCACGGAAATTTCCGAATTAACTCCTATCAAAAAAATCATTAACTTATTGGTCTAATTAAGGTTTTTATCAATATATAACTTTTATGTCTGGGGGTAATTGGAAAGATATGCTATTAGCATCACAAACTGGAGATCTAGAGCTTGTAAAATATTATGTTACCAATGGTGTAGATATTAATTATCAACATCCTGAGGCGATGACCACACCGCTAATAGAAAGTATACGATTTGATAATCTTTCGATTGCTAAATATCTCTTAGAACATGGTGCTGATATTAATGCCAAAGAAGGGTTTAGTGGAGATACTGCTTTATCCTTAGCGAAAGAAAAATCAAACATCGAAGCTTTAGAGTTACTAAAGACCTACCTTACAAACTAATATTTACTAGTACATATTATCTAGAATTAATATAAAGACTCTTATAAAAAAGTTATTTAAGATAACTTTCTCATCTGTTTAAAAGCTTACCCTTTATCTTTAGATAAAACAAAAATTATGTTTGCTATATTTAAGAAGAAAACTGAGAAAGAGCGTTTACAAAAAAAGTATAAAACGTTGATGGAAGAATCGTATAAGTTGTCTCATACCAATCGAAAGGCTAGTGACGAAAAACAGGCCGAAGCTGCTGAGATCTTAGAACAAATAGAACAATTACCTGATTAGATAAATAGTCATTAATTCTGTGAATACATATCTATTTTTAATTTTTATTGGATTGACGACTCCTTCTCTCACTATTTTTGATTTTAAAAAAACGAATAAGCTTTCCGATTGGATTGTTGTTAACGACGGCGTAATGGGAGGCTTATCTAAAGGTGAAATAACGCTGAATGATAAAGGAAATGCTATTTTCTCTGGAGCCATTTCTTTAGAAAACAATGGAGGTTTTTCGATGGTACGGTACCGATTCTCGACCAAAAAAGTAAAAGGGTATACAAAAGCCTTGATTACGTTAAAAGGTGATCAAAAGAGATATCAATTTAGAGTTAAAACGAATACCTATGATCGTCATTCATACATAGCTCATTTCGAAACTTCAGGAGAATGGCAAACTATTGAAATACCATTATCCGAAATGTATCCAGTTTTTAGAGGTGTATCGTTGGATATGCAAAACTATCCTTCCATACAAATGGAAGAAATAGCATTTTTAATTGGCAACAAAAAACAAGAAAAATTTAGATTAGAGATCGATAAAATCGTGTTGGAATAGATTCAATCTAATTTTTTAATTGTATTTCTCTCAAGTTTTCCATTCTGTTACGCTCCAAAAATGCATCAATTGTCTCAAAATGTTCAATAACTCTTTTCTCTTTAAACTCAAATACTTTATTAGATAATCCTGAGAGAAAATCTCTATCATGCGATACTAGAATTAATGTTCCGTCGAAAGCCATTAGTGCTTCTTTTAACACATCTTTAGATCTAATATCTAGGTGATTTGTAGGCTCATCCAAGATCAGCACATTTACAGGTTCTAAAAGTAATTTTACCATCGCCAATCTAGTTCTTTCTCCTCCAGAAAGGACGCCCACTTTTTTATCAATATTGTCGCCACTAAACATAAATTGTCCCAAAATATTCTTGATTTGAGTCCTCACATCTCCTTTAGCAACTTCATCAACTGTCTGAAAAACTGTGAGATTTGGATCTAACAATGAGGCTTGGTTTTGAGCAAAATATCCTACTTTGGCATTATGCCCTAAAGCACATTCACCTTCAAAATCAATTTCTCCCATAATAGCTTTTATCATTGTTGACTTCCCTTCTCCGTTACGACCTACAAAAGATACTTTCTCTCCTCTAGCAATCGACATACTTGCCTCTTTAAAAACAACATGATCTCCATACTTTTTAGACAATTCTTTTGCAATCACAGGATAATCCCCAGATCTGGCAGAAGGAGGAAATCGAAGTTTTAAAGATGAGTTGTCCACTTCATCAATTTCTATTAACTCTAATTTTTCCAACATTCGCTCCCTAGAATTTACCTGATTTGTTTTCGAATAAGTTCCTTTAAACCTTTCGATAAACTGTTTGGTATCTGCTATAAACTTTTGTTGCTCTTGATAAGCTTTAATCTGATGAGATCTTCGCTCTTCTCTTAATTGTAAATAATGAGAGTAATTAGCCTTATAATCATAAATTCTACCCATTGTAACTTCTATAGTTCTATTCGTAATATTATCTATAAAAGCTTTATCATGGGAAATTACTATAACAGCTTTAGCTTTATTTTTTAAAAAATCTTCCAACCATATTACAGATTCAATATCTACATGATTGGTTGGCTCATCTAACAAAATTAAATCAGGTTTTTGTAATAGAATTTTAGCAAGTTCAATCCTCATTCTCCATCCACCACTGAACTCACTGGTTGGTCTGGTAAAATCCTCTCTTTTAAAACCTAATCCTTGCAATGCTTTTTCTACTTCAGCATCATAATTCACCTCTTCAATTGCATAAAACTTTTCTCCTAAATCAGTTACCTTTTGGATGATTCCCATATATTCCTCAGAATCATAATCTGTACGAGTTTCTAATTCCTTATTTAACCGATCTATTTCCTGCTGCATTTCATGAATCTCACTAAAAGCTTTAGAAGCTTCTTCGAATACTGAACAATTATCATCTGTAAGTAAATGCTGTGGTAAGTAAGCAATCACAGTTTCTTTAGGACATCTAACATTACCTCTGGTTGCTTTTTGAGCACCTGCAATGATTTTCATCATAGTGGACTTTCCGGCCCCATTTTTACCCATTAAAGCGATCTTGTCGTTTTCGTTGATAACAAAAGAAACATTGTTAAACAAGGTTGTTCCACTAAACTCTACCGCTAATCCATCTACAGAAATCATATGTTTTCATTTTTAAAAATGCAAAACTATAAAAAAGGTTGAGATCAACGAAAATCGTTGTCATAGAATTACTTCATATCTATGGAAACCTTAACAAAATTAAAGCTTTCGGGAAAAAGCCCCATCTAAAACTGGTGATACACCTATACAAAAACCGTTATTTACTCATTGACTAACAACTAGTTAATAAATAATTTTGTCTACAACATGGTATTTCCGGAACACCTTAATCAATTAGTTGAATACTTTTAAAACTTAAAAAAATGAAAAAATCAATTTTTAAACCGTTTATCTTTGTTGGAATACTTAGTATTTCACTTTTATCTTGTGAAAACAAAGAAGAAGAATTATACGATGATTCTGTACAAGAACTACAAGATAGTCCAACGAAAGATGCAAAATATATCAATGAATTAACTCAAACATCCTTTGAAGTAGCCAAAATCCAAAAAGATGGTCATGAATATCATTTTATTGCGCTAGGAGACGATGATGAGATGATTGTAGCAGAAACGCTGTATGGTGAAGCTGCTAACAATAAAGAAGAAAGCTTACATAGTATTGATCAATCGCCTTTTAATTTATTTATTTCTTTGACAAAGACATCGGTATCTATTCCTGATCGTATAGCTAAGACAGCTTCGCCATCAGCATTACAATCATCTGGCAGACAAATAGAAAATAGTGGAGCATTATTAGAAATCAATGACCCTAATTATACAAATATTGATCAAAAGTCTTGTTATGATATAGGAGCAACCACATTTATGAATTCCTACTGTGGTGGTGTTCCTGTAACTTCTACACCAACTGATATTAGATTTTGTGATAATGGATTATGGAATTCTCTAACTCGTAGTTCTTTTTACGGTGGTGATTGGAAAGAATTAGACGACACCTACACTAGAACGAATGTGGTATGTGGTTTAACAAGATTGCAATTTTACGCTTGGGAAAACACTGCTTCTTGGCCATTTAGTGACTGGAAATGGGTACTAAAATATCAGGTAGATTTACCAAATGGGTATTGGTATTACTATTACTATACGTCTACCAATACAGAACGACAAGTAAAACGTACAAGACCATATAATACAGGAAACTTTAGAGCATATACGAGGTTCTACTAGATCGATGTATTACACAAAATCATTCAACCCATACTATCTTAATTATAGTATGGGTTCTTTTATGAAATTTATCTATTTTTTGTACATTCCATAAAAGAATTCAAAACTTATGTTTGCACGTTATTTATGGATATGGATTTGTTGTTTCAGCATGGGTTCTACCCTTTCGGTAAATGCTCAAAATAAAGTAGAAAAAGAATATCGTATCAAATATTCACAGGTACCAAAAGAAGCATTGGATTTTATTAAAAAATGTCCTTTCAAAAAAAAAATCAAATGGTATATCGAAGAAAGTCAAAATGGGAAAAGCATAGAAGCCAAAACTTTTTATCAAAAAAGAAAGTATAGTATAGAGTTTACAAACGAAGGCAAGCCTGAAGATGTAGAAATAAAAATTCCTTTCTCAGAACTTTCCATCGATTTACAAAAAACAATTCAATCTTCTTTAGATAGTATTTTCACAAAATCAAAAATCAAAAAAACTCAATTACAATGGGTCAGTGATCGGTCTACCTTAATTTCATTGATAAATAAAAAAAATACCAAAGCAGCGTACACAACAAACTACGAACTAATTGTAAAGGGTAAAAAAGAGAAACATTCTCATTATTATGAATTACTTTATTCTAATGATGGAGTTTTATTGAAGATGTTACAAGTAGTGAATGATAACACTGATAATCTCCTATATTAGTGATGAAGAAAAGATTTTGTCTCCTTATCGTATTCTGTATGTGTTCTTTAAATAGTTATACGAATGCCCAAACATCATTTACTTCTGGATTATTACCTAAAATCGTAATCTCTCATAAAATTTCGGATCGTTTCAAATTAATTAACAGTATCGAATCTCGTCAACAACTATGGGAACATAGTCCTTCAGAAGAGTTTTCGTATGAATACCTCTTAACAGATATAACCAATATTCTCTCTTACAAACTATCATCTGATCATGTTTTTAATGTTGGCTATCTATTGCGCATTGAAAAAGATGAACTTGTGCATCGTTCTATATTTCAGTATTCCATAGCCCAACAATTAGAAGCTATTCGAATAGCTCATCGTTTTGTAACTGATCAAACATTTAGCACTAAAGAATCTCCAGAATTCAGACTACGATATCGATTTACTGTAGAAATTCCATTTAACGGATATCGAGTTGACCCTAAAGAATTTTACTTAAAAATTAATAACGAATATCTTGGATCGTATCAAGCTTCCAATTCAGATTTAGAACTACGGTTAATTCCTTTCCTAGGTTATAACATGAATGATAAAAGTAAAATTGAGATAGGTCCTGATTATAGAATTAGTCAATTTCTTAATTCACCTACTAAAAATAGATTATGGTTAAGTATCAATTATTATCATGCCTTTACAAACAAAAAATAAGAAACCCATATGAAACCCAAACCAGAACTGTATTTTAAAAATGATAAGGAATGGAGAAATTGGTTACATCAAAATCATGCAGCAAGTGATGGTATTTATTTAATTTTTTATAAAGTAGAAAGTGATCAGGCTAGTATGCGTTGGGAAGAAGCTGTAAAAGTAGCTCTTTGTTATGGTTGGATAGATTCTACGGTTAAAAAAATTGATAACGAAAAAAGAAGACAATATTTCTGTCCGAGAAAACCTAAAAGTGTTTGGAGTAAATTAAATAAGACCTATATCATAGATTTAATAAAAGATAATTTAATGCATGAAAGCGGATTAAAATCTATAGAAATCGCAAAGGAAAACGGATCTTGGACCGCACTTGACAATGTAGAAAATGGCATTATACCACAAGACCTACAAACAGCTTTCGACCAATCACCAGTAGCATTTAATAACTACCTAGGTTTTTCTAAAAGCTATAGAAAAAATTATTTGTATTGGCTTTATCAGGCAAAACGACCCGAAACAAGAGATAAAAGAATAAAAGAAATCATCAGGCTTTGTAAAGCGAATATAAAAGCTAGAGATCAAGGGAGATAAATGAAAAGAGGAATATTGATATTCTTACTTAACAACACTTTAAGATATTTTGATTTCTTTATATTTAATTTAGAGTTAAAACAACCAAACAAATGCAACTAGCACAAGTAAACATAGCAGAGATGTTAGCGCCTATAAATGATCCTATTATGGCTGATTTTGTAAATAATCTAGATCGTATTAATGAATTAGCTGAAAAAAGTGATGGTTTCGTATGGAGATTAAAAGGAGATGAAGGAAATGCAACCGCCATTACAGTTTTTGATAATTTATTCTTAATCATCAACATGTCTGTCTGGGAAAGCATGCAAGACCTTTTTAATTTCACATATCAATCTGCACATGTAGAAATTCTAAAACGTAAGAAAGAATGGTTTCATAAAATGCCTCGTATGCATATGGCTTTTTGGTATGTAGAAGATGGCCATGAACCCAGTCCAGCTGAAGCAAAAGAGCGACTATATTATCTACAAGAACATGGTGAAACTCCTTATGCATTTTCTTTTAAAAGTAAGTTTACTCCAGAAGATGCTACCAATTACCAAAAGTTATAATATTCTATATTCATGGCTGCAATTATCTCTATAAAACCTCTCGGGTTTACCTGGCAAACTCAGGATCCTTTTTTATTCTGTGCCTATCATGAAGATCTATATCCAAAAGGGAATCAACAATTGGGGCCAGATGCTTCTTTAGAAGGGAGAAATATAGGGCAAGATTTCCAGGGAAAAGATGGATGGAGAATGTATCATGGTCAGACAGTACCTGGCTTTCCTGCACATCCGCATCGTGGGTTTGAAACAGTAACGATTGTACAAAAAGGACTGGTAGATCACTCAGATTCTTTGGGAGCTGCTGGGCGTTTTGGTAATGGTGACGTGCAATGGATGACGGCAGGAAAAGGAGTGCAACATTCTGAAATGTTTCCGCTTCTTAATACCGATCAGAAAAACCCATTCTTACTATTTCAGATTTGGCTAAATCTTCCAAAAGCAAATAAAATGGTTGCCCCTCATTTTAAAATGTTATGGAATGAAGAAATCCCAAAGCTTACCAAAGTAGATGATAATAATCTTTCTACAGAAATTACATTAATTGCTGGTAGTCTTGATACAACTCATGCAATTGCTCCTGCTCCCGATTCTTGGGCAGCTGATACTAATAATGAAATTGCTATTTGGACAATTAAAATGGCTCCTAACGCTACTTACACCTTTCCAAACGCTTCTAAAGATGCTAATCGTTCTCTCTATTTCTTCAAAGGAGATGAGATCATTGTTGATGGATATAAAATCTCGGTTAATCATGAAATTAGAGTCCATGCCGATAAAGAACTAACCATTACCAATGGAAATACCGAAGCACATTTTCTATTGCTACAAGGAAAACCTATAAATGAACCTGTTGTTCAACAAGGGCCTTTTGTGATGAATAATCATAATGAAATAAGGGATGCTATTTTAGAATATCAACAAACCGAATTTGGTGGTTGGCCTTGGCCTAGTCATGACCATGTACATGAAAAATCAAAAGGGCGTTTTGCTCTATATCCTGATGGAACAGAAATTATTAAACCTAGTTAAAGCTTTTAAATAACTACATTTCACATACTATATTCATAGTTTTCAAAAGATTCTCCTTTTAAAACTATGATTAAAGTACTATCTTTATTAATGGAATCAAAAAAGTTAAGTATTTAAATAATGAAAGCTTATGCCAAAAAAAATACTTTGTTTACTTCCATTACTCCCTATATTTTTTATAATTCAATCTTGTTCAAAACCTTCATTATTAGATGAAAACGAAAAAAAATGGTTAGCTCAAAATGATAGTATAACAGTTGCTATATATCCATACTATCCGCCTTATCAATTTATTAATGAACAGAATCAAATCGATGGTATTTTTATCGAATATCTAGAACTCGTTGAACAAAAAATCAACTATAAATTCAAAAGAAAAAGATATGATGATTGGCCCAAGCTATTAGAAGGTGTTAAAAATAATGATGCCAGCCTAATATTAGAAATACAACAATCTGATGAAAAAGAATACTATTTAAAGTTTTACGAACCTCTTTTCGAATCTCAAAATGTAATTGTTACTAGAAACAATGTAGATTTCGGAAATGATGTAGAAAGTCTTTCAGGAAAATCTATTGTCTTACCCCAAGGCTATGCTATCACCGAAAATCTAAGAAAGAAATATCCTAATTTTAATATTATAACACTATATGATGAACTTACTTGCTTGTCCAAAGTGAACGCAGGTGATTATGATGCTACTATTAGTCCTAAAGCAGTAGCTAACTACTATATCCGATCAAAAAAAATGGATAATCTAAAAATAAAGTCTGGGACTGACCTATATTATGAACCTGGTTTTGCTATTAATCAAACTAACACTGTTTTAGACGGTATAATTTCCAAAACAATTTCCAAAATCACCAAAGAAGAAAAGCAAGCTATCGTAAATAACTGGTTTTATACCAATGTCATTCCATTTTACAGAACGTCTAAATTTTGGACCATTATCGCATTGGTAGCGTTATTGTCGTTATTATTTGGTATGTCATTTAATTCGTATCTAAAGTATAAAATCAAACAAAGAACTGATGAATTGATGATTGCCAAGGATATTGCTGAAGAAAGTAATCGATTAAAAACAAACTTTATTTATAATATCCCTCAAGAAATTAGAACCCCAATGAACGGAATCATAGGGTTATCCGAGTTTCTTAATAATGAAGATCTAAGTCTTGAAGACAGGAAAAAATATACTCAAATGATTATCGGAAATAGTAAAGAATTACTCTCTATTATAGATAATATTTTAGAAATCTCTCAATTACAATCAAATAGATTTACATTAAGACTTATAGAAGTTAATCTTCAGAATGTTTTTCAAAACCTAATTTCTAATTATAAAATAAAAGCGGAAGAAAAAAACATTGAATTTCTTATAGAAAACAAGCTAAAAGATCAAGAAAACATAGTATTGATGGATAGGCCTAAATTAAACAAGATATTAAATATTCTTATTGATAATGCCATTAGATATACCGAAGACGGATCTATTAAACTTTTCTGCGACGTAGAAGAAGAATTTTTAACAATTTCAGTTGTGGATACAGGTATCGGTATTAGTGAAACTACTAAAAATAAAATCATAGAAAGTTTAACAATACCATCTAGCACAGATAAAACAATTGGTGATTATAGTGGAATGGGATTAGGGTTAACTATTGCAAAAAAGAATACAGATTTTATTGGAGGGCAACTACAGCTAATCAGTGAAAAAAATAAGGGTACTTCCTTTACCCTAAAAGTGCCATATAATCCATTAAAGAAAATAAGCGCAAAAACAACACGAACATCCAAGCCTATTGCCAAGCCAGAAAAGAACATCATATTAATTGCTGAAGATGGAGAAACCAATTTTCTATTTCTAAAAACCATTCTTACTAAAATGAATGATTATGACTTTACGATATATCGTGCTAAAAACGGAAAAGAAGCGGTTTCCATTTGCCAGGAAAATAAAAATATTGACTTGGTACTAATGGATATCAAAATGCCAGTTATGGATGGATATGATGCTACTGCTTATATAAAAAAAATGAGACCGAATTTACCCGTAATTGCGCAGACCGCTTACTCTATAGAAGAAGATATTCAAAAAGCTCTGGATGCAGGATGCGATGATTTTGTGTCCAAACCTGTAGACAGAAAAATTTTAAAGCCCATTCTAAATAAATATTTTTCTGTACTCAATAAAAGAAACAAAGCTTCTTAAATCGACAAACTATGCCAAATAAAATATTTTATATTTCCATTTTAGTATGCTTTGTATGTATCACTTTTTCTTGTTCTAAGAAGGAAATACTTAGTACGTCGGAAAAAGAATGGCTTGCCCAGCAAACTTCTGTAAATGTGGCAGTATACCCATACTATCCGCCTTATCAATTTATAAACAAAAAAGATAGTATTGATGGTATTTTAGTTGACTATTTTAATCTAATTGAAAATAAGATCAATTATAAGTTTCAAAAAAAATATTACTCCAATTGGAGCCTTTTATTGAAAGACGTTAAAACAAAAAAAGTTGATATTATTCTCGAGATGCAAGAAACTGAAACAAGAGAAGAATACTTAAACTTTTACACTAAGTTTTTTGAAACTCCCTTTGTTTTGGTGACTAGAAAAGAAGTGGATAGCGGGCTACATTTCTCAGAGTTTCTCAACAAAAAAGTTGCTGTACCAAAAGGGTATTCCATTGACGATTATCTAAAAGAAAACTACCCAAATCTAATGATCAATAATTATTCTGATGATATTGAATGCCTACGCAGTGTTCAGACAGGAATGTCAGATGCATATATTGGAGGAAGAGCGGTAGTAAATTATCTTATTAAATCTGAAGGACTTAATGACCTAAAAGTTATTAATAAAATAGATTTTAGTTATATACCTAGCATTGCTGTGCGTAAAGAAGAAAAAATTCTCAACAGCATCATCTCTAAAGCTTCAAAAGCTATTTCCAACGAAGAAAAGCAGGCAATATTAGATAATTGGCTATTTGATATGGTTAAACCATTTTATAAAAAGCCAAAATTTTGGATTATTTTTTCACTAATTTTTACATTAGTGCTATTAGGTGTCGTTTCAATATATTTTTATTTACAATTTAAAATAAAACAAAAGACAAAAGAACTTAGAATTGCAAAAGAGGAAGCAGAAGAGAGTAATCGAATAAAAACTAATTTTATTCAAAACATCTCACATGAAATTAGAACACCGATGAATGGTATCATGGGATTCTCTGAATTACTAAAATCAGATACATTAACCGAAGAAGAAAGAAGAGAGTATACCGATATCATTATAAAAAGTGGAAAAGATCTAATTGCTTCAGTGGATGACATATTGGAAATTTCAGTCTTAGAAACAAAACAGAGCAAAGTAAAGTTCTCGAAAACGGATTTAAAAGAATTATTAGAGCGGATAATTACTAAATACACAGATAAGGCTAAAGAAAAAAATCTAGAGATTTATTTCAAAAATGAAATAAAACCAGGGGAAAATATCATTCTTACAGATCAACCAAAGTTATATAAGATCATAAGTAATCTGGTAGATAACAGCATTAAATTTACCAGTACCGGATCCATAACAATATTTTCTTATATTGTAGAAAATTTTGTTACCATATCGATTAAAGATACTGGCATCGGAATTAAACAAAAAGACCAAGACATTATTTTTAAGAGTTTCTCTCAATCCGAAAAAGAAATTTCTAAAAATTTTGGAGGTTTAGGCTTAGGACTGGCAATAGCAAAAGAATATACAGATTTAATTGGAGGGAAAATTTCGTTTTCTAGCAAAGAAAATGAAGGTAGTTCCTTTATATTAAAAATACCATTTACCCCAGATTCAATGCTGAATAATTTAGAACCGACAACTACTAATTTACAAGAAAGAACATTGCAAAAACATGTAGTACTTATTGCAGAAGATGGAGAAATCAATTTCCTATTTTTGAGAACTGTTTTAACCAAAATGATTGATTTTGAATTCGTTATTTATAGAGCCAAAAATGGTCAGGAAGCAGTTGAGATCTGCCAAAAAAACGACAAAATTGATTTGGTGTTAATGGATATCAAAATGCCCATTATGGATGGATATGATGCTACCAAACAGATCAAAAAATTAAGACCAGAATTACCGGTTATTGCACAAACTGCCTATTCTACCGAAGAAGATATTGAAAGAGCATTAGCCGCAGGATGCGATGACTTTTTAGCTAAACCCGTAGATCGAAAAATATTACGCCCTATTCTGGATAAATACATTTCCATTTTTAAGAAATAGAACTCTTAATGACTTCTATCGACCATCAATACAATGGATTTATTAGTAGTAAACCACTATGGAACGGTGATTCTCTTTTTGGATTATCTCAATTAGATTTAAAAAATTTCGAATGTGTTATAAAAAACCCAACAAACATTAAAATTAGAGATAATGAAGTTTTAGGAAAAAGAATCGAACATTTCTTTGAATACTATATAAACTCATCTAAAGACTATCAACTACTCGTAAAAAACCTACAAATATTTAAGGATAAAATTACCATTGGAGAACTAGACTTTGTTATTGAAGACATTTCTAAAAAATGTCTTTTACACATAGAATTAGTATATAAGTTCTATCTCTATGATCCTCAAAGAAGCAAAAATGAATTAGAACGATGGATTGGTCCTAATCAAAAAGACAGCTTGTTAGAAAAAGTAGCAAAATTAAAGCATAAACAATTTCCTCTACTCTACCAGTCTGAGACGATTAAAGCCTTACAAAAACTAGACATTTCTACGGATACAATAAAACAAAGAGTCTCTTTTTTTGGTCAGTTATTTATTCCTTTATCTTTTCAAAACAAAATTTTACCCGAAATTAATAATGATTGTATCTCTGGTTTCTGGATACATTGGCATGATTTCAATTCAGAAAAATATCACCATTATCTATACTATATTCCTTCAAAAAAAGATTGGGTTACAAACCCAAAAGATCATAGAATTTGGCATTCCTACAATACAATTCACGAGTCTTTAGAAGTACAACTCTCGAAAAAAAAATCTCCATTACTTTGGATAAAACGTAATGAAGATTCTTATGACAAATGTTTTATTGTTTGGTGGTAAAATAAGATCTAAAGATCATTTATATAACTTCCGTACAAGTCTCTGAATCTAAAACCTTCGGACAATCTATATTTACTCAATTTTTTATGCTCTACCAGTCCCCATAATAGGAACTCTTTCATAAAATAGCTGTCTTTTTTATCGATATCTTCCTGATACTTATTCAGAAGATCATTAAGTGGTTTTATAGCATCTAACTTTTCGATATATTCTGCCTCTGGTATTTCATCCAACAGTTCAAAACCACTTTCCTCAAAAAACCAGTCAATTAATTCTTGATAAGGACTTGTTTCACTTTCTTTTTCAAGACGTTCTATTTTAGGAAAATAATCTGGAAACAATGATTTAATTGCATCCGAAATTAGTGTAAGCGCAACAGAAGCAGCACCTTCTTGTTCTCCTTCGTATACCAATTCTACTTTACCAGTAATAGCCGGAACAACTCCCATAAAATCGCTTAATCGTAACAATGTTTGATTGTCACCAGATTTCAGTGCTCTATATTCTGCCGTGCTCAATAAATTCTCAAAAGCAGTAATACTCATTCTGGCACTAACACCACTTTTGGCATCGATAAACTCGCTTTCTCTCGCCTCAAAACTAATCTGTTCTAATAAATCTTTAGCGAGCTCAGGAACATGAACTAAACTACTCTGTCTAGAATCTAACTGAGCTTCTTGCTGAGTAATAGTTTTTGCAATCGCTACAGTCTCTGGATAATGCGTTAGAATTTGAGAACCAATTCTATCTTTTAATGGAGTAACGATACTTCCTCTATTAGTATAATCTTCTGGATTTGCGGTAAATACAAATTGCATATCCAGAGGAAGACGTAACTTAAAACCTCTTATTTGGATATCACCTTCTTGTAAAATATTAAATAAAGCTACCTGTATACGAGCTTGTAAATCTGGTAATTCATTAATCACAAAAATACAACGATTAGCTCTTGGAATCATTCCAAAATGTATCACCCTATCATCTGCGTAGCTCAATTTTAAATTCGCGGCTTTTATAGGGTCTACATCTCCAATAATATCTGCTACTGTTACATCTGGAGTAGCTAATTTTTCTGCAAAACGATCATCTCTATGAATCCAGGATATTGGAGTATCACCTGCTTTTTCTTTAATAAGGTTAATCGCATATCTAGATATTGGCTGTAAAGGATCATCATTAATTTCTGATCCTTCTACAATAGGAATCCACTCATCTAATAAGTTCACCATTTGCCTAGCTAAACGTGTTTTAGCCTGTCCTCGTAATCCTAACAAATTGATATTATGTCGAGATAATATAGCTCTTTCCAATTCAGGAATTACAGTATTTTCATAACCATGAATTCCTGTAAATGTAGTTTGATTATTACTAATTTTTTCTCTGAGATTATCTCGTAATTCGTCTTTTATACTTTTACTTTTATATCCTGATGCTTCTAACTGTTCTAAAGTCTTTATGCTGTTAATGTCCATATTTTCTTTTTCGGAAGTATTATAAACTCAATATTGTTTTATCCTTTAATTCTTTTTTTTCTATTTGTTTCGTAGTCCTCGAAGATCATCTCTCCTAACCCCTTCAAACCAGTATAAAATGCTTTTCCTTGGTTTGCGTAAGTAAACTCTCTTACGAATTGCATTAAATAAGGATCTTGCGCAATCATAAAAGTGGTGATGGGTATGTGTAATTTTCTTGCTTGTTGTGCCATCACATAGCATTTATTCACAATATTACGATCTAAACCATTACTGTTTTTGTAATACTGACCATCTGGAAGTCTTAAACAACTAGGTTTACCATCCGTGATCATAAAAATCTGTTTATTAGTGTTTCGCTTCCGCCTCAGCATATCCATTGCCAATTGAAGACCTGCAACGGTATTGGTGTGATAAGGGCCAACTTGCAGATACGGTAGATCTTTAATAGCTATTGGCCAAGCATCATTCCCAAAAACAAGAATATCTAGTGTATCTTTAGGATACCTCGTTGTTATTAGCTCTGCTAGAGCCATAGCTACCTTTTTGGCAGGAGTAATTCTATCTTCTCCGTACAAAATCATGCTATGACTAATATCGATCATCAATACTGTACTCATCTGAGCTTTAAACTGAGTCTCTTCGACTACCAAATCATCTTCGGTAAGATGTAAATCACCAATGCCATGATTAATTTGGGCATTTTTTAAACTCTCAGTAATCGATATCCTTTCTAATGCATCACCATATTGATAGTTTCTATACTCACCAGCATGCTCATCACCTCGTCCTGTATATTTAGTACGATGATTTCCAGATCCACTGCGTTTTAAATTACCAAAAATTTGATCTAAGGCTCTTTTTCTAATTGCACGTTCTGTTTTTGCAGTTATGGACATTCCTCCTTTTCCATCTGGCTTAATTTCTTCTCGGATATAACCTTTTTTCTTAAGGTCTTCTACAAAATCATCTAAAGTATAATCCTCACTAGTAAGCTGATACTCTTTATCTAATTCTTTCATCCAGTCTAGTGCTTCATCAAGATCACCCGAAGTATGAGTTATTATTTCCTGAAAAATGTCGAAAAGTTTTTCGAATGGAGATTGTTCTGGAGCTTCATAATGTCTAAAAGCAAAACCTTTTTTAAAAATTCCCTTTTTCTCTTTCATTATATAAATTTAGTATATTTTACAAAAGATACCGCCCCAACTAGTATGGAATCACACAGAATTAACAAATGTTTTGGAATTGTTTCTATTGGGTTCCCTTTTTTTATTTGAACAGGCTAGCAAAACAATTCTTATATTTAACTTAGTATGATGAATGACAGCTAATTCTTAGAGCAAAGATTTTAATTTAAAAAACACAAATGATTCATTTACCCGCCTTATTTAATACATGTCTATGAAATTAAAACTACTTATTCTTCTTGGTATTTTAATATGTTCTTGTACTTCAGAAAACCCTTTAGATACTATTTTACAATCCGAGTCTCCGAATATATCAAGGGTGATCAATAAGCTCGAAAAACATGAAATTCAAATTTTATATACTCAGATTGATCGAAATTCAAAAAACGAAGTTTCCTTTACCGATTATGAATTTAATGTAGCGGACAGCATTTATTTTTATCCAGCAAGTTCCGTTAAGTTTCCAATAGCCGTAATGGCATTAGAAAAGCTAAACAATTTAAAGGATAATGGGATTCCTATTAATAGAGAAACGAAATATAGTGTGAATCAAGGAAACTTATATTCATCTATTGAAAATGATATTATCCAAATTTTTTCTGTGAGTGATAATGATGCCTATAATCGTTTATTTGAGTTTTTAGGACAAGACTACATTAATCAAAACTTAACATCAAAAGAAATATCCGGGAGAATTTCTCACAGATTATCTACGAGTAACGCAGATGCTTCAAAGACGCAACCGATTATTTTTAAAAAACGTATCACAGATAGTCTGACTATTTATAGTCAAGAGATTATATTTAATAGTACACCTTCAAAATTGGATTTAATCAACATCTCCAAAGGAAAAGGTTATTACGAAAACGACTCTCTTATAAAACAACCTAAAAATTTTTCTAAGAAGAATTATCTTCCGCTAAGGTCTTTACATGAGCTAATGAAAAGAGTTCAGTTTCCCGAAGTTTATGACAAAAAAAAATCATTTAATATTTCCGAAGCTGATCATCGTTTCCTATTAAAGACGATGAAACTATTGCCCCATGAATCTGGTTATGATAAAACCAAATATTATGACGGTTATGTAAAGTTTTTTATGTTCGGAGATACCAAAGATGACATTCCGCAACATATTGAGATCCATAATAAAGTAGGATATGCGTATGGATATCTAACGGATTGCGCCTACATTAAGGATTCAGAAAACAATATAGAATTTCTTTTATCTGCTACCATTCATGTAAATGAAAATGAGATTTTCAACGATGATCAATACGAATATGATGAAATTGGAATTCCATTCTTAGCAGAATTGGGCAGAAAAATATATCAGTTAGAATTAGAAAGAAAAAAGTAATGCTACATCTTCCTATATTTTAAGAATTTTTCAAAAAAACTATTAATATATTATTATAAAACAATCTTTTTTAAGATTTAATAATTATTTTTTAACAAAATTATATATTTAATCGAACATAAAAGAGTTAAATTTATAATTCCCCTTACATTAAGAACGTCAGCATATAGTACAAAATAACAACAACAGTATGGTTACACAATTTATAATCCAGTAATCACATACTATTACTAATAATAGTATATGATTCTTAAAACTGATTACATATGAAAAAACATATACTATTCTTCTTTTTATTTTCTTACACTTTTATATATCCAAATGATTTTTTAGATAGATCGGATTGCTCCTTTTTAACAGAAATTCAAAAAGATCGCAAACTTTCTGACGAAGAAGTAAAACAGCGTGGATTAGATGTATTAGCTACAGAAGTTATCGAAAAAATTGACGAGGTTGATTTGCGTAAGATGGCAAGATCAGCAATTTTTGAAACCTCCTATGGATTTCGATGGAAAATGATAAATCTGCATACTGGAAAGATTATTATTGTTAAAGTAAATAAGGATTTCGAATTAATATCCGCTCGGGATAGTAAGAAAGCTAAAGTTATGATACCTTAATAATTACGTAAGCATTTCTTTTACGCTGTTGTAATCTTCTATATATTCCCAATAAATTATTCTATCAAAAGCATATTTGATGAGGATAAATTTTTCGCTAACAGATAAAATTCTATCTACAGAAACTATTTTTTTGGATGGAATCTCTACCGTTACTTCTTCTGTGATTTCTTGATTTCTTGCATCAAATCCGTGTACAATGATATGATTATGTAAAGTAAGTTCAATAAATTTCATAAGATCTATTTTATACTCCAAAGGTATCGCTTTTTCACCTTAACACCCCTTTAAGAATTTCGCATTGTCATTTTCTTAACTTTAGCTTTTCAATTTTATAATCAATCAAAAATGTTAAAAAGATATTTTCTTTTAACGCTTCCAAAACACGACAACTCTAATCATTCTAATAGAAATATTGCCCAATCCAATGGAAATATTCTCCTATTAAAATCACGCATAGGTTTTAAAACAATTTCAATTTAATTAACTCTCTACACTAAAATGAAAAAATTACTATTTCTACTATCTATAATTCTGGTTTCCGGAATGTACGCCCAAGATTTTTCGATGGATTATGTTAAAAAAGTTCATCCTAGAAACATAGGTCCTGGTGGAATGAGTGGTCGGGTTACCTCTATAGATGTAGTTGTTTCGGATCCTGATATTATTTATGCTGGTACCGCTTCTGGTGGTTTATGGAAATCTACATCTGGTGGAATTAAATGGGATCCAATTTTTGATAACGAGGCTACTGCCTCCATAGGTGCTATTGCAATCCAGCAATCTAATCCATCAGTAATATGGGTAGGAACTGGTGAAGGAAATCCTAGAAACAGTCTTAATGGTGGGTATGGAATCTATAAATCATTAGATGGTGGAAAAAATTGGAAATTAATGGGATTAGAAAAAACTCGACATATTCATAGAGTTATTGTTGATCCTACCGATCCTAATATCGTTTATGTAGCTGCTATTGGTTCTCCTTGGGGAGAACATCCTGAAAGAGGTATTTTTAAAACTACGGATGGTGGACTAACCTGGAAAAAAGTTCTTTTTGCAAATAATAAAACTGGTGCCGCAGATTTGGTTATGGATCCGACAAATCCCAATAAACTAATTGCAGCTTTATGGGAACACAAAAGAGATCCTTGGTTTTTTAAATCTGGAGGAGAAGGTTCTGGTTTATACATTACCCATGATGGTGGAAAAACATGGAAAGAAAGAACAGACAAAGATGGTTTACCAAAAGGAGATTTAGGAAGAATGGGAATAGCAATCGCTAGGAACAAACCAAATATTGTGTATGCATTAATCGAAGCAAAGAAAAATGCCCTATACAAATCTGAAGATGGAGGTTTTAATTGGAAAAAGGTAAATGATAAAAACGATATAGGTAACAGACCATTTTATTATTCTGAAATATATGTAGATCCACAAAACGAAAATAGAGTATATTCTATTTTTACGTATGTGAATGTATCAGAAGATGGAGGAAAGAATTTCACTCAATTAATGCCTGCTTACGGCGTTGATAACGGTGTACATCCAGATCATCATGCTTGGTGGATTCATCCTGAAGATGGTAACTTTATGATTGATGGAAATGATGGAGGTTTAAATATTACAAAAGATGGTGGAAAAAACTGGAGATTTATTGGCAATCTTCCTGTTGCACAGTTTTACCATATCAATGTAGATAATGAATATCCTTACAATGTCTACGGAGGAATGCAAGACAATGGAAGTTGGAGAGGACCAGCTTATGTATGGAAAGCACAAGGAATAAGAAATTCTTATTGGCAAGAAATATCATTTGGTGATGGATTTGATGTGGTACCAGACAAAGACGATTCAAGATACGGATGGTCCATGAGTCAACAAGGATTTGTAAGTCGCTATGATTGGATGACAGGAAATAATTATACTGTAAAACCTACACACCCAGATCCAGAAGTTAAGTTACGATTTAATTGGAATGCTGCTATCAATATTGATCCGTTTGATAATAGCACTATCTATTTTGGTAGTCAATTTGTGCATAAAAGTACCGATAAAGGACTTACTTGGAAAGTCATATCTCCAGATTTATCGACCAACAATCCTGAGAAACTAAAACAAGCAGAAAGCGGTGGACTAACCATGGATGCTACCGGAGCAGAGAACCATTGTACCGTTTTAGTCATAGAACCTTCTCCGCTAGAACAAAATATGCTATGGGCCGCTACCGATGATGGTAGAGTACATATAACTAGAAATGGAGGAACAAATTGGACAGATATTTCTAGTAATATCAAAGGATTGCCTACTGGAAGCTGGATAGTACAGATCAAAGCATCTAACAAGAAAAAAGGAGAAGCGCTATTAGTCGCTAATGACTACCGAAGATTTAATTATACTCCGTATGCCTATAGAACGGTAGATTATGGTAAAACATGGCAACGAATTGTTGATAGTAATGACGTAAAAAGTTACGCATTAAGTATTGTAGAAGATCCTGTAGAGAAAAATTTACTTTTCTTAGGAACAGATGACGGATTATATATTTCTGTGGATGCTGGAAATAAATGGACAAAATGGACGTCTGGATTCCCTACTGTATCGGTAAAAGATCTTGTAATCCAACCGAGAGAACATGATTTAGTAATAGGAACTTTTGGTAGAGCTGCATGGGTGTTAGATGATATCAGACCATTAAGAGGCATTGCTAAAAACAAAAGCATCCTTACCCAAAAATTACAATTATTCGAACCACCAACAGCATACCAAGCGGCATATCAGCAACCAACAGGAAGTCGTTTCGGTGGGGATGCATTATTTAATGGTGAAAATCGTGATGGTGGAGCTCATATTTCATTTTTTGTAACCGTAGAACAAAAGAAAGCGTCTAAGGATAAAAAAGAAGATGAGAAAGAGGATGAGAAAGAAGAAGAGGACGAAAAAGAAGAGAATAAAGTGAAATGGGATTCTGTACATTTAAAAATTTATAATGGAGATAAGCTTATTCGAACGCTTAAAAGAAAGACTCCAGACTCTACTGGTATTCATAAAATGAGATGGTTTATGGATGAAAAAGGTGTACAACGCCCTTCTAGAAAAATTCAAAAACAGAAAAGAGAGCCAGGAGGTGTTGGTGTAAAACCAGGAACTTACAAATTGGTTATGGAATATGGTGATCAAAAATCTGAAACCAATATCACGGTAAAATCTGATCCAAGATTACAAGTTTCTCAAAAGAATATTAATGAAATATATGCGGCTTCAAAAGAGCTAGAAAGTATGCAAAAAACAGCTGCAGATGCCGTAAAGCAATTAGTAGAAAGTAAAGAAATTGCTACAAAATATCAGAAAGAGCTTAAAAAACTAGATAAGGAGAAGTTTAAAGATCAAATAAAATCTTCCAAAGAAATTACGAAGAAAATAGATTCAGTAATTGCTATTTATTTAGGTAAAGAAGATAAAAGGCAAGGAATTACCAGAAATCCAGAAGTCACTGTAATGCAACGAATGGGCACCGCAGGATGGTACACAGGCAGTAGACAAAATGGATTAACCACAACCGAAAAAACGCTAATGAAGCATGCAAAAGATGCTCTTACTGATGCGATTAATAAAACCAACAACTTTTTTAAAGATGAATGGTTACCGTACCAACAGGCAATTGAAAAATTAGACACTTCTCCTTTTAGGGAAATAAAGACTTTCACAATCAATTAAAACGTTCACCAATGAAAAAACTCGTTATCCTGGGAATGGGACTTCTCTTATTCTATTCCTGTAAAAAAGAAGCTAAAGAAGAAACGCAAGATGTTGCACAATCTGTAAAAATAGAAGAATATTCTATAGAACAGTTTATGGACAATGAAAATGCATTTGCCAATGGGTTTTCAAAAGACAAATCCAAAGTGCTGATGACCAGCAATCGTTCTGGAATCTATAATATGTATACCACCTCGGTAAAAGGAGGTGAATTGATCCCAGTAACTAAATCCGATAGTTCGTCTATATACGGAATATCATATTTCCCAGAAGATGATAGGATTTTATTCAGAATGGATGGTAATGGAGATGAAATTTTTAAAATCTTCATGAAAGATAGCGCTGGAATTAAAAGACTTACTCCAGAAAAGAATGTACGCGCCTTGTTTAGAGGATGGTCCAAAGATGGAAAAAGTTTCTTCTACGGAAGTAACGAAAGAAATCCGAAGTTTATGGATCATTATGAAATGAATATTTCTGACTTCTCGTCTAAGGTGATTTATGAAAATAAAGATGGATTTGATTTTGCTGGTATGTCTAATGATAGAAAATATATCGCTTTATTAAAGCCAGTAAATACAAACGACACGGACTTATTTGTATTAAATACTGAAACTGGTAAGAGAACTAAGATTAATGAGAACCTAAGTGGTAACTCTCCGGAAGATTTTTCTCCTGATAACAAATTTTTGTATTACACCAGTGATGATGGTGCAGAATTTAGTTATTTGATGAAATACAATCTCGAGGATGGAACTAAGGAAAAAGTAGCTCAGAAAGATTGGGACATCACCTCTTTTTACTTTACCAGAAACGGAAAATACAAAGTAATGTTCACCAATGAGGATGCTAAAACAGTGATGGCTGTAGAAGATGTGGCTACTGGAAAACCAATGGATTTCCCCACCTTTAAAGATAAAGAAATCTCTAGCGCTAGTTTTTCTAGAGATGAAACGATGGCTTTTCTAAATGTTGCCGGTTCTAGCACACCAAGAAACGTATATTCATATAACATAGCTACCAAAGAATACCATCAGCTAACAGATGTATTAAATAAAGATATCAATGCGGATCATTTAGTAGCATCTGAAGTTGTGCGTTTTAAATCTTTTGATGGATTAGAAATTCCAGCAATATATTATAAACCTAAGCAAGCATCAGCTACCAATAAAGTTCCTGCTTTGGTATGGGTGCATGGAGGACCTGGAGGACAATCAAGACAAGGATTTAGCTCAATTATTCAGTATTTGGTAAATCATGGATATGCTATTTTAGCTGTTAACAATAGAGGAAGTAGTGGTTATGGAAAAACATTTTATAAGATGGATGACCAAAATCATGGTGATAAGGACCTAAAAGATTGCGTAGCCGGTAAAGATTGGTTAGCTGAGCAAGATATTATCGACCCTAACAAAATTGGAATTATCGGTGGTTCTTATGGAGGTTATATGACAATGGCTGCATTAACGTATACTCCCGAAGAATTTAAGGTTGGTGTGAATATATTTGGTGTTACCAATTGGTTAAGAACTTTAAAAAGCATTCCGCCATGGTGGGAATCTTTCAAAGATGCTTTATATACAGAAATGGGAGATCCCAATACGGCTGATTCTGTAAGACTACGTAAAATTTCTCCTTTGTTTCATACAGAAAAAGTGACTAAACCACTGATTGTATTACAAGGTGCTCAAGATCCAAGAGTATTAAAAGTAGAATCTGATGAGATCGTTGAAGGAGTTAGAAAAAATGGTGTTCCAGTAGAGTATGTTCTATTCGAAGATGAAGGTCATGGTTTTGTTAAAAAAGAAAATCAAATTGAAGCTTACGGAAAAGTTTTAAAATTTCTGAATACTTACCTTAAAGGATCTGGATCAGATGTCATTAATGATGGAAAAAAAGAAGTAAAAACTGTAGAATCTGATTCTTAAAAGAATAAGTATATTTTTATGAAGAAAACAATTTTAGTAATTGCATTGTTAGCCTGTATCACTCAAGTTAATGCGCAAAATACCGGTGAAAATGAGTTAGGCGCTTGGTATATGTATTTTGGTACAAATCGAATAACTGATAAACTTAGTATTCATTCCGAGGCACAGTTTCGATTTTATGAAGTAGCAAACACTTTTAACCAATTGCTATTGCGAACTGGGCTTAATTATCATATTACTGACAATGCAATTGCTACAATTGGATATGGATATATTAACACAGATGGAACCTTTGCCGATATTCCCGGTGAGGAAAACAGCAATGAACATCGAATTTTCGAACAGTTTATCCTCAAAAATAAAGTTGGAAAAGTAGCATTAGAACATAGATATCGATTAGAACAACGTTTTATCAGTACACAAGCAGATGATTTTACAGAACATCGAGCTAGGTATCGTTTGCAACTCACCTACCCTTTTAATGATAAATGGTTTCTGAATGTATATGATGAAATTTTTATCAATTTACAAGAACCAATTTTTGGTCAAAACAGACTATACGGAGCTATTGGATATAACGTAAAATCTAACTTTAGCATTCAGGTAGGATATTTAAAAAATCACTTTACAGGAATTAATTTTGACAGAGTACAACTAGGTATTATCTATAATACTGATTTTAGAAGTAAGCAATAGAAATCATGACAATTACAAAAAAGGATAATCCAGCACTATTATTAATAGATGTTCAAAAAGGGATCAATAGTCCAGGATATTATGGTACAGAACGGAATAATCCTGATGCAGAAAAAAATATTGAAGCTTTACTACGTAAATGGAGATCTGAAGAACTTCCTGTATATCACGTAAAGCATTGTTCTACAAATCCTGAATCTCCTCTGGCAAAAGGTAAATCCGGGAATGATTTTCAGGATTTTATCAAGCCTCTAGCTCATGAACCAATCATAGAAAAAGGTGTAAATAGTGCCTTTATAGGTACAGATCTTAGAGAACAACTAACTCATAAAAAGATCAACACACTGGTTATTGTTGGGCTTACTACAGAACATTGTGTGTCTACGAGTACCAGAATGGCTTCTAACTTTGGTTTTAAAACATTTCTGATAGAAGATGGTGTTGCTGCTTTTGACAAAATAGGTGTTAATGGAGAAAGGTATAGTGCTCAAATGGTTCATGATATTGAAATTGCAAATCTAAAAGATGAATTTGCAACTATCATAAAAACCGAGAGTTTACTCAGTAATTTTGAATAAATTTTTCTAATAATTTTATAGCTCCTTGGTTGATATTTTATGCTAATAATCGTAACCACTCTTAAGAGATAATATTTCAATTTAGATTTGAAATACGTAGCAGAGTTAAAAAACAAAAATCTATCAATTCTTTCCATAAAACTAAGACAAAACAGGTGATTTTTTCACCACAAAAACTCCTTGAATTCGTAGTCTACGTTTATATATTAGCAGCTTTTAAAATGTTAAAATCATAAATTATTGTATTTTAATCGTTAAAATTTGCTTTTTGTCGATAAAATTTTATAGATTTACGGTATAACCGTAATTAAAATAATTTAAGTTGTAATTTCCCCTAAATCTAATACAGTTTTGTTATGAAAAAGTTTCTAATATTCACTGTCTTAACTTTATTCAGTTTTATTACTGATATACAGGCGCAAAAAAATCATATCGATCATATGGTATGGGATCAGCTTTTATTGCTGAACGTATCTAATGACGGTAAAGTAGATTATAAAGGTTTTATTAGAGATAAATTTTTATTCGATAAATACTTCAAATCTTTATCTACTAACTATCCTGCAGAAAATTCCGAGGCTACAGAAAAGCTTGCGTATTGGGTAAACTTATACAATGCCATTGTTATGAAAATGGTCATAGATCATTATCCTATTAAATCCATTAATGATTTAGAAAATCCTTGGAAGAAAAAATCCATAACGATTAATAATAAAGAATATAGTCTTGATGATATAGAACATAAAGTACTAAGAAAAATGAATGAACCAAGAATTCATTTCCTTCTTAATTGCGCTGCCACCTCATCGCCAAAACTATGGAATAGAGCGTACACGAGTAGAAATATTACTCAGGCACTAGAAGATAAAACTATCGAATACATAAACGATCCTTCGAAGAATTTGGTAGCTAATGATGATGTTAAGCTGTCCAAAGTATTTGAATGGTATGCGAAAGATTTTAATAACGGAGATATAAAAGATTATGTAAATCAGTATGCTAAAGAAAAAATTCAAAAATCATCCAAAATAGCATATCTGGAATATGATTGGAGTCTAAATGAACAAAAATAAACCAATCTCGATAAATTTTAAGGTCCTTCCACAGGACAACAAAGATATTATTACCCCAAAATATTTTATCAAATAAACAGTTATAGGTAGATTAAAAGTCTACCTATAACTAAATCTTCTATTTAGCAACCATTACTTGTGCAAAAATTGTTGACACATACTGAATGTGCTGGACATATAGCATCATCTCCAAAGCAAGCCAATCCACCCTTTACAATTTTCATTTGAGCTTTTGGTAACTCATTTACTCCTTTTAGATTAAGAATTTTTTGTAGCATAATTTTAAAATTTTGATTGAACATCTTAAAGCTAGTTAAATTAATTTAAAAATGGGGAAAAAATCACTTTTTAATGTATTTTTAAAGGAAGTATATTTTATTCTTTTAATTACATTAAAACTTATGAAAACATTAGTAGAAAAATTCGATCATTTTAAAAAACTTTCTAGAGTAGAACTTATCAAAATTGGCGGTGGACAAAGAGATCAATGCACGCCAGAACAGGTAAATACCTGTACTTTTGTTCAGTATTATCCAGAGGGATCCGTAATGATGGATTGCGGATCATCTATCGATGCAGATGGAGATGAGGTTTGGATACCTTGCGAAGCACATTTAGCATAAGAACAAATCTATTAAATCATACCAATTCATCATTTTGAATCGGTATGATTTTATCTATCTATCATAGATCGACTTCATAGATGTTAACACATTTTTAACCTATTCTAAAAGTTAGAAAAGAATAAAAATTTCGACTTTTAGAAAAACAACAATCCAATGAGTCTATCTAAAATCTCTTTTACCAACGCCGAGGGTCAGGTCCTTTCTGGTCGTTTAGAACTTCCTGCAGATCAACATCCACATAATTTTGCACTTTTTGCACATTGTTTTACTTGTAATAAAAACTTAGGTGCTGTTCGTAATATCAGCAGAGCGTTAACCTCTCAAGGTTTTGGTGTTCTTAGATTTGATTTTACTGGATTAGGAGAAAGTGAAGGTGATTTTGCCGATACCAATTTCTCGGGTAATGTAGAAGATCTAGTAGCAGCTGCAGATTTTCTTACTGAAAATTATCAAGCTCCTTCCCTACTTATTGGTCATTCTTTAGGAGGTGCTGCAGCAATATTCGCCGCTTCAAAACTTGATGCTATCAAAGCGGTGGCTACTATCGGAGCTCCTTCAGATCCAACTCATGTACAGCATTTGTTACGCAGTGGATTAGATGAAATTGAAGCCAATGGAAAAGCTGTAATCAATCTAAGTGGTAGAGATTTCACCATCAAAAAACAATTCTTAGATGATTTAGAAACAAAATCATTAGCCACAGTAGCAAAAAACCTAAATAAAGCTTTACTGGTGTTGCATTCTCCACAAGACACTACGGTAGGTATCAAAAATGCAGAAGAGATATATCACGCTGCAAAACATCCTAAAAGTTTCGTTACTTTAGATGGAGCAGATCATTTACTAATGCGTAAAGAAGATTCCATATACGTAGGAAATGTAATTGCTGGTTGGTCATCTAGATATATAGACATTCCTGAAGAACCTAAACTAAAGAGTACACATCAGGTAGTAGTCAGTTTAGGAAATGATGAAGGATACACTACTCAAATGAAAGTAGGGAATCACTATATGGTAGCTGATGAACCAGAAAGTGTCGGTGGTAATGATTTTGGACCTTCTCCATATGAATTAGTTTCTGCAGGATTATCGGCCTGTACAGCAATGACCATTAAGATGTACGTTTCCCGAAAAGGATGGGATCTAAAAAATGTAGAAGTCCATACCAGTTATGACAGAAGGCATATAGACGATTGTGAGAATTGTGAAGATCCAACTGCTAAAATTGATACATTCGATCGAGAAATTAAATTGGAGGGTGATTTAGATGAAAAACAAATCGCTAGAATTCTTCAGATAGCTGATAAATGTCCAGTACATAAAACTTTACATACAGAAACACAAGTAATTACTAAATTAGTTTAATTATCTTAAAACTTTAAAAACTCTATTTTTCCAAAATGCAGAAAAAATCTAAAGTTTTATCAGTACAGCTGTTAAGTTTATAATCATTGGAGTTTATTTCTTCTATTAAACTTCTATTATTTTCTAACAATTGTTTACGATTTTTCCTGTTTAGTATCTCATAAGGTATTTTAAGAAAGCTCGAGGGTAATTTATGCTGTAATCCAAAAATATCAAAACGAAGTAATTTTTCGACCTTATCCTTATTTTTAAGATAGTATAAATTCGCTTTATTATTTCCTTCAATACCTTTTATTTCAAAATTTTTGAAATATTTCTTTAGAAGTGTTTCTAGTTCTATAAAATCATATTCTTTATAATGCCAAGGATTTCTTGCTATCGATTTTGAAGCATTTGGTGTTGTAATAAGTGCTTTGCCTCCTGGTTTTAAGACACGATAAATTTCTTGAAGGTATAAATGATCATGTTTAATATGTTCTATAACTTGAAAAGACAATACTATATCAAATTGATTGTCTGCAATATTTGTTAGTGGTGGGATTTTTTGCTTTAGAAAAGTAACTTCCGGAAAATTCTCCCTGAGTACTCGAAAAGAATAATCCGATTTATCGATTAAAGTTAGCTTCTCTACATTCCTATAATATTGATTGATCCCATAGCCTTCTCCACAACCTATTTCTAGAACATTTCCATACACCAATTCCTTAGCAATTTCATAAGCTTTTTTAGTTCTTAAATATAACGGCCGATCAGAGAGAATTCTGGAGGAAGTAACTTCGGTAGAAAAAAAATACATCAATGGAGATAATTAATAGGGCCAGTTTTTACTATGCCATTCTTTAAATGATAGTTCTATTTGTTCGAACTCTTTCTTCAGTTCATTAGCTTTTTTAAAATTTAACGCTTCATATTGATGAATCATTTGAATATACATTCCCTTAATTCGATTAGCATGTCTAACGTTAATGATTGAATTATCTGGATTAAATGAAATTAACCATAATAACTCTTCCTTTAAATTACTCATTGATTGCAAACAAATTTTATCACCCTTATCCTGATTTCCAGCTCTTATGTATAATTTCCCAATCGCAAATGCAAATTGCTTGAAAGGAACGGTATGATTTGGAAATTGAGCAACACACTTGTCAAGAATCGCAATGGCATCTTCTGCCCTATTTTCTTCAAGCAATGCCTGCGCAAGAAAATAATAGTTCCTACGCAAAATCTGTTGCGCATATGCTCTATTTTCATAATCTACAAACTGATCTACATCTCGAAAACCACTAAACATTGTTTGATCTTTTAAGAAAGGAAACATCATACCTGTATTCACAATTTTTGGATTTAATCCAGGTTTCGATCGTTTTACTGGAGCTAGAACTTCAACCAATCCTTGTTGTATGGTATAAGGTTGTAAACCTATATAATGATTGGTATTTCCATTGATAGCAAAAGCAATAGGCCTATCGTGGATGTTTTGTTGTATAATGTTTAAGGTAGCTAGTTCATTAATAGCATAAAAATCTTTCGAAAAATTCCAGGCAATTTGATCTACAAAAGACAAATTCAATTTATTTTTATTGTAATGTTTTTGTGGAATTTTTAGAGTATCAATCTTAATATAAAATTTATCTGTAGGAATGTAATGAATTGGTCTTCTATTCCAAGGTTTTTTTGTTTTTGGATCAGCTAAAAATTTAAACAATAGGTCCACATCCACAGCATCTTTGACTTCTTTTCGTAAAGGTAATACTTGTTGAGGTCCTTTTTGGTATAATTCTTTAGGCAGTGTTACTGTAAGCCCTCTCGAATTATTCATTGATAATTTTAGTTTTTCGATATACCAATCCAAATTAAGCTGATCGAAATTAATGATGCGTATATCAGTGCGATAATCCTCAACTTCCTGTAAATACCATAAAGGAAAAGTCATATTATCGCCATTGGTAATTAAAATCGTATTGGGTGGACAGGAATCCAAGTACGCTTTTGCAAAATCTCTAGCAAAAGTATCATCACTTCTATTATGATCGTCCCATCCCTTGGCAAAAAGTTGTAAAGGCCCCGCTATTGCGACTAATACAGTGATTCCGATGAGTTTTGTTTTTTTTGAAGGGATAAATGAAAACCACTTATACAGCTGTAAAGAAGCTAATCCGATCCACATACAGAAAGGAATAAATGATGCAATAAAAATATAATCTCTTTCACGGATCAGAATACTAGAGGGAGTTGGATTTACATAGAGAATAATTCCCAATCCAAACGTAAGAAAGAAAACGAATGAAGTTAGTAAATGTACCTTCTTTTTTCGCATGGAAAACAATCCTATTAGCCCTAATAAAAAAGGTAAGAAGTAATAAGAATCTTTGCTTTTATCGATTTTATAATAATCTGGAATAACTTCTGAATCCCCGATTTTATTTTGATCTACGATCCCAATACCACTAATCCAGTTTCCGTTAAGGATAGTTCCAGTACCTTTGTTATCATTCTGTTTACCAATAAAATTCCAATATAAATATCGTAGGTATAACCAATCTAATTGATAGTTATAAAAAAAACTTACATTTTCAGAAAAAGTAGGTTTGTTAATTTGTTGTACCTCTCCCATAATAGGATATGAAACAGGAGTACCTTTTACAAAAGTCCAGGTATTATAACCTGTTATATCTGCAGATTTACGACTATACATTCTAGGGAAGAAAGTTGTAAATTCACGAGCATAATTTTCCTTACTATAAACACCATTATCTACCTCAACATATTTCTTTGTATTCTTATCGTACAGCACTATAGGAGATCTATCGGAAAACGGCATATCCTTATCTATTGGAGCATTAAAAAAATGTCCTCTAACCAACTGAGTATCACTCAAACCAAACTGCTCAGCTTTAATGTATTTTAAAAGCGATAATGGGTTCGTTGGTTCATTGGAAGTAGGAGTTTGCGCATTTGCTCTTATAATAGTAACTCCATAAGAACTTAGACCTATGTAGAAAAATAAAATACAAAAACTTACGATAGCTAAAGATGAATTGTTTTTCCTAGAAGCGTACCAAATACAGGCGCTTAAAAAGAGAAAAAGTAATATATACATAACAATAAGTCCAGTATTAACGCTAAGACTCATATCATTCACAAAAAAGACATCTAAAAGATAACCTATATATAAAAAACCTTGAATGATAACTCCATATATAACAAAAAATAATAACGTGCCTCCTACTAAACCTAAAATTATATTTTTTATTGAAAATTGATATTTCTTATACACAAATATTATAGCCATTGGGATTACAACGGAGAGATTAATCAAATGAACACCAGCAGAGAGGCCCAACAAAAATGCAATTAAAATTAGCCAACGAACCTCTCTTTTATTTTCTATTTCTTTTAACCATAAAATAAGCAGGTACCAAATAAATATCAATAATAAAAACGATAGTGTGTAGACCTCGGTTTCGGTAGCTGCCACCCAAAAACTATGAATAAATGCCAACGTTAACGCACTAATGATTCCGCATACAGAAGGAAGCCAAATAGTGTATTCTTGTTTTGATTTTTTGAGTATTGAGTAGGCTAAGGCTTTTGTAATAAAGTATACTAAAGTTACAGTTAATGCTCCAAACAAACCTGAAATAATTGTATTGACAAAAGCAATGTTAGAGGACGGCACAACAGAAAGGATTGCATTAGAAATAAGCATGTATAAAGGTGCTCCAGGAGGATGAGTAATCTGTAGTTTATAATTACTGGCTACAAATTCAGCACTATCCCAGAATGAAATAGTACGAGAAGAACAGACTATATAGATCGCAAAAACTACTCCAAAAAGAATCCAACCAATAATTTGTTCTGCTTTTTTCATTTCTGTATTGTTCTATTCAATTAGCAAGATAGGAGATTTTTTTTAGAAAATTAATCTGATGATATAGGTTAATGATTGAATTCTAAAACAGGTATAATCCCCTATACGTGAGAAAATAGATTTTTATAATTTTACTTAAAAATATGTTAAATAATATTTTGTATATTTGCAGCACCCTTTAAATCCATACCCTATGATTAAAAAACTACCTATAAAAATCATATCTTTTTTAGATTTGATTTTCGATCTTCAAATAGAAAGCCTTAAAGATCTTATAAGCTTTCATTACTCATATTTTTTACGAACAAAAAAACATCAAATTATTCCTTTTTGTTAAAATAATTTGTTTGACTATTTATTCTTTTAATCTCTGAATTAAACTAACATAAGTTTAGATCAGAAATTAATCTTATTACCGTATAGACATAATTTTAAACATAAAACTTATGAAACAAAAACTACATGTAATCATTACCACTTCCTTATTCTTGGTTGGTATGATAAGTGTGCAAGCACAGACCCTAAATGAAACGCAAGGTACCGGATCAGGTGCTAGCATTTCTTCAGGAGATTTTAATACTATGTATGGAGATAGTACAGGTTCGTACTTAACTTCAGGATCCCAAGTAACTTTAATGGGATATCAAGCTGGTAGAAGTGTTACCACTAGCGAATTAGTTGCCATAGGATATCAATCTGGATATACAAACACCACAGGATTTGATAATACTTTTGTTGGAGCACAGTCCGGAAGGCTAAATCAAACTGGAGGTGATAATACTTTTATTGGTACAGAATCAGGAGAAAATAACACTACAGGATACGATAACACCTTTGTGGGTGAGGAATCTGGAACTCTAACAACAACAGGTTACGAAAATACCTTCATTGGAGAAGATGCTGGTTTTAGTAATACTACAGGATACAAAAACGTATTTGTTGGAAATGAAGCTGGAATCTCATCTGATGTAGGATACAGAAACGTAGCTGTAGGTTCTGAAGCAATGAGTGATGTAGATGATGGGCATCACAATACTTCTATTGGAGATTCATCTGCTATTGATATCGGCGACGGTTTGTATAATGTTATGGTTGGTGCTGCCTCTGGAGTAGCCACAGAATGGGCGGATTTTAATACGTTTGTAGGAGCCATGTCTGGATGGGATAATAACAGAACCAATAATACTACGAATGCAAATCGAAATACATATGTAGGATATATATCAGGAGCTTCTAACCGTGAAGGTGAGGATAATGCAGGTTTTGGAGCCTTTTCAGGGTATGGAAGAACTCAACGAACGACTGCAGGAGGAGAAGGTTTTACATATTTTAGTGGAAATACAAACCGCAGTAGAACAACATTTTTTGGATCTCAAGCTATAGCTGCGCAAAATGATGTAATAACAATGGGGTATTATTCTTATAATGAAGGACAATACTCTATCGGAATCGGAAATGAAGGGGACATGCAAAATGCTGTTGGAGCTATCGTTATGGGATATCAATTTGACACTACTGATAATTCGGATTATTCTGTTGGTATGGGATACCAAGCAAATATCGCACAATCTGACGCTATTGGTATTGGTAGATCAGTAGATGTAGATAATACACAAGCCATTGCACTGGGTGCTAGTACAATTGTACAAACTGATGGAGGTATAGCTCTAGGGTATCAGGCTACCGTAAATGAAAGTGGAGCAACAGCAGGGGCATTATACAATATGGCTGTAGGATATCAAGCGCAAGCAACAGATTCTTTAGCAGTTGCTCTTGGAAAAGGTGCCATCTCTTCTGGAAAATATTCGTACGCTATAGGAACCAATGCTACGGCTACCATAGATAGTACTTTTGTTTTGGGTGGAGCATCACTACCTTTAAGTGTAGGAATAGGTACCGATACTCCTAATACCAATGCTTCATTAACTTTAGCTGATACTGACAAAGGTCTTCAAATAAATAGATTGACGAATACCCAAAGAACAAATCTAGAGAACGGTCTAACGACTTCTGATGAAGGTTTAATAGTTTATGACAACGAGGATAAAACAGTGTATACTTGGGATGGTACTCAATGGATAAATACTAGTTCTCTTAATACTGATGATCAAACGATAGACGTTTTTCAATTAAATTCAAATAGTCTTGAGTTGTCACTTGAAAGCGACGGAGTCGCAACACAGACGGTTGATTTATCATCTTATCTAGATAATACCGATAGCCAGGAATTATCTCTGGCAACCAACACATTAAGTATTTCTGGGAGTACTAATACAGTTGATCTTTCATCATATCTAGATAATACTGATTCGCAAGCATTATCATTAGCAACAAATACACTTAGTATATCTGGAGATTCTGGAACCATTGATCTTTCTGGATATTTGGATAATACAGATGCACAGTCAATCTCACTTGCTACGAATACTTTGAGTATTTCGGGAAATGCCTCTACAGTTGATCTATCATCTTACTTGGATAATACTGACAATCAGGATTTGAGTTTGTCTAATAATACATTAAGTCTAACAAATGATGCTACTTCTGTAGATCTTTCTTCCTATTTGGATAATACCGATGCGCAGTCAATCTCCCTTGCTACAAATACATTGAGTATTTCAGGAAATGCCTCTACAGTTGATCTATCATCTTACTTGGATAATACTGACAATCAAGATTTAAGTTTATCGAACAACACATTAAGTCTAACAAATGATGCTACTTCTGTGGATCTTTCTTCTTATTTGGATAATACCGATGCGCAGTCAATATCGCTTGCTACAAATACATTGAGTATTTCAGGAAATGCCTCTACAGTTGATTTATCATCTTATTTGGATAATACCGATGCACAGTCAATCTCCCTTGCTACAAATACATTAAGTATTTCAGGAAATGCCTCTACAGTTGATCTATCGTCTTACTTGGATAATACAGATAATCAAGATTTAAGTTTATCGAACAACACATTGAGTCTGACGAATGATGGAACTTCTGTTGATCTTTCTTCTTATTTGGATAATACGGATTCTCAGGAATTATCACTTAGTGGTTCTACTTTAAGTATTTCTGGAGGAACGAACACCGTGGATCTTTCCTCTTTGCAAGATGGAACCGGTACAGATAATCAGACGTTAACATTGGCTACAAATACCTTAAGTATAAGTAGTGGTAACTCAGTAGACCTTTCAGCTTATGTAAATTCGGACAATCAAAATCTTACTTCGGCAATATTAACAGGTACTAATCTTACTATTGATATTCAAAATGGATCTTCGGTATCTGTAGATTTAGCTCCATTAATTTCTTCGCTTCAGTCTGATTTAAATAGTGCACAGAGCGAAGTGTCGACTTTACAGACACAGATGACTGATGTGTTAGATCGTTTACAAGCGCTTGAAGATTGTGCTTGTCAAATTTTGAATGTAGAAGATGTGCCTGAAGGAAAGAATACTCCTGCTAAGTTATATCAGAATATTCCTAATCCTTTTAATGGTACTTCCTCTATTAAATATTATCTACCATTGGAAGTGAATAAAGCTGCAATGGTATTCAGTGATGGTAGCGGTAAAGTAATCTCTAATATCACATTAAATGATCGCGGTGACTCTCAACTAGATATCAATAGTGATGGTTTGGCTGCTGGAGTTTATTATTACACTTTATATGTAGGAGGACAAAAAGTAGATACTAAAAGAATGGTAATAGAATAATAAAACCTGTAATAAGTTTATATAAAAAAGCTTCACTGATAGTGAAGCTTTTTTTATTTTTAAAATTATGAATATATCTCAAACTGATCGTTTAAACACTATTCTAATTCTTTTGTCATTTGGATTAGCATATTTTTTACCATTTGAACTTTTTTTAATGGCATACGCAATTTTAGGCCCTTTACATTATTTTACGGAAGTTAATTGGATTCGAGATAATAATTATTTTGTATCCAATACTAACTGGATATATATTGTTTTAGCATTCGCCTTATTACTATCAGTACCTAAACTACTTAAATTAGAAGTATTTACTCCTACCAACGACAATGATACAGTAGTCTACATAAGATCAAAATTACCTACATACCTAAACTCTTTATTTTTTATTGGGATTGTTATTGCTATAGCTCTAATAGCGTTTAAAAACAGACAAAAACAACTCATTATCATTGGATTAGCAATTATAGTAGCTGTTTTGATGCATCAATTCACCCTATATCATGTAATCTTTAGCATATTTATACCTACCATTATTCACGTATATTTATTTACATTATTTTTTATGTGGTATGGAAATTTAAAAAATAAAAGTCATATTGGTTCTTTGAATGTACTACTGATAATAATTATTCCTGTAATCATTTGTTTTATTCCCGTTGATCAAGGATTGTATAATTTTTCTGAAAACATCAAATCCAATTACGTAGGAAATAATTTTCACATATTAAATACTAATATTTCTAAAATACTCGGATTAACTGATGGATCAAAATTCTTCTTTTATGAAATTTTAGATCTTAAAATCCAGATGTTTATAAGTTTTGCATATACCTATCATTATCTGAATTGGTTCTCAAAAACTACTATTATTCGATGGCATCAGAAATTGACAACAAAAAAATCATTAATTATACTAATACTATGGATGCTCTCCATCAGTCTTTATTTTTATGATTATAAGACAGGCCTAGAACTTTTATTATTTTGCAGTCTTGTCCATGTTTTTGTAGAATTCCCTTTAAACATTATATCCATAAGAGAAATTGGAAGACATTATCTAACTATGAAAAAAAATATATAGACGATTGTGAGAATTGTGAAGATCCAACTGCTAAAATTGATACATTCGATCGAGAAATTAAATTGGCGGGTGATTTAGATAAAAAACAAATCGCTAGAATTCTTCAGATAGCTGATAAATGTCCAGTACATAAAACTTTACATACAGAAACACAAGTAATTACTAAACTGATATCGTAACATGGAATAATCGGATATTCTAGTACTTTATACATCTAAGGGTATACCCTGATTTTTATAAATCAAGGTATGCCCTTACCTTTTTTAGATGCTATCATAATAGCTTGCAGAAGTAAATAATAAACTATGTAACGATGAGGAATAGCATTAAAATTTCTAACTTATTTATTCTACTACTGTTAATATTAAGCTGCAGTAATGATGACTCGACCGAAGGATTATCAATAGAAAATCAATCACCAACGGAGTTTACAATCAATATAGCTATTGATAAAAACACAGCTCACTTAAGCTGGACAAATGCGGAGGATCCTGAAAATGATACTATAGAATATACTGTAATGCTGGAAAATACTCCAATCATTTCACAAAATACAACCAGTTTTATCATAGATGACCTTTTATATGATCGAGAGTATCAAGGTAGCATCATTGCCAATGATGGTAATGGAAATGAAATAGAAGTACCATTTACCTTCAAGACCGATTATATGAAACTATTATTTTTTGAATCTGATAATGGTTCGGATAATAATTTCCTATACGAATATGACAGTAATAATGTATTAGTACAGTCTATACAAAGCTTCCAAAGTGTTACTAATACTATGGCTTATGACGATAATGGTCGTTTATTATCCATAGGTAATACAACATATACTTATAATTTTAACGGACTACTCACAAAAGTTAGTGATGGTACTGGCAAAGGAGATTTAAAATTTCTTTATGATGATCAAGATCGTATACGCGAACTTAACATCCTCAGAACCGGAGATAATAATTATGTCGGTGTATCCAAAATGAAGTACACCTATGACACTTCAGGAAATCTTACCGTGCTACATTTTGAAAGGAGACATACCTCCGATAATACAGATGGAGTTCAATTGACTTTTTACAGATGGTTATTATCCTATGATAATGTTGGAAATTTAGTGGAGCGTACATTTCAAACTAGTGATGACGAAGGTATCACCTATGAAACATCACGTAGACAGGTTTATGCCTATGACAACAAAAAAAATCCCTGGACCCCCATCATCAAAGAGCAGTTTCAATTTAACATCCCAACCCTATTTTCTGTCCCGAGAGGGTATAGGTCTTTTCGAGTTGGTACTTTTAATATCGATGGATATGGAATTCAATTTGTGAGAGGAAATCATAATATAATCAATTTACAAGATTATAGAAATGGAGACCTAAATATCGAATTCAATATAGCGTACGAATACAACGAATCTGGTTATCCTATTTCTGCAAGATATTCGGTAAACGATATATCCCTTTTCCCTAAATGGGTTTACCAAGAATAAGCAATCAACTACCCACATCTTTACAAAACAATCAAATTTTATAATTAGAAAACAATGAAAACACTAACGAAAATTTTAAGCATCTATTTATTTGTATTGCTATGCAGCTGTAGCAGTGATGATGAAGAAGAAATTATTCCATTCTCACCAGAACAATTACAGGGCGTATGGCGTATCAGCTTATATCAAGATCAAGTTCGGAATATAAGCTATGACGGAATCAATATTTTATTAGAATTTGATGGAGAATCAGCAGCGCTACGAGCATTCAATGAGGAGGCTACTACACTTGGTAGCTACGAGGTAGATCCATTCGAAATAGATTCCGAGAGAGTTTGGCAACTACAGATTGGATTAGACATTACTGATGATGCTCATGAAGTTTTAGAAAACATACGTGGTAACTGGCCTGTAAAACAAGTGCTCTTAGATGCTTCAAAAATAGAATTTGAAAAAGCACTCAATCCACAATTTGATCTAGAAGTATTACATCTTGAAAGAGTTACCAATACCAATGAGTAATCCAAAAACAAACTTTATATCATGAAATGAACCATAATAATAAGGTGATACCCACCGAAGTGATTAATAGTGAATTCTATGTGACAATTACAAAAAAACAAAACACAAACACATGAAAAATATTTTTAAAAGAATCACGCCTTTATTAGTAATTATCTTGATTTTAAGTTGCAGTAATGATGACGACACTATAAGTGCTAATAATACTCCTCCAACACTAACCAAAGAACAACTTAGCGGAACCTGGGTAATAAGCTACTTTGAGAACCAAACAGATAGAACTTTGGATTATGAAGAATTCCGCTTTTTATTTAACGCGATTGATGATGTAGAAGCAGAAGTAGAAGATTTAAATATCGACGGAGAATACGACTTATTTAGTGACGAAATTAACGGTCTAACATATACTATAGTTGATATCTCTTTTAGAGAAGATAGTTCATCAACAATAGTACACAATCTACTTAGAGATCTGATAGAAGAATGGATCGTTACCGCTATTAACGATAATGGAACTACTATAGAATTTGAAGAACGTGTGAGTAATAACCCACCAGAAATTCTGCATCTAACCAAACTTTAAAAACAAAATCACGACAAATAATAATGATTATGAAAACATCCATATTTAGATTCGTTTTTCTAATGTCTTTAATATTCATTAGTTGTTCTGAACAAGAAGATTTACCATCCAACAGTGTGTACAATAATGATTTCAAATCAGATAATGATGATTATCTTAAAATTCAGCTTAAAGTATTATATACCATAGATAAACAAAATCCAACTAATTCTTTGGGTTGGGTATTTAACGAAACTGATTTTTACGCAACGGATATCCATAATTTTTCTGGAGTAATTACAAATCCAGCAGGTCAAATTATAATTCTAAATCTTCAAAACAAGAATTTATACATTTTACCTTCTCAAATACATTACTTAACGTCTTTAACCCAGTTATTTATTGGTTGTAACAATCTTGATACTTTGCCCAATGAAATAGGGAAACTTACCAATTTACAACACTTAGATGTTAGCTTTAATGAATTATCTACTTTACCATCGAACTTCAACAAATTGGAGCATCTAAGATGGTTATCACTTTCATTTAATGAATTTCAAAACATACCAGAAGTGGTATTAGAGATAGAAAATTTAGTAGGACTTAACTTTTTTTGGAATGAGATCTATACCATTCCTGATAACATTTACAAATTAGAAAAACTTGAAGAGTTAAATCTTGCTAGGAATCAAATCACAACTATTCCCGTAAACATTTCTGGTTTAAAGCAACTTAAAAAACTGTTTTTAGATAGAAACCGGATTATCAGCACAAGTTCTAATCAATATTTAGGAAAGCTAAAAACCTTAAAAGAACTAAGACTAAATAGTAACGATCTAACTTCAATTCCTTCGCAATGGAAATATTTACAACAACTTGAATCTCTGGACATCACCGATAATCAAATTACAATGATTCCTCAAAGTGTTTGCGATTTAGAAACACAAAATGGAACTGTTATCAACTTCGACTCCAATGTGGTCTGCCAATAACTAAAACTAACTACTAATGAAAACTAGATTCATAACTTCTTTATTTTTAATAATAATGATCAATATTTTAAACGCTCAGCAATTACAAACGGGAATTGTTCAATATCCAGAATATGGAGTACAGTTTACGATTCCTAATGGATGGTTTGGCAAAGAGATGAATGATGGATATGCCATGCAATCTCAAACCGAAACTGGACTCGTTATGCTTATTGTAAACGAGCTAAAAACAATTGGTGCTCTTAAAGAGGAATTTTCTAAAAACATTGTAGAAGAAGGAATTTCTCTTACCCCAGAAAATAATATCGAAGTAAAAACCAATTATGTAAAACGTTATTATACAGGAACTGCTGATGGACAAGCTGTAAAAGTATTGGCGTATGGTTGTCTTAATCCTAATGGTTATGGTGTAACAGCCATGATCATGGCAAGAACAAGTGATTTTTCGGATGCTCATAAAAGCATTCTTTTAAAAATAAAAAACAGTTTAAAACTTACCAGACCCAAAGTAAACGAAAGCTTCAATGCATCCATATGTAAACGTGAGTTAAGTGGAAAAAGACTGAAGCATGAAAAGAATACATTCTCACCTGGTGGTGTTGGTGGTGTGAGTGGCAGTTACAGCGTTACTAGAATTATAGACTTATGTGCATCTGGTACATTTATGTATTACGGAGGTTCTAATGTTTCTGTAGAAAGCGAAAATGCACATGGATATAGCGGAGGCACTCAAGATAATCAGGGCGAATGGGAATTTAAGGATGAAGCAGGAAAAGTATTTTTGTATTTGCATTACAATAATGGAGAGTCCAGATACTATCATGTTACTTATGGCAAAGATGGTGGTACTTATTTAGATAACACAAGATATTATCGATTAAATTTAAAATGTAATTAACTCATTTATAAATGATTTATAAATTATCTTTATTGAATTACATCTTATCATTTATGAAAGGTACACTACGAATACTATTATTCCTATTTCTTTCTTCTGGATTTTCTCAAAATAAAATCATAGACAGTATTCAGAATGAATTAAGGATGAATCCCACCACTACAGTTAAAATGAATTTATATAACCAATTATCACGCGCTCTGGTTAATATAGATATTGTGGCCTCTGAGAAGTATAATGATTCCTTATTCGATTTAAGTAATAAAGAAAATAATGAAGAAATGAAGATGAACGCCGTGTATAATAACGGAGTTCTAAATAGAATGAAAGGAGATTATAGCAAAGCTGAAAACTTTATTGAAAAATACTTGGCATACACCAATAAAACAAAGGACAGTATTGAATTTGTAAAATCTATTTATCAATTAGCAACGGTTCTGGTATACCAGGATAAAAAAGAGCAAGCATTATCTACATACCTCAAAGCTATATCGTATATAGAGAATATGAAAGACATGCAACTCCAAAAAGCAAAAATACTAAACGCTATTGGAGTTATTTATAAGAATACGAGTCAGTATAACAAAGCCAAAGAATATCATATAAGTGCTGCAAATATTGCGATAGCAGAAAAAGATTCTACCTTATTGTCTATTGTATACAACGGTTTGGGTTTGGTTTCTATGAAACAGGATAGTACTTCGAAAGCATTAGGCTATTTTAAAAAATCTTTGGGTATTGCAGAAAAAACAAATAACACCAGAGTAAAATCATACCAATATAGAAACATTGGCATGATTTATTCTAAAAATAAAGACTTCACAAAAGCAGAAGAATACCTGAAAAAAGCACTAGTTTTAAGAAGGAAAATGAATAATAAATCTGCTATTGGTGGTTCATTATCCGACTTAGGAAATGTTTATATAGAAACCAACAGATTAGATAAAGCAGAAAGACACATAAAGGAAGCTCTTGATATATTTAGAGAAAATAAAACAGTTTCTAACGAGAATTTAATGTATTTCTATCTAAGTACCATTGAAACTAAGCGTGGAAACCATCAAAAAGCAAATGAATTATTACATCAATATTATACCAGAAAAGATAGTTTAGAAAGTCTCGAGTTAAAAGAAAAACTCAATGACTTAGATGTTAAATATGAAACCGAAAAAAAAGACAAAGAAATCACAAAGCAACAATTAGAATTAAAATCCCAAGAAGCTAAGATTCAAAAACAACAATCTCAAAACGTAATAATGGCAGGATTAGCTATTTTTCTACTATTGACTTCAATTTTAATCTGGTTTGTATATCAACAACGCCAAAAACGTAAAGATCAAGAGATTTTAACCCTTAAAAGAGAACAACAGGTAAAAACTCTAGAATCATTGATAGAAGGTGAAGAAAAAGAACGCTTACGATTGGCAAAAGAATTACATGATGGAGTAAACGTAGATTTATCTGCTATAAAATATAAACTCACTTCATTACTGGAAAGAAATAACAAAGTCATTCATGAAGCTGTGGCCATGATAGATAAATCCTGTGAACAAGTAAGAGCCATTTCCCATAATTTAGTTCCTCCTGCTTTACAAAACTTTAGTTTGGTAGAAACCTTACAGGATTATTGCAGTACTACTAACAGCATTCAGGATGTAGAAGTTTCTTTTCAGACTGTAGGTTCTGCAATAGAGATTCCCAAGAAAGCTGAAGTTAATATCTTTAGGATTGTACAAGAATTAGTAAATAATAGCTTGAAACATTCTCAAGGATCAGAAATACACGTACAATTAAGTTATCAGGAAAATAACACTATACAACTTACGGTTGAAGATAATGGAATAGGATTTGACACTTCCGAAACCAATATAGAAGGAATAGGACTTCAAAACATAAACTCTAGAATAACCTATTTAAATGGAAAACTGGATGTCACTTCTGATGAACAAGGAACATCTTATGTAATTGATATTAATACCGAAAAATTAGCATGACCACCAAAATCGCCATAACAGATGATCATCAAATTGTATTACAGGGTATTCAAACCATGCTCGAAGGTGTAAACGAAGTTACTATCGTTGGACTATACAATAACGGAGCTCAGACCCTTGAATCTATTGGAATTGACCAACCAGACATCTTATTACTGGATATTAATTTACCTGACATTAATGGCATACAACTTTGCAAAAAATTAAAACAACTACATACCAAATTAAAGATCATTGCTATTTCTAATTACGATGAAGTTTCTTTTATAAAACGAATGCTCAGTAATGGCGCAGATGGGTATTTATTAAAAAACACAGATAAATTAGAGCTTTTATCTGCATTTAAAGTTGTCCTAGAAAACGGAAAATACATTCAAAGAGATATAGAGAAAAAATTACTCAATGAATCTTTGGGCATGCAGACAAACAAAGGCTTTTTAGTAAAACTGACCAGACGAGAAAAAGAAGTCTTGGAAGCGATTGCCGAAGAATTAACTACACAAGAGATTTCTGAAAAACTATTTGTAAGTGTAAAGACAATCGAAACCCATCGCATGAATATCATGAGCAAACTAGGAGCAAAAAACAGTGTTGGTATCATCAAAAAAGCTATTGAAAAAGGATTGTTATAGATTCCAGCACCTAATTTATCATAAACTTAAAAACAAAAAGGGAAGCTATACAGGACTCACGCTTCCCTTTTTCCATTATGAAAAGTATAAAAAATCTTTAGGTCTTTATTCTGACCAATATCGTAGTGTTACTTCGATCCAACCTTCTGGAGTTTCATTTTCTCCACTTACTTCTACAATCGCCGAAGACGCTCCATCAAAATACCCATCACGTGCATCGAATCGATAGGTTCCTACAGGAAGACTTTCGAACAATCCAATTTCGTATCTGGAATCAAAATAAATTGCTCCTGTTTCAAGATTGGTAGCACCATAACCAGGTAAGGTACTTGCTGGAATTTCTTGTCCAGACCATTCATCTACCAGTTTTATAATCACATCAAAACGAACATCACTTTTTTCTTCAATTGCTATGGTCTGATCTACTACCTGCTCAGTTTCACAGGATACAAAAAAGCAAACGATCAATATCAATGTAATGTACCTTAGTAGTTTCATGGTAGTTTTGGTTTAAGAGTTTCGTACAAAGTTCTTTATTAAAGCTTCAACATCGATTATCTAATGATTATCAAAATGTTATATAATATAATTTGTAACAATATGGCTAAGATTTCTCAACGGAAAAACAAAAAAACCACTAATCCATATAGGTTAGTGGTTTGTAAACATCTTCGATGTATTGATAAACACTACTTTTTTACCAATCGTTGTGTTCTTATGATTTTTCCATGATCATCACTTATGGATAGTATATAGATTCCAGATTGCTGTATGTTATTAATAATCATCGTATCTCCAGAATTACTATTTAATTCTTTATGATACATGACTTTCCCTCCCAAATCAAATACCTTAACTTGATATTTATGATCTATTTTTTTGGAGGTTGTAATATAAATCTCATCCTGGAAAGGATTAGGATGTATATGAAAAGCCATATCATCTTCTAACGGAGGAAATATAATTTTAGAAGTCTCAGCAGCACTTCTTGTCGTACCACATTCACCTAGGTTTGTCCAACCTGATGCAGTCCTTTCGTACAAATATCCTAGATAAGTCACTTTATCACCAACGGAATAGCTAATCCCACTTTGCCAAGGAGCGATTCCTAAACAAATATCTACAGGATCTGTACCTCCGTCTGTACTATATTCTACAACTAATCTTGCGGCTTTACTAGCTCCTCCTTCGTAAGAATCCGCAACTCTTTTTGCAGAAGTGTTGGTTAAACTAACTCCTATTCCTCTGATAATAAAAGTAGCATTGTTCCCGGAGGACCAATTGCTTTTATTAACTAATTGCTGCACCATATTTTTCAAGTTCGGAGTTCGCTGTCCAGAACCACTCTGGTTGCTAGACCAAGAACTTGGATTCCAAACTACTTTATTTGAAAATAAAGCTCTATTCGAAACATTATAGTCACTTGTACTAAATGCTGAAGAATTACTGCTATCATGTAAAGCAATTTCTAATTCTGCATTAGCACTATTACTCTCATCTGCTGTAAATTGCAAATAGGCGTTTGTGATGGTTACATCTTTTGGTAATGCCAAAGATCTAAATCTAAGACCAATTACCTGATTACCAGCATTACTATGACTATCGTATACCAGTTCTAAATCACTACTGTTGGTATACATATCTCCATTTTGTCGTTCTTCTACATCGTCATTTCCGCTACTTATCGCTACTTCTATACGACCTGTATCAGGATCTGTAGTAGTTCCTTTATTGATCGTAACTACACTACCATTAGAAGGGTTCCATATATCTAAATTTGAAGGAATTTGAAAAACATTACTGTTAGATACAGAACCAACCTGCGAAGCATTATCAACTCTTATCGTCCTCGTTTCGATTTTATTTTCATCAACAAAAATCCATTTAAATTGATTAAATCTGGCAGAATTTCTAGTCCAATTTTTATTATCATTATTAGATCTTAATGGAGCTCCCCAACATCCTTCTCCGGCATATACTGTTCCATTTTCATTATCTCTTATAAAACCTTCATCACTTCCTGATCCTGTAGAAGGTCTTACCGGCCATGTGGTTTTTACGGTATGTGCATCACATTCTACCACCAACCTTACTCCTTTATCATAAAATAATTGCGCCCAGTTATTATATTGGCTATATCCTTCCGATTTATAAGAAACATGAGGTCGCATAGGTTTGTGATATTGTGCGATTTTCCAAATAACGTTCGTACTTGCATTCAGATCATTTCGTAACCAAGTAGTCTGATTACCAGAAATAGAAATCTCCGTATTCAAGGTATATGTTCTTACGAGATTATCCCCAAAAGTTAGTGCATAATACACACTTGATGATGGAGTATCGAATAAATTATAAACACTATTATTGCTATCCTCATGATTTCCTCTGGTCGCTACAATAGGAAACATTCTGCCGTCAGAAGCAATTGTTAACTGCCAATCATTAAACCAATCTCTCCATTGACTATTCGTATCATCATCAGTCATATCTCCTCCAAATAATACTGCATGAGGTTTTAGTTTAGCCACCAATCTATTGGCATTTTGTCTTGGTGTTCTATTGTTTCTAGAATCACCTCCCGCAATAAATGACAATCTACTTTTATCAGCAGGCGCTGTTTTAAACCAGAAACGCTCACTCGTTCCCTGACTATCTCTTATCACAAAATAATATGCAGTATCAGGCTGTAAACCAGTCAGTCTGGCAAATGTATTATTCATTCCTTTGTAAGATACTGTTCTATCTGGTGTTTTAGTAAATGGATAACTATTATAATTAGTTCCGTAATCTGTAGTTCCGTAGTATACTCTTACATTATTGCCAGAATATTGATTCCATCCTATCACAATTGAGGTCGATGGATTTCCTCTTAGGGTTAAGCGATATTTATCATTTGAAGCATGGAGTTGCAGCCCACAAACCACTAAAAGTAGTGTAATAAGTTGTTTCATTTTGGTAATATGATTAAGTTAGTTACTCAAATTTAGTGTATCGATTTGTAAATAATTAATAATTCCTGATATTTAATTCATACTTAAATTTCACACCTTTAACCTAGAAAAAATATAACCATCATTTCACAGTCTATTAACATACTGCTATGTTACTTTGCAAAATGAAAAGTAATCAAACTCAACTACTCCTTAAAACATGCGTATTTCTCATTTTTATAGGTAGAGCCTATCAACATTTATTTTGGGATGCACCTTATCGCACTTTTTTTTGGGATGAATCTACCTTAAAACCAATCATCGAAGGGGTATTTAAAACTCCTTGGCAAGACTATGTAACAAGTGCTAAAACCGATAGTGTAATACAGACTATTATAAAACTCAACGGAGTACTGTATCTGATAGCTGCTATTTCCGTTATTCTGATAAAAAAAATCAATAGAAAATGGTTTCGAATTCCGATATTGATTGGAGGATTTAGTTTAATAGTACTTACAATATTAATGACTAAGGAAAAATTTTATCATACTGCACAGTTTTTTGAGCATAGTATTCAATTCGGATTACCTTTTGTTCTACTGTATAGTTTCTCAGAAAAATTTAATTTAGAAAAGTTCATCTTTGTACTTAAACTTCTTATCGCTTTTACTTTCTTCTGTCATGGATTATACGCTTTTGGTTTTTATCCAGTCCCAGGAAAATTTGTAGATATGGTTATTCAAATTCTTGGGTTTTCTGAAGAAAACGCGATTACATTTTTATACATAGCAGGTATTATCGATTTTATTCTTGCTATTCTTATTTTTATTCCGAAGCTTCAATTATACGCTTTATGGTATGCCGTTATTTGGGGATTACTAACTGCAATTGCCAGAATTGCGGCAAATTTCTATTTGGATTTTCCATTACAATCCATTCATCAAAATATACACGAAGTGGTATTCAGAATTCCTCATGGGTTAACGCCTTTATTAGTTATTCTATATGGTAAAACAATCTCTTACAGTACCTTGTTTAAAACGAAGAAGGCCGTTTTATAAATAAAACGACCTTCTAACTAACTTAAGATATTAATCTAATCTACTTGATTACGAATCTCTTTGTTTCGCCCTGCACTTTTAATAAATACATACCAGCATCAAGGTTTCCTACATTGATAGTTTGACTACCACTTACTTTTCCTTGTCCAACTACCTGACCAATCATATTCATGATAGAGTAAGTAGTATTTGTGCTCTTAGCATTATTCATAGAAAGTTGTAATACTCCACCTCTTTTTAATGGGTTCGGAGCAATAGTAAATATAGATACACTTTCTTCATCCTCATCTCCTAAAATTGGAGTTGTTGGTCCGAAGTCCGCTACTACTGCTGAACTACCACAAGATCCTTCATATATTTTCACATTCGAGAAAATTGAGTTGTTACCTGATCCTGCATCATTATCATTAATGAATACTAATCGATCCATACTTCCTGTGTAGAAATTACCTACAGGAATGGTGTACGTAGTTGTTCCACCAGAGTAATTATCAAAGTTCGTTACTCCGTAGTTCTGTGTACCATGTACTTTGAAATATCTAGTAGAAGTTAAAGAGTTATCATTTTCAAAACCAACCCCATGAATTTCTCCTTGCGAAGTACTGCTAAAGTCAAACTCTATTACTGTATTAGCAGTAACAGTATAGTTTAATGCGATATACTTCCAAGTGTTATTGCTTAATGATAAACCAGCTCCTCCACTTACTATAGAGAAATCTCCAGCTGCATCCTGATTAGAGAATGAAGTAATTGTGAAAGCGTTAAAGTCGATTGAATCACAAGTTGGATCTGGAGGAGTAGTTCCATCCGTAATGCTTAAATCATCAATCGTAACGTCACCTTGCCAGCTTGATCCGGTTACCGTATTTAAACGAAGTTGTACACTTGCTTCACCTGCATAAGCAGATAAATCTACATTTGCCGTATTCCAGTCAGTTCCCTGAGCTCCTGTTCTGCTGAATACGCTAGTCCATTCTCCTGTATTGTCAGTTCTAGCTTCAACAGCAAAAGTTCCGATTGCACTACCAACCATGTGGTACTGGAAGCTTAATGTTGGTGAAGTTAATCCACTGAAATTCAAACAAGGTGAATTTAGAATAGCTCTCTTATTAGGATATCCTGTTCCGTTACCTGAAGCTTCTACATAGATATAAGAATTTCCATCTGCAGCGCTACTAGGTCCAGTTCCATTAGAAGGAGTTCCATTAGAATCTACAGTCCAGTCTAAGTCATCTGTTGTTACTTGTGACCAATCTCCTATTGATCCTTCGAAACTTTCGCTATATGGGAACGAAGCGATATCTCCAGAACACTCGTCTCCACCAGGTCCAGGTCCACCACCATCACAAGGATTGTCGAAAGAAACTGTTTGATCCGTTTGACCATTGGTTCCTCCATTATTATTTTCATTAGCTCCTTGACCAACACCACGCTCTGCGAATGCTTTCCAAATTAAACACTCATACTGACCTCCGTATAAATCTTGATCAGCCTGAAGAATTCCATCTCTACCAGAAACGAAACCAGGGTTATTAGCCGTATTTTTTAATCCTTCTGTTACTAAAGCTAATGCTATATTATTTCCTCCAGTTCCATTATAGAAATCTGGATCAAATCCTTCAGCATCTATTAGTAACCATGTCATATCCCATAAAATCGTAGCAAATGCATATCCTACTCCATGAGGTCTTGCTAAACCACCTATATCAGCATAATCTGTGTTATTTATCGATCTATCAATAGAATATCTTGTTGGTCGAATTCCAGCTCCATCTGGTGCCTGTCCTAATACATAAGAACCTACACCTCTTCCATCGGTACCAACATCTCCAGCTTTCATGGTAAGCATTAATCCAAAGTAATCAGACCATCCTTCACCCATTTGCTCAGAACCTCCAAGTACATTAGAACTTGGTCCTCCTACTAACCTGATAGAAATTCCATGTCCATATTCGTGTACGATAATTACATTATCAAAATCTCCATCTCTTCCTGGATTCGTTTGATTCCATAAGAACATTTGCATACGTGGATTTCCTCCATCTCCAGGAGTAGAGAAATTCGCGTTGTTTGTTCCACTACCATCTTGAGCATCTGCATTTACAGAATCTCCTCCTGCTCCACCACGTCCGTAGTTATTCTCTTGGAAATTACCACTAGCTTCATCAAAACCATACTGATAGAAGATATCATGAATAACATTGTTCCAATAGAATAAATTAGTGATTGCAGCACTTCTATAAGAACTAGGTTGCTGTGTTAAATCTACTGGATAATCAAAATCTAAACTAGCTCCTGCATCTGGAGAGAAACCAGTTCCGTTATTACCATTACTATCATCTTGAGCCCATACATTATTACCTCGTGTAATCGTAAACTCTGCTCCCGCACTACCGTTTGTATCATGCCATCCAAAAGGAGAAGCCGTTGCATCTGCTGGATCAGTTATAATAGAACGACCTCCATGAATTGGAGACTCTACAGGAAGTGGATAAACATTATAGGAATCTGGTGCAAACGAAGCCATAGCTTTTGCTTCAGCTTCTGTAGGTGCAGTTGGAATATCAGCTCCAAAAAGTACAGACTTCCCATGATTATGACCGTCATGATCATGAGCCGCATGATTTGAATCACCAAAATTACAAGTGATTACCCAATCTTCGGTATGTAAAATCCTTCCAGTAGTAGCATCTACGTTAGCATTCCACCAATGCTGACCATCTTTTTGATACAAACTAACTTTCCAGGTAAGTATCAATTGATCATCTTGTTTAATGTAAACTTGTTTAGCTTTAATAGGTTCTAATGAAATTCCAGAATTTTCATATACCCAATCACCCTTAACTTTACTATTAGATTTGGTTAATCTAGGCGTACTTAGATTATGAGCTTTGGCCACATTCATAATTGCTGTCTCAGGAGATAAAGACGCTTTTGCAGAATTTACTTTGGACTTAACATCCTTTACAAATTGATCAATTTCCCAAGTTACCTCCTGCCCATTCTTTACAGTAAGTTTATACGTAGCATATTGAATAGGAATATCCAAATGATACTGCTGAACATAAACATGCTGAATCGCTGGGTTTAATGAAGGAACAACATCCGTTACTTTCCACTCAGAAACATCGTCCATTGTGAGTGCCGACTTTGCAGTCGTTCCGTTTAGATGGTTTTTAACAATACCATCCATAATGCTTTGTGCAAACATTGCCTGCCCTACTAATAATGTCAGTAAGACAAACGAGTACATTTTTCTCATATGTATAAATTTGAATTTGTGTTAAATAAAGTTAACAAAAACCCAAATGTTTCCTGCACATATATCAAAACTCTGAAAGAAGTTTAACAATTTTACATTTTCATTGATTTTTCTTCATTAAAAAAAAGAAGACTTTTTATCAAACTATCATTTGTTAGTTAACCTATATAAACACTAGAGTTTAGAAAATATTAACATTAGGTTAAATTAAAATTCCTAAGAATCAGAATAATAACTATCCCGTTCTCTAATTACGGTATACCTGTAGATTTTTTTTTCTCTTTTTGGGCAAAAAATCGTTTTTGCTGATCAATTTTTATCAATTTGACTAACAAAGTCAAAAAAACATTAAACAACTTATTCTGATACTAAATCTTTACACTCAAATATTTATATATTTTTGAATACTTTAACCATGGTTTTACCACCTTAAAAAGTAAAAAGACATCATAACTTATTAAACATCTAAATAGCATCAATGAAAAGTACCATTTTCGAAACTACCCTACTATCTACGCATACTGTATTGATCCCAAAAGATATTGTGACACCTTTCATTCTTCAAAATCATAAAAGAGTTATTGTAAAAATAAGTTTTGGGGAATTTTCCATTAAATTTCATGCAGCATTATTAAAACGAAAGGATCAGTATTATTTCATGTTTAGTAAAAAAAATCAAAAAGTAGTAAACGTCTTTCCAAATGATTATTTTGAAGTACAATTATTAGAAGACACTTCTAAATATGGTGTAGAAATGCCCGAAGAATTAGAAGCTGTATTGCAAAGTGACCCTGAAGCTTCTGAAGTTTTTGAATCTTTTACTGATGGAATGAAAAGAAGTCTTATTTACTATGTATTGCAATACAAAAACTCCCAAACCAGAATAGATAAATCACTTATTATCACTGAAAACATAAAACTCGGAATCCGAGATAAAAAACAAATAATCAAGAAATTATAATCTTATAAAAACACCTCAAAAAAGTAGAGATTCCAAAGGAATACCATTTGAAAATTCACCAAACTAGAAAACCTATACGCAACCTTTTTTAAATCATTTCATCTTTTAAGCAAACAATCAAAAGATGAAAAAAACGAAATTACTTCTATTAGGGACCTTCCTTATTTTACTGCAAAGCTGCTGTCCTTTTTTTACGGACTGCGAAGACAATGATGATGATTTTATCATAATGGGATCACAATATGAACCAATTTTAATAAATCGAAATGATTTTGAAAATTCGGTTTCATTAAAAGACCCAATCTCTATTACTACTTCTGGAAAAATCTATATAAAAGATGATCTACTTTTTATCAATGAAGTACATAAAGGTTTTCATGTGTATGATAATAGTGATCCATCTTCTCCAACTCCCATCAAATTTTTAGAAGCTCCAGGATCTACGGATTTGGCGATTAGGGATAACATGATTTATATCAATCAAGCTACTGACCTCATCGCAGTAGAATATGATACTGCAAATGGAATTACGCTCACAAAACGAGTAGTCAATGTATTTCCAGAATTACGCTCACCAGATGGATTTTTACCATTTGATATTCCCACGGATAACGTCGTTGTAGGTTGGACTCTAATCAATTAAAAGAAAACATTATGAAAAAATATATCTATATGATTCTCACTTCCTTTATAATATTTAGTTGCGATTCTGATTCTTCTGATACTTCAGCTCCTATTTCTTCCGACGGTCAGGGAGGATCATTAGCTACTTTTACGCTAGTAGGAGATTATCTATATACCGTGGATAACACCGACCTCACTGTATTTAATATTACCGATATAAAAGATCCTGTCCAGGTAAATACTATCCCTATTGGTTTTGATATCGAAACTCTTTTTAGTTACAAGAATTACTTGTACATAGGTTCTAGAAACGGAATGTTTATCTATAGATTGACTAATCCAGAATTTCCTCAAAAATTATCTGAAGTAGCACATTTTACAGCCTGTGATCCTGTTATTGCAAATGACACGCATGCCTACGTTACCTTACACTCAGACACCTTTTGTGGTAACAATATAAACCTTTTAGAAATATATGATATTACAACGGTAACAGAACCTATATTGGTAAGTTCCAGAAATTTGACTTTCCCAAGAGGGTTAGGATTATATCAGGATTTCTTAATAGTTTGTGATGACGAAATCAAAGTGTTCGACATCTCGAATCCTGCAGAATCTAATTTGGTTACTTCTGTAAATAAACAAGCTTTTGACGTGATTATTTCTGGAGATCTTTTAATTGCTATCGGAGAGACAGGTTTGTATCAATATAGACTCGCTGCGGACAATAATACAGGAATTAGCATCACACAATTAAGTACAATTTCTATATAACAAAACGTAAAAACCTCTTAAATCCTTTGCTATAAGCGAAAACAACCCTATCTTAGGTAGCACTTAACGAAAGAACCCCATGAAATATGAAAACGCTCAGTTTTGCGATAATTGCCTTTTTATCCATCATTCTTGTTAGTTGCAATGGTGAAAAGAAAGAAGGAAAAGCATATGACAAACAGGTAAATGAAGAAATTTCGAAGGAAACTAACGAGGAAAAAGAAGAAATTCAAAATGTAAAAACATTAGCGATTTCCTTATCTCCAAAGAGTGACAGTAAAGTATCTGGAAATATAACTTTTACCGAAGATAGTGGTGTAGTTACCATGGTAGCCTATTTAAATGGACTAGCAGAAGGAGAGCATGCTATCCATATCCATGAAAAAGCAGATTGTTCATCAGATGACGGAAAGTCTACGGGAGGGCACTGGAACCCTACCATGGAACCTCATGGAAAATGGGGAGCAATCGAAGGATATCACAAAGGAGATATTGGTAATTTCAATGCTACTGCTGATGGAAAAGGTGCAATTACATTTGCTACTAACGAATGGTGTATCGGTTGTGGAGATGATAAAAAAGATATTGTCGGAAAAGCAATTATTGTACATCAGGGTATTGATGATTTTAAATCGCAACCTTCTGGCGCTGCTGGAAGCAGAGTGAGTTGTGGAGGAATTATCAAATAAATTAACTACAAAATAATATATAAAAAGGGTCTAATAGTCTTCTCTACTAGACTCTTTTGTTTTTTATAGAAAAACAGTACATTCGTACTACACGATTTCATCTTTATGCAGCCTAACGAATTAATTTTGCAATTACAACAAAAGAACGAAAAGGCTTTTGAACGTATTTACGAAATGTATTCTGAAAATGTTTTTGGAATTATATATACCATTCTAAAAGATGAAACTCTTGCAGAAGAAGTATTACAGGATGTATTCATAAAAATATGGAATAATTCAAGTTCCTATTCAGAGAAGAAAGGTCGATTTTTTACTTGGATACTAAACATTGCAAGAAATGCTGCCATTGATAAAACAAGATCTACTGCTTTTAAAAACGCTAAGCAAAACCAAACCGCTGATAATTTCGTAGATATATTAGAACAAAAAAGTAATTTTTCTAATAAAATGGATGCAATTGGTATTAAAAAGTATATTGATATACTTGAACCAATTTGTAGAAAAGTCATTGACTTACTATTTTTTAAGGGATATACACAAAAGGAGGCTTCAGAGGAATTAGACATTCCAATTGGAACGATTAAAACTCGGAACAGAATTTGTATTAATAAATTAAGAGAAGTCTTAGCAGAATAAAAATGGATATTGAAAAATACATATCGTCTGGAATTTTAGAGCTTTACGTATATGGAGCACTTTCTGAAAAAGAAAACGCTGAAGTATATAAGGCTCTAAAGGAATATCCTGAAATCGAAGAAGAAGTAAGAGCAATTGAAAAATCGCTACTACAACTTTCTGCGACTACTGCTCCTTATAATCCGGAAACGGTTTTCAATTCGATTAAAAACAAATTAAGTTCTAGAGACACTGATGTAAAGACTATTCCTATACATGCTAAAAGAACCAAATGGACAGCATACCTAGGATGGGCAGCCTCTATTGCACTATTAGTTGGATTGTTTATTCAATTTGCGAAGAATAAAGAATTACGACAGCAAGTTGTACAATCCCAGATAGAACAAAACGTATTAGAAGGAAAACTGAATGTTATAGAAAGTGATTTATCCAATACAAAATCATTATTAAGTGTCCTTAGAAATAAAGATATATTACAGATTCCTTTAGAAGCTCAAAAAGTGGATCCTAATGCCTATGCTACAGTTTATTGGGACAAAGACAAACAAACTGCATATATCGATGTAGCTGGATTGCCTACACCTCCTCCAGGAAAGGTTTACCAAGTATGGTCTTTACAACTTAATCCTCTTACTCCAACAAGTTTAGGAATTTTAGATACGTTTACGGAAGATGAAAACAAAATATTCTCTCTAAAAAACGCCAATGAATCTGAAGCTTTTGGTATTACTTTAGAACCTGAAGGTGGAAGTGAATCTCCTACGCTAGAGCAATTATACACCTTGGGAACGGTAGCTTCTTAAATAAAAAAATCTACTTAATCATCGAAATCTCCTCCACCACCAGTTGGAAGATCCTCTAGAAAATCATCAAATTCTAAAACATTTGTAAAATCTCCTAAAGGCAAAGATATATCGATATCTAAAAGTTCTCTGGCAGAAAACTCAGAAACCTCGGTAGTTACGTGAATATTAAGATCCACTCCTTTTTTCAATATTTTAAGACCAAGATTCAACCATTTATTGCTAGCTAGTTTTTCTAAATCACTTTCTTTGTTAATAGTTGAGTCTTTTTTACGTAGTAATTTCCTGGCAAATTGATCTAAAGCTCTAGTTTGTTTCCCTTTGATTATGGAATCGTTACTGATCTCAGAAAATGTAAGCTTTGATTCTGATACCAGTGGAAAATTAATTTCTTTAGGAAGATTTATAAAAATCAGTTCTAAAAATTCCCTTTTCACTTTTATTTCTTTGGAATCAAAAATATCCTGTTTTAAAAAATCAGAATTATCATGATATCTGGAAAAATCTGAAGTAAAGCCATGGATTACCGTAGAATCTTTAACATGATGTATTAGTTTATACTCTGGTAGAAGCTCGAATGTATGGTCTACTGGAGATGGAATACCGTTAGGAATTGTTTTGGTTTCTAAATACGTTTTATACTTTTTAATACTAAGTGTATGCTTATTTTTCACCTTACTAAACTTATCCGCATAATACATCGTTACGCTATCCTTTTCCATATCGATAATAATACCCGCATAATTATCTAGAACACTATAGACTCCTCCCCATCTTTGTTCTCTCTTTATTCGATTTTCTGAAATATAGTAGGTGGTATTTACCTTGGTTAAAGCACCATACAATCCTCTGGCTTCGGATAATTTAATTTCCCCTTCAAAATATGGCCTTGTATCTTCTACTTTGGATGTTTTTGAAGAATTACAAGAAAAAGAAATGACACAAAAAAAGATAAAACCGAATAAAAAGCACTTTGAATTAATCATTGATTAGCGTATTACATATGGTAACCAAAGATATACAACAGAAATTATTTTAGAATACCCGTTTTCGGTGAAATATTATTTCTGTATATATTGAAGTGGTTTAAACTTTTTCAATTTGCTAAAAAAATGCTTTTTTGCACCCATATTCCGCAATTTTTGAATTCCGTAGTGCTGCTATGCAACTAAAAAATTACTTCATCTGATCACAAAACTGCTATTTTTCACTTAAATCAAAAAAGTTTAAAACACTTCATTAATAAAAAGCCTGTTTGTACCTCAACAAACAAGCTTCTTCTAACAACATCAAAAAACAAAACCAATTAACTTACTTATTCCTGTTTTTCTAATTACTATTAATTTCTAAAATCTGTAGGTTATACCTGCTTTTGCAAAAAAAGGAGTTCCTGGTGTGAAATGAATTTCTTCTACGGCTTCACTTTCGTTTGCAAGTCTAGATTCGGTAGCAAATTGCGTTTCATTCCACTCTGTATCCAATAAGTTTTCGAGACTAACGGAGAAGTCAAACTGTTTCCATCGATAATTTAAAGACATATCGATAACTGTATATCCCTCTGCAACAATACTATTCGTTTCGGTGGCAGGACGATCTCCTAAATAACGGTATCGTAGACTTCCGGAGAAATTATTAAAATTTTCTATACTAATTCCTCCTGCCGCTGTAACCTTTGGTGCTAACGGAATATAATCCTCTCCATCGGACGCATCTACACTTCTGGCATGAGTATAAGTAAGATCTGTATCTAAAAACAACCAATCATTAACCTGATATCGTCCACTGAAATCTATCCCAAACCTTCTCGTTTCCCCACTTGGTTCTACAATACCTTCATCACCTACATAGACAAACTCTTGTTCTAAACCTAAATACCAAAATGTCGTATTTAAAAATACTTTTGAAAACGGTTTCCAATTAATCCCTGCATCGATTCCATAAGATTTTGGTAAAATATCTTCTCCCTTTTGAGTGACTACTACTCTGGTATCATTACCATGAAATCCAATTCCAGACTTGGCAAACAGTTGTAAGTTATCAATTGGATCATATTCAATCCGTAATTTGGGAGCAATGATAGCTTTGGATTCTGATTGTATTCGAAAAGGAGTTAATAAAGCATCTTCGTACGTATATTTAAAATAGTCCAGACGAACTGCTGGTGTTATTTTTAATTTCCCAAAGTCTATGGTTGCATCTACAAAGGCATAGGCATTGGTTTCATTTACCGTTCCTAAACTTACGTTTTCTAAAGTTTCATTTCTATTTACAGTTCTGGATAATTCGTTCCCTTTAACAGAGTCATTTCTAAGTCCTATTCCACTATTAAAAACTGCTTCTACTTGATCCCAATATTTTTTAGTATTAAAAACACTATTAAAACCGAATAAATTTCTTTGCTCCTTTTGTCTAATCTGATCTCCGTTTAAAGGATCATTTAAAAAGAATGTAAAATTAGAATATAGCTCAAAATCATAAAGTGAATAAAACACATTCGTTCTAAAAGAACTATAATCTCCAATATACTTGTTATAGGTAAAATTGAAATTAGTTCTGGATGTATTACCTCCTTCGGTATCATCTATTGCACCAAATCGTGAGATTAATCCCTGAACTACAGCTCTATTGGGTATTTGACCAGAAGCATCCCATCTACTGGTAAAATGTGAGGCTGATAAAGTAATCTTTTGCGTATCCTGTAATTGGGTTGTATACTTTCCAACAAAATTAATCCTATTAAAATTTTGAGGAGAATCAAATGGACCGTCACTTTCTAAATATTCTAGTGCTACTGTTCCTCTTCCTTGATTAGAAGCTCCTAAAAAATTGAATAAACCTACGGTTCTTAATGTATTAAATTGACCTGCTTCTACTTTAATTTGATTATTCTCAAAACTGTCTCTTGTATTAAAAGCGACATATCCTGCGGTATTAAAATTTCCTTGATCTGCTGTATACGAGCCTTTTCCAAAACGTATGTTTTCTATTGTTTCGGGAATGATAAAATGTAAATCTGCATACCCTTGTCCATGTGCATGAGATACCATATTCACAGGTATTCCATCTACCGAAATTGAAATATCAGTTCCATGATCTACATCAAAACCTCTTAGAAAAATCTGCTCTGCTTTTCCTCCTCCAGCATGCTGACCGATAAACAAACCTGGTACCTTTTGCAATAGTTCCTGTGACGAGTTTACAGGATTAACTTTCATATCTAACTTATTAATCAATTGTAAAGGATTAATTTCTTGTTTTAGAATCAACTCATCTAACTGGAAGATTTTATTTTCTAATACAAGTGTAATTCCGTTTTCAATGTCCATTTTTTTCAGAACGATGTTTTTCGTTTCAAAACCTAGCAATCGCGCGGTTAATGTATCTCCTACCTTAATATCTCCTAGGATAAAAGTTCCGTTTTCTAATGTATGTGTATGGTTTTTAGTTTCATTACTGTAGATATATACTTCACCAAGTGGAACATCAAACGTATCAACAACTTTTCCTTTTACGGTTTGGTTTTGGGCGTAGCCGTACACACCGAATATCAGTGAAAGTATTACTAGAATATTTTGCATGGTATTTTATTTAGACCTTTTAAATAATTATAGGTTAGTTATTACACTGGACATGACCGGACCTAATTCATAAGAGCTTTCACTTAAATCCTCAAAAATTGGATCTGCTTTTCCTAATAGATTATTTGCCTTATAGATTTGGGCAATATGAAGATTAGTGACAGGTTCAAAAGTCTTATTGACAACAAATTCTTCAGCTATTTTTAGTGCTTTTTTATGCTCTCCTTTTAGATGTAATATATATGCTTTTAGATCATATGATTGTGGAGTTGGCCGATTCTCTATTTCCAAATCGGCTATTTCCAGTGCTTTATCAAATATTTCATACTCCTCGGCTAGTAATAATGCTGTATGTACATTATACATATCGCCATATGATTTATCTTTTATAGCGTTGCTGTACTTGATTAAGTTTATCTTTTTGGCTATTTCATTAGTAAGGTATTCTTCTATTTCTGCTTTTAATAGAAAATAATCTGGACTTTGATGGGTATCCGTTATTGCGTCTAATATTTTCAAAGCTTCTTCTGGTCTATCTTCATAAGAATATGTGATCCAGGCGATTCCTTTTTTTGCATAAGCATTTGCCGGATCTATTTCTAAGGCTTTTATATAGTAGTTGTATGATTCCTTAATTCTTCCAGCATGACCATAATAATCAGCTAAGTTGGTATATGACCAAAGTAATAAATCATCATTTTTACTACTTAGCGCTATTTTCAATGCTTTCTCCATATTTCGTATAGTAGCATCTAGATTTCCTTTGTAATCATTCCATTTTGCCAGGCGAATTAAAAAGTTATAATCATTTTGATTTGCAAATTTTTCTAAATATTTGTGCGCATTATCATACTCCCCTAATTCCATAGACACATCAAAAAGTACCATTTCCGTGGCTTTAGTATTCGTACCTAATAAGTATGCTCCCATTGCTGCGTCCTTAGCTTCGATAAAGCGATGCTGAGAGATATAGTTATGAGCAAGTGCTAAAAGATGATCTGATTTTCCGATCGTAGCTATTGCCGAGGATTTGGTTAATGCTTTTTCCGCTAATTTTAGGTATTTAATCTCTCCAGTAGATTCAAAAAGTTGAGTATAGGCAGAAGCCACTGGCCCTAGAGCCGTAAGTTGTAAACTATCCTTTTTTATTCGTTTATTCCAAAACTCTAGTTGTAATTTTGCTTCACTAAATTTTTGGTTTTCTGTTACGCTGAGATATTGAGCGTACTCTTCTGAATTAGTAATTAGTTGTTCTTTATTCCCACAGGATAGTACTAATACACTAATAAGAAAGACCATTATATTTATTAGAATTCTCATATGTATTGTTTTTTGATTTTGTTAATTAAAGATTACTGCCCATACTGAGTCTACTTTCCCCTTCATTATAGGGTATACAAAGTCATTTGAGGGCTGACTTTTTTATGCTAAAAGGCAGACTCAGTTTGACAGTAAATTATGTTGTTTAGAATACTTAAGAACCGTGTGGTGCTTCTAAATACGGGAAAGTATTGGAGGGAGTTTCTCCGGAATTACTAACACCATCTGTTACCAAGATTGGTAAGTCTGGAGTTCCATCTCCATTAGTATCTTGTCCGTTAAAACGATCTCCATTTTGACCTCCGAAAAGTAATATTAAAGAAACGTCAATCACATCATCCGTTAAGGTTCTACCAGTTAACACATTAGTTCCATCAAAATATGTTGTCGGAGCATCTGGAGCAACTTGTAATACATCAGAAGCAAGAACTGTTGTTAGGGTTGTAATGTCTAATCCTAAAATATTGTTTTCATAAGTAGCACCAAATGCTCCATGAAGATTGGCCAATTGCGTTTCGAATAAGGATTGAAAAGCTGCTCCCTGTTGAGAAGGAATAGTAACATTAAAATCGTTTTCTATATCTGGTGTTGCGCTAAAAACTGTATTGATTCCTGGTCTTCCCATCTGATCTTCCTGAGAAAATGTTCCAGAAAAATCTACCGCTACTGGTGGATCAATTACTATAACGTCATCGTCGCTGCTGCAACTAACAAATCCTAGAGTTAATATGAATATTGCTGATATATTTTTAAAATTATTAAGTTTCATAATTATGTATTATTAAATTTTTGATTATTGTTTTCTTTTAGCTTCTGCCCAAGTATTAAATACTTCAACACCTGTTCCTGCCGGATGGCTGAAGGTGCCTCCTAATAGTGAATTAGGAACTTCTACTACGATAGATAATACATTGGTACCATCAAAATCATCATTCCCTGGATTATTAAATCCTCCTGGTGCCATTCCACCAATAATTGCATTAAACTGATTGGAGTCAAAAAAGAAAGGGTCTTCTCTTAAACCAGCGAAATAGGATATACCATTTGCTTCAGAAGTTGTAGCATTGGCACCTGTACTAATGGCTACTTGTCCTAAATACTGAGTATCTTCATTGATTGTGCTATTCAGGCCTGTTTGAGTAGGCTGATAAGGTCCAAAAAAGTACATAATACCATCTCTGGGTATTGCTTGTATGACCAAATCCTCTATAAGATCCCCATCATTATCGATATTGATCTCTACTAAGACATTTTCGTCAAAACTTGCCGAGCTTCCAGGAGCTAGTAATCCTTGAACATTTGCTACGAATACCGTATTATCTGGGTCGCCCCCTTCAAATGCATAAAGATCCGTAATGTCTGCTGTGCTTCCTACAACAGCCGGCGCATCAATGTGGTCTGCCGCCATTAAAACAATCCCTAAACTTAAAAGCCCTCCAAGGATGTATAAATTTGTTTTTCTAATCTTGTTCATTTTTATTTAATTTTAAATGTTTACGCTTTTACTTACGAGCTTATGAAGAAGACGGTTTTCCTAAAAGTGTTAAAAAATAGTTAAGTATTAAATTTGCATATACTAATCCTTTGAGTTTGTCTTTAGAAGAAAAATAAATTTAACTTTGCCATAAACCAATAGACTCATGAACCCATCAACTTCTGGTTGGATAGATAAGTTTTTAAGAGAATTTGACTTAGACGCTCTCCCAGTATCATCTCTAGATGAATTGTATCCAAAACTGAGAGAAGCTGGTTTTATTTATGGCACTTCCATTTCATTAGCGATATCGTTAGACTCCGAAATAACCTACTCGGAAGAAGAGAAAACAAAAATTAATCTTTTCTCTGCATTGGTAGTGACCTATTATGAAACTATCGACAATGGAAGTTCTAAAGATTGTATCAATGCATTAGTTGAGTTTTATGAATATTTAGATACGAAAAAGTCTTTCTTTTCTTTTATCAATTCATTGACTTCTAACAAGAGTGAAAAACTTGAAAAGATTATAAACACTCGTATCCAAACGAATGAATCTATTTTTAAAAAGAACTTTAGTCATTTGCTTACAAATGCATTACTCTTTATTGATGTACTTGCTTTTGAACATTTTCTAATTCATGATATCAACCCAATAGAATATGCAGCGTCGCTGGAAGAAACCTTAACAAATATTGTATTTCTGGCATTAAATTCTAAAATAGAGAAAGATGATTATTATGAATTGTTAGTAAAACTTTTCGCTTCTTCGGTACGATATACCACGATTAGTACGGAGGAGGATGCAAGTTTTGACCAAGTCGATCTAGATACTTATACCGATGACTTAGAGAAACGTTATATTCTTGATCTTACAAGTTTAGCCGTTTGGAATGATAAAGAAATTGATCTTGGAGAACAGGATTTTATGCGTGCTTTGGGAGCAGAGTTAGCATTATCAAACAGATGGGTTCAGGAATCATTGGATTCTGTTCTTAGGTTTGTAAATGATCATAAAGATGAGATTTCTTTTTTCAATTATTCGAATCCAGCGCTTCATTTTTACAAACAGACTTCAAGAACTGTAAGTATTCTTATCCTAAGAAATAAGAAACGACTTATAAAAGAAATCTCTGAGAGTAAGGATTTAATGATATTATTAGGACAATCTGCAGTAAGAGACCTTTCTAAGGAAGAAAAACAACAAATGAAACAGCAGCTATTAGACGTTTGTAAAACCATTCCGTCATTAGCTATTTTTATATTGCCTGGAGGAAGTCTCCTTTTACCGTTATTGGTAAAATTTATACCTCAGCTTTTACCTTCGGCATTTAATGAAAATAAATAAAAAAATCCCTGAAGTGAACAGGGATTTTTTGTTTATACTTCAAGTTTCTGAAGTTCTTGATAATTCTTTTTAAGCCTTCTGGTTAGTATTCCATATACCACTCGATACAGCAATGCTAATAATCCAATGAAAACTGCTAACACCAGTACCGAGGTAATGATTACTACATATAATGGAATATTCTGATCAGCGGATTGAGCTTCATACGTATCTGTATAAAAAGTCATGTACATAATAACGACCAACGTTGTTAAAGACAAAAAGCTAATATTCACCCAAACATACTGTTTTACAGTTTTCCTTGTATTCAGGATATTTTTCATCAACACCGATGCCGAATCTGTAGTCTTTATGTTTTTATAATTGATATAAAAACGGACAATAAAGTAGATTAATATTCCATACGATAAAATCGTAGATATCACTGAAAAGTTTTCTAATCCTAAAATCTCAAGATCATCATACTCACCAGATAGCCTCACCATAATGTCTATCGAAGACCATAAAACAAACTCTATGACACTTATCAAAAAGATCCACTTAACTATAGATGATGATTTCTTTAAAATCATCTTATAGATCTCATTATATGATAGTTTTGGAAGTTCCGAATCTCGGCTTTTCCAGTCTTTTTTTAATAATTCTAATTCATCCATCTTTATGGGTTTAATATTTTTTTCAACTTCGTCTTCACTCGATTCATTTTTACTCTTGCATTTACTTCAGAGATTCCCATAGTCTCTGCAATTTCTTTATATGATTTGTCTTCCAGATACAAGAAAACTAACGCCTTCTCGATATCATTTAATTGTTTTACTGCCGCGTACATAAGTTTTAATTGCTGCTCCACTCCATCGTCATACTCTTCTGCGGTGATTTTAAAATCCATCGCATCAAAATCAGAAGTTTTAATACTTCGTTTTGACTTTCTATATAGTGTAATAGCAGTATTTAACGAAACTCTATACATCCAGGTACTAAATTTAGATTCACCTCTAAATTTTGGATACGCTTTCCATAACTGGATAGTAATTTCCTGAAACAAATCATTATGCGATTCTGGGTCATTGGTATATATCCTACAGACCTTGTGCACTATATTTTGATTTTGCTCAAGATTGGTTACAAAACTATGTTCTAATTCTTTCTTCACTTTAGTTAGTTACACCTTATAAGTAGACAATAAAACAAATACGTTACACATTCTGAACTAAAATTTATTTTTAATGATACTATTTTTAGAACAAAAATATTTTAGCAACTGATTTTCAATCAGTTTTACCGAAGCAATAAACAAAAATAAATATTCTATAGTCTATATGACATTATCAGTTTATCTTTGTAGAACAACACTTTATTTATGAACATTCCTTATACTAATTTACCAAGATTAGTGATTATCGGAGGTGGTTTTGCAGGAGTAGCTTTAGCCAGAAAAATGGTAAAAGAAAACGTACAACTCGTGCTATTAGACAGACACAATTATCACACATTTCAGCCTTTATTATATCAAGTTTCAACCTCATCGTTAGAACCAGATTCTATTGCCTATCCATTACGAAAAATCGTAAAAAGAGGTAAGAACACCTATTTTAGAATGACAGAGGTTACCTCTATAGATCCAGGAAATAAAGAAGTTCATACCTCTATTGGCAGCATTACATACGACTATCTGGTTATCGCCACTGGAGCACGTACCAATTTTTTTGGAAATCAGACTATCGAAAAAAACTCCATGCGAATGAAAAACCTTCCGCAAGCCTTGAACTTACGAAGTTTGATGTTAGAGAATCTGGAACAAGCTGTAATTACTACTGATCCAGAAAAACGAAAGGAACTGCTTCGCTTTGTGCTAGCTGGAGCTGGTCCTACAGGTGTTGAGTTAGCTGGTGGAATTGCAGAGTTACAATTAAACGTACTCCCCAGAGATTATCCTGATATGGATTTTAGCGAAATGGAGATTCATCTTATTGAAGGAGCAGATAGAGTGTTACCACCTATGAGTCAGAATGCCTCCGAAAAAGCTTCTAAGTTTTTACAAAAAATGGGAGTGCATATTCATACTAATACTCAAGTAACCAATTACGAGAACAACGTAGTTTCTACCAATACGGAGTTATCATTACAAAGTGCTACATTCATTTGGTCTGCAGGTGTTACTGGTGCTCCTGTAGAAGGGTTAAAATCGGATGCTCTTATTCCTAGAGCAAATCGTTATAAAGTCAACGAATTTAATCAAATTGAAGGGTATGAGGATGTTTTTGCTATTGGTGATATTGCATTAATGCAAACAGAAGCGTATCCTAAAGGACATCCTATGGTTGCACAACCAGCGATACAACAAGGAAGTCATTTAGTAAAAAACATAAAGCGCAAATTACAAGGAAAACCTATGATTCCTTTCTCTTATTTTGACAAAGGATCTATGGCAACAATCGGAAGAAATAAAGCCGTTGTTGATATAGGTAAATTTCGTTTTGGAGGGTTCTTTGCCTGGTTTATATGGATGTTTATACACCTTTGGTTTTTAGTAGGTTTTAGAAATCGTTTTGTAACCTTTTTTAATTGGACCTACAATTATATCAACTACGACAAAGCCGCTAGATTAATTGTAAGACCATTTAAGAACAAAGAAGAAAATGCAATTGAAAGGGTTTAATTAATACTGATCAAATAGTTTCTGAGCCAAACCTTCTAACTCTTCTCTGTTAATTTTTTCGCCTTCTGTTGGCGGATTTATAATAATTGATTCAGAAGGAAATAAGGAAACCTTGTCGAAGCTGACTTTCTTTTTACCTTCTTTTAGTTCTAATATTAGACCAGGAAGCCCGTAATATCCTTTTGGTCCATAAGGAGCTTTGATTTCATTCGTATACCAAGCTTCTACTTTTTTATCCGAGTTTTTCAGTATTGCTTTATAACAGCGATATTGATCGATTTTCTTGGTTTCTTCGGTTAACTCCCATTCCTGTGGCTCTAATGTTTCATCGATCAAAAACTTTCTCCCTCTAAAATCAAATTTATGTACTTTTAAAGCGCTTATCTTTTTCTTTTGAGAAATGTCTAGATAAATAATTTCTGAATCGTTGTAATTAATCTGTTCATCAACCAATTCTTTACCTTTTTTATTGAAACTAGTTCTCGAGACTGTATCATTACTTACGTTGTCTTGCGGGTAATATAACGATTCCTTCTTGTTAACCTTCAAAATAGTGATATAATCATAAGATGGAATTGCCAATGGCGCTTTATTCCTTTCTTTCTTTTTCAATTTTTCTTTTACTATAGCGTATAGACTATCTGACACTGCTCTAAATTTTTGATTATAGAGTTGGATAGAGTCCTTACCAACACCAGGTTTATGTGTTGCCCTAAATTTTTTCATTCCTTCTATTAGAAATGAATCAATCTCAGTGTAATCAAAAGATTCTTTCTTTTTGACTTGAGCCGGTTTACGCTTTTCTTTATAATAGACTGTTAGCTCTTGAGATTTTGCCATAAATGAAGTCAATACTATAATACTTATTAAGATTTTTTTCATATCACTTCTGAGTACATTAATATTCATTAAATATCTTAGTAGATAAGTTTTCTAACTCTTCTCTAGTAATTTTTTCACCTTCATTAGGTGGGTTTATGATGATCGGTTCCGAAGGAAATAAGGAAACCTTATCAAAGCTTACTATCTTTTCCCCTTCTTTTAGCTCTAATATAAGACCAGGAAGTCCGTAATACCCTTTTGGTCCATAAGAAGCTTTGATTTTATTGGTATACCAAGCTTCTACTTTTTTATCCGTATTTTTAAGTATGGCTTTATAACAAATATATTGATCGATTTTTTTAACCTTATTCGTTAGTTCCCATTCCTGTGGCTCTAATGTTTCCTCTATAAGAAATTTTCTTCCTTTATAATCAAACTTATGCACTTTTAGAGAACTTATCTTTTTCTTTTTAGAGGTATCCAAATAGATAATTTCCGAATCATTATAGTTTATTCTCTCATCTACTAATTCACGTCCTTTTTTATTGGTACGACTATGAGAAACGGTATCATTACTCACTTCATTCTGTGGGTAGTACAATGATTTTTCTTTATTAATCCTTAATACAGTAATATAGTCATAGTACGGTATAGTTAGTGGTTTTTTATTCTTCTCTCTTTCACTAATCCTTGCGGAAATACGTTCTCCTTCTTTCTCAAGTTCCTCTCTAATCAACATAATAGAATCTTTACTGACTCCTGACTTTATAGCTTCCTTAATTTTAGCAAACTGTTCTCTGTAATAATCAGAAATTTCATCAGTGTCAAAAGATTCTTTTGTTGATACTTGAGCTGGCTTACGCTTTTCTTTATAAAACACAGTAATTTCCTGACATTTCCCTAAAAAGGAAATAAAGAAAAGTATGATCAATAATTTAATTTTCATGTAAAGATTTTGGTTAATGATGATTCGTCTAAGGAATTGGATCCTTTGATAATAAATTTAGACTATATAAGTATGTGTCATTTCGTCTAAAAATGTTACCTCAAATCATAAGTTTATTAAAAAATTAATGTTCATGAAAAAGTAACGCTGGTATTTCTTCTAATCCCTCTCTAGTAATTTTTTCTCCCTGAGTTGGTGGTTTTACTTCAAAATCATCCAGCGTATAAAGAATTTTATCTAAAAAGATAGTTGCATCCTCTTCAATCACTTTTATTATCAGACCAGGTAACCCCCAATATCCTAAAGGTCCAAATGACGATTTGATTTCTTCCGTATACCAAACCTCAACAGGTTTACGCCCTTTTACTCGATAATTTCCATAGCTATAACTTGTATACTCTTGCTTTTCTCTTTTAAAAACTAATGCTTTCTTACACAAATATCCAGAGATCATTTTTGTCTGATTGGTAAACTTCCATTCTAGATCAACCAGCTCTTCATCGATCAGATATTCTTTACCATAAGCATATTCTACACTTGATTTTTGTTTTGTATCTTGATTTATATAAACAATTTTGTACTCTTTTTCCGAGGTCTCTCTACTAATAAAAGTTTGTTTCCCGTCCTTTCCGTAAGAAACAGTAATATTAATTGTATCATTAAACTGCCGCTCTAATGGATAATAAATTGATTTCTCATGATCAATTCTAAGTACACTTGCATAACCATAATTTGCAAGTTCATCGCTATGATCCTTCGCTTTATCATTAATCAATTGTAAATCTTGCTTACTCATTCTTTTTTCAAAAACATATGTTCTTAATTGATAATAATCAGATTTACGTTCTTCTTTATAAAAAACCGTCATCTCCTGAGATTTACCTCCTATTGCGATAAGAAAAATTGATAAAAAGAGTATTTTTTTCATAGTTCATTGATTAAGAAATGTAAAACTAAAAAATTAGTTAAAAGATTCAACTAATTTTTTAGTTTATTTTTTCAAAATATACTATTTCCCTTTCCTAACAATCCATCCTACATTTTCTACAATTCAGTAAGAATCAATTTTTAGAATCTTCGTTTTAATACACCTTTGAACTGTCAATCAAAAAACAACAGTACATCAAATGAGATATTTATTATTTACCATTTCACTACTTGCCTCTCTTTTTTTAACCGCTCAAACCACTATTTCAGGAACTGTAACGGACCCTTCTGGCATACCAATTCCTGGTGCAAACATCTATCTAAAAGGAACTTATGATGGTGCATCTTCCACGGATACAGGAAGCTTTTCTTTTACGACTTCAGAAACAGAAGATCAAATCTTAGTAGTATCATTTCTTTCTTTTGAAACATTTATTTTAAACGCAACAGTAAACGAAATGAAAAACCTAAAAATCACTTTGAAAGAAGATGTTAACTCTCTCGGAAGTGTAATCCTGAATGCTGGTACATTTTCTGCTGGAGACAATAGCAAAGCATCTGTGCTAACACCTTTAGATATTGTTACTACCGCTGGTGCCGCTGGAGATTATATTGGTGCTTTCCAAACACTACCAGGAACTTCTACAGTTGCCGAAGATGGTAGACTTTTTGTTCGTGGTGGAGATGCCAATGAAGCTAATGTATATATTGATGGACTTCGTGTTTTCCAACCGTTTTCTGCAACTGCAAACAATATTCCTACACGTGGTCGTTTCTCCCCTTTCTTATTCAAAGGAACTAATTTCTCAACTGGAGGATATTCAGCAGAATATGGAGACGCATTATCAAGTGTACTTCTTCTCAACACCATTGATCAACCCGAACAGGAAAAGACAGACCTCTCCTTTATTTCAGTAGGTCTTGGTGTAGGTAATACTCAAAAATGGGAGAAAAATTCATTAAGTATCAATGCTTTTTACTTAAACCTAAAACCTTATCAAGAAGTTATTTCTCAACGAGTAGATTGGATAAAACCTTTTGAATCACTGTCTGGAGAAGCTGTATATAGACATCAATTTAACAATGGTTTGTTTAAACTATATGGAGGATTGAATTATGCCGATTTCGAATTAATTCAAGAAGACATCAATATTCCTGAAGGTATTAACTTTGGTTTAACCAATAGAAATTTATACCTCAATGCTTCCTATAAAGGTGAATTAGGGAATGATTGGACTCTTGCAACAGGTGTGAGCTTTGCTAATGATCATAATGACATTAAAATTGAAGATACAAATGTTGATTCAGATGACAACAGTGCTCATTTAAAAGTAAAACTTAGAAAAAGGTTTAATAATCGATTTAAACTAAATTTTGGTATAGAGCAATTTCTAGGAGATTTTAAAGAAGATGTTAGTGCTACTACCTTCGGAAATTTCCAAAGTAGTTTCAATAACAATAGTACAGCAGCTTTTGGGGAAGCAAACATCTTTTTTAACAAAAAGCTAGCGATGCAAGTTGGAATAAGAGGTACGCATAATTCCTTATTAGATATTACCAGAATATCGCCAAGAGCATCACTAGCATATAAAATTGCAGAGAAATCACAAGTCTCTTTAGCGTATGGAGATTTTTATCAAGCACCTCAACAAGACGTTTTAAAATACAACAGTTCTTTAGATCCAGAAAAATCATCACATTATATCCTTAACTATTTGTATCAGAACAATGGGAGAACTTTAAGAGCTGAAGCATATTATAAAGGCTATGATCGTTTAGTTAAATTTGATACAGAACTTCCTGAATTCGGAAGTACTTTTACTAATAATGGCGATGGATATGCAGCTGGATTAGATTTATATTGGAGAGATAATAAATCTTTTAAAAACTTTGAGTATTGGGCTAGCTATTCTTATCTGGATACAAAAAGAAATTATAGGAATTATCCAGAACGCGCCACTCCAAATTTTGCTGCCAAGCATAATTTATCATTAGTAGGTAAATATTGGGTCCAAGATTGGAAATCATTAATTAGTACCACCTATAATTTTGCTTCGGGACGCCCATATACAGACCCAAACACTCCAGATTTTCTAGGCACAAAAACCAGAACATTTAATTCTTTGAATATGAGTTGGGCTTATTTAATAAGTCAACAGAAGATCTTGTTCGTTTCTGTATCCAATGTATTAGGTTTTGACAATGTATTTAATTATCAATATGCCAACACTCCTAATGTGAATGGAAATTTTGCCAGACGCGCCATCAGACCAACTGCTGATCGTTTTTTTATCGTTGGTTTCTTCTGGACCATTAGCGATGATAAAACCGATAATCAACTCGATAATCTATAAAATAAATGTCATTAAACTAATAAATCCATTTAGTATTACATCTCCAGACATTATCTGTATCAAGAGAAAACTCAAAAACGACAATATAAACTTTTGTTTACTGTCTTTAAATCCATAAACACAACCAAAAGTAATCTTAAAATAAACTACAAATCAAACACTTGCAAAAACATATGTTTAATTTTATAAATAAAACTAAGCCATGAAAACCACTTATTATTTCACTTTTATTATTATTTGTCTAGTAAGCTCTTTTACTACTTATGCACAAAACGATGAAAACACCATCCAAATTGATATTTCAAATATCAAATCTTCTGAAGGCACCATCAGAATTGGGTTGTATAATAGCGAAGAAAACTTCTATAAAAAGATATTCAAATCTACCAAAGTAAAAAGTAAAGAAGGAGCACTTACCGTTACTTTAGAAAATATTCCTGCGGGCACCTATGCCATCTCATTATTTCATGACGAAAATGATAACGAAAAACTTGATACAAACTTTTTCAAAATACCTAAAGAACCTTACGGCACTAGTAATAATGCGAAAGGAAACTTTGGCCCACCAAGTTGGGAGGATGCTAAATTCTCAGTTTCTAATGGAGATGTGATCCAATCTATTAAACTTTGATACAATTCATCCATCATAAACTACAGTTCGGTATGATTTAATTCCAAATTTTCTGTTGTTGAAGGATATTTACCATGTAAAACTAAAACAACAAAAAATTATGAAAACAATTATCCTTATAGCTTCCTTTTTTATAGTACTAACATCAAACGCACAACAAGCATACGAAAAAGGAATGGGAAAAGCTTTTGAGCTTTGGGGCAATCAAAAAAACGACGAGGCGGTAAATCTATTCGAACGAATCGGCAGAGCAGAAAAGGACAATTGGTTACCTTTTTATTATGCAGCGCAAATACATATTATAAAAACATTTAATACCAAAGACGCTGAGGAAATTGAATCCCGTTTAAAGAAAGCTCAGAATTATTTGAATGAAGCTAAGACCTTTTCCAAAGACAATGCCGAAATTTTAATTCTAGAAGCAATGCTAAATACAGCATATGTAGTGTATGATGGAACAAAATATGGAATGACACATTCGCCTAAGGTCGAAGAATTATATCAAAGAGCAAAAAAATTAGAGCCCGAAAATCCAAGAGCAACCTTATATCATGCTGAGTGGCAAATGGGAGCTGCTAAATTCTGGGGTAAGGATCCAAAGGCCTTTTGTCCTGAAATAGAAAAAGCTATCTTGTACTTTGAAAAAGAATCGAACACAACACCTTTTTATCCAGATTGGGGAAAAGATCAGATAAAAAGGATACAACAAAACTGCAAATAAGGCTTAGCAGACATGTTCATCGATTCTATATAATACCAAAATTATACTATGAAGGATTTAAGAAGAGTACTGATCATTGCATTCGGAGTATCTATCGCAATAACTATCGTTAACTTATTCGCTAACGGTTTCAAAATTGATAGATTCTTAAGCATACAATACTGGATTATCAACTTCTTATATAGTTTCTTTCTCACGTATATCAACGTGTTATATTTTAGATATATCAATTATAAATTTGAATGGAAAAATAAAGGAATACAACGAATATTAATTGGTGCTGGTGGCTCTATAGTAGTAACCATGTTAGGATACTTTATTTGTGAGTTTATTGCAAGTGTTGTAGTACTACAAAGACAAACAACTAATGAGTTTTTAGCAGATCAATCTTTTGGAGATTATGTATTCCCACTATTGATCACAGCAATTATTTCATTGTTCTTTCATACCATTTACTTTTATAAAGCCTTACAAGAAAAAAAGGTAACCGAACAAAAAATAATAGCAGGTACAGCATCAGCAAGATTTGATGCTCTAAAAAATCAATTAGATCCTCACTTTTTGTTTAACAGTCTAAATGTTTTGACATCATTAATTGATGAAAATCCAAGAATGGCTCAAAAGTTTACCACATCGTTATCTAAAGTATATCGATATGTATTAGAACAAAAAGACAAAGAATTAGTAACCGTAGATGAAGAACTAAAATTTGCAAAAACATATATGACCTTGTTAAAGCTTAGGTTTGAAGACAGCATTATTTTTGAAATGCCCGAAAAAGCTTCTAATCCCGAGGCCAAAGTTGTTCCCTTGTCTTTGCAGATTTTATTAGAAAACACCATTAAGCATAATGTAGTAATGCCGGATAAACCACTACATATCAAAATTTATGAAGATGATGGTTTTCTAATTGTAGAAAACAACTTACAAACCAAAGAAGTTATCAAACAAAGCAGCGGTGTAGGTTTAGGAAATGTACAGCAACGATATGGATTACTTACCAAAAGAGAGTTTTCTGTATTCAAGACTGAAACGGCTTTCATTGCAAAGCTCCCGATATTAACTAAAAAAATAACATCAATCGATATGACAACATCACAAAATATAGCAATCGCAAAAGACCTGAAATATAAAAGAGCTAAAGATCGAGTAAAGAAAATGAAAGAATTCTACGGAAGTTTGGTCGCCTACTGTATCGTAATTCCGTTCTTGATATTCATCAATTATAAAACCACTGGTTTTGGTCTTCCTTGGTTTATTTTTCCAATGGCAGGTTGGGGATTAGGATTAATCTTCCATTATGCAGAAGCATTTGATCATCACCCAATATTTGGCAAAGATTGGGAAAAAAAGAAAATCAGAAAGTATATGGAAGAATCTAAAAGAGGAGATTATGAATAAGATGGATAAAAGAAAAGCCTATAATCGTGCAAAAAAACGCGTAGCCGAAGAAAGAGGATTCTACACACATGCCACAGTATATGTAGTAATGAACATTATCATTTTTATTTTTAAGATACAAATAGGCGATTATGTGAATAGTGAAAGATACAACGACTTCCTGCCATGGAATGTAGTAAGTACTCCAGTGTTATGGGGAATAGGATTATTAGGTCACGGATTATGGACATTTAGACATAGAAACGGATTAGGAAAACTTTTTAATCGCTCTATTTTCAGTAAAGAATGGGAAGAAAAAAAGATTGAAGAGTTTATGAATAAAAACAATGAATTGTAATATCATGGAAACATCAGAATTAAATAAAAAATATGAGTACGCTAAAAAACGAGTAAAAGAAGAGCGTATATTCTATACACATTTGGGTGTTTACTTGATAATTAATGTAATTATTGCAGCAGTAATTTTACAATTTCAAGAGTATATATATGATGGATATTTAGTGATTAATTTGATCAGTTCTCCAGTATTATGGGGAGTATTTTTACTTGCACATGGATTATGGGTATTTAGAGATAGAAAATTGAAGAAAAATTCATTTACCCTTTCTTTATTTAGTAAGAAATGGGAAGAAAAAAAGATCAAAGAATTAATGGACGATACTAATCAATAAAAAAAGAATCATGGAAAATTTAGAAAAAAGACAGAAATATTTAAACGCAAAAAAACGAGTTGAAGCAGAAAAAGGATTCTATAGCCATTTTACCGCATATGTAATTGTCAATGTTTTCTTGTTATTCATTAATGCTGATTTTTTAGATAATGGTTTTAGTGACTTCTTTAACTGGAATTTATATATCACTCCGTTTTTCTGGGGTATTGGTTTATTTTTTCATTGGGTAAAGGTTTTCAATCCTAACATAATATTTAGCAAACAATGGGAAGAAAGAAAAATCAAAGAAATTTTGGATAAAGAAAAGTTTAATAATTTTCTATAAAAATCATAATACTATTCGTCATGAAACCAATAGAAGAAGATAAGAGATTTAAAGAAGCTAAAAAAAGAGTTGATGATGAAAGAGGTTTCTATACACACCTTACTTTTTATATTGTCATCAATATAATCATCCTTTTTATCAATACCAACTTTAGCAGTCAGGGATTTAAAAACTGGGCGCAATGGCACTTATATGCTACTCCATTTTTTTGGGGAATAGGATTGCTATTTCATGGACTGAGAGTCTTTAAACGCAATTTTGTGTTTGGAAAAAGCTGGGAACAAAGGAAAATAAAAGAGCTTATGGACGAAGATGATACGCTAGATGTATGATCATTCGATGTAAAATAATACAATAACTAACAAAACAGTAACCAATGAAAGATTTCGAAGAACAAAAAAGATACGAACGTGCAAAAGAACGCGTAGAAGAACTAAAGAAGTTTTATAATAACCTATTTTCATATATCATCATTATAGGATTTTTAGCGGGATTAAATTATTATCAAAATGAATGGCGCTACGCATGGTTTTTATGGGCGGCATTTGGTTGGGGAATCGGTTTAGCATTTCATGCGGTAAAAGCTTATAGAATCAATCCGATGTTTGATAAAGATTGGGAAGAGCGAAGAATACGAAAGTATATGGATGAAGAAGATAGAGAGAAGCAACTTTGGGAATAAATTAGATAATTAGACTGAATTACAGAAGCGTGAAATTGGCATATTTAACCTTGTCTTTTTTGTTATATTACAATAAATATAGTTAATCAGCTTTTGCAAACATCAAGTCTAAATCACATAAAAAAAACAATAATCTAATTCATCCAACAATCTAACAATCCAAACTAAAATATGAATGTACTCATAATAGAAGACGAAAAACCCGCAGCAAGGAGACTTAGTCGTATGCTTGATGATCTTGATATTAAAGTAGATACGATGCTGCATTCTGTAAGCGAATCCATAGAATGGTTTAGTAATAATCCACATCCTGATCTTATTTTTCTGGATATTCAGTTAAGTGATGGTTTATCTTTCGAGATTTTTGATTCTATTACGATTAAGAGCTCTATTATTTTTACAACTGCTTATGATGAATATGCTTTAAAAGCTTTTAAATTAAATAGTATTGATTATTTACTGAAACCTATTGATGATGAAGAATTGGAATCCGCAGTCAAAAAATACAAAGAGCAATTACCTACTACTCCATCACTACAAGTAGATTTTGAGGATATCAAAAAACTTTTGGTAAACCCTATGGATAGAGAATATAAGAAACGGTTTACAGCTCGTGTAGGTCAACATCTTAAAATATTCTCTGTAGAAGATATCGAATGTTTCTATTCTGAAAATAAAGGAACTTATCTTCATACAAATGAAAATCGGAATTATTTGATCGATACCACTTTAGAGTCTTTGGAGAGTGAATTGAATCCGAAACAGTTTTATAGGGTAAACCGCAAGTTTTATATCAACATCAATGCAATAAAGGATATTATTTCCTATACGAATTCCAGGTTACAGATAAAGTTACATCATTTTAATGAGCAAGAAATTATAGTGGCAAGAGAACGTGTAAAGGATTTTAAAGATTGGTTAGAATAATTATTACCGAATCAACGAAAAGTGCCCAGTAACACTAGACCTGTCTTGTAAATCTATTCGAAACCAATATTCAGAAGAAGGCATTTGTCTGCCTAGATACGTACCATTCCAACCTGTGCTGTCAGGAAGCAATTGCTTTAGTAGTTTACCATAGCGATCATAAATATAGATAGAAGCCGAGGGAAACTGCTGTATCCCTTCTATCTGCCATAACTCGTGAAAACCATCATTATTTGGTGTGAAATATTCTGGATATACTAACAATATATATTCCTCTGAATCCGTACCGCATCCATTTATTTCTCTTACCATTACTTCATATAGGCCACCTTCTAAATTCGTAAACACATTACTACTTTGGTAATTAACACCATCTATAGAATATTCAAACTCGCCAGTATTTGCAGTTGTAATAGTAATGGTATCACCAATAGATGTAATAGCCTCAATGACAGGAGCTTCACTTTCTATAACTACAATAGTCTTCACACTAGAACACATGTTGCTATCCGTAACTGTCACAGTATATGTATCTTCAACATTTACAGTAATATTAGAAGTTGTTTCACCAGTATTCCATAAATACGTTACATTAGTAATTCCGGCATCCAATACCACACTTCCTCCTGAACAAAAAGAGGTTTCTTCATCTGTTACTTCTGGAGATTCAAAAAAATCCAAGCTAACGGCAGTTCGGGTATTCGATATACAAGAGCCCAATTCAGAAATAGCCTCGGCATAATAAGTACCTGAAACATCCGTAACATATGTTGTAGAATTAGCTTGCAAAAGACTTCCGCCTGCTACACTATCATACCAATTTACCGTAATACCGTTAGGAACATTTACAGAGACTCCCTGATTTTCGTTATCACAATTAATAACATTTCCATTACTTACAGGTGCAACAGGCTGTGTTATTATATTTACTTCATAGGTTTCTGATAAAGCGATACACAATGGATTAATAAGATTTATAGCATCCTCTGCAACTTTTACTCTATAATAAGTTGTTGTTGACAATGAAGGTGTAGTAAACATATCATTAGTTTCTCCGGGAATATCAGTCCAATTCACATTGTCAGAACTTTCTTGCCATTGATAAGCATGGGTTGTATAAATCGAAAAATCTGGAGTTGCAGTTAAAGTTGTTGAGATTGGAGCATCACTTTCACATTCAGTAATACTAGAATTATCTAGTGTATCAGTAACATCGATAAAATCTCCACATGTTCTAAAAACAATGTCGTCTATTGCCAAATCGTTTCCACAACCTCCATCACCGTTATTACTCATTCTCAATACAACAGATGTTTGCCCAGGCAAAGTTTGAAATACTAAACCATACTGTTCCCAATTTGGACTTGCCGTAGAAAAAATATCACCAGTACTCCCAGAAGCTAATAAATTAGTATCAGTAACATCCCATATTTGAAAATTTACATTCACTGGAATTCCATTTCCTCCACATCCGCTAGATGGCAATAAATTTAACAACCAAGCTGAAAATTCATAAGAAGTATTTTCACATAATCCCGTTACTGGTCTTCTAAAAAATTCTCCTGCCGTAAAATCTGCGTTGACAATAAAACATTTTCCATTCGTATCTCCAGGCGTATGATCCTCGGTATCATGCCAATCGAAATATCCCGTAAAACTAGAAATCGTATATGCTCCATCATCTGGCGCGGTATTTACATATCTATACGTTGTACTACCTGGAGGTAATGCGGGTCCAATAGTCGTTCCTGTTCCAAAAGTTTCATTAAAAATTGAGTCACCAGAATTCCCATTACAAAAGCCCAATTGCGCCACCAAGGCAAACGGAGAAAACAAGAGTAAAGACAGAACACAAAAAGTGTAATGAGATCGCTTCATAGTCCGAATATAGACTATTACCGTAAATAGACAACTGGTATCCCAGTACAAACTTTAAATTTTTAAGTATTTTGCAACAGAAAGTAAATTATGTTGCAAATTCTAAAAAAGAATAGCGTCCGATCTACTTTTACATTATTCACAAATCATCTAAAATGACTACTCTATACCCATACACTCTCAATAAGTACGTCTTTCCTATTATAATACTATTACTTTCAATTACTACTCACACTCTTTCTCAAGAAAACAAGGAGTTACAAAAAGCGGTTTTTTTAGTTGATAAAGGATTTGATTTATATAGTTCTGAAGATTATGATGTAGGTATACAATTCTATGATCAGGCTTTAAAAATCAGTAAAGAACTCAAAAATGATTCTTTAGTATCTATAATACATACATTAAAAGGTCACATACACTTAAGAAATGGAAAAAATAAAGATGCACTGCAAGAATATACGAAAGGATTACAGTTTGCTAAATTTACAGAGCATAAAGAATTAGAAGTTAAAGCCAATGCTGGATTAATCGTTATTTTAAGAAGGATGAATCGGTCGGAAAAAGCATTAAACATTGCGCTTCGTTCTCTTGAAATCATTCCAAAAACAAATATGTATCGAAAAGATGCACATGTAAGTATTCTTGTACTTAGTAGTGAAGTGTATTTGGCTAGAGAAGAATATGATTCAACCCTATTTTATGTAGAAAAAGCATTAGAAATCAGTAAACAACTTTCATATAAAGAAGCTATTCTGGATTTGTATATTAAAAAAGGAATGGTCTATTATCATAAAAAACAATATAATGCTTCTCTAGATTATTTATTGAAAGCTAAAAATATATTAGATACTCAAGAAATTAGTAACAAAGCATTTCCTATCATAAACACCACCTACTACACAGGTAGTTGTTATTATGAGCAAGGATTATATGATAAAGCAATTCCCATACTAGAAGATGGCATTAATAATTTTGAAGAAACAGATTTCTTTAAACCTCCTGCGATAAGAGCACATTTACTTTTAGCTAATTGTTACAACGAAAAAAAGGATTACGAAAAAGGAAGCTTTTGGCAAAAGAAATACATGGAACTTAATGACGCTTATCAAAAAGATAAAGATCAAACAATAGATATCATTCATGAAAAAGAGACTAACCAACTACAACAGAAAATAACTGATCTCGAAAATAATCAGCAACAAGCAAAAACCAAATTGTTTATTTTTTTGTTTGTAATTTCTCTAGCAATGGTAATACTATCCTACAATTACATCAAGAAACAAAAATCTAATAAAGTTGTATTTCAAAACTTAATGCAAGAAATCAATCAATTAGAATCTGTAAACAAACAAACAGAAATTCAAGAACAATCTAAAAAAGAAATTAGTATTGATGACCAAAAGGTGCAAGAGATCATCAAAGGAATCGAAAAATTAGAGACTCAGGAATATTTTCTAAAATCAGATTGTAATTTGCGAACTATGGCAAAGAAGTTAAAAACAAATGCCACCTATTTATCACAAACCATCAATCAACACAAAGAGAAAAGTTTTACCGAATATATCAATGATCTTAGAATTACTTATGTTTTAAAGAGATTACAGGAGGATTCAAAATTTAGATCCTATGCTATTCAATCCATAGCTTCCGAGATTGGATATAAAAGTAGTTACTCTTTGGTAAAGCATTTTAAAGCTAAAACAGGAATCAATCCTTCTTACTATATCAAGAGCTTAAATAAGCAAGAAACAACATCAGAAATCAAGGTATAAATGATCGCTATTTTAAACAATTTAGCTATATAAGATTACCACAGATGCTTTAAACCAAATATATTTCTATCGAAATACATTTATTTCCAGATAAGAATATCTCAAAAAAAAGGGATACTGTACTAACGATCAAACAATTCGAATAATGAAAAACAACAAAACACAAAAGATCTCTCTAAAAAAGCTAACTGTAGCAAGGATTAGTAACGATTCCATGACTAAAATTGAAGGTGGAAGTACCGTTTTAACAAGTAATTATTGGGAACAGGGTGGCGCAGTGATTCCTTTTTGTTATATACCTGATTAAATAATACTTGTAAGTATTTAGAACCTGCAAAAATTTGCAGGTTTTTTTATGGCTATTTTGTTTAAAATAGCGAATACTTGTTTTTTAACAGGTTGATCACTTATTACTTTGGTATCTGAATCAAAATAGCTTTTTGGCTTTATTTTGATAAGGGGTAACCGAAAACCTTAGCAACAGAGTAGGTATCTAAAACATATAATCATGCTTAAAAATCTTTTAAACACTACAGGAGTAACAACACTAAAAAAAGAAGAACAAAAAACCATTAATGGAGGGAATACGGGTATGCAATGTCGCAGTCATTCAGATTGTAGTGCCCTAAACGGCATCCCTGGATTCGAATATGAAGAATTCTTCTGTCATTGGGGATATTGCCAGATTATGTAATAACTTATTATTTTATAAGTCCAATAAAAAACCCCGAAAGACAACTCATCTTTTGGGGTTTTAGGAAAAATAATAATTACTAAAACAAACAATTAATTTTTATATCGCTACAATACCTTGAGTATTGGTGTCTGGTAAGTTTCCTGATTCTTCGCCAATGAACTCTAACGATTGTCCATTTACTCTATAAATTCCTATTGTACCGTCTAATCCATATAATTGGTATAAGTATTGACCATCATCGCTAATCCACATATCGATCCATCCTTCGGTAGTTCCGAATGCAGCACCAGGATCCGTAGTATTACCTGTGGCTCCTACTCCTTGCGCAGCTACCTGATCCAATAAGGTTACTACTCCGTTATTAAAGCTAAAGGATGCCAATCCTGCTTCAATCGCATTAGACACAAAGAAAGTACTTCCATCTGCTGTAAAATCTAGCCAACAAGCAGTTCTACCTGTATTTCCTTCTCCAGATCTCACATCCAGACTAATAGGGCTTAAGCTTCCATCACCCTGAATTTGCCAAGTAGATACTGATCCATCTTGCAACGCTGGAAATGCTGGTGGAGTTCCGTCTGGTTGAAATTCTCTTGCTTCTGTTACCACCACATAATTATTTCCTACAATCTGAAATCCTATAGCTGATGGTAGATTTCTACCTTCTACATTATCTCTAAGTGTTGAGGTTGCTCCTGCTACTTGATTAGCGGATAAGGTACCATCATTATTCACAGCATATACCACAAGTTCATCTTCGCTTCCAGAAGCTAATGCTGCTGCTCCAGAATTTATAGATGCTACTACTAACCAATTACCATCTGGTGAAAACTGAACAGCAGAAGGTCTGTTTGCTAAATTTCTGGTAGAACCTGCAATGGGTGATAAAGTTCCATCTTCTAACAACCAAAATCCTGTTACCGTTCCTTGTTGTCCTGGTTCTCCTTCTCCCAAAAACTCTGTTCTCGAAATATTCGACACATACACAATTCCTTTTACACCATCTGCATCTACAGAAGTATAAGCAATACTATTAGGTCCTTCTGCTCCTGTAGGCTGTGGGGTACCAGCCATTTCTAAAGAGAAATCATCTTGAATATTAAATGATGTGATGGTATTACTACCAGCATTTACTGCCAGTAAGTTTTCATTGTCATCGGTTTTTGTAAGTGCGTATGCAGAAATTAGTGGATCTAGTCCTTCTCCTCCATCAAAATCTCCTCCATTTCCACCAGTAGATACAGGGCCAATTGGTGTTAGGGTTCCGTCTGCATTTCTTCCATAAGAAACAATAGTATTTGCTCCTTGTACAATTCCAGAAATCTGACCATTTCCATTTGTCATTGCATATACAGCTCCAACAAATGCATCAGGCTCTCCGCCTCCATCGGAGATAAAATCATCATCGTCATTACATGAGGTAACAAGAAGTACAACAGCCAAAAGCACAGATAAGCTTAATTTTAGATTTTTCATTTTATTCTTTTTTGAGTTTAAGTCTATGTTTACGTTACGTATTGAATAACATCCATACAAATAGTAAAACATATATTCAATTTTTATCTACTGTCTATTCGGCCGAATATGATGTAAACATCAAGAAAGGAAGTTCGTTACTCTTTAAAATTCTTGACTATAATTTGGTACGCATCGATTTCTGCATACTTACAGCCTTAACAAAAGGTAATTATGAGCTGTCAAAAACTTAAGACACTTACCAAAACCACATAAGTTATTCAAAAACAAATAGTTAAAGCCGAAACCACTATACATCAAGCATAATGAAAAATTCATAGAATTTATAAGAACATTAACACTTTATCTAAAATGCTTTAACAAAGCAGTATTATCGTAAATGTTAGCTAGCTAACAGAAACTTAGCGCATACGCAACCAATAATAATTTTTTACATCTAATAAAAAAGCAAAAAACAATGAACAAACCATTTAAATTAATTGCCATAGCACTATCGCTTCTATTGGCAACCTCTCAAATGTCCTGTGACGAAGATGAGTGTGATGATGTAGCTTGCACCTTAGTGCTTATACGACTTTCCGTAACAGTTACTGATGAAAATCAAGATCCTGTAGAACTAGATTCATTTGAAGTTATCAATCTTGATACTAATGAAAATATTACCGTTTCACTGCTACCTGAAGAACTCGAAGAATGGTTAAGACAAGGGAGATATCCTTTGGCAGAAGATGGTAGCATCGGAGTGAACTTACAACAAGAAATTCAATTTAGAGGATTTATAGACAATCAAGAAGTTATTAGAAGTAACTATGTTATAAGTTCAGATTGTTGTCATATAAATCTAGTTTCTGGGGATGTAGACCTTACTATTTAAAACGTAAAAATTTAAACGAATAGCATCTGAACTCTTAATCGGAGTTTAGATGCTATTTTAGTATTATAGTTTTTTTGAATACATCATTTTGAAAAATATAATTCCCTATTTTTATTCGAAGTTAATTACTTAAATCAACTTCTTGTATTCATATAATGATAGACCTATTTTGAAGATGCAAAATGAAATTTTATTCTTCTTTAGTGCTTTAGGGATTTTTAATACGTTATGTATATCTATATATCTGTTCTTGAGATATAAAGTATTTAAGCCTTATCTATTTCTAGCGATATTTCTATTATTCGTAACTGCTAGAGTTGGAATTTCTTGTTTTTATTTTTTTCAAGGTAAGATCGCCCCAATATTTATTCAAATTGGTTTGTTATCCAACTTACTTATGGGTGTAAGTTTGTATATTTTTATAAGTAGTAAGCATATAAAACCAAAAGATTTTATCCATTTCTTTTCGGTTGTAATTGTACTTGTCATCTTTAGTATAGCGATCCCGTTCTCCTCTTTTTTCCTATTATGGGATCATACGATACGTTTTATAATTCATGGAATATTAACTATCTATATTGTAGGATCATGGTTCCAATTGTATAAGAAACATAGAGCAAAACAAAAAATCTATACCAAACTGATAATTTTAACAGCGTTCACCTTATTGTGTCTATCCTTTTCTATTTCATTATTCACTAGCTATATCATTGGGCCTATAGGTGCTACCATCATTATTTATGTAACAATTTTAAAGTTTTTCTTAAGTGCCAGAAAAAGCAATAAGTATCGAAATAGAAAAATTGAAGATAAAACTGCAGAGAAACTAATTCTTGAAATCAAACAATGTGTTGTTGACCATCAATTGTATAAAAAGCAAAATTTAAAAGTAAAAGAGTTGGCAGATGAATTAGGAATTCAACCACATGCGCTTTCTCAAATTCTAAATGACAATCTTCAACTAAGTTTTACCTCCTTTATCAATCAACTTAGAATTAGAGAAGTCAAAAAGATGCTTACTTCAGAAACAAGACTTACTATTGAAGCTATAGGAGAAGAAGCTGGATTTGGTTCCAAAACAACATTTTTTAAGGTTTTTAGAGCTGAAGTAGGAATGACTCCCAAAGAATTTATCAAAAATAACTCCTGATTTAGAAAACGGTACTTTTCTTCTCTTTAAAATAAGTCCCTATATACTATAAAGTTTCATATTCGTATACACAATTCTTAAACTTTATAAATACAATGGACAAAAGAACATTTACTATACTATTGTTGGTCTTGCTATCAGCGATAGCAACAGGGCAAGAAAAAGTTAAAAATCCTATTCTTTTAGATAAATCTGTTTTATCAGGAGTTGGCCTAAAAAAAATAGATTTAAAAGATGAGCCTGAAAAAAAATTTTATCAAAAGCGTTTATATCGTGGCAATGACATCAGTATTTATGTAGTTTCAACGGAAACCTGGAATAATAAATTCGAAAACTTTTGGTTCGATGAATTTATATATATGTATCATGGTGAAGCCATTATCAAACCTAAACATGGAAAAGCCCAATTATTTCACTCCAATGATTACTTTTTTGCTCCAAAAGGATACACTGGTGAATGGGAAATAAAAGCTGGAAAACACCTTCATTATGAATTATCAGTAATCACCACCAAAAGAGCTGATTCAACAATTACTTCAGAAAATCTTACGCATGAATTATTTGATAAATCTGTCTTATCAGGTGCACATATTCAATTAGATAAGAATCGTAAGTTTACTCAGACCTTACGAAAAGGAGTAGAATTAACAATTAGCTTAAAAGCGGAAGAGCCTTCTCTATCAAAAATAAAAGATACTAAAGAAATGTTGATCCAATTATTATCGGGTATGGTCACGATAAAGACATCAGACAATACCGAAACAACTTTTTATAGTGGGGACTTCTTTGTAATTCCTGAAAAGATGATTGGAACTTGGAAATCGAAAGGACATGGATTAATAAAATATCTAACAATTGAAAAAACAAGCAGTATAAATAATTAATAAATATACTATAAGGTTTTATGGTTATTTGACCATCTAAACATGAGTAATTATCTTTTCGGGAGATTTTAGGTATTTCATAGAAAAATTGAATGTAATATCATATTTTGCCCATACCAACGTTAAGCAATAATTACACCATGAAAAAACCTCTTCTTTATATCGTCATGATACTCCTATCCTGTTGTACACAACAGGAAAATAAAACTGCAAGTTCAACTCAGTCTTTAGGGGATATTAGCGAATCTCTTATAACGGTAGAACAACTACAAGGAAAAACGGCTATCGAATTAAGGCTTTTACGAAATGAAATATTTGCAAGAAAAGGTTATGTATTTAAAGACGCTATTCTAAACGATTACTTTTTGAAAAAGAATTGGTACAAACCAAATGAACAAAAAGAGATTATACTTACTGATATTGAGAAGCAAAATATTGAACTTATCAAAAAAGTAGAAAAACAATATGCTGCGAGCTCTACTCAAAAAACCGCTAAATCATCAAATTGTCTTAATAAGACTATTAAAAAATTAAAACCTGAATTAGCCAAAAGTGATTTTGACTTTTTAGGCAGATATAGAATATTTTCAAAAGAGCTAAAGGATTTTCTAAAGAGTATTGATATTAATGATTTGAATACTGATGAAGACGGATATGTCTTTTCTAAAACCTACTATTTAAAAAGAAACTGGGATTTAGACCATATCGAAGATGATGAATGCGAAGATGAAATTTTTCTTAGATATGATGATGAAAATAAGTGGATCTCTATTCAGATAAATAACTGTTCTTTATATAGAGAAAAAGGAGAAGAGGATCAGATTTCAGAACAATCTATCATCATACAGTTTATTATCGAAAATAATTGTTCTTACAAATTCCATAAAGTAACTGTTGCAGGATGATATTTTCTATTGTTATCAGGTTTACCTCTAAGAACTGTAAGAATTATCATAAAAAACCTATTAGTTAAGCTTACTAGTTTTGTTCTAATACTCCCACTGTCGCTTTTTATTTAATTCTTCCTCTGCCTCGATTTCTTCTTGCGGAATAACCTTTAGAAAAGATGGATGTTGTTCTATAGCAAACTCTAATTTACCAACAATATCATCTATAGAATCGTTTTCATAATCAATCTGTAATGGTTCTTTAATTACCATCGATTGCAGAATACCTCTTTTCTTTATTCTAATACCTTTCTTATCAAAAGATCTTCTAAAACCATCAATTACTATTGGAATCACAATAGGCTTATACTGTCTGATAATATGAGCTGTTCCTTTTCTAATAGGTTTAAAAGGTTTAGTCGTTCCTTGCGGAAAAGTAATCACCCAGCCATCTTCAAGTGCTCTTTTAATATTCGTAATATCACTCATTTTCACCTGTCGATTGATGTCTTTACCTTTCTCTCTCCAGGTTCTTTCTACGGTTATAGCCCCTGCATATGCTAATATTCTTGCTAGTAAACCTGCATTCATTGTTTCTTTTGCTGCTACATAATACAAGTTTAACTTAGGTTTCCATAGATATCCTATATTTTTAATAGAATCCGTACGACCACTTAAGCTAGCATTGAAAACATGAAACATCGCTACTACATCCGCGAAGTACGTTTGATGATTTGAAACGAAAAGAACATTATTATCAGGAAGATCTTTAAAAATCTCACTTCCCTCTATCTGTAATTCATTAAAACCTCTATAACGCCTATGCGTCATAGCGCCCATGATTCTAATAAGCCAGGTTTTTAAAAATAATATATGACCAAAAGGATTTCTTTTAAATAATCCCATAAAAAATTTTATTTACCTAATATCTATCATTAATCGTCCGTACACAAACAGCTCCTGATTTTTAATTAGTTACATTTAAAACTAATTACAATTAATCATATAATAGATACAATTTCAGTTAAATTCTTCTAAATATTACGAAGAAATCAGGTGCCAAATATACAAAATCAGTGTTCTATAGCAGATTTTAAGAGCATTTTAAGTTCACTAAGCATCATTGCTGTTGCTCCCCAAACTACGTAACCATTTAATTCAAAGGAAGGTACTTCGATATTTTCCGCATAAGAAGTTGATAATTTTTTAGAAATCACGTATTGATCATCCAACAATTGTGACAACGATACCTCTATAACCTTAGCTACTTCTTCTTCCTGAGGCACAAAATTGGGTAATGACTGAGAATATCCTAAAAACGGATGTACCCAAAAATTCGAAGGTGGAATATACACTTTAGTTAATGATTTTAATACCTGAATGATATCAGAAGATACTCCTATTTCTTCCCAGGTTTCACGCAATGCTGCAGATTCATAACTATGATCCGACTCTTCAACTTTACCGCCAGGCAATGCTACTTGTCCAGAATGTACACCCTCATATGTCGGACGAAGTATTAAGGCCAAATAGGTCTGATGCTCTTTTGGATAAAAAAGCATTAGAACAGCAGCATTCCTGGGATTTCTCTCTTCGATTTTAATTTTATAGAGTTCTTGTTTTCGAATTTCGGGAGCCATTATAAAATGAGAAGATTCTCCAGGTACTGACATTTTCTGTATTTTTGGAATCAAACTTTTAAATGTTTCGAATGTCATTTACCAGAGTAATTTTAATAGGTAGTTGTATTATTTCTTTAATTTTCTGCAGTTGTGAAGATACACATTCTAAAAAAACTAAAGAGGATGTACTAAAAAATGAGAAAGAGACTTCTAACAAAGAGGTTGAACAACAAAAAACTGAGAATTCAATACCTAAAAACGACTCCAAGACTTTAAACACAGCGGAAAAAGAAGAAGAACCTTTTAAACTTACTAATGAGAATATGAGAGAATTCTTATTAGAGTATGGTAAAAATAACCCTGAAACCTTAGTTCGTCTAAAAACCAAATTCGGGAATATTGACATACAACTTTATAAAGAATCTCCAATACATCGCGCCAATTTTATTTATCTGGTGAAAGAGAAATATTTTGACGAAACATTTTTTTATAGAGTTGCGAAGGGTTTTGTAATACAAGGTGGAAATAGTGATCGAAGACAAATGGCGCAAAGACGTCATGAGATTGGTGATTACACCTTGCCACAAGAACCTATAAAAGGACTGACTCATAATCGTGGATCTGTTGCCCTTTCTAAACAATGGGTAGATAATCCTTCCAATCGTTCTACCCCTTATGAATTCTTTATCGTAATTGCTAAACAAGGAGCACATCACTTAGATGGAGAACATACTATATTTGGCAAAGTGGTAAAAGGAATGAATGTTGCTGATAAAATTTCTAATGTACCAGTAGACGGAAGTGAATGGCCAAAGGAAAATATATTTATAAAAGCAGAAGTAATTCGATAATCCACAAAGGATTTATAACTTCTGAGTAAAATAATTGTAATCTTTTAAGACAATATCCAAAAACTGACGATCGTACAATTCTGATTTTACCTGAAGTACATCTTCTACCTTGTTTCGTAAAGCTGTAAGTGTCTGAAAGTCATTTGATCTAACTGCAACCCTGTACGTCTCTTTTATCAATCTTACATCCTTATCGGTAAGCTGAGTCACGTTTAAAAACTTAGGCTCATAATCTTCATTAAGATCTTCAAGAATGGTATGAGAAATTTTTACTTTTTGTTTAGTACGAATGACAATAGTACCTGCTGCAGCATCTCCTAATCGTTGATGTTTGTTAGAAAATATAATACTAAGTACACCCACCGATGAAAGAAAAATCCAAATATCAACTAATCTAAGCATCCATCTCACCAAATAATTACTCCAATGTACTGGTAACCCATCTACTCTTACAACTCTTATTTTTAATAACATTTTACCTACAGTTCTACCATTAAAAATAATATGCATATACAAAGAATAAAAAGAAACAGGTAAAAACAAAAGCGATTGAATACCAAAAACAGTCCAATTATCAGAAAAAGCAGTACCAATTAGTGAGGTAATATAGTTGACAATAAATAGATAAAGCCAAAATATTGCAAAATCAATTAAAAAAGCTAGCATCCTTTCCCCTATCCCAGCAGTTTTGTAATCCAAGTTTACATTTTGTGTTGTATTGATTGCTATATTTGCCATTTATATTTAACTAATTATATTTGAGTAAAAAATTGATCGATGCGGGAAGCAGCTTTTGTCAAGCAAAATAAAGAAAAATGGATCGCTTTTGAAAAAGCTATTACACAAAATTTAAGGATTAGCCCAGATCAACTTGCTGAGTATTATGTTCATCTCACAAATGATTTGTCGTATGCGCGGACATATTACCCAGATAGTAAAACACTATTATACTTAAATTCTTTAGCATCTCAAGCACACCAAAAAATATACATCAATAAAAAGGAGAGTAAAAATAGGATTGTAGAATTTTGGAAGACGGAATTTCCCCTTTTCTTTTATCAGCATCAAAAAACACTGTTATTTACATTCTTAGTTTTTTCTATTGCCTGTTGCATTGGTATTATTTCCGCAATTAACGATTCTTCTTTTCTAAGACTTATTCTTGGCGATGCGTATGTAAATGAAACTTTAAACAATATCGACAAAGGTGATCCTACAGGAATTTATAAAAGTGGTAGCATGGTAGGTTCGTTTTTAGGTATCACTATTAATAATATTAGAGTGGCATTTATAGCATATGCCTTTGGAGTAATCACTTCTTTAGGAACTGTTTACGTATTATTTAGCAATGGAATTATGCTTGGTGCATTTATGACGTTTTTCTACACAAAAGGGTTATTATTTGAGGCTTCTAAATCAGTATGGTTGCATGGTACAATAGAAATTTCGGTAATTGTTATTGCCGGATGCGCTGGAATCGTCATGGGAAATAGTATATTGTTTCCTAAGACATTTTCTAGAAGAGTTTCTTTTATGAAAGGAGCAAAAGATGGTTTAAAAATTGTAGTTAGTACGATACCCTTTTTTATTATCGCTGGCTTTATAGAAGGATTTATTACGAGATATTCCAATATGCCTGTTTGGTTAGCAATGACCATTATATTCAGTTCGTTAGCATTGATAATATTCTATTATATAATATACCCCAGATATCTAAATAAAATTTATGAAAGAGAATTACATTGAGTTAAAAGAAAGTAGAGATTTTGGTGACATTATAAATACATACTTTGAGTTTTTTAAACTTAACTTAAAAAGTTTTACAAATGTATTTATAAGTTACAATGGTATTTTTATTTTTCTTCTTTTAGGGATTAGCTATCTAATGGTTACCGGTTTTATAGGCATGTATAATGTAGAAACCGGTTTTGGTAATGGTACTCAAGATGAATCTGCAATGTTGGTTGGTTTCGGAGTTTTGTTGTTTTTTGTTGTTTTTATTATCATTGCGGCACTTAATTATAGTTTAGCTTCGTCTTACATGATAAATTATGATGAACAAAAGCAGGTAGTAACAGATAAAAAACTAGTCTGGAATATAGTCCGAGACAATATAGGCCGTATTTTAATTTTTATTCTTTTGCTTGCTGTAATTTATGTCATCTACATGATCATATCCTTAGTATTATCTTTTATACCGCTAATTGGATTTCTTGCTCAAAATGTTATTGGTTTTGCATTAACGGCATGGTTCGGTATTTCTTTTATGGTAATGTTGAATGAAAATAAAAGCCCTATTGATGCATTTGGAGAAGGCTGGGATTTAGTAAAAAGTAATTTCTGGAAAACGGTTGGTGCCAATTTTATTTTAGGTATTCTTGTAGGGTTAATTCTTCTTTTGATATTGATGATCCCAGGAATTATTGTTGGTGTTTATACTTACCATGCTGTTAGTATAGATACTGCAATTGGTGAATCTGTTTTAGCCAAGGTTATTTATACTTTTGGACTGTGTATATTTTTTGTGGTAATTGCCTATTCACAATCGCTTTCACAATTCATAAATGGTATTTTGTACTATGCACTTCATGAAGAAAAATATAATGTGAATACTAGACAAAAGATTGATCAAATTGGTGCAAGTGAATAAGAACATTTTCTACATATTCATCTTATTATTAATAAACTTCACGTATTCTCAGACGGATTCTCTTAGTGTTTCTATAGATACCTCCGAAATTACTATTCATGAATTTAAAGAAGATATTCCAGAAAGGTACTCTGATAAAGATTTTGATTATACCACTGCAGAAGGAGAAGCTGAAAATATTTTAGCAAGAATTATAAACTGGTTTTTTAATGGCTTACAAGATATATTTGGTATAGAAATAAGTCCTGAATTAGCGGAAATACTAAAAAACCTGATTTATCTGATTTTTATAGCCATCGTCATTTACATACTTATTAGAGTTCTTGCAGGAAAGGAAGTAGCTTCATTTTTTGGTAAAAAAAATAATGTAGTTGCACCTATCCATTTTTCGGAAGAACATATTGAAAAAATAGATTTAGATAAATTAATACAGGATGCACTATCTATAAATGATTATCGATTAGCCATTAGATATATGTATATGAAGACTTTACAAGAATTGTCTGTAAAAAAGATCATCGATTATCATTTTGAAAAAACCAATAGTGATTATCAAAGAGAAATTAAGAATGAACAATTAAGATCACTTTTTAAAAAGGTTTCTTACTTGTATGAATATATCTGGTATGGAAAGTTTGATCTAAATCAAGAAAAGTATCATAATGCAAAAATATCCTTTGACGAAATAAAAGGTAACATAGAGAAAATTGGATAAAAAATCGAGAAACATATTAATTCTTTTTGGGTTAGCTTTCTTAACCATTATAATCGTTGAAGTCACTCGACCAAAACCTATAAATTGGAACTCGAGCTACATATCGAGTGATAAAATTCCGTTTGGTTGTTATATTGCTTTTGAAGAACTAAAAACCTATAACGGACAGAGTGAAGTAAATTTGATTAACAAAAATCCTTATGACTTTTTATCCAATCGTTCATACGAAGAAAATTCAGCGTACTTATTTATTAATTCTGGCATCAACCTAGATAAAAGATCCTATGAAAAATTAATAGAATTTGTAAGATCTGGAAATAAAGTTTTTTTAGCCGGAACAAGTTTTGGAAAAGTATTTAAAGATTCTCTTAATATAGAAACAAATACTGATTACCAGTTAACTGAGGAAGAAATAAAGCCCAACTTCTTTTCGAACACATTTAAAAATAGCGACTCAGTAAAATTCAAGAAGAAAATCTACAAAACTGTTTTTCAAAGTTTTGACACCTTAAAAACAAAAGCCTTAGGCTATTACAAAAACGATCTAGAGCCATTGGATCAAATTAATTTCATTGAGATCTCTGAAGGTAAGGGTAAACTATATTTGAATACATTGCCTGAAGCATTTTCTAATTACTACATGCTAACGGATAATGCACATTATACAGCAGCTCTTATTTCGTTTTTAGAAACAGATACATTCTACTGGGATGATTATATCAAATCAGGACGAAAAGTCATAGAATCTCCTATGCGATTTGTATTAAATCAAATCCCATTGCGTTGGGCTTACTATTTACTGATCCTTGGGGTTTTGATTTTCATTCTTTTCAGAGGAAAGAGAGAACAAAGGATTATACCTGTTATTAAACCTTTAGAGAACACCTCTATTGAATTCACTAAAACCATTGGAGATTTATACTTTCAGCATAAAGATTATAGCAATATAATAGCTCAAAAAATCACCTATTTTTTGGAAAAAATAAGGAGTAAATTTTATATAGATACGAATAAATTAGATAACGACTTTATTCATAGACTAGCTGTAAAAAGTAACAAGTCTGAAGATGAAACAAAAGAACTAATTGATTATATTAATAGTTTACGCAATAGAACACTTCATAATGAAGGAGATGTCGTTGAGTTAAACAAAAAAATTGAAGAATTTAGATTATAATACTATGGAAGAAACGACAGAAAACCCTTTAGAATTCAATAATAGAATTGATCTAAAAGACTTGCAAGAATCTGTACAAAAGATAAAAGAAGAATTAGGCAAGGTCATTATTGGTCAACAAGAAATGATCGAATTATTAATTATCTCCATATTAGCTAATGGCCATTCATTAATAGAAGGAGTTCCTGGTGTTGCCAAAACCGTAACAGCAAAACTTCTTGCCAAAACAATGGCTGTGGATTTTAGCAGAATACAATTTACACCTGATTTAATGCCAAGTGATATTCTTGGTACGTCTATTTTTAATGTAAAGACTTCAGAGTTTGAGTTTAAAAAGGGACCTATATTTTCTAATATTATTCTAATTGATGAAATCAATCGTGCTCCTGCAAAAACACAAGCAGCACTTTTTGAGGTAATGGCAGAGAGGCAAATTACTATAGATGGTATTAAAAATGAAATGAAAGCACCATTTCTTGTATTTGCAACTCAAAACCCAATAGAACAAGAAGGAACTTACGCATTACCAGAAGCTCAGTTAGATCGTTTTTTATTCAAAATAAACGTAGGTTACCCATCAATGGAAGAAGAGATCAGCATCCTAGAAGGACACGATCAACGAAAAAATGAAATTCCTACCGATATTATTCAATCGATTTTAACTGCTAGTCAAATTGCAGAATATCAAGGAATCATTAAGAGTGTGATTATTGAAAAAAATCTTTTGACCTATATCGCTTCTATTATTAGCAATACCAGAGATAACGGAAATTTATATCTGGGGGCATCTCCACGTGCATCAATCGCGATTATGAATGCCTCTAAAGCGCATGCAGCTATTAATGGAAGAGATTTTGTTACACCAGATGATATTAAAAAAGTAGCTCCTTCTGTGTTAAGACATAGAATTATATTAACTCCTGAAAGGGAAATGGAAGGGTTCACAACTGAAAAAGTAGTATTACAAATTATCGAAACCATAGAAATTCCTCGTTAGTGAAAGCCTTTTTGAAAAGTTTATATTTTAAAAAATTATTCTTTACCGTATTTTTTTCAATTACGGCACTTTTTATAGTTTCCTATTTCTACGAGAGTCTTTTTGGTGTAGCTAAACTTTTAATATACACCTTACTAGTTATTACTTTTTTCGATATTCTATTATTGTACAGAAATAAAACCGGAGCCAAAGCTGCAAGAATTCTTCCTGAAAAACTATCCAATGGAGATCAAAACCCCATCCATATTAGGGTTTCTAATAGCTATCGTTTTAAAATTAGCATAAGAATTATTGACGAAATTCCAATTCAGTTTCAAGAACGAAATTTTGAAATAACATCTACTCTTAAAACATCTCAGGAAAAACAGTTTAATTATGAACTAAAACCTGTTGAAAGAGGAGAATACCATTTTGGAAATGTTAATATATTTACCAGTTCGCCAATAGGATTAATAGAACGCAAGCAAAAATACTCCAATGAAGAGATGGTGCCTAACTATCCATCCTTTTTACAACTTAAAAAATATGAATTCATAGCATTTACCAATAAGCTAAAGTTATATGGTTTAAAAAAGATCAGAAGAATTGGTAATACTTTAGAGTTTGAACAAATTAAAGAATATGTTACTGGAGATGATATTCGTAACATAAACTGGAAAGCGACCGCAAAACGAAATCATCTAATGGTAAACCAGTACCAAGATGAAAAATCTCAACCTATATATTCGGTAATTGATGCTGGTCGAGTTATGAAAATGCCTTTTAATGGATTAAGTCTATTGGACTATGCCATAAATGCTACGTTGGTAATTTCTAACATCGCCATAAAAAAGCAAGATAAAGCTGGAATGTTTACCTTTTCAAGAAATGTAAAAAACATGGTTGTTGCTCAAAGGAGAAAAGGTCAAATGAATACAATTCTGGAGACTTTATATAATATTAATACCGATTTCTCAGAGTCGGATTATGCTAGACTATATACAGATATAAAGAGAAATATTAATCAAAGAAGTCTATTGCTATTATATACTAATTTTGAAACATTAGATGGTCTCAACAGACAGTTACCATATTTGCAAGCTATCGCAAAAAATCATCTATTGGTGGTTATTTTCTTCAAAAATACTGAACTGAAATCTTTTCTAGATGAACCAGCTCATTCTACAAAACAAATCTTTGAAAAAACTATTGCCGAAAAATTTGTTTACGAGAAGAAAATGATTGTTAACGAACTGAGCAAACATGGTATTCACTCTATACTAACCGCTCCAGAAGATCTTACAGTCAACACTATTAATAAATACCTTGAGATTAAAGCCAGAGGTTTATTGTAACTATCAATTCATACTTCTATCTTCAGTTTTTTGTTGTTCTTAGGTGGTCTGAAAAACTTATGTTATTCACTACTCCTTCAACATACTACATTTCATCAGCCAAATTCTACAGTTGAGTTAGATACTTTATAAAGAGTACCATGATTTTTAGACTTTTGAATCATCAAAACAGAATAATAAAAATCAAAAAACTAAACTCTTATGAAAACTCTTGTATTATTTTTAACCATGACAGCCATCAACTTTGTAATGAATGCACAAGACACCCAAGGCATAACCATCACAGTTACCGTTCCTAATGTATCTAGTTCTGATGGTGCTGTACTATTTGGATTGTATGATGAGGCTACTTTTATGAAAACTGCTCCTATTCAATCTGTTAAAGGTAAAATTAAAGATGGAATTGCTAAAATTACTTTTACCAATATTACTCCTGGAGAATATGGAATCTCCTGTGTACATGATGCTAATAGTAATGAAAGAATGGATTTTGAAGAAAATGGTATGCCAAAAGAAAGTTATGGGATATCTAATAACAATATGAGTTTTGGACCTCCATTATGGAGCGATGCTAAATTCGAAGTTGGTAATGAAGATTTAGAACTAGAAATCAGATTTTAAGCCTTCGAAAAACAATATACATCAATCAAAAAAAGGGTTTTGCTTTAATTAAAGTAAAACCCTTTATAAATTCTATAATATATTACCCTTCGCAATCAAGTTCGCTAGCATCTTGTAATGCTTCTTCTAAGTCTGCATCTTCTACCAACGGACATCTATCTAATTCATTTAAATAGGCAATGGAAGCAGCTTTAAAAGCTTCACAATTTTCTGCAGTGGGATCATTAGAATATCTTTCTAATGTAGCACTATAGTTTTCTACCGCAGCTAAAGGCACACATCCTCCTGTTAGATCTTCAATAACATCCTCTTCAGAACAAGAAGTAAAAAATGTAAATAGTCCTAATCCTAGTATTAATGTTTTTTTTGTAATTGATTTCATCACTTATCTTTTTTTATTAGTAAAGTTTTTTCAATGTTTAGTGTATACAAAAAGAAATAGGTAAACATTTTTAAAGAAAAAATTCAATAGAAAAAACAAATTTTTAGCATATTCTTAATAAGTTTTATCGATAGCTTTTCTATTTTTGTCAACCTAAATTAACACCATGACCATTACACAACTACGATATGTATTAGCTGTTGCTGAGCATCAAAACTTCACGAAAGCAGCAGAAAAAACCTTTGTAACACAGCCAACTTTAAGTATGCAAATCCAAAAACTGGAAGAAGAATTGGCTATTTTAATTTTTGACAGAAGTAAAAAGCCTATTGAATTAACAGAAGTAGGTAAAAAATTAGTGCAGCAGGCAAGAAATATTGTTAATGAGAGTGAACGTATACAAGATATTGTAGATCAACAGAAGGGATATATAGGCGGCGAATTTAAATTAGGAGTCATTCCAACTGTAATGCCAACATTACTCCCAATGTTCTTACATAATTTCATTAAGAAATATCCTAAGGTAAAATTAAAAATTGAAGAGCTTACTACAGAGGCAATTATAGAAAGATTACACGATGGACATTTGGATGCGGCAATTGCAGCAACACCATTGCAGAACGAGAGTATAAAAGAGCGTGTATTATACTACGAACCATTTGTTGGTTACATTCCTCCAAGTCATAGATTAAACCAAAGGAAAAAAATAGATGTTGCTGATTTAGATATAGACGATATGTTACTTTTAGAGGATGGACACTGTTTTAGAGATGGTATTGTAAATCTTTGCAAAACACAAAAGAGCTATGACGAAGACCATTTTCAATTAGAAAGTGGAAGTTTCGAAACATTAGTAAAATTGTCTAATGAAGGCTTAGGCATGACACTACTTCCTTATTTACATACTTTAGATATTAACGATAAAGAAAAAAGTAATCTACATTTCTTTAATGAACCCTCTCCAGCAAGAGAAGTAAGTTTGATTTATCATAAAAGCGAACTCAAAATGCAAATCATTGAGGCATTACATACTACCATAGCTGGTGTAGTAAAAGGAGCGATTACATTTCAGAATGTGGAAATTATTAGCCCTATAGCAAAAATAAAAAGCGACTAAAAAGTCGCTTTTTTCTTTATGATTTTAAATAGATTAAACAAGGTTCTAACTCTGGTTTATTTACTGCTAAAGATTGAATCCAAAGTTTTAATTCTTCAATCTCGTGGGGAAGTAATCTGTTTAGTGCTTTAATTACTTCTTTTGTAAATAGATTAACATCAAAACTAACTTTTTTTAGTACAGTTTTTGTGTAATCAAACATCGCTCTCGCCATAAATTAATAAGGGATTAAGTTATTAGTTTAACACAAGTAATTGTAGGATTATACTTACATTTTTAAAGTTGTTAAGTCTAATATAGTCAAATAAAACTAAAAAACCGTCTTTTAACCCTTATTTAACTTAATTAAAAACTATTGTCGCCATCTAGTAAATCTCCTAAACCTCCGAGAATACTGCCTTCTCCTCTACTTTTACCACCTGCTCTTGGTGCCACTGCTAATACTCGATTAGCTAATCGACTAAATGGTAAAGACTGAATATATACTACTCCTGGTCCCGTGAGAGTAGCAAAATATAATCCTTCTCCACCAAAAATGGTATTTCTGATACCTCCCACTAATTCGATATCATAGTTTACTCCTTTGGAAAATCCTATAATACAACCTGTATCTATTTTTAATTTTTCTCCTGGTTGTAATACCTTTCTGGCTGTTGTTCCTCCAGCATGTACAAATGCCATTCCATCACCTTTCAATTTTTGCATGATAAAACCTTCTCCTCCAAATAAACCTCTTCCTAATTTTCTAGAAAACTCTATACCCACAGAAACTCCTTTTGCAGCACATAAGAATGCATCTTTTTGGCAAACAAACTTTCCACCATATTCAGTAAGATCAATTGGAATAATTTTTCCTGGATAAGGAGACGCAAAACTAACACGCTTCTTTCCTACTACCTCATTATAAAAGGCTGTCATAAATAAACTCTCTCCCGTAAGTAATCTTTTCCCTGCTCCAAAGATCTTTCCCATCACTCCTTGATCCTTTTGGGAACCATCTCCAAAAATGGTGCTCATTTTTATGCCATCATCCATCATCATAAAGCTCCCTGCTTCTGCAATAACACCTTCCTGAGGATCTAATTCTATTTCTACATATTGCATCTCTTCACCATAAATGGTGTAGTCAATTTCGTGTGCTGTCATATTTGTAATTTATTTATTGATTAATGAATATCTTTATATATGAGTTCATAATTACGCAAAAACGTTACAAACTATTTTTGGTAAATCAATAAAATCATTCTCAAGAAAGAGAATTAACTTTTCAGTTTTATCGTCCATTGAAAATTAAAGGTGGAAACTTCTACACCATCTTTATTCGTTCCTACAGATTTCATCCATATCGTTTGTCCTTCTCCTGTTTCGATGGTTTTCTTAATAGCTTCCTTAATCAAATCCCCATCGTTACAAACAAAAGTTATTCTTCCTGTAGCCTTTTTCGTAAATGTAGCATTATTAGTAGCTACAAGCATGGATATTTTCTTACCACTCTGATATATCTGACCAGAAACCATCGCTCCTGTACTCATCTCTGCAGCCATACCCTGAACAGCCCAAAACATAGAATTAAATGGATTTTGATTCATCCATCGGTGTTTAACACTAACTGTACAACTAGATTCATTAATCTTTTTTACACGCACCCCACATAGCCAAGCAGAAGGTAACTTAAACATTGTGAAGGTGTTGATTTTTCCTGGTGTCATCTTCATAAAATACATTTTAAGTCTTCTAAAATATTGAAAAAGAATGGACATACAAAACATTATTAAATCTTAAATTTATGTTAAATTATGGTACTATGTTTTGCATAATACCTTCTTTTAGATATATATTTGCATAAGAAACTATTATATACTTTTAAAAATGTCAACTAATAACCATAATAACATCGCAACTTTTATGCACCTTGGAGTATTCAGTAAATACTTTATACCTTTTGGAAATTTTATTGTTCCTATCCTACTTTGGACTACGAATAAGGAAAAATCTGACTTCATTAATGAGCACGGTAAGGAAGCTATTAATTTTCAGTTAAGTGTACTGTTGTATACAATCATATTAGGAATGATATCTTTTCCATTTTTCATTTTTAACATTTTTGGAGATGCCACCTTATTCGATATTTTCAATCACAATGGTTTTGATATCAACTTTTCCACGGATGGTGGATTTAGAACGTTAATAGGTGCTTCTTTTGTTGGAGTAATTGCACTGATAGGTTTTTTCTTAGAAATTATTTTCATCATATCCGCTGCACTAAAAAGTAATAAAGGAGAAATATATAGGTATCCATTAACCATAAGATTTATAAAGTAAATTAGAATGAATTCATCAATCAACATAAAATATATTCTAATTACTGCCATAGCAGTGGTATCCTCCTTCTTTTTTCATGAGTTAGCTCACTTCATCACTGGGAAACTCTTAGGATATGAAATGGGAATGACTCTAAATTCAGCATTTTTGTTGGAAGGAGAATACCAGTATGGTTGGCATCAACAATTGGTAAGTGCAGCCGGACCAATGTTTACTATTATTCAGGCATTTGTTATTTTCTATTTTATTAGAAAAACAAACAATAAATACTGGTATCCATTTTTATTTTTTGCATTTTACTCTAGAGTACTGGCAATGATTATATCTATTTTTAATCCCAATGATGAAGCTAGAATTAGTGCCTGGTTAGGACTTGGATATTGGATATTACCATTAACAGTAGGATTTACATTATTTATATTATTAATTAAAACATCGAAAGAGCAGAAATACAATTTAAAATTTAACCTAATCAATTATTTTTTATCTACTGTCTTTATCGCAGGAGTTGTATTTTCAGATCAATATATACTTAAATAACCATCAATCATTAATCAAAAAATGAACAGTTTAACTTTTTAAAAATTCAGTTTTATGAAGATCGAAAACACAAAAGCGCAAATGCGTAAAGGTGTTCTGGAATATTGCATACTTTCAATTCTTAAGGACGATGATGCTTATGTAGCGGAGATTTTAGAAACACTTAAGGACGCAAAGATGCTCGTTGTAGAAGGCACAATATACCCTTTATTAACTAGGTTAAAGAACGCCGGATTACTAAGCTATCGCTGGGAAGAGTCTACATCAGGACCACCTCGTAAATATTACGGACTTACTGAAACAGGAAAACTATTCCTAAAAGAACTAAATACCACTTGGGACGAATTACAAAATGCAGTAACCATTGTTACTAAACAAAAAAAGAAACAAAAATGAACAAAACAGTTAATATAAATTTAGCAGGCATATTTTTTCACATAGATGAAGACGCTTACTTAAAGCTGCAGCGCTATATTGAGGCGATAAAACGTTCATTTACTGACTCTCAAGGAAGGGATGAGATTATTGCTGATATCGAAGCTAGGATAGCCGAGCTTTTCAGTGAAAAAATAAAAGACGAAAGACAAGTAATCGGTATTAAAGAAGTCGATGAAGTAATTGAAGTAATGGGACAACCCGAAGATTATAGATTAGATGAAGAAATCTTTGAAGACGAGCCTAAAACATCTTACCAGAGACCAACAAAATCTAAACAATTATTTAGAGACACCTCTAATTCTTATGTAGGTGGAGTAAGTTCTGGATTAGGACATTATTTAGGGATTGATCCTATTTGGTTAAGAATAGCATGGATATTATTCACCATCTTTTCTAGTGGAGCTTTTATTCTTATCTATATAGCATTTTGGATTTTTGTTCCAGAAGCAGTAAGCACAGCAGATTATTTGGCGATGAAAGGTGAAGCTGTAAACATCAGTAATATTGAAAAAAAAATTAAGGAAGGATTTAATGATGTTGCCGATAAAGTAAAGGATGTCGATTACCAAAAATATAGTGATAAAGTAAAAAGTGGATCTACGAGTTTCTTTGAAGCACTTGGAGATGTTTTATTAGTAATACTGAAAATATTTGTAAAGTTTATCGGAGTACTTCTAATCCTGGTAGCTGGTATCACTTTAATTAGTTTGTTTATTAGTTTATTTACCGTAGGTACATTTGGTTTTATCGAAACTCCATTTACAGAATATATTGATGTGGTTAATCGTCCTAATGTTCCAATTTGGTTAGTATCCATGTTAACATTATTTGCAGTTGGAATTCCATTTTTCTTCCTATTCATTCTAGGCTTAAAAATTGTAATAAACAACTTAAAATCTATAGGAACACCAGCAAAATTAGGATTATTAGCGGTTTGGATCTTTTCTGTAATCGGATTAACTATAGTTGGAATTCGTCAGGCAACTCAAGAAGCTTATGATGCAGAAGTGATCGAAGATTCTAGAAATTTATATCTAAACCCAACTGATACTTTAAACATTAAAATGGTCGGTAACGATAGATATGTGAGAGGTCTGTACCATAGAAATGATTTTAAAATCAAACGAGATGAGAATGATAACAAAGTAATTGTAATCCAGGATATAGAAATATTCTTAAAGGAAAATAGAGAAGATTCTATTCCTAAATTGGAAATTAGAAAAAATGCAGAAGGAAGTAGCTATGATGAGGCAAAAGAAAGAGCTGCTGCATTAAAATACAATTATGACATCAAAGGAAACACCTTGTTATTAGATGGATATGCCATTACCGATTATGCACAAAAATACAATGATCAGGAAATCGAAATTATAATTTCCATCCCTGAAGGAATGACTGTATTTGTTGATCAAAACACATCAGGATTCAACAACTCTTGGAAATACAATGATTACTTAACAGTAGACGGAAAAGAAGAAAAGTATTTAACATTAACAGATGGTAAGCTTACTTGTCAGGACTGTCCAAAAGACGAATGGCAATACAATGAGTGGGAAGATGATGATAAGGATACTAATGACGGTGTAAAAATCAATATCAACTCTGAAGATGAAAACGCCAACCTTAAAATTGATGAGGATGGTGTTCAAATCAAAAGCGAAGAAGTTGATATTAAAATAGACGAGAACGGAATAAAAATTCAAACCGATAACTAAAAATAATAATCAAAAAACGAACAGTTTAATAAATTAATCAATCTTAATTATGACAACAATAGCAAAAATCATCGTTACTTTATGTGTTACTGCCTTATGTTGCTCTTGTAATATAGCTTTTGACGGAATTAGAGGAGAAGGCGAAGTAATCAGAAAAGAGAAGACCATTAACGAAAACTTTGATACTATAAAATCAAGTCGAGGTTTAGACGTAGTTTTAACAAACAAAAAAGATAGAAAAGTAATTATAGAAGCGAATGAAAATCTACATCAACATATAGAGGTTTATGTAGAAAAAGAAACACTTTATATTACTTCTGATAAAAACATCTATCAGGCAGATGAAAAAACTGTATATGTATCTTATGATAAATTAGGTAAAATCTCTGCAACTAGTGGTTCTCGTGTAACTTCTCAAGGACCTGTTGTCCAAAAAGATTTAGCAATTAGTGGAACAAGCGGTGCGGATATTGAATTAAAAGTAAAAGCAGAAACCCTTACCACATCAGTAACGAGTGGCGCTATGATGGATCTTACTGGAAAAGTAAATAACCATAATGCAAGTGCTACAAGTGGCGCAGACATTAGAGCTAATGAATTATTAAGTCTCGTGTCTGAAGCAAAAGCTACCAGTGGTGCTATGATTAGAATTCATGCCAAAAACCAATTCACTGGAAAAGCAACTAGTGGAGCCAATATCAATTATTATGGAGCACCAGAAAAAGTTGATGAAGCAGAATTTTCTGGAGGAAACATAAAGAGACATTAAAATTAAAACCTAACCAATAAATACAAACTAGCCAACCACCAACCACACCAACCAAAAATACGAACCACCGGAAAAGCATCCACTGTTGACAGACAAGTTATTTAGATATTTTACGCTTTTCAGGTGGTTTATTTTTTTCAAAACACAATCAATCAAAAAACAAAATGAAATCACAATCAAACTATTTCACCCTATGGGTTTGCATCCTATTGTTTGCGAACTTTCATATCCAAGCACAACAACCAACTCCAAAAAATGATCTAACCCAAACAATTCTAAAACTAGACTCAGAATTCTGGGAATCTTATAACACTTGTAATATCGAAAAATTTCGAACTTTTTTTAGAGAAGATTTCGAATTCTATCATGATAAAGGAGGACTTACCAAAGGGCTTCAAAAAATGATGTCTACTGTAGAAAATGGATTGTGTAATCCAGCTGGTCCTAGAGTTCGAAGAGAAGTAGTAGAAGGGACTGTAGCAGTATATCCGCTTAACAACTACGGAGCTATTATTAGTGGCGAACACCTATTTTATGTAACAGAAAAGGGTAAGGAAGAACAATTAACTCAAATTGCAAAATTCACCCATGTATGGCAACATAAAAACGATCAATGGGTAATGACCAGAGTATTGAGTTATGACCACCAACCAGCTCCGCAGAATACAGATAAGAAAGAAATTTTACTATCAGATAAAATATTAGAGCAATATTTAGGCACTTATAAAGCTCCACAAACAGGAACCGTGGTTATCACCAAAAAAGACAATTTATTAGAAATTAAAGCTGGTAAAATGCAATCCATTGTGCATCCACAATCCGAAACCTTATTTTTTCATAAGCAGAGTCCCCTAACCTTTGAGTTTGTAACAAAGAATAAGATAGTTTCAAAGATGATCGTTCGTGAAAACGGGAAAATAGTAGAAGAAGCTAAGAAATTGAATTAACTAATATTGTACTTAAACCACAACCTGTCCATTCTGCTCTTTACAGATAAAAATGACCTCTAATCCTATAGAGGTTATTTTTTTGGTACACCTTTTGGAATATGTCCTTTTGTAAAATTATCTTTATAGTACAAATATGATTTGCGCAGATAGTTTTAGCAAATTAATTATACTGAAATGAAAAAATTAAAGTTTAAAAATAAAAACTTTCACACTATGAGAACTTGGATGCTTATTGCATTATTTATTATTAGCTTAGGAAATATACATGCTCAGAAAGAAAAAATAAAAGGGAATAAAATTGTTGTGACAGAACAAAAATCCGTCGATGCCTTCCATACCATACAACTCAATGATAATTTCGAAGTTACAATTCAGGAAGACAGTGATAATCTAATTAGTATTGAAGCAGACAGTAACTTACAGGAAATCATTAATATAAGCGTAAAAGATAGTGTTCTAACAATTAAATCAGACAAAAGAATAAAGCGCTCCAAAGCACTAAATATTAAAATTGGATATGCTCAGGATTTAAAGAAAATAGTGTCTTATAATAAGGTACACCTTAAATCAACTGCTCTTATTAAAACTCCTGCGATTAGAATCGAATCCAATGATGACACTGAAGTATTCCTTAGTATCGAAGCTGATCAAACTACCAGTGTTTCTAATGGTAAATCAAATGTAGAATTACATGTACAAACAAATGAGGCTTTTTACCAAGTAAATGATGATGCAGAACTAAAAGGAATTGTAGAAACAGATAGCCTAAAAGTAGATTTATACCAAAAAGGATATGCAAAATTAGAAGGAAAAACAACTTCAATGCTACTAAGAGCAGATGGTAATACAGATTTTTATGGAGAAAAGTTAACTTCAGAAAAAACATCGCTAATCGCAGAAGGTTCTAGTGATTGTTATGTTATAACCAATCAAGAAATCACTATTGAAGCAAAAGATGAAACTGAAATTTATCTTTTAGGAGAACCTATTATCAAAATGACTCAATTTGCTAATGAAGCCACTTTGTATAAGAAAAAAATAGATTACAGTCCCGGTTTATTGAAATTATAGAAAAAAATAGCCTTATAAATTTTAAAACTTATCAGGCTATTTTTTTTAACAAATGTATTTTTAAGCAGAAACTTCTTCACTAGTTTCAACTGTGGCAAGATATCTTTCTGCGTCTAAGGCTGCCATACAACCCGTTCCAGCCGCAGTAACAGCCTGTCTATACTCTTTATCTTGTACATCCCCAGAAGCAAACACACCTGGAAGATTTGTTTTTGTTGATTTACCTTCAGTAATAATATATCCAGTATCATCCATATCAATCTGACCTTTAAATATATCTGTATTAGGTTTATGCCCAATAGCTATAAAAAGACCTGTAATTGAAATTTCCGATTTTTCTCCTGTTTGGTTGTTTACCATTCGTAAACCTTCAACTACCTGATCACCTAAAACCTCATCTACCTCGGTATTATAAAGCACTTTCAGATTAGGTGTAGCATTTACTCTGTGCTGCATCGCCTTAGAAGCTCTCATATAATCTTTACGCACTAGCATTGTTACACTAGAACATATATTTGCTAAATAAGTTGCTTCTTCTGCTGCTGTATCTCCTGCTCCAACGATCGCAACATCTTGTCCTTTATAAAAGAATCCATCACAAACCGCACAAGCAGATACTCCTCCTCCTCTTAGCTTTTGCTCACTTGGTAAGCCTAAGTATTTAGCAGTCGCTCCTGTAGAAATAATTACTGCTTCTGCTTCTATTTCCTTTGTATTATCTACAGTAACTTTATGAATTCCTCCAACCTCTGTACTAAATTCTACTGCAGTTACCATTCCTATACGAACCTCAGTTCCAAAACGCTCTGCTTGTTGTTGTAACTGCACCATCATCGTTGGACCATCAATTCCTTCTGGATAACCAGGAAAGTTGTCAACTTCTGTTGTGGTAGTTAATTGACCACCAGGTTCCATACCTGTATACATAACTGGTTTAAGATCCGCTCTAGCTGCATATATAGCCGCAGTATAACCTGCAGGCCCTGAACCTATAATAAGGCATTTTATTCTTTCTATAGTATCTGACATAATCTTCACTTTAATTACTGATGTAAAAGTAGCAATTTGAAGAGAAACCTTACACTAAAGTTATTAAGAATTGTTATCCACTTATAGACATCTTAAATAGATCATTAATTGGGACTTTTTACGCAACATCTTCAAATAAGTAATTGACTATCAGACAACTTTAAAATAAAAATAAAAATTAAAACAAATATTCTTAAAGAAAAACCATAATTATCAACATAAAAAATCATAATTAAGATTAGATACCCTACATTTAATCAAAATTAAAAAGGATGACTTTTTTTGATATTTTAGACATCTTAGGAACCATCGCATTTGCTATTTCAGGAGCTTTGAGTGCAATGAACCGAAAATTTGATCTTTTTGGAATATTCATTATTGCCTTTGTAACTTCTATTGGAGGCGGAACACTAAGAGATGTATTGATTGGTGCTACACCTGTTTCCTGGATGCAAAATACACTAAACCTTTATTTAATTAGTGGCGTTACTATCTTATCTATCATCTTTAGAAATAAATTGGATTATCTTAAAAAATCTCTTTTTTTATTTGACACTATCGGATTAGGAATTTTTACAATTATTGGAGTAGAAAAAGGAATACAAACAGATCTTGCACCTATAGTCTCGGTTGCTCTGGGAACCATGACAGGATGTTTCGGTGGCGTTATTAGAGACATCTTATGTAATGAGATACCTGTTATTTTTAGAAAAGAAATATACGCTACTGCATCGATAGCTGGAGGAATTTGTTTTATGGTGTTATATCAACTCAATACGCCTATGAACATCATTTACGTAAGCACAACACTCTTGATTATTGTCATCCGTTTAATCGTTGTAAAATATCGAATATCATTACCTTTATTTACAGTTATTACCAAAAAGTAATAATAATTTTGTCATAAAAACTCACTATCTAGAACTAAACGTTTTACCTTTTTATTGAAAGTGATTCGAATTGAATTAGAAATAATATTCTTTTTGGAAAACTTTTATAGATTTCATGATTAAATTTATCTTATTTAAAAAAAATACTAATATCCTATTATTTCTTTGGAAATAGGTACTTTTTGGGCTATGTTCGTAACATCGGAAAAGAAATTGCACAATGATCATAGAACCAAGAACTCGCGGATTTATCTGCTTAACGGCACACCCAAAAGGATGTGAAAAAAATGTCCTAAATCAAATAAATTATGTCAAATCAAAAGATCCTATAGAAGGTCCAAAAAATGTTTTAGTCATTGGTGCTTCTACAGGTTTTGGTTTAGCTTCCAGAATTACCAGTGCTTTTGGTTCTAATGCTGCAACAATCGGAGTGTTTTTAGAAAAACCTCCCAAGCCCAATAGACCTGCTTCTCCAGGATGGTACAATAGTGCAGCTTTCGAAACGCAAGCACATCAAGCAGGTTTATATGCGAAGAGCATTAATGGAGATGCTTTTTCTGATGAAATCAAACAGCAAACAATCGAACTAATTAAAAAAGATCTTGGACAAATTGATCTTATTATCTATAGTCTTGCTTCGCCAGTGAGATTACATCCTAAGACAGGTATAAAACATAAATCAGTTTTAAAACCAATTGGTGGTGTTTATAAGAACAAAACCGTTGATTTTCATACAGGTGATGTTTCGCAAGTGTCTATTGATCCTGCAACAGAGGAAGATATCACGAATACCATTGCAGTTATGGGTGGAGAAGATTGGTATTTTTGGATAGATGCTCTACAAAAAGAAAATCTACTAGCTCCAAATGCTACTACTGTAGCATATTCCTATATCGGTCCTAAACTTACAGAACCAGTGTATAGAAAAGGAACTATTGGTCGTGCCAAAGATGATTTAGAGGCTACTGCTTTTAAAATTTCCGATAGTCTTAAAAGTATTAATGGTAAAGCATATGTTTCTGTAAATAAGGCTTTAGTTACACAAGCAAGTTCAGCTATTCCGGTAATCCCATTATATATTTCGTTGCTATACAAAATCATGAAAGAAAATAATGTTCATGAAGGTTGTATAGAGCAAATGGAAAGACTATTCTCAGAAAGATTATACACTACAGAGCAACCAAATACTGATACGGAAGGTAGAATAAGAGTTGACGACTGGGAAATGAGAGAAGATATTCAAGCTCAAATAAAGGATTTATGGGACAATGCAACCACGGAGACTTTAGGAAGCATTGGTGATCTCGAAGGTTATAACACTGATTTCTTCAACCTTTTTGGTTTTAAAGTAGAAGGAGTGAATTATGATGAAGATGTGAATGAAATCGTGGAAATTCCTGGTTTGCAGAATTAATTTAACTGAGTCTTATAAAATCATTTTTTATAAACCTGTATTTGATATCTAATTGTTAGTGTTTGTAATAGTTTCTCGTAATTATTAAACACTTGATAGTTAATAATTTGATCCCTAATATAAAAAAATGGATTATTAAGGGTAACATTTTATACGTATTTGACACTTACCTAAGAACATCATAATCAATAGTCTCCAAAATGCATGGCAATTGTTGTCGAGCTTTCTTATAGACTAATGTTCTTTTTTAACTAACCATCAAATAATGCGTATAATGAAAAGTTTATACTCTAAAAGTTCTCATAGTATCCCAGAGGGACTAACAAAACCTTCTTCTTCTTTTAAAAAGTTTGTTTGGCTGTCTGTACTTGGACTCCTATTTTTTATTATTATTTATATTACATTAATTATCTGGTTTGGAAGATTAGCCTATTATTCCTTTATGGAAGGTGATACTTTTTGGAATTACATACTAGCTGGTGGATATGCTTTTTTAAGCTTATTCATGATAAAATCTCTTTTTATTTTTAACAAACGAGAAAAAAAACCACTAGATGTATTCATTACAGAAAAAGAAGAACCTGTACTTTTTGATTATTTATACAAATTAGCCGACGAAGCTGGAGCTCCCAGACCAAAAAAAGTATTTTTATCTCCTCGTGTTAACGCAAGTGTATCATATGATTTATCAATTATCAACTTAATCTTTCCCTCGAAGAAAAACTTAGAAATTGGTTTAGGATTAATGAATGTTCTAAATCTTGGTGAATTTAAAGCTGTATTAGCACATGAATTTGGTCATTTCGCTCAACGTTCTATGTTACTTGGAAGATATGTCTATATCGCACAGCAGATAGCTGTACAAATAATTAACAAAAGAGACATTTTCGATAATTTCTTAGCTGGTATTTCAAGTATAGACATTCGGATAGCCTGGATAGGTTGGATATTATCCATACTGGTTTGGGCAGTTCGTTCATTAATCGAAACATGTTTTAGCGTGGTTATGATTGCTCAAAGAGCACTATCAAGAGAGATGGAATTTCAAGCAGATCTTGTTGCCGTATCATTAACTGGTAGCGATGCATTGATTCATGCACTATCCAAATTACAAGTTGCAGACGAAGCATATGACCATGCTTTAAATACTGTAAACACCAAATTAGACGATAAAAAGGCTATTTATAATTTATACAAACTACAGACTAATTATATAGAAAAAATGTCTTGGGTATTGGACGATCCAACTTATGGAAAATCACCTAAAGTATTAGATATTAATCCTGAGCTACATAGAGTTTTTGGAAATAGAGCTTTTAACCCTCCAAAAATGTGGTCTACTCATCCAGCCGATAAAGACAGAGAAGAAAACGCTAAAAAAATATACATATCGGCTCCTATAGATGAAAGACCCGCAGAAATCCTATTATCAGATGCTACTAAATATGAAGTAGAGATGACTGCAAAATTAATCGCTACCAGCAAAATTGAATCAGAGATAATATCTGATGAAGAATCTCTGAAATTTCAAGATAAAGAATATTTCAGCTGGACTTTTTTAGATCCAAAATATCGATCTAATTTTTTAAATAGGTTTTTCACTTTAAATTTTAAAGATACGAATGAGATGTATTCTATGAATATGACCGAAAGTGAAATTACTTCTAATTTTGATGTTATTTATCAATCAAATCTCACGGAAAAACTAGAAGCTTTAAAGGAAGTTAAAGAAGAGATTTTATCTTTAAACCTTATCATTAATGAAGCAGTAACAATCGAAAAAAGAGAAATCTGGCATCGAGGTGAACGAATTAAAAGAAAAGATGTTAAAACAATTCTTCAAAAATTAGAACAGGAAGAATCTTCGATTTTAGATGATCTTAAAAAACACGATACGATATGTCGATCTACATATTATCACGCTGCTACTTTTTTAGGTGGTAACTGGAACGACTATCTAAAATCTGTTAGTAGTTTGGTCCATTATGCCGAACATGCTATTGCCGATTTAAACGATGCTGCAACAAAATATCACAATGTTGTTAATATAGCGCTAGCAGATGGAAATGTTAGTTCAGATGAACTTACAGATATTATAAATTCCGGAAATGATTATTACAAATCTATTCGTTCTGCATTTCAGAAGAGTACCGAAATAAAACTAAATAAAGAACTACTAGCTAACTCCACAAAAGAGAAATTCTCCGATTTTTTTGAAGAATTAAAACTATCCTCACCAACAAGTGATAATATAAGTAAGTGGTCGGAGGTAGTCGATGGGTGGGCTGGAGAGGCATTAAACGGCTTAAACTTTTTACGAAGTTCTTCATTAGAACATCTATTAGACATAGAAGAAGAAATTAAAAAATCATTTCTTAACAAAACTCCTATTACAAGGACATTACCCGATCCGATCAATACTGTAAATTCATACAAATTGCTTACTCGTGGTAATGAAAGACCTATTCAACGAAAGTTAAAACTATGGGACCGATTTATCATAGGTGAAGGCTTTTTTGGCGCTACTGCTAAATTTGCAATTTCCTTAACTTTAATAGGAGGAGCATTGTTTCTAGGAAGCTTTTCTCAATCTACAGATCTAACCATTTACAACGGACTAGAAATGGATGTTACCGTAGTCTTGAATGGAGAAAAGGAATTAGAAGTTGAAACAAAAGATAATATTACAGTATCTGTAGACCATAACACAGATTATCATATCGTTGCCTATGATCCAAATGGAGAAGTTATTGAAAACTTTATGGAGTCTACGAGTTCTCCTGGCAAAGAGTATGTTTATAATGTAAGTAACGCAGGTGTTTTCTTTGAATATACGGCTTACTACGGACCAGGAAATGGTTTTAGACCTAAGCAGCGTAATATAGGAGCCTCCAGATGGTTTCATAGCAACGCGGATTATATTTTAGAAACCCCACCAGAAATGGATGATGAAGGAACAAGAAAAGACGTTTTAGTAGCCTATAGTGATAATCCTTATGATATGATATCGATTGTAGAGGATTCTACAGAATTAAACAAACTAATTAATACTCATGTTTTATGGGATTCTAGCACTAGTAACAATTTATTATCCTGGATGAGTTTATTACCCTATGTAAAAAATCCTAACTCCATAATTGATAAAAGAATAGAGCGTTTAGGAAATGACATTATTGCAAAAAGGGCCAAAATGGATATGGTTGGCGATGATGAGAAAAACAAAATATGTAATGAAATTCAGCAATCCTTTGAGAAAGAAAAAGACAATCCAGATTTATACTACCTAAACACAAGGTGTTTAGAAGATTCTAAATATCAAGACAATACTTTCGTCCAAGGATATGAAAAATGGCCCAATCATTCGTGGTTAGCTTACGCCGCTGCAAATATTTATGGTCAAAATGAAAATTGGGAAAAGAGTCTTGAAGCTTTTAACGAAGCTAGTAAGATAAATGGTCTTAAAGGAGTAATTGCTTTAGATGCTGAAAGAGTTCGAAGAAAAATCAATAAAAACAAAAGACCTTTAAAAATAAACTTTACTAGTGATGATCTGGAATATTATCTAAATATTGACCAAGGAAAACTTAATAAAATAAATGGTGATCCATACTATGTATACGTACTTATGTCGAAAGGAAAATTAAAAGAGGCATATAGCTTTATTAAGTCCAACGAAACATTTAAACCATTTATTCTTAGGTTTCTTGCCATTTCTGAAGGAGCTAGCGAAGAAATGAAAAATGATGTCAAATTGTTAGATGAGAAAGAAGGTATAAATAGTCATTCAATATGGTATGCATTAGCCTGGAATATCCTAGAAAAAAATGAATACTCAACAATCATTAATGAAATTAACCAAATGGGGGTTTCCGTTGTAGACCTGAATAAATTCATTGAGTCCATTAAATCTAATAATTATACGACTGCCGAAAATATTATTAAAGAACAGCGGCTATATTTCAAAGGACATATGTATGCTTTGGGATATATTATTTCAGAACATAAAGCACCAGAAATATGGAAAGAACAAGCAAATCAACTATTATTTGCTCATGAACAACCATTTTTAGGAAACTAAATTTTGATAACTTGGAAATACATCCTTTCTCAGCCAGCTACTAACTAAAGTGGCTGGTTTTTTATTCTTAAAATGCAATTAATAATTAGAAACATTAGTTTTGACTACTTTTATAAATAAATTGATTTATATCTATATTATTTATGACAAACTTTGAGGAAAGATTGACAGGTGGGCATCCCAATTCTTTAGGTGATACGGTAGAAGTAGTTGAAGAAGTATTAGCCGAAAACGAACTTTTTAATGAGCTATTCAATTGTTATTTCAGTAATGATGAAATTGTTAGGTTAAGAACTTCTAACGCTATGAAACGAGTTTGTAAAGTTAATAGATCTTTACTGATTCCATATATAGATAGATTTTTATCAGAGATTTCCAAAATTGATCAAGCTTCTACACAATGGACTTTGTCTCAATTGTTCGAAATGTTAGAGAAAGAAATGAGTGATGGACAAATCAAAAAAGCAAAGGAAATCATGAAAAACAACCTAGCTAATCATAATGATTGGATTGTATTGAATCAGACCATGAATACGCTAACCAAATGGTCTAAAAAAGATGAGAATCTAAAATTATGGATCATTCCGCACTTAGAAAGGTTGACTTCAGATACTAGAAAATCAGTTTCTGGAAGAGCGCAAAAAATGCTTAAAGCTTTGGGATTATAGTCTTTAATTCCATGAAACCAAAACTACGGGTAACATACTTACACTATCATCTTTTGATTAAGTGATAAAATGCAACAAAACAACATTTGAAAAGTATTTATAACGGAAGACGTACAATCATTACATACAAATTTCGTTATTTTGCAGACAAATCAGAAATACTTGAAAAATACATTTTTCTATATAGTTTTTACACTACTGTTTTCTTCAATTGCCTTTTCTCAAGAGAGCAAGAAAATTAAGGTTCAATCAGACCGTACCATAAAAAATGAAGAGCGTTTTCCAGGAGCTACCATTTTGGCGAAGGTGAATAAACAGGTATTTATCGAACATGAGGGAATTGAAATTTGGTGTGATCAAGCTGTTCATTATGGAGAAGACAAATTTGTAAGAGCTTTTGGGAATGTAAAAATGAAGCAAGGTGACACCCTAACTATGACAAGTGCGTATGCAGAATATAATGGAAATAGTAAATTCGCTTATGCTAGAGAAAATGTTTTTTTAGAGACTCCTTCTAATACTTTGAATACAGACACGCTATTCTTTGACAGACTTCGTCAACAAGCATATTACCGAAGTGGTGGAACGGTAAAAGATTCTTCTAATACGTTAACCAGTAAAATCGGAAGGTACTTTATGGATAGAAAACAATATTCATTTAATACTCAAGTGAAAATTGTAAATCCAGAAAACACGGTAGATTCCGATCGATTAGATTATTACACCGAAAATGGACATGCGTATTTATATGGTCCTTCTACCGTAAAAGGAAAAGAAAGTACGTTATATTGTGAACGTGGTTTTTATGATACTAAAGTAAAAACAGGCTATGCGATAAAAAATGCACGAATTGATTATGACAATCGTACTGTATTTGGAGATAGTATCTTCTATAACAGTGCTATACAATTTGCTTCTGCTACTAATAATATCAAAGTTTTAGATACAGCTAATAATTCTGTTATCACGGGCCATTATGCCGAAGTTTTTAAAGACAAAGATTCGGTTTTTATTACCAAAAGGGCCTTAGCAGCTACATTACAAGAAAAAGACTCTATTTATATCCATAGTGACACACTTATGGTTACAGGAAAACCTGAACATAGAATCATGAATGGCTTTTATGATGTTCGAATTTTTAAAAGTAATATGAGTGGAAAGAGTGATTCTATAAATGTAGATCAAACTACTGGTTATACCAAAATGGTAGGCAGACCCATTTTATGGTCTCAGAGAAATCAGATGACAGGAGATACAATCAAAATCATTTCTAATACAGAAACTGAGAAATTAGATTCTCTTGTTGTATATCAAAATGCATTTCTTGTTCAAGAAGATACTCTTAAAGCTGGTTACAATCAGGTCAAAGGACAAACGCTCTATGGACTTTTTAAAGATAATGAGATATACCAAGTAGATATTGACAAAAATACCGAGACAATCTTTTATCAAAGGGAAAGTGAAGGTGAATTAAAATTGATTGGTATTAATAAAGTATTATCCAGTTCTATAAAACTGCTACTCGAGCAAAGAGAAATTGTTGATGTTTATTATTATCAAAATATTGATGGCACTTTATATAGAGAAATCGATTTGCCAGAAAATGCAAGAGAATTATCTGGTTTTGTATGGCGTGGCGATGAACAGATACTTAGCAAAAAAGATCTTTTTAGAGGAGAATCTCCTCCAAAACTAACGAAGATCACTGGAATTCCATTACCCGTAGAAGATGAAGATTTCTTTGATGAAGAAACCTTAAAACGTTTGGAAGAAAACAAGTCAGAAGGTTCTCGTTTATTAGAACAAAGACTAGAGGATGCGGAGCTTAAAGAAACAAATGAAGAGCTAGATAAATCTACAGAAGAAAAAATCAACGAGGAATTGAATAACCTTAAGAAAAAAGATTCTACCTCTTCTAAAAAGAAGTCTAAAAAAGTAAGTTTTGTAGATCCTAATCTTAATCGCACTGCAAAAGAAAGAGATAGCATAACAGTAACAACGCTTAAAAACACAAAAAAAACAGACACTGTTAACAGAGAAAAGTAATACCTTCTTTTTACGTTAAAACTCACCAGTAAGATAAACTTCATAAGATATTTAAACTCCCATTAGTTTGGATTACCTTTGCCAAGGTGAAAGAAGATTTTTTTACATATCAAGCCCAGACGACTCCGCATCCATTAGCGATGGAAATATCTCATGCTGAGGGAAGTTATATTTTTGCTACTAATGGAAAAAAGTATTTAGACTTCGTTGCTGGTGTTTCTGCTTGTAGTTTAGGCCATAGACACCCAAAAGTGGTAAATGCCATAAAAGAGCAACTAGATAAATATTTGCACGTTATGGTTTATGGAGAATATATCCAACAACCTGCCGTAGCACTTACCAAACTCTTAGCTTCTCTCCTACCTGACCCTTTAGAAAAAACCTATTTAACTAACTCTGGTACTGAAGCAATAGAGGGTTCTCTAAAATTAGCAAGAAGAGTTACAGGAAGAAGTCAAATCATTGCTGCTAAGCTTGCCTATCATGGTAACACAATGGGGTCTATGAGTGTGATGGGTTATGAAGAAAGGAAACAAGCCTTTCGACCATTAATTCCCGATGTATCCTTCATATCCTTTAATGAAGAGGACGATCTAGAACAAATCACCAATAAAACAGCAGGAGTTATTTTGGAAACAATTCAGGGTGGTGCAGGATTTATTACTCCTAAAAATGACTATTTACGAAAAGTAAAAAAACGCTGTGAAGAAGTTGGAGCCTTGTTAATTCTTGATGAAATCCAACCTGGATTTGGTAGAACGGGCAAGTTATTCGGGTTTCAGAATTACAATATCACACCAGATATTGTGGTAATGGGTAAAGGTATGGGTGGCGGATTACCGATTGGAGCTTTTACAGCTTCTTCAGAAATGATGAATCAGTTACAAGATAATCCCAAACTAGGACATATTACCACTTTTGGAGGTAATCCGGTTATTGCAGCTGCCGCTTTGGCAACTTTAGAAGAAATCTCACAAAGTGACTTAATGTCAGAAACCCTAGAAAAAGAAAAATTAATTAAATCTTTATTAGTACATCCTTTAATCACAGAAATTAGAGGTGTAGGATTGATGCTAGCTTTAATTACCGTTACTCCCGATATTGCTAATGAAATTGTGTTAAAATGCCAAGACAATGGTTTGATATTATTTTGGTTACTTTTTGAACCAAAAGCAGTGAGAATAACACCTCCCTTGACTATTTCAAAAGAAGAAATAAAGGAAGGATGCCAAATTATCCTAGAGGTATTAGATAATATTGAATATCCAAAAAACTAATTATATTCTATACTAAATTCATTTAAATTCCTTATATTTAAAGGACTATCTCACCAATAACACAATTCGATAGAACATCTGGCTTTTTTTAATGGACATGTTAACCCATTCATTTTTAAATGGTACACATTTTGTTAATTAGTTTGTTAAAAACAATTGATTTCTGAAGTAGTATGATGACATTTCATTCGTAATTTTAATACAGAGGAAATCAATAATGCTAACAATAAATTATGTAAAGTATTTTGTATTACTCTTATTTGTTGGGGAAGACAAAAAAAGTTTGTAATACGATTATGATTTATTGAGCATCTTTAATCAACGTGTATGAAATGAGCATATATTACGTTTCTATAATAGAGATATAATCATGCGAATGACATCTGATATTATTAAATAACACAAGCGGATGAAATTTAACCACGAAGAATTCGAAGACAACAATTTCTCAATTAGTCGTTACGAGTCTATGCTGAGATCTAATGATGTGAAATTTTTTGATTCTGATGAGTTTGAATCAATAATCCATCATTATTTAGAAAATGGGAAAATTGCTAAAGCGAAAAAAGCTATTTCTTTAGGGCTTTCACAACATCCATCTTCTGTTAACTTAAAGCTACTACAAGTAGAGGTTTTAGTTTTCGAAGATCGTTTGGATAAAGCAGATCATCTTTTAGCGCAGCTTCATGCTTTAGAGCCTGAAAACGAAGAAATTTATATTCAGAAAGCTAACATCCTTTCTAAACAAAATAATCATATAAAAGCAATTGAGTTATTAACCACTGCATTGCAATATACTGGAGATGAAGCAGATGTTTATTCCCTCATAGGAATGGAATATCTGTTTATGGATGATTTCGAAAATGCGAAAGTAAACTTCATGCGATGCTTAGAGGCAGATGATCAAGACTACTCGGCTTTGTATAACATTATTTACTGTTTTGATTTCTTGGAACAACATGAAGAAGCTATTACGTATCTTAATATGTTCTTGGATAAAAACCCATATTGCGAAGTAGCCTGGCATCAGGTAGGTAAGCAATATTTTGACATCAAAGAATATGAAAAAGCATTAGCTGCTTTTGATTTTGCTATCATTAGTGATGAATACTTTATCGGTGCATACTTAGAAAAAGGAAAAGTATTAGAAAAGCTAAAGAGATATGAACAGGCAATAGAAAATTATCGTATCACCTTAGAACTAGATGATCCAACTTCATTTGCTTTACTAAGGATAGGGAAATGTTTTGAAAAACTTGGAAGCGATGATTTAGCAATTCAACATTTCTCTAAAACGGTACATGAAGATCCGTTATTAGATAAAGGATGGATTGCAATTACTGATTTTTACATGAGAAAGCGTAATTATCAAAAAGCACTTTACTATACAAATAAAGCAATTAGTATCGATGCAGAAAATGTACTTTATTGGAAACGTTATGCCAAGATTAATAATCGCCTGGCATTTTTCGAAGAAGCAGAACGTGGATATAGAAAAGCATTAGAACTGGGTAATTACGAGTTAGAAACTTGGCTTAATAGATCTGATATCCTAAAATATATTGGTGAATCAGATGCTGCGATTCAAAACATGAACCAAGCCATAGAATTTTATCCCGAAAATGCTGAGATTCAATATCGATTAGCTGGATTATACTATGAGCAACAAGAATATAGCAAAGGTGAATTCCACCTTAGAAAAGGTTTGGAATTAGATCAAGAATATACGATTGTTTTAGAAGAGCTGTTTGAGTCAGTTTTCAACCTTTCTTTAGTTCAAAATATTATCTCAGAATACAAAAGATAACACCTAATTTATTGTTTATTTTACAATAAAATTGAGTCTTTCAATTTCCTTAGATAACCGCATGTTTTACAACAAAAAATACATACATTTGTTTGTATAACCATTGTAAAAGCACAAAAAATGCAACGAAGTCTTAAGGACTACCTATTAGTTTCACTAAAAGGAATTGCTATGGGAGCTGCTGATGTTGTTCCTGGAGTTTCTGGAGGTACGATCGCCTTTATATCTGGCATCTATGAAGAATTAATTTCTACAATAAACAATCTGAATATTGCATTTTTTAAAGACTGGAAAAAAGATCGATTAAAAGATACCTGGAAAAAATACAATCTCTCTTTTCTAGTAGCATTGTTTGTTGGAATTGCCATTAGTATTCTATCTCTTGCCAAAATAATTAAATGGTTATTACATAATGAACCCTTATTATTGTGGTCCTTTTTTTTCGGATTAGTACTTGCAAGTATTCTCTACATAGGAAAACAGATTACTACATGGAGCCCAAAAGTCCTTATTAGTATTGTATTAGCTGCTGTAATCTCCTATTTTATTACAATTGCAGAACCTATGGCTTCTCCAGAAAGTCTTTGGTACTTATTGTTTTGCGGGTTCATTGCTATAATTGCTATGATCTTACCTGGAGTTTCGGGCGCATTTATTTTATTGATTCTAGGAGCTTATGAAACTTTTATCGGAATCTTGAATCAGTTTCGAGAAGGACTTACGACCTTTAATATTAGTTTGCTATGGGAATCTTTTTATAAAATCGTAATAATTGGAATTGGAGCTGTAGCCGGTTTAAAACTATTCTCTAAAGTTCTCAATTGGATGTTCGACAATCATAAAAATATCACTTTAGCATTACTAACTGGTTTTATGATCGGTTCTTTAAATAAACTATGGCCTTGGAAAGAAGTACTCTCATGGAGAACAAACTCTGAAGGCATGGAAGTGCCTTTTATAGAAAAGAGTATTTTACCAGCAAGTTATGAAGGAGATCCTAGAGTAATGTGGGTGCTTATTTTTGTTACTATTGGTTTTCTTTTAATTCTTATATTAGAGCGACTTGCAACAAAAAAGGAAAAGTAAATAATTCATGGCCCAAAACACCAGAACGTTAAGCGATAAGTTTTTTTTAGTCATCAAAGGTTTGGCTATGGGAGCTGCTAACAAAGTACCTGGTGTATCTGGAGGAGTAGTTGCTTTTGTTGCTGGTTTTTATGAAGAATTCATATACTCTTTGCAGAAAATAAATCTCAAAGCATTCAAATTATTTATCAATTTTAGATTTTCCAGCTTCTGGAGATATATTAATGGTAGGTTTTTAGCATTGCTGATCTTGGGAATGCTCATTAGCTATTTTAGTGTATCTAAAATATTGGATTATTTAATCATTCATTATGAGTTATACGTTTGGTCGGCTTTTTTTGGGATGATTATCGGATCTATTTATTATATCGTAAAAGACTTTGATGACTGGAATAGACGCAATATTTGTTTTATCATTATCGGTATTATCGTGGGAGTTAGCATTAGTCTTTTGGAGCCAGCAAAAGAGAATGACAACTTGTTTTTTGTTTTTTTCTGTGGAATTGTTGGTGTTTCTGGTATGACCTTGCCTGGTTTGTCAGGATCCTTTATTCTTATCTTATTTGGAAACTATGTGCTGTTACTCGTAGATTCTGTAAATGCTTTATACGATACCATAGCAGATCTTATACGATGGGATTTATCTTTTACAGAAAATGAAAATAGAATACGATTATTAAAAGTTCTCGTGATTTTTAGTCTTGGCTCTATTACCGGATTAGTAACGTTATCACATTTTTTAGGATACGTATTAAAACATTATAAAAATGCCACTTTTGCATCGATTATTGGTTTTATTACAGGCTCATTAGGAGTAGTTTGGCCATGGAAATATAAAATGTATAAAAAAGATGAAGTAGGTCAAATTTTAATAGATGCACAAGGCAATCCAATACTTGATAACTACGATCGATATCTACCAGATTTTTCAATCATGTCTACATACATTGCTTTCTTTTTCATACTTGTGGGTATTGGAATTGTTCTGTGGTTAGAATGGTATGGAGAAAAAACTGTAAAAACCAAACCAATATGAGTACATATGGATTATTAGGAAGAGATATAGGCTACTCCTTTTCCAGAAATTATTTTTCTAATAGATTCGAAAAAGAAAATCTACCACATCGTTATATCAACTTTGATCTTAAATCCATTGAGGAGCTTAAAGAGGTACTCGAAAATAAGGAAATCCATGGTATGAATGTCACTATTCCTTATAAAGAAGAAGTGATTCCATATTTAGATACTTTGGATCCAATAGCAAAAGAAATCGGAGCTGTTAATGTTATCAAGTTTGAAAATAATGGAAAGCTTACAGGATACAATAGTGATTATTATGGTTTTACTGAATCTCTAAAACCACTACTTACCCCAAAAGTAAAAAAAGCGCTAATTCTTGGAACTGGTGGCGCCTCTAAAGCAATTGCCTATGCGCTAGAAACACTAGATATTAAGTATACTTTTGTATCCAGAAATCCAGACTTTAAAGAACTTAGTTATAACGATTTGGATGAAGATATCATTAGAGATTTTAAATTAATCATCAACTGTACTCCTTTAGGAACACACCCTAAAGTTCAAAATCATCCAGATATTCCGTTTGAGCATCTTGGCGAGAATCATATTTTATACGATCTTATCTATAATCCAGAAGAAACAACCTTTATGAGAAAAGGTAAAGAAAAAGGTGCCAAAACTATTAATGGCCTACGGATGCTCGTGCTACAAGCAGAAAGATCCTGGGAAATCTGGAATTCATAATTTTTAATATCACTTCCTAATAAATAATATACTTTTCCTACAAATGTAATTCCTAAAACGAAGTATTTGCTTTGAGTTTATATAAGATGTTAGTATCTTAGACAATCGTTAGTCTCCGATAAACAAAAACATTAATACGATGTCCACACACGATAACCTGCCTCAGGCAGATGGAAATGAAGAAAAAAAGGCTGAATCTACTATTGAAAGTATAGGTATAGAGAATCCTACTACCGAAGAATCTGAATCTGTTACACCTGTAGTAGAAGAAAATGCTGGCAATGATGGCGCAAAAGTAGAAGAAGCTTCTAATACTGAAGTTACAATAGAAGAAACATCATCTTCAGAAAAAGAAGAAGCGGTAGCAGAAATTCCTAAGGAAGAGATTCCTGCAGAATCTTCCAATGAAGCTATTCAAAATGAAATGGATGAGGCAGTTGCTAAGGATAGCGAAGATGAAGCTAAATTAGAACGTCATGATATCGAAAAGAAGGATTATCATGCCATGACCAAAGATCAGCTTATCTCAGAATTAAGGCATCTTATAAAAAATGAGAAGATTCAAGCTATAAAAGAGCATGTAGAAGAGATTAAAACTGAATTTAACGCTAAATTTAATGAAGAAGTAGAACAGAAAAAAGATGAGTTCTTAGCTGAGGGTGGTAACATTATTGATTTTTACTACTCTACTCCTCTTAAAAAAGAATTCAATTCTGTATATTTTGATTACAAAGAAAAAAGAAACGCTTACTACCAAAATCTAAAAAAAGACCTTCAGGTAAACCTTCAAAAGAGATTAGATATTATCGAAGAACTTAAAGGGCTATTAAACGTAGAAGAAAACATTAATTCTACTTACAATCACTTTAAGGAAATTAAAGAAAGGTGGCACAATGCAGGACCGATTCCAAGAGATAAATACAACACCGTTTGGAATACGTATCATCACCATACCGAAAACTTTTATGATTTCCTTCATCTCAATAGAGACTTTAGGGATCTTGATTTCAAGCATAATCTAGAACAGAAACTAAAAATTATCGAGCGTGCTACAGAACTTGCACAAGAAACAGATGTAAATCGAGCTTTTAGAGAATTACAAATTCTTCATAAAATGTGGAAAGAAGATTTAGGTCCTGTTGCTAAAGAATATAGAGAACCTATCTGGGAAAAATTTAGTGCTCTTACCAAACAAATTCATGAAAACCGACAAGAATTTTTCAAAGTTCAGGATAAGGTTTATGAACAGAATTTAGTGGTAAAGCAAGGAATCATCACTAAAATAGTTGAAGTTTCTTCTGACCATCCTAAAAATCACAATGGATGGCAACAAAAAATTAAGGAAATAGAAGCATTAAGAGAAGATTTCTTTAAAGCAGGAAAAGTTCCATTAAGTGCTAACGAAGAAACCTGGAGTCAGTTTAAAAGTGCGGTTCGTGATTTTAACAGAAATAAAAATGCCTTTTATAAAGGTCTTAAAAAAGATCAATTCGAGAATCTAAACAAAAAGATGGAATTGATCAAAATTGCTGAAGATAATAAGGATAGTGATGACTTTTCTGTTACTACCCCGTTAATGAAAAAAATCCAAGCAGACTGGAAAAAGATCGGTCATGTGCCTAGAAAAGACAGTGACCGAATCTGGAAAAGATTTAAAGATGCCTGCAACTTTTATTTCGATAGAATTCATGCTGAGAAAAATGAAGCAAATAAAGAAGAATTAGTTTCTTACGACAAAAAGCTAGCACATATTGAAGCTCTCAAAGAACTAAAGTTATCTGGTGATCCTAAAAACGATTTAGATACCATTAAGGATAATATAAAAACGTGGAAAAGTTTAGGAAGAGTACCTTATAAAAAAAGAAATATAGAATCGGATTATCATAAAGTTTTGGACGGATTTTTTGAGCAATTAAATCTAAGTCGTCAAGAAACGGAAATGATCAAATATGAGAATAAACTAAATTCTCTAGCCAACCAATCAGATGATAGAGCACTACGAAATGAACAAAACTTTATTCGTAAAAAAATAGAAGAGGTTCATAATGAAATTCGACAACTAGAAAATAATTTACAGTTTTTCAAGAATACCGATGACTCTAACCCTCTCGTTATTGATGTAAGAAAAAATATCGAAAAACATAAAGAGAGTCTAGTCGTTTGGAAAAATAAACTCAAAAAAATCAAAGAACTTTAATAAGTCCATAGATTTAATTAATGATTAATTGCGCTCTTTGCGGTTCAGAAACCCAGAAATTTACTGAAATACAAGAGCGCATATATTATCAATGCTTTAACTGTCATGGAATATCATTAGATCCTTCTTTTTACCTAACAAATAAACAAGAAAAAGAACGGTATGAAATTCATAATAACGATGTAACCGATTCTGGATACCAGAACTTCGTATCTCCTATTGTTAATGCTATCGCTAAAAACTATACACCTCATCATAAAGGTTTAGATTTTGGTAGTGGAACAGGACCAGTTATAACTACAATGCTCCGAAAACAAGGGTATGATATTACTACGTATGATCCCTTTTTCGATCCCAATCCCAATGCATTAAGACAAACCTATAATTATATTGCTTGCTGCGAAGTAATGGAACATTTTCACAATCCGAATAAGGAATTTGCTCTACTACATTCCTTACTTGAAGAAAATGGTACTTTATATTGTAAAACGTATCTTTATAATTCATCCATTAATTTTAATTCTTGGTGGTATAAAAACGACCCTACTCACGTTTTCTTTTACACAGAAAAGACATTGCAATGGATACAGTCTAAATTTAATTTTAGCAAACTAATTATTTCGGACAAGCTGATTTGTTTTAGACGATAAGGTATTTTGTTTTATATCTAACAAAATTCAAATATTATACCTTCTACAATACTCTCATTACAAATCTTATTAACACGAAAACGTTTGAGTAATTAACTACTTCTATTAGTACTTATTTATTCCCTAAATTGCATAATTATCATTTTTATCGATAAAATAATATCACTAATATAATAATATTTGAAATTTAATAACTATATGACAATTTAAACACCAACTTCTTTCAAAAGAAGATTATTACACAAGACACAATTCAAACACTAAAACTTATGAAAAACTCACTACCTAAACTCTTAGGCATTATTTGTCTATGGAGTTTATCACTCAATTCATTTTTTGTAAATGCACAAACTGATTTTAGAGAAGAAACCATTTATTTCCTCTTAACCACTCGTTTTTTTGATGGTGACCCTAATAACAATGTACCTACAGAATGGTCCTCTTACAATCCGGACCCGAATATCAATCCTACTATTACGGATCCCAATGATGTAACATGGAAAGGTGACTTTAAAGGATTAATCCAAAAACTAGACTATATAAAGGATCTTGGTTTCACAGCTATTTGGATCACTCCTATCGTGCACAACAGAAGCCCTTTAGACTATCATGGTTATCATGCTTGGGATTTTACTAAAGTAGATCCCCGTTTAGAATCTCCTGGAGCTACGTTTCAGGATTTGATAAATGAAGTTCATGCGCGTGATATGAAGATTGTATTAGATGTTGTTACCAATCATGCAGGTCGTTTTGGGATTAAAGATGTTGCAGAAATAAAATATAACACAGATCCTACAAAACCCTGGTACGCACCAGACAACCCCAATTGGGAGTATGATGGTTTAACACCAAATCCAGAAGATGGACTAATCTGGAGTCGTGCCAACCTTGCAGAAATGCCACCTCCTTATAATCAAGATCTTTCTGCCTTTAATTTTCCTAGCAAAGAAAGCTATGTAGATACTTCGGATCCAGATTGGTATCATCATTCTGGGAATGGATTTGCACAAGGTTTTGATGATATAGAAAATTTACACAATAGAGCTTTAGCAGGAGACACACCAGACTTAAATACAGGAAGTCAATTAGTTAGAGACTATCTTGTAAATGCATATGCTACATTTATTAATATGGGAGTTGATGCATTTCGTTGGGATACAGTTAAGCATATGAGTAAAGAAGATATCATTTATTTCTACGATGCTTTTAAGGCTATTAACCCTGATCTCTTTATTTTTGGAGAAGTTGCGCAACTAAGACACGAGTTACATCCTGTTGATGAAATCAATCCGCATTATTATACTTGGAGAGGTGCAGTAAACAATTCAGAACCTTTAGATCTTGCTGTAATTGATTTCTTTGGTGAAGCGACATTTCACGGAACTTTCGAAGAAGGACAGTCTTTCCCAACAGTGAAAGCAGCAGCACGTTATGACCATTTATATAGTGATCCCTCGACTTTGATAACATGGTTAGACAATCATGATTTTGGTCCTAATAATGATTGGAACAGAAGATATGGCGGTACCGATGAAAATCTAGCCGCATGTATGAACTTTATGTTTACATGGCGAGGAATTCCAGTAGTGTATTATGGAACTGAAATGAGATTTAAAGCTGGAGAATTTAATGATATTCATAATGCTGCAGGTATCGAACAATCAATTGATAAAACTGGTAGAGCCTACTACGGAGATGTAATAGACCAAGCTCCTAGTCATAAAATATACCAACATATAAGAAAGTTAAATGCTATTAGAAAAGCTGTTCCAGCACTCCAAAAAGGAAGTTGGGACTGGAAAGAAGCTCCGGGAAATGCCGTATCGTATCGTAGAGTACATCAAAATAGTGAAGTTGCTGTAGGGTTAGCAAAAGATGGAAATGCATCTTTTAGCATATCCGGAATGACTAATGGTGTGTATAGAGATGCTGTAACGGGAAGAGAAATTTTTGCGCAAAACGGAGTGTTGAATTTCACTGTAACCTCAGGATCAGCAGGGATCTATGTACTTAATGGACCTGGACTCATTGGAGGGTGCGGTGGTGGTTTCTTCGAAAATTGCGTTAATGGACCAAGTAATCCTGTAGTTATAATGAATCCAAATACTACCAACTCCGAAGATCCTATTGAAATTACTATGGATGGTGTTGGAGGAGCTGGTGCTCCATACGCTATTTATTATACGTTGGATGGATCCACTCCAAATAGTTCGAGTACTTTATATAACAGTGCGTTTACGATCACAGAATCTACCACTATCAAAGCTATCGTCTATGATAGAGATGGAGTAGCTTCAGATATTCTAACAAAAAATTATAGAATTGGTCCTATTGAAGGATTACACGTATATTTTAAGAAACCATCTTCTTGGTCTCAGGCGAATGTTCATTATTGGAATGAATCACCAGATGTATTACCATCTAGTAATTGGCCAGGTCCTCAAATGAATCAAATAGACAATTCTGAATGGTATGAATATATTTTTGAAGGCGTTCAGAGTACTAATTTACTATTTAATGATAATGGTGGTGCTAAAACTGATGACCTAACAAGAGATAGAGATGGATGGTACGATGATGGAGTATGGTATGATACTGATCCTAGAGTTGATGTTAATACCCCTCCAGTAGTATCTATATCTCCAAACGGTGGAACTTTTAACATTGGAGAAACTGTGAACATTACATTAAGTGCTACAGACAATTCTTCCACAGGAATTGAAATTTATTACACATTAAATGGTAATGATCCTTCTTCATCCTCAACTCGGTATACGAATCCAATATCCATTACCTCTGATACCACCATAAAAGCAATTGCATATGATTCAGAAGGATTAACTTCTACAATAGCAAGCAATTCTTTCACATTTACAGACGACACTACTGATTCAATGACTATATATTACAAAGGTAATTTAACAAACCCTTCTATATATTATTGGAACACTACTCCAATTGCAAGTACTATACCTTGGCCTGGAGTGGTAATGAATTCTATTGGCAACGACTGGTATTCTTTTACTTTTGATACTATAAGTTGTGCCAATATTATATTTAGTAATAATGGATCGTCGCAAACAGAAGATCTTCAAAGATGTGGAGATGGATGGTATTACAATGGTACTTGGTATGACAGTAATCCAGAAGAAAATCAAGATCTTACCTTATATTTTAAATCAGATTCTTTTACATCTCCAACGATCTACTTTTGGAATACTACACCATCTGGCATAACAACAGCTTGGCCTGGAGAAGCTATGACGTTAGACGCTAATGGTTGGTATAGTTATACCTTATCTAATACTTCTTGTTCTAATTTAATATTTAGCAATAATGGTGGATCCCAAACACCAGATCTTAATAGATGTCAGAATGGATGGTATTATAACGGAACTTGGTATGACCAAAACCCAGACAACCTTAGATTAAACAATACTGATGACAAATTATCTGTTGAAGATGTAAAGGTATTTCCAAATCCTCTTGAAGAAACATCTGTACTACAACTACAAGTTAGACAATCAACAAGTCTGGTAAAAATTGAATTAATAAATGTATACGGTGCTTCACAAACCATTATAAATGGTAAAATAAATGAAGGAATTCATCAACATGAGCTCGGTAAAACCCCATTAGCAAGTGGAATTTACTTTTGTAAAATTACTATGGATGGTAAATCTTTAACAAAAAAGGTAATTAAACGCTAGCAAGTGTGGATTTAATAACTAAAGCCCCTTACTTAAGTTACACAACTATAAGTAAGGGGCTTTTCTATTATAAATTAAGCAAATCCTACATTAAAAACTACCTAGAAAATTATTTTGAAAAATCATTTTTACGTACCACTCTACTGACGAATATAATTTCAATGTTCATTTCTAGGCAGTTTTAAAAAAGTATAAAAACTCAACAATTAACTTCCATACCCTGGATTTTGCATCAAATTAGGATTAGCATCCCTTTCCCTTTGTGGAATTGGCATTACTAAGGAATTATCATCATAATTTAGTGTACCAACTGTACCTTGCAACCTTTTTATATCGTGCAATGCAAATCCTTCAAATGCTAATTCTCTTTTACGTTCATCAATAATATCTTGTAATGTAATTGCTCCAAGTGCCACCGCATTTGATCTACCACGAAGCGCATTAATTTCTGTAAGCGGTGCTAATCCTATTGCTGTAGATAGTCTAAAATTAGATTCAGCCCTAATCAAATGCATCTCTGCTACACGTAAAAAAGGAATATTTGCAAACTGAGATTGCCATTTAGTTGTAGCCGTTCCACTAGAGGTTGTATAAAAAAACTGTGATCTATCATCGTTAGGATCATCAAAAATATTGAAAAACGATGCATTAATAGACACATCAGGATTCCCTTGTCTTCCTCCAAAATCTTGTCCTGCCCAAAAAGTATTCATCAGATTAGCTCCATCTTGGCTAGTTACTTGCCATGCAAAAATATCTTCACTAGAATCCCCATCATTATTAAATGCTCCGTCATAAGTTGCTGTAAGTGCATGTCCACTATTTTGTAACACATCATTAGCGGCATCTCTTGCTCCGCTATAATTACCTTGTTGTAAATACACACGAGCTAAAAGGGCTTGAGCAGCGTATTTATCTGCAAAGACTCCATTGCTATCTGGTAACAGATTGTAAGCACTTTGTAAATCTTCTATTACACGAGCATAAACATCTTCGACATTATCTCTAGAAGGAGATGTAATATCTGCAGGATTTAAAATTGCATTTAGTACTATTGGAGCTGCAAGTTGCGTATTTCCTCCACCTGATTCATATGATTGCCCGAATAATCTAGCAAGATCAAAATAAGCTAGTGCACGTAAAAATTTTGCTTCTCCTTCGACTCTATTCCGATCTGACTCGTCCTCGAATACGTCTAAATTAGCTAAAACAATATTGGCTTGATTATTTACTTCATATGAATTTAACCAATAATCTCTTACAAAAGTATTATCTGGTGTTAATTGTTTTTCTATTAATTGCGCAGGTTGTTCAAATGTACCATTCCAGGAAAGATCGGTATCATTAGCCAATAATTCTGCGGCTAAATTAATCTGCCCTCCATAAGAAACACCTTGTCCTGCTTCATCATAAATTCCGGTTAAAACATTTTGAAGGTTAGCCGGATTAGTGATCACTACCTCAGGCAACAAACTTTGTTCTGGTTCTAATTCGAGATTATCCTCGCATCCAACAATGGAAACCACTGCGGAAAGTAATACTAATATTTTATATTTTATTGTCTTCATATTCTTATATTTTAAAAGTCGATATTTATACCTAAAGTGTATGTTTTAGCTGGAGGTGCCGAATAAAATGTTTCTCCAACTTGAATATTAGAGTTACCATTAAAATCTGCTGTAGATTCTGGATCATATCCATCAAAATCAGTAAAAGTTAACAGATTAAAACCTGTAAAATATATTCTTATCCTCTCCATATAAAACTTCTTAGTAACTTCTTGAGGTACGGTATATCCTAATGTTAAATTTCTTAGCCTGATAAAATCAGACTCCTGAAGATATCTAGTAGAAGCTTGCTGACCATTAGTCGAAAATAACCTCGCTTGTGGCACATCTGTAATATCACCAGGTTGTTGCCATCTTCTTAACTGATCTGTAGTTTGATTATCAAAAAATCTAGCGTTACCAGATTGGAATCGACCTCCATTATTGTAAATAGAAGCACCCCATTCTCCTTGAAACGTAAATGAAAAGTCAATTCCTTTATAGGTAACATTATTTGTCAATCCAGCAATTAAATCTGGATATGGACTACCAGCAATAACTCTACTTGCCTCATTAAAGTTATTTGTTGTACTTCTATCAATCGTACCATCAGCGTTTACTGTATTTCGAATAAACAATGCATCTCCATTAGCAGGATCAGCACCCGCAAATTCTACTAAGTAAAAAGAAGATACTGTTTCTCCCTCTCTAACAATATTTCTACCAGCGATAATATCTCCTCCAGGTAAATTAGTCACTTCATTATCAATCGTAGAAAGATTTAAAGAAGTACTCCAACTAGCATCAGAAGAAACAATATTCTTAGTATTGATTACAAATTCAAATCCACTATTTTTTATTTCCCCAACATTTCTTGTAATATTTGGGAAACCAGAAGTACCAGGAACTGGTTCATTAAGCAATAGATCATCTGTAGCTTTTTCATAATAATCAATTTCTCCAGAAATTCTGTTGTTAAGGATACCAAAGTCTAATCCGATATCATACTGTGTAGTTTTTTCCCATTTTAATGCAGGATTTCCTAGTTGAGTTGGTGCCAATCCAGCTCTTTGATTATATGGAGTTCCTTGGAACAAACTCAAACTTGCAAAATTCCCAATACCAGCATTTCCTGTAATCCCCCAGCTTCCTCTTAGTTTCAGTAATGATAGTATTTCTGAGTTATTAAGAAATGATTCTTCTGATACAATCCATCCGGCTGACACTGCTGGGAACCAACCAAATCTATTTTCTTCACCAAAACGAGAAGAACCATCATATCTCAAACTTGCTTTCAATAAATATTTATCCGCAATAGATAAAGTAGCTCTACCAAAATATGAAAGGAAATTAAATCTTGTGCGAGTAGATCCCCCAGCAGTAATTTCGGCTGCACTATTTAATGTTTGTAGGTCATCCGAAGGAAATCCTTGTCCCTGAGCAAACTGCAATCTTCTCTGACTATCCTCATAACTCATCCCCACAGTTGTTTCCAAATCAAACGTATTGTCAAATCTTTTGGCATAAGTAAAATAATTGTTCAAATTATATTTCTCTGTTTGTACTGCATTAACAGTTCCAAAACCACCAACGGACGCCGATTGCGTAAGACTTCCTGAAAATCGCTCTGCAACTTGGGATAGAAAATCATATCCAATCTCGGATCTAAAACTTAAATCTGGTAAAATTTGATATTCTGCATAAGTATTGGCTAAAATTCTCCAGATATTTGTCTTAAAACTACCGTTAAATTCATCGCCTAAGAAATTGTAGTATTCAGTTGACTCATTATTAGGAGTAATACCATCTTCCAAATAAGCTGGAGATAACGGTGATTGTGCAATTGCTTGAAGTGGTGTTGCAAATGCATTATCATTAGCAATCCTGTCTATTATCGACTTTGAGATACTTGCATTAGTTCCTACTTTAAATTTCTTGGAAAGCGTATGATCGATATTTGTTCTAAATGAATATCTCTCTAATTCATTGCCTCTTACAATACCATCTGTATTGTTATATGCTGTAGACATATAGAATCTAGTTTTTTCACTTCCGCCCGAAACCGACACTCCAAAATCCTGTACTGATCCATCTACTAGAGCAAGCTCTTGCCAATCTGTATCAACCTCTCCATTTCTCCAATCTAGACCATTTGCATAGAAATCAAACTGTCCTTCTATTCCTGCCTGACTAAATCCTGCGTTCAAGGCAGATTCAGTCATTAACTCCACATATTGCTCTGCATTTAACCAATCTCTTTTATTTGTAGCACTACTGATTCCATAAGATGAATTAAGAGAAACCTTTGTTTTTCCTCTTTTACCTTGTTTTGTAGTAATAATAATTACCCCATTTGTTCCTCTAGCCCCATAAATTGCCGCGGAAGAAGCATCTTTAAGTATATCGATAGATTCGATATCATTTGGATTCAATGCAATAAGAGGATTAATTGGTGAATTATTGATAGATTCATCTGCATTGGTAATTGGAATTCCGTCTACAACATAGAGCGGTTCTTGCGAAGAAGATATAGTAGCTACACCTCGCACTCTTACTTTTATCCCTCCTTCTACCTTACCGTTTAATTGAGTTACCTGAACGCCCGCTGCCTTTCCTGTTAGACTACTTTGTAAACTTGGTGTTGGAATTTCATTAATTTTATCAGAAGATATAGAAGCTATATTCGCAGTAATCTTTCGCCTAGATTGTGTTCCAAAACCCACGACAACTACTTCTTCTAAAGCGCTTACATCTTCATCCAAGATAACATCTATTGTGTTTTGATTGTTTAATACAATCTCTTTTGTAATATATCCTAAAAAAGAAAACATAATTGTTTCGCCACTAGCTGCTTCGATAGTATACATTCCATCAAAATCACTCTGAGTTCCCCTATTCGTATCCTTAATAAGAATATTTACACCTGGCAAAGGAATTCCTTTGTTGTCCTTAATAGACCCAGAAATTGATCTTTGCTGAGCCATTGCAATGCCCGAAATAAAAAAAACAAGCATTAACAAATTGTAATGATTTACTTTCATACATTAATTTTTTTCAAGATTTATACTCCAATTGTTGATCTAATCATAAAGGAAGGCAAGAGTATATTGAAGGCTAACTCAATAATACATCACCGATAAGAATAAACTACACGACCACTATCGGTAATTCTCTTGCCTAAGCTATATGATTACCATGTAAAGGAAGTTATAGAGGGAAAGAAATCAGGTAAAGCCTATAAACATTTACCTTGCCGATAAAAATTACCCTTTACCCACTAACAGATTGATTTCAAAATACATAACTATAAATTGCAGTTATATGTAGTATTCTAGAAGATTATTAAACAGTAATTAATAATCTTCTCTTTTTTCTGACAATTCCGTAGGTCTTCATAGTATTCGTGTATTAAAACGGATAAGACATAACACTTAAATTCTTTAGACGAACTTCATAATGTTTATCTAATCATTAAGAAATTGTTTAGAAGCTTCTTAGTTAGTACTAAATGAATTAAAATGAAGTTACCTGTCTCTTCTAGATATAATGAGGTCTTAAATGATATAAGTTAAAATCTCCGGAGCAAGTTAACAGAGCAATCAAAGGACCTTTCATTTTCAAACCGTTTACGTTTTACTGGCAAAGTAAGCCTAGGGGTAAACCCTCTTAGAATAAAAAAAGGTCATTGAAGGCGATATGCCAACAATGACCTTTGCTTAAAGAATAAGAAATAATTATTTCTAAAAATCTCTTATTACATTCCTATCACAATTTTAAATTAGTAACCAGGATTTTGCTGTTCAGCAATAACAGTGTTTGCGTTTAACTCTGCTTGAGGAATTGGAAATAAAAATCTAAAATTTCCTGGTTCGATAGTAAGTACTTCTGGTGGTGTACCAGTACCATCAATCACATCTCCATTATTAGATCTTTCAATAGCCTCTCCTCTTCTTTTAAGGTCAAAAAATCTATGCCCCTCAAAAGAAAGTTCAACTCTTCTTTCAAATTGAATTGCATCTTCTAAAGCCTGACCTGTTTCCGTTCCAGCAGTAAAAGGAGTGTATCTTGTAGCTCGTAGCTCATTTAAGGTAGCCAGTGCTGCTGCTTGCTGGTTTAGCTCAAACTGTGCTTCAGCTTTATTTAATAACACTTCTGCAGCTCTCAACACTTTTATATCGACACGTCCATTAATTTGTCCTTCTTCACCTAGGAATTTCTTAACAGCATTATATTCTACTCCATTATTATTACCAACGAACTGCATAACATCTCTTCTTACGTCTGTTGTAGAAACACTGTTAAAGAAATCAAAGTCGATTACGAATTCTAATATATCGTTATCAGCGTTAGACTGACTAAAAAGAACTCCAACATTGTTAAAGTTAGCTTCTGAAGAAGTATTTACTGATAATTCAATCACAATTCCTGAGTTATTAGAATCTGTATAAACACCTGGTAAATCATCTGCACTCGCCAAATCTGTAGTAACTTCATTAGCTGCATCAATAGCTAACTGATAATCTCCGTTGTAGAGATAAACTCTTGATAAAAGTCCAAAAACTCCATTTCTATTAAGACGACCTTCACCATTATCACTTCCTATAAGTTGACTAGCACGCTCTAAATCATCAATGATCTCTGCATAATTAGAGCCTATAGTTTCTCTTGCTGGCTGTGCAAAAGGATCTCCAGTATCCCCATCTTCTGTTTTTATATAAACTACTCCTAACTCTCCGTTAGCACCAGCACTTTGTGTTGGTATAGGTCCATAAATCCTAGCTAAATCAAAATGCGCCCATGCTCTTGCTCCTAGAGCTTGTCCTAATATATTATCCTTATCATCTCCTTCTGGTAGTTTATCAATATTACGGATTAATATGTTAGCAGCATTAATTGCTTCATATGCTTCACTCCAATATAATGCAATTGCACCACCTGTAGTCGGAACATATCGATAATCATAATAATCATCATTTGAACGTCTTCCGCTTTGCGCTTGTATTACATTATCAGATATAATATCAGGAATTGACTGCAATCCTGACCCTGGATTTGAGTAATAATTCCATAATTGACTATATATTCCATCTACTCCATTCTGAAATGAAGAAACACTTCCGAAGAAATCATCCGGATTTACCTCTACAAATGGTTGCAAATCGTTTAACTCGTCGTCACATGCCATAAAAGTGAATGTGAAAAAGACAAGAAATATTTTAAAAAACTTATTTTTCATTTTATATTTTATTTTTTATTAAAATCCTATTTCCATACCAAAGATGTAAGCCTTCGTTTGAGGATAACTAAATAACGAAAACTCACCTTGAACGAAGTTAGCATCTCCCGGTTCTCCTGTTTCACCAGATCCAATCCCAATTTCTGGATCTCCTTCATAGTCACTAAAAGTAAGAATATTTTGACCTGTAGCATAAAGACGAAGACGGTTTATCGGTAGTGGCTCTAAGAATTTATTAGGAAGATTATATTCTAAAGTTAATGTTCTTAATCTTATATAATCACCTTTTTCTAAGAATCTTGTAGTACCTGCTTGATCCGCATCTGCTTGAAATAATGGACTTGGTAACACATTGGTATCTCCAGGTTGTCTCCAGTAATTAAAAGCACTCGTTCTTAAATTAGCATCAATATTTCCAATAAACTCACCTTGTGCTCTTTGGTTATTCAAAATATAATTACCTCCCTGATACACGAAGTCAGCTCTTAAACCAAATCCTTTGTAATTAACACTACCAAAGAAACCTCCTTGATAGCTTGGAAGTGGAGACTTCCCTTCTTGAATTTTCAGGAACGAATCACTATAGGTCTCTGATAAATTACCATCAAGATCAACATATTGAGGTGCACCATTATCAGGATTAACACCTGCATACTCCACTAAATAATAAGAAAATAGTTCTTCTCCTTCTCTTAAAATAATATTTCCGAACGAACCTGTAATAATATCTTGTCCATTTACTAATTTATTTACCCTATTATCTATAAATGTGATATTTCCTCCTAAAGAAACTTGTAGGTTTTCAGTTCTAATAATATCAGCATTTAAACTTATCTCTACACCAGAGTTTTGAATCTCTCCAATATTTTGGAATATACCATTATCTTCATCTCCCACTGTTTGTGAAATAGGTCTGTTTAATAATAAATCGTCAGACACTTTTTTAAAGTAATCAACAACCCCATTTAATCTGTTATTAAACAATCCGAATTCTAATCCGATATCTAAAATAGATTGTGCTTCCCATTGTACTTCAGGATTTCCAACACGTAATGGTATTACAGTAGTATTACCGTTATATGTATTGAATCCGGCAACACTTAAAAACTGAAAATCTGGTATGTTTTGGTTTCCAGATGTACCATATGAAGCCCTTAGTTTTAAATTATTGAATGCGGAATCACTTAAAAATGATTCTTTTGCTAAATTCCATGCAACGCTACCACTATAAAAAGTACCAAATTTGTTATCAGGACCAAATCTTGAAGAACCATCACGTCTTAACGAAGCTGACAATATATACTTCTGTTCAAAATCATAATCAGCGAATAATGCTTGAGACCATAGAATTCTTCTAGCCTCATTAGACCCTTGATTCGTGGACTCTGCTGCTACATCTATGAAAGGAATATCCGGTGAAGGAAACCCTCTTGCTGCTACGAATAATTCATTTCTGATATTCTCATTATATTCTAAAAGAAAACTCGCTGAAAGATTATGAGAATCACCATACTGATCTGCATAAGTAAGAATATTAGACACATTATATTCTAAATCTAAGGCAACATTTTCTGTCTGCGTACCTGGGAATTGGCTATCTCCAACAAAACCTTGTAAAACTCCGCCTGGAAGCGATCTAGCTGTTCTATTAAATCTATTATTAATTACACCTACCTGAAAGCGATTAGAAAACTTATCAGATAATCTGATATCAGCTGATAGTGATCCTATCAATAACACATTTCTATTATCTTCTGGTTCTGTTATTAATGCCTCTGCTATTGGAAAGAATATCCCTCCTCCTCTATTAAATACTGGGTTACCATCAGCATCTGTTACAACATTTCCGTCTGCATCTCTAGCAAACAATGGCGCATATGGATTATAATCATATAAACCTCTAAATGCATTTTGAACATTATTTCTATCCCTTGGAAGATCCGTAGTACTTCTAGAAGCAGAAACGTTTGCTCCAACAGTTAACCAATCTTTTGCCTGATAGGTAGTATTTAACCTTGCAGATACTCTTTCAAAACCGTCAATACGATCAATAATACCCGTATTTAGGTTGTATCCTAAAGATAAAAAGTACGTAAGCTTATCAGATCCACCAGATATAGATAAATTGTTATTTTGAATCACTGATGTTCTAAGTAATTCTTCTTCCCAATCAGTATCAAAAGAAATCAACCTTTGTCTTTCTTCAGGTGTAGCTGTAGCTCCTGGTAATGATTGTGCTGCTCCTACACCCAAATTAGCAAACTCTTGCTCTAAATTTAGTTTTTGTTCTGCATTTAATAAATCAAAAGGATCTGCAATTCGTTTTCCAAAACCATAAGAAGAAGTAAAGGTGATTTTTGCATCTCCAGATCTTCCTTTCTTAGTAGTAATTAATACAACTCCATTAGCCCCTCTAGAACCATATTTAGACACAGAAGCTGCATCTTTTAAAATTGCTAACGATTCGATATCATTAGGATTCAAGTTATTAAGTGGATTAAATTGCTCATTTTCGTTGATAGGAACTGGCACTCCATCAATAACATATAATGGAGTAGTACTAGATGAAATAGAACCAACACCCCTAATCTGAACAAAAGCAGTATTTCCTGGTCTACCATTTGCTGCTGTTACCTGAACCCCAGCGGCTTGACCTTGTAGTATATTATCAATACTAGTAGATGGAACGAAATCTTCAATATCATCTGCTCTTACCGTAGATATTGCAGAAGTTACAGTTGATTTCTTTCCTAATCCATAAGCAGTTACTACTACTTCCTCTAGTTCAGATGCAGATATTACCAAACTAACATTAATAGTTTCAGCAGTATCTACAATAACTTCTTTATTGGTAAAACCAACATAGCTAAACACCAAAACAGCCCCTCTGTTTGTTGTAATACTATAATTACCATCAAAGTCAGTTTGTGTTCCATTTGCAGTATTTTTCACCACCACGTTTACGCCAGGTAAGGGCAATCCGTCACTGTCTGTGACATTACCAGTTATTATCTTTTGCTGCGCAAAAACAAAACTGGTGACAAAAAACACAAATAGTAATAATTTGTAATTAAGTTGTTTCATAAATAAATTTTCATAAATTAAACCTCAGTTAGAAATTGCAGAAAAGGAGTACGGTAAATTGAAAATTGATGGCTAATTCAATTTATCTTGCGATATATTATAAAAGGAATAACATAATTTCGTAGATAGAACAATTTACCGTACTCCTTTTCTGCAATTTTTTGACAAAACAAGTAATTATGGGGGGTCAACCAGTTAAAACTGATCAAGCTTTACCCTTTTACCGATAAAAATTTACCTATTTACCTAACTTTTATGCTTGAAGATTTGTCTAGAAGTATACACATCAATGTTCTACTCTATTTATTAAATTTTAAAAGGGAAAAACTATCAAAGAAAAATTAATTTTAGACACTAAAATTCCTAAGATATTCTGAAGGAGTAACGTGATTATATTTTTTGAAAGATTTATTAAAAGTAACTTTGTTATTAAATCCAACTTCGTAAGCTACATCAATAATATTTATACTTTTTGATTTATCATTTTTTAGGATACTCATAGCCTCGTTAATCCTGTATGAATTAATTAAGTCGAAAAAATTAAGACCAAAATGTTCATTGATAACTTGTGAAGTATTATGTCGATTTGTATCCAAAAGATCTGCTAATTTTTGTAAAGTGATATCGTTATCGCGATACACTTTTTCCACATCCATTAAATAAACAAGCTTATCTTTTAACTCAACGGACAACCTAGCTGTTAAACTTGAAGAACTATATTTATAAGCACTAGGTAACTTATTTACTTCATTGATAGGTAATGCTAATACATCTTTTTTCTCTTTTATTAGTGCTAAATTAAAGAAGGTATTGTAACTTATGTAGAGCACCAAAAAAGTCATTATAAACACCTGTAAATTAAACAATAAACTACCTATCTCGTACTTTTCGAAAATAAGAACATAACACCCATAAAAAATAGTATACAAACTATAAAACAGGATTAAATTTCTCTGCCAATTTATTTCGGATTGATTTACATTTTCATCCTCAATTTCTCTTTTCAAATATTTGGAAATTAATAAAACCCCATATATAATTAAAGACAACAATTTAGCTATCATAATAAACAAAGCATAAGGTCTATCATTATCAATAATAATTCGAAGTTTTTCCGTACCTGATAACATATAGATAGGCAACATTAAACCTACGAATAGCACCGTAGGAATTAAATGCAACAAATCTTTTTTCTTAAAGGTGTAATTTTCGTTTATCCGTTTGAAATAAAAATATATCAATGGCCCATACAAAAACGAAAAAGATGCTGAAACGTATAGTGTGTGAGGTAAATAGAACTCATAATTGGTAATAAAAATACTAATTCTTAAAACGAAGAATGAATGCAATAAAAGAAAACAACCGATTAGGAAATTAGCTTTTCTATCTTTTACTGGTCGAAATATTAATATGGTTGAAATAAAAATCCCGATAAATCCTACATAAAGACAAAACAATGCCCATCCACTAATATTCCGTTGATATCTCTTTTGCAGCTTTTTAAAAACAGCGGAGTCCTTTATTAATTCAAAATTACTATGATTTATAAATGAAACATCTAAAGTTGCCCCAATATATTTTTCTATAAATATAGCCGCTTCTGTTGATTGCTTAGATTGAGCATAAGAAAAAGCTGCCTTTTTAAATATATCAATAGAATCGCTATAGCTAGTTTTAGGTAAAGCATTATACTTATGGATAGTTGTATCATAATTCTGTGAACCAAAAAAAGCATCTTGAACCTTGCTTTTTTTAATGGTATCTTTTACAATATTATCTTGAGGAATAAATGCGATATCATTAGCATACAAACCTATTACACAAATTAAATATAAAATAATAGTTCGCGTGATCGTAGACTTTACGTTTTGTTGAGTTTGACACATAATCACTTGGCAAATTAGGGATGGCTAAAAATACTATTTGTGTAGAACTATTTTCATAAAATTTTTCGAACATATAGGAGATAATAAAACGATGTTAAGAGGAATCTAAAAAAATAAACTCCTGTTAAGCAATCTTTTAAAAGTAAAAAAACTAAATAACCCTTTCTGTTTTTTTGTTAAATTCTTAACTAATATCAGTGTTAATTAACACTAAATTAATACTCTTCTTTTATGAATTCTTAGCCTCTTAAATTTTTAATTTATCAAAGCCATAAAGCAATAATAAAAGGAGGGCAAAAATATCTTCATGGCTAACTCAAATATTTCATTTTATAAAACTAAACAAGGTTTATAAAAGAACCGCACCTCCTTTTAATGATTACAAGACAAAAGAAGTAATCATCAAAACAAAAACAGGCAAACCTTATCAAGGTTTACCTTTACCGAATAAATTTTACTTTTTCCGAAGAAAGTTTACTAAAAAACCATGAAAAATTAGGCAACCAATGATTTAAGATATTCAGAAGGAGTAACTTGGTTATATTTTTTAAAAGATTTATTGAAAGTAACTTTATTATTAAAACCAACTTCGTAGGCAATATCAATAATATTAAAGTTTTTATGTCTCTCTTCTTTTAATAGCTCTTTAGCCTCTTCAATTCTATATTTATTAATTAATTCAAAAAAGTTTAAATTAAAATGTTCGTTAATAATCTGAGAAGTATTATGTCTTGTTGTATCCATTAATTCAGATAGCTTCTGCAAGGTTATATCATTTTGCTTATACACCTTTTGATCATTTAATAAGTGCAGTAGTTTTTGCTTTAATTCTATTGACAAACTTTCTGTAAGTCCAGATTTTACATATTTTGTAGCCTGTATTTTTTCCTTCGGTTGCGTTCTAATAATTTTGAGACTACCAAAAATACTAGGCTGCACAAAAGCTGTATAACTTACATACAACACTAGAGAAGCCATTAGGCCAACCTGCATATTAAACAAGAAACCACTATAAATCTTGGATATTATTAAAAACGCGTATATACTATATGTTAGAATGTAGACAGAACAAAAGATGACGATGTTTCTTTGCCAAACAAATTCCTCTCGCGAAACTTTCCGTTTGCTTTTAAATGCTTTTACATAAATTCTTACGACCAAAATTCCGTAAAACACTAATGATACTAACTTCATTACCGTTATCAATGCTCCATGCGGAACTGTTCTGTTCAATAGCATTCTGAGCTTTTCTTCTGAAGACTGCACATAGACTGGCAAAAGCAGAAAAACGATTAATCCTATTGTAGGTACTATATGTAAAACATCTAAAGTCTTAAATTTATGTTTCTGAATAACCCTCTTAAAATAGAAGTAGATAAGAGGTCCATATAAAAATGAAAAAGAAGTAGAAATATATAAACTATGAGCAAAATAATATTGGTAGTTTGTTAATAGCGCACAAATATGAAGAATAAAAAATGAATGCAGTAAAACGAAAAAACTCATTAGTAAATTCGACACTTTATCCGATCTTTTCCTTAGATTTAAAACTACTGCAACGAAAAAACCGATAAGACTTATATATAAGCAAATAATGGACCACAAATTTATCTTTTTAAGATATTTAGCAGCTATTAATTGATACGCTGGCGAATCACTGATCGAATCGAAGAAACTATGTCCGACAAAATTGATATCTAAACTTGATTTAACATATCTATCGATATACTGAACCGCGAGTTCTGGTTCGTTCATTTCAGAATAAGTGAAAGCTAACTTTTGAAAAACAGCAAGGGAATCTGCCCTCTTATCATTCAAACTCTGAAGATATTTGTCTATAACGTCTTGTTGATGTTTTTCCTCATTGTCATTTTGAACTATCTCAAAAGAAGAAACACCATTTACCTCATTACTATAAAATGAAGTATTGCTCCAACTTTTGAAGTTAGAGTAAACGAGCATTAATAAAAGAATACTCAATAATGGTATTGATGTATTTTTGTTTGAGTTAGCCACACAATTATTTTTACATAATTATACCTCCTAATTTACGACAACTTTTTCATAAATTTTTCATAACAGAGGATTTCCCGATAATATCTTACTAAAAAAACCAGTAAAATCAAGGGTTTGCAAAATATAAAATTTTCTTATAAAATATGGGTTTACCGTAAAATAAGTAAAAAAACACATCAAAAACGTATTTCGAAAAAACAAAAAAAAGTGAATAAAATCACTTTTTTTGAACATTTTTTACACTAAGAAAATGTATTAATCATCTTTTATGTGGATAAGAAACATACTATAGTCTTTTGGCTTCCTCCCAAAAAACATTCATTTCGTCTAAAGACATTTCCTTTAAGTTTTTGTTTTTTTCCTTAGATTTTTGTTCTAAAAACTGAAAGCGTTTTATAAATTTCTTATTGGTTCTTTCTAAAGCATCTTCAGGGTTAATATTTAGAAATCTGGCATAATTGATCATAGAAAATAACACATCTCCAAACTCAGATTCTATTTTATCTATATCCTGTTTTTCGATTTCATACTGCAACTCTGAAAGTTCTTCTTCTAATTTTTCAAAAACCTGTTTTGGTTCTTCCCAATCAAAACCTACACCAGCAACTTTATCCTGTATCCTGCTTGCTTTTACCATGGCAGGTAAAGATTTAGGAACTCCTTCTAAAACACTTTTCTTACCTTCTTTTAACTTAAGGTTTTCCCAGTTTCGTTTCACGTCCTCTTCATTATCAACTTTCACATCACCATAAATATGTGGATGACGGTTAATCAATTTTTCACATATACCATTAGCAACATCTGCAATATCAAAATCCTTTGTCTCACTGCCTATTTTTGAATAAAAAACTATATGAAGTAACAAATCTCCTAATTCATTTTTTACTTCATTTAAATCATTCTCTAAGATAGCATCTCCTAATTCATACGTTTCTTCAATAGTCAAATATCTTAATGACTGTAAGGTCTGTTTTTTATCCCATGGACATTGCTCTCTTAACTCGTCCATTATAGTTAGTAACCTATCAAAGGCTTTTAGTTGATCTGCTCTAGAATTCATTAGTTTAATTTTATATCAAAAGTAACGATTATAAAATCTTCAATTTAATTTTAACGGGAAAGTCTTTTTCTCTTAAAAAAGTATAGATTTGAGGGCTTATAAATTTTGTAAATACGTACAATATGCCTCTGAAAAAGATTTTGTTTGCCTGTATTCCTGCAGATGGTCACTTTAACCCAATGACTGAGCTAGCTGTATATCTAAAGGACAAGGGATATGACGTACGGTGGTACACTGGAAAAAGCTATGAGAACAAACTAAAGCAAATGGAAATTCCATATATTCCTTTTGTAACTGCAAAGGAAATTAAAATCTCTGAATTAGACGAAGCTTATCCAGAACGGAAGAAATTAAAAGGGATTTCCCATATTAAATTTGACATTATAAATCTTTTTATACACCGAATGAAAGACTATTATGAAGATGTGAAAGACATTTTTAGCTCTTTCCCTTTTGATCTTCTGATATTTGATAACACTTTTCCAGGAACGATCGTAAAGGATAAATTGAATGTTCCAGTGGTTGGTATAGGTGTTGTTCCCTTAGCTTTATCTGCAGCAGATATTCCGCAATACGGACTGGGACATCAGCCTGCTGGCAACTTTTTAAGCAAAAGAAAGCAAAATTTCATAAAATTAATGGCTGAAAAATTAATTTTCAAGGAAACCAAATTTGCATATAATGAATTATTGGCGAGCTTGAACTTGCCACCAACAGATCATAATATATTTGACATTTCTCCATTAAATGCAACGGTATTTTTGCAAAATGGAATTCCTGAAATGGATTACCCAAGAAATGCTATTCCTAAATCCATAAAATATGTTGGCGCATTAAATACTTGGAATAAAAAATCTATCAACAATCATAGTAAAGATTGGGGAACGATATTAGATCCTAAGAAAAAAACAATTTTAGTATCTCAAGGTACTGTAGAAAAAAATCATAAAAAATTGATTATTCCTTCTTTGGAAGCTTTTAAAAACAGTTCTTTTAATATTGTCGTAGTAACGGGAAATAACGATACTAAGCTATTAAAAAATCAATATCCTCAGAAAAACATTTATATAGAAGATTTTATTCCTTTTGAGATAATCATGCCTTTGACAGATCTATTTATTACGAATGGCGGATATGGAAGCTCTATGATCAGTATTAAACATGGAGTTCCGATGGTCACAGCTGGTATCAATGAAGGTAAAAATGAAATATGTGCTCGTATAGATTATTGTGGATTAGGTATAGATTTAAAAACCGAAAGACCAAGAAGCTATTCCATTAAGGAAGCAGTTGATCAAATTTTAATTAATGATAGCTACAAAAAGAACGTAAAACGAGTACAAAACCTCTTAAACTCATATAAAACCTTAGAAATTTGCGAAAAGCATATCGAAAACCTGCTTTTTTCATCCAATGATTAAATTTCTAACTGTTGCATTCTTTGTTTAGTAATTTCAAAATCTGAAATCAACTTTTTCACTATTTCTCTGACAGGTTTGATATCATGAATTAATCCAGATACCTGACCTATCTCTAATTCTCCTTCTACGAGATCACCTTCAAACATTCCTCTTTTTGCTCTTGCTCTACCTAACAACGTTTTTAACTCTTCGATAGATGGACCTTTTGTATACAATTCTGCGACATCATGATAGAACTTATTCTTTAATAAACGAACTGGTGCTAATTCTTTTAAGGTAAGATGAGTATCTCCTTCTTTAGCATCCACTACCATTTGTTTAAAATCTTGATGTGATGAAGCTTCTTCACTAGCAACAAATCTACTCCCTAATTGTACTCCATCTGCTCCTAACGACATTACCGCATACATAGAGGCACCCGTAGCAATTCCTCCTGCAGCAATTAATGGAATATCAACCTTTTCTTTCACCATTGGTATTAAGGTTAAAGTTGTTGTTTCATCTCTTCCATTATGTCCTCCAGCTTCGAACCCTTCAGCTACAACAGCATCTACACCAGCTTCTTGAGCTTTTAAAGCGAACTTTAAACTACTTACCACATGAACTACTGTTATACCTTTAGATTTCAAAAAAGAAGTATATGTTTTGGGATTACCCGCAGAGGTAAACACTATTTTTACATCTTCTTCAATAATTATCTCTATTACCTCTTGAAGGTTTGGGTACAACATAGGAACATTTACTCCAAAAGGTTTATCTGTTGCTTTTTTACATTTTTGAATATGCTCTCGCAAAACATCTGGGTACATGGAGCCTGCTCCAATAAGTCCTAATCCTCCAGAATTACTAACAGCACTAGCAAGCTTATAACCACTTGCCCAAATCATTCCACCTTGTATAATAGGATACTGAATTTTAAAAAGATCTTTAATTCTATTCATTCGTTTTTGATACCTTTAGTACACACTTGGAATTATCTATTAATAATTCCATTAAATAAAGACTATTAGATAGATTACCTTACAACTTAATTTTGGTTCCCTCTAACATTTTAGTCCAAACCAATCTACCTTCAATGGTAAAAATCCGAATTTTAAGTGATTTTAAGGTACTAAGATTTAAAAAATAATTTATCTATAACCGAATTTAAACAACTACGAGTACCCACTGAATAAAAATCCACAAAATCAGCACTAAACAATAAATTAAAAAAATTGTTTTCGGGCAAAGGTTAATCTAAGAAATTACGCCTGATCCAACTAATTCATCATCGATATACCAAGCAACAAATTGTCCTTCGGTAATAGCACTTTGAGGATTCTCGAATACAATATACATTCCTGAGTCCACCTGATGCAAAGTAGCTTTATCTAAAGGCTGTCTATAACGAATTCTAGCCATCACCTGTAATTCTTCGTCTACATCCAATTTAAGATCTGGTCTTACCCAATGCAATTCATCATTACTAATAAATAATGCTTTTCTATACAATCCAGGATGTGATTTTCCTTGACCAGTATAAATCACATTTGTTTCGACATCTGTTTCTATAACAAATAATGGTTCGGGAGTACCACCTACAGCCAATCCTTTGCGTTGTCCTTTAGTATAATAATGAGCTCCTTGATGTTTACCGACTACTTTACCATCATTTACATTATATTCATATTTTGATGATAAAAACTCCAATTCTTCTTGTTTAGAGTTGAAATCAGGTACTATTCTATGATACATTTCTTCTGAAGAAGGTATTTCTATAATATCTCCTTGTTTTGGTTGTAACTTTTGTTGAAGAAACTCGGGTAATCTTACTTTCCCTATAAAACATAGACCTTGTGAGTCTTTTTTATCTGCAGTAATAAGGTCTTGCTCTTTGGCTATTTCTCTTACCTCTGGTTTTAATAATTCTCCAACTGGAAATAATGTTTTTGATAATTGCTCTTGGGATAATTGACATAGAAAATAAGATTGATCCTTGTTAGGATCTTTACCAGCTAGTAAACGATGTATTTCTCTATCATTTTGTATAATCGTATCTTTTCTACAATAATGACCTGTAGCGACATAATCCGCTCCTAAAGACATTGCTATTTTTAAGAAAACATCAAACTTAATTTCTCTATTACACAGAACATCTGGATTTGGAGTTCTACCTTTTTCATATTCATTGAACATATAATCCACTATACGCTCTTTATATTCTTCACTTAAGTCTACCGTTTGAAATGGAATTCCTAATTTTTCAGCTACTAATAATGCATCATTACTATCATCTAACCAAGGACATTCATCAGAAATAGTCACAGAATCATCATGCCAATTTTTCATAAAAAGACCAATAACTTCATATCCTTGTTCTTTCAATAGATATGCTGCCACACTAGAATCTACTCCTCCTGATAAACCTACTACTACCCTTTTCATTATATTATTTATTCTTACTTACCTAAATTATTAAAGTAAAACCGGTACTCAAATCTTTTGCAAAAGTAATAAATAAAAAAAGTAATGCTCTCGCATTACTTTAAGGTTTTATCTATGCCAATATTTTTAAATATTATACTAAGATCTACTTTTTTCGATAGGAAATCTCTTCTGTTCAATTAGCTTTCCATTCTCATAGTAATTCCAAACTCCATCTTTTCGATCTCTTTTATAATTACCTTCAATTTGTACATTCCCATTCGCATCATAATACTTTGTTACTCCATGTAATTGATCATTTTCATAGGTGAATTCCTTTATCATTATACCTTTTTCGGAATACACTATTCTCTTACCCTGTTTTTCACCATTTACGTAAACAGTTTTTTCTGTAAGTTGTCCATTTTCAAAATACGTTTTCTGTTCTCCATCAAGCTTACCTTGTTTATATTCCTCAGTCATCATCACTTTTGTTGATCCTCTATGATAATATACCCATATTCCAACACGATCCTTTCCTAACATCTTTCCTTCACTTATCACCTTTCCTCTTGCTGTATAATATTTTACCTGTACACTATCATTATCCTTTGAAAATATTTTAATAGCCGTTGGTATTTTCCCACTATTAGGTTTATAAAATTTAAACTCTCCTATTTCCTTGCCATGGTCAAAAGTTCCTTCATATCTAATTTGATTACTATTATCATACTTTTTTTGCCATTTCCCATGTCTTTCACCTTCTGAATCAAAAGCGTTAAACACCTGGCTATACAAGCCATTAGAAGCAAGAGCCAAGAAAAACAGAAACAAAAATATTCTTTGCATAGTATAAAATTTAAACCAACTTCATAGACCAAAAAGTATACCAAGCTTGGAAAGTTTGATTTTTTACAAGGGTATACTTTTAAATAAATATCTTACAAAAAAAACATTAAAACTTCTAAAAAAACAATTAACTAAGTATAAAAACAACCTAAGTTAACTTTTGTTTAACTAAAAATTAAAAATATATAAAACAAACGCCTCGTTAGTCAAATTGAACAAATAAACTTTTAAAACTCAAAAAAATGAAAATTATTTCAAAAATCACCAATGCACTGTTCCTTGCAGTCTTGGTATTAAGTACTTTTTCTTGTGGTAGTGATGATGACGGAGATGTAATCATTTCAACAGATAACATTGTTACTATCGCTACTGGAGATTCGGACTTGTCGCTTTTAGTCAGCGCTTTGACAGCTGCAGATGGAGATCTCGTTTCTGTACTAAATGGTGATGGTCCTTTCACTATTTTAGCTCCTACAAATTCCGCTATGGAAGCATTTTTAGCTGCGAACAATTACGCTGATATCAATGCGATTCCTACTGATGAATTACAGCAAATTTTACTCAATCACGTAATTGCTGGAGAAGTAACTTCCACTACATTAGCGAATAATGTAGCTGGCTATACGCAAACTTCGTCTACCTCGGGACCGGACAACACTAATTTAAGTGTATATTTTAACACCACTAATGGAGTCGTTTTCAATGGTACAGCAACTGTGACATCTGCTGATATTTCAGCTTCAAATGGAGTGATCCATAAAATAGATGCCGTTATAGAGTTACCAGATCTTACAACATTTGCTAGTGTAGACCCTAATTTATCAAGATTGCTTGAAGGATTAACTGCTTATAACTTTGACTATGTAACAACGCTTCAAGGTGATGGTCCTTTCACTGTTTTTGCGCCTAATAATGCTGCATTTGAGAACTTGTTAGCTACTAACCCCTCTTGGAATAACCCTGGAGATATAGAAGAAAATATACTTGAAAACGCTCTTAATCTTCACGTAATTCCTGATAATAATGTTAGAGAAGCAGATTTAACTGATGGTAATGTTACCACATTATCTGGAGAAATTACTATTGATGCTACTGCTAAAACTGTAAGAGCAAATGGTGTAGATTCATCTAATGCTAGTTCGATTATATCAACAGATATACAAGCATCAAATGGAGTTATTCACCTAATTGATCGTGTAATGGTGGCCTCACCATCTTTACCAAATTAAAAAAACACCCCCCATTTCACGAGAAATGGGGGGTTTTTAAATTATTTCTTTTTAGCTTTTTGTTGTTGCTCTGCTTGTTCCATTAATTCTTTCATCTTCTTCTGGAACTTTCCTTGCTTTTTCGGTTTCTTCTTATTCTCCTGAATTTTAGCATGAATTTTATCTTCATCTATAATAACATTCTTAATCACTAGCATAATACCAATAGTAATTAAATTAGAGATAAAATAGTATAATGATAACCCACTCGCATAATTATTAAAGAATACTAACATCATCAATGGCGATAAATACATGATAAACTTCATGTTTGGCATTCCTGGTTGCTGCTGTTGCATGGTTTGACCTGTAGTCATCATCATATAAATAAAAATAGCAATCGAAGCTAATATTGGGAATAAGCTGATGTGATCTCCATAGAAAGGAATTTCGAATGGAAGTTTCGCTATGGTATCATAACTAGATAAATCATCTGCCCATAAAAAACTCTTCTGTCTAAGATCAAAAGCACTTGGAAAGAAATTAAATAAGGCATAGAAAACTGGAATCTGCATTAGAGCTGGTAAACAACCACTCATTGGGCTTGCACCTGCTTTGCTGTACAAGGCCATAGTTTCTTGTTGCTTTTTCATCGCATTATCCTTATACTTTTCATTAATCTCATTGATTTCAGGGCGTAAAATTTTCATTTTAGCCTGAGAAACATAAGATTTATAGGTTACAGGGGACAATACAATTCTCACTACAATAGTCATTACTATGATCGCAATACCATAAGGCAAGAAACCACTTAGTAAGCTAAAAAACGGAATAAATAAATATCTATTAATGAACCCAAAAATACCCCATCCTAATGGTACGATCTCATCAAGATTGCGATCATAAGAACTTAAGATTTTATAATCCGTAGGCCCATAATACCAGTCCATATTATAATTTAATTCTCCTCCATTTAACTCTAAAGGAACTGTAGCTGCAAATTCTTTAGTAACCTTTATATCCTTATCATCTAAATCACTGGTATTTGCAATATTTTTAGAAGCCATAGTGGCTGTTTTAAACGGAGTATCCGTTAATAAAACCGAAGTAAAGAAATGTTGCTTAAACCCAATCCAGGTTACATCTTCTTCTTTTTCCTCTGCAAAATCACCTTGACCAGTATAATCATCTTTTCCACCATCATATTCAAACAGAATTTCTGTATATCTATTTTCATATGAAGCACTTTTCGCTTGTCTTATCGCTTGTAATTTCCAATCTAAGTTTATAGGTTGACTGCTATTGAATACTTGCTGTAATCCTTGTGATCTTATCGAAAAATCTAACATATATTCATTAGGTTTCAACTCATAACGATATTCCAAAAATTGAGATTCTGAAACCTTCCATTTCATAGATAAAACACTATTCTCACCATTTTTGGTCAATGAAGGTTCAAAAAACAGGTCTCTCGTATTTAAAATTCTATTGTCTGTAGTTCCGAAATTCAGATTGAAAGATGCATTCTTTCCATCTTTGATTAAATATAGTGGAACGGAATCATACGTTTTGAAGTTCTTAAGCAATGCTTCATCAATATATCCTCCTTTGTTATTAATCTTTAGACTTAGAACTTCATTTTCAATTGTGGTAACCTTATCTACTGCAGATGGCAAACTAGCTGAATAAGCTACCACTCCTAAAGTAGATTTAGCTTGTACCATTGCCAATGAATCTTTAGGATCTACTGCTACAGCTTTGCTCTCGGGAACAAAATCGGTTGCTACATTCTCACTTTCATTTTTCTTAGCTTCAACTTGTTCTTGTTCTGCTTTTTTAGCTTCAATTTCTTCTGGTGTAGGTTTATTGATATAAAACATCCACGCAAAAATTCCAAATATTAGAACAAATCCAATTACTGTATTAAGGTCAAATTTCTTTTCTTCCATTGATCTGTGTATAAATACTCTCGTATATGATTAACTAATCAGACACGTTTTCTTAATTTTTGTTACTTTTTATTGTCAATTATCTCGCCACTTAAGATTTTTGTGCCACTTTGGCACTTTTGGAGGAGTTAGCATACGCTACGGCTGCTTTTACAAATGCCACAAACAAAGGATGAGGATTTGCAACTGTACTCTTATATTCTGGATGGTATTGAACACCTACAAACCATGGATGCTCAGGGATTTCAATAATTTCTACTAATCCAGTTTTAGGATTCACTCCTGTAGTTCTTAGTCCTGCCTTTTCTAATTGTGCTTTATATTGATCATTATATTCGTAGCGATGACGGTGTCTTTCAGCTATCAAAGAAGTTCCATAAGCCTGTGACACTTTACTATTCTCAATTAGCTCACAATCCCACGATCCTAATCGCATCGTGCCTCCCATATCGGTAATATTCTTTTGCTCTTCCATTAAACTAATAACTGGATTAGCAGTCTTTTCGTCTACCTCAACAGAACAAGCATCCTTTAAACCTAAAACATTACGAGAGTATTCTATAACTGCCATTTGCATTCCTAAACAGATACCGAAAAATGGTAATCCTTTCTCCCTAGCAAACTGAACTGCCTTAATTTTGCCTTCTATTCCTCTTTCCCCAAAACCTGGAGCTACTAAAACACCATCTAAGTGCGCTATTTTATTTTCAATGGTTTTTTCATCTATATACTCTGAATGAATACTCTCTACATTCACTTTTACTTCATTCTCAGCTCCAGCATGAATAAATGCTTCTAAAATTGATTTATAAGAATCTTGTAATTCTACATACTTACCAATTAATCCAATAGTTACTTCACATTTTGGATTTTTATGTCTTTTCAAGAAATCATTCCATTTATCTAAATTAGGAACATTATCATCTCGTAAAACTAGTTGTCTTAAAACGACTGTATCTAAGCCCTCTTCTAGCATTAAATTAGGCACATCATAAATCGTAGAAGCATCAATAGACTGAATAACTGCCTCTTTTTTAACATTGCAGAATAAGGCTAGTTTTCTTCTTAGATCTTCTGATAATTCGTGTTCGGTACGACATACCAAAATATCAGCTTTAATTCCGCTTTCCATTAAGGTCTTTACACTATGCTGAGTAGGCTTTGTTTTTAATTCACCAGCAGCAGATAGATACGGAATTAATGTTAGATGAATAACCAATGCGTTGTTATCTCCTAATTCCCATTTTAATTGCCTTACTGCTTCGATATAAGGTAAAGACTCTATATCACCGACAGTTCCTCCTATCTCTGTAATAACTATATCATAATTACCACTTTTTCCAAGAATTTGTATTCTTTCTTTTATCTCATTTGTAATATGAGGAACTACCTGTACGGTCTTACCTAAGAACTCACCTCTACGTTCTTTTTCGATAACACTCTGATAAATCCTACCAGTAGTAACATTATTTGCTTGTGAAGTAGGAGTATTCAGAAAGCGTTCGTAATGCCCTAAATCTAAATCAGTCTCTGCACCATCATCAGTTACATAGCATTCTCCATGTTCATAAGGATTTAAAGTTCCTGGATCAACATTTATATAGGGATCTAGTTTTTGAATCGTAACTCTATATCCTCTCGCCTGAAGTAATTTTGCTAATGAAGCTGCTATAATTCCTTTTCCAAGAGATGAGGATACGCCTCCAGTTACAAAAACATATTTGGTATTAGCCATGTAAACTTTACTATTTATTGTAGGGTTGTGTTTAAATTTTGCGCAAAAATACAAAGAAGAACCCAAATAAAGCATTGAAAACTAGGCAATATTTGCATTACTTATCCATAATTCTTCAACAGTATAAAAAACTGAAAATGAACAAAAAAACATTCCACAAACAAGAAAAAACCAGTCAGTTGACTGGTTTTTATATAGTTTTCTATTATTTTCTTAGTGTTTAAATTTAAATAAGAATATAGAATTATTAATCTTATCTTCTATAAAGCCTGAAAGAAGATATATCATCATTCCAGTTCCTAACTCCAAAGGGCCAAGATCCATATGTGAGTTTTTCTAGATCTCTATACTCCGTTAACCTACCATAACTATTAATAAATGTAGATCTATCAGTGTATCGAGCATCTTTATATATCCCTAAGTTAAAAGCACCAGACAGTTTAAGTGATGTTATATTATCACCCCATATTCTACCATCGACAGGCATATATATAGTATGTAAATTATACTGAGAAGTAGAAAATACCTGAGAAGGCCCAGCAAAATTTCTATCTCTAAAAACTTTAACTCCATAGAAATTATCATTTTTTTCTATATTTTGATTTTCGACTAAAGTTTCGATTGACTTTTTATACACATCTGATTTTTTATAAACATTTAGATTATCATAAAGGTAAAATATATTCAAATCATCACCATTAACAACAGACACCAAATCTCGTAATTCAAAAATTTGCTTTAGATTTTCATTGTCCCTTCCTTCGATTATTTTAGGTTTATTCTTTTCAGAGAAATCAATTTGCAAACTAAATGTTTTGCCCTCATATATATATTTATATTCTTCAATTTTTTTATCCAAAGATAAATTTTCTAGAGTATTTATTTCATCTTTAGTGCACGATATAATAAAAATTGATAAAAGGATTAAAAACAGTTTTTTCATTTTAAGTTAGGTTTTAAATTAGTAATTTGTAATCACCCATCACAAGTGACTTTCATTACATTAGTGACCTGAGCAAACATTTTGTTATTATTAAAAACAGTTAATATTTTCTTAAAAAAAGAAAATCCCATCCATACAGGATAGGATTTTAATTTTGCCAAAAAAGAAATTTTATTCTTCTTCATCAGACCCTGATGCTTCCGGATCTTCAAAATCAGTAATTCCTTTAGCTTGTAAAATATTATACCATTGTATTACTTTTTTCATATCACTTACATATACCCTATCCTCGTCATAATCTGGTAATACTTCACTAAAGTATGATTCTAATTTATTTTTGGACTCTTTATGACTTATCGCTTTTTCTCCATTTTCTTTTTCCTGAATCCTTTTAAAGATCTCTCTTAGAGGAACTTCTTCAGTAAAAGTATAAATCGCAATCTCACTAAGAATACTAACATTATTCTGAATACTAACAGAAAGTTTTTTTCCATCTGCTAATGATTCGGCTACAAACCCACTTCGTGTTTGCGCTTTTAATTCATATAAACCTGGTTTTCCAGAAATTGATAAAATTTTGTCTAAGCTCATAAATTTCTTTTTCGAAGTTGGCAAATATCAATAGTTCAATTTTAAAAATCAAACTTTAGCCAACATAAATAATTAAGATACTTCTATATTTTTATTAAATACGATAAACTGTTAACGTCCCTTTTTAGCTAACGGAAATTTCATTCTATAATCTGCATTGATCTTACCTTTAGAGATATTCGTAAGCTTTCCTTTAATCAAACGCTTTTTAAGACTGGATAGTTTATCTGTAAATAAAATTCCTTCGATATGATCATACTCGTGCTGAATTACTCTCGCTGCCAAACCACTATAAGTCTCCGTGTGCTCCACAAAGTTTTCATCGAAGTAGTTTATTTTGATCGTTTCCTTTCTAAAGACATCTTCACGAACATCTGGAATACTTAGACAACCTTCTGTAAACCCCCATTCTTCTCCAGTTTCTTCAACAATGGTGGCGTTTATAAAGACTTTTCTAAATCCTGTCAATACTTCTTTTTCTTCTTCAGAAAGCTCATCATCATCCGCAAAAGGTTCTGCGTCCACTAAAAACAAACGAATAGGAAGTCCTATCTGCGGAGCTGCTAATCCAACACCATGTGCATTATACATGGTTTCAAACATATTTTCTAACAATTCTGAAAGCTTAGGATAGTCTTTATTAATTTCCTTTGCTTTCTTCTTTAAAACCGGATCACCGTATGCTACAATTGGTAAAATCATTTAGAATTTATAATTTTTATTGGATAATGAATAATCCAAACTTATTAATTTAAAGGTTTTTCGAAGCTGTTATTCTGCTTGAAATAAAAATAGTTGTTAATTCTTTAGCCTCATTTAATGCTTTATCTAATTCACTTCCTTGGACTAAATCTTCATCTTTAAGAAATTCAATCCAGAATATACATTCATCAGATTCTTCTATTACAATACTTAGTTTAGAAACGAATCCTTTTTTAGTTTGAGCTAAACAAGCTGCTCTATAATTTGCCGCGACAGATGTTGAACACCTTATTAACTGACCTTCTACATGCTTGCCTAACTTATTAGAAGGAAGATCAAGTGCTAATTTAACACATTGATGAGCAAAATTTTTTGATCTTATCTTCAAATCCATAATAAAAACACAATATTCATTAAAAAATATTCATTATAAATTATAAAGATAATCCTGTAATATAATAGTGGCACTAATTTGATCTACTAACTTTTTATCTTGTCTTTTCTTTTTAGATATCCCACTGGCTATCATTGTATCAAAAGCTATTTTAGAAGTAAATCGCTCGTCTATTCTTTTTATCGGAATATCAGGCAAAATTTTTGATAATTTTTCTAAAAACGGTTGAATCAGCTTTTCACTTTCAGACGCCTCTCCATGCATCCTTTTAGGTTCTCCCACAACAAACAATTCTACTTCTTCACTAACAACATAATCTTGCAACCAACCCAGTAATTCTTTTGTATCCACAGTAGTTAATCCAGATGCGATGATCTTAGATTCATCTGTTACCGCAATACCACATCGTTTTGCTCCATAATCTATTGCTAGAATTCTTGCCATATACTATTTTGTGCAAAAGTATGATAATATTATAATATAGTGCGAATTATTAAGACTATCCTAAAATATTTAATCTGTCTATGTTTTTCCATCGAAGCTATTATCTTTACCAAAATTTTTTAATACATGGACCAACTAAAAGAAACCATAGAAAAAGCGTGGGATAACAGAGAGCTTTTAAAAGAATCAAAAACACAAGAGGCTATAAGAAAAGTTGTAGACCTATTGGATGCAGGAGACCTTCGTGTAGCAGAACCTATAGAAGGTGGATGGCAAGTAAATGAATGGGTAAAAAAGGGAGTTGTACTTTATTTCCCAATTCAAAAAATGGAAACCTTAGAAGCAGGTATTTTTGAGTACCACGACAAAATTCCATTAAAAAGAGGATATGAAGCCAAAGGGATTCGTGTAGTACCTAATGCTGTTGCTCGACATGGTGCATATATTTCTGCGGGAACTATTTTAATGCCAAGTTATGTAAATATTGGAGCTTATGTAGACGAAGGAACAATGGTAGACACCTGGGCTACAGTTGGTAGTTGTGCTCAGATAGGAAAAAATGTACACTTAAGTGGTGGTGTTGGAATCGGTGGTGTATTAGAACCGCTACAAGCCGCACCAGTAATTATTGAAGATAATGCATTTATCGGATCTCGATGTATTGTTGTAGAAGGAGTTCGTGTAGAAACCGAAGCTGTACTGGGTGCTAATGTTGTACTTACAGCCTCTACTAAAATTATAGATGTTACAGGTGATACACCTGTAGAAATGAAAGGAGTAGTGCCTGCTAGATCAGTAGTAATACCAGGAAGCTATACTAAGAAGTTTGCTGCTGGAGAATATAATGTTCCTTGTGCATTAATTATTGGTAAAAGAAAAGAAAGCACCAACAAAAAGACTTCTCTTAATGACGCTCTAAGAGAGCATGATGTAGCTGTATAATTAGAAATAAATCAGTATACTTGTGAGCTTGTCTTTTACTAGACAGGCTCATTTTTTTAAATCATAAACATGAAATGAGTCATAAAACTCTGTTGATACTTATCTAAATAATTCTTGACGAATTACATATGACAATTAAAAAATAAAAAAGAGCAGATGAAAATATTAGTCATTCAGCAAAAGATGATAGGTGATGTTCTTACGAGCACCATTATTTGTGAAGCACTCACTAATAAATATCCCGATGCTACCATTGACTATTTAGTAAACTCGAATACAAAACCAGTAATTCTTGAAAATCCATATTTTCATAACATCATAGAATTTAAAAACGAATATCGAGAAAGTAAGAGAGCCTTTTATTCTTTTTTAAAGAATATTAAAAAATCTAAATATGATTTAGTAATTGATGCCTATGGCAAACTAGAAAGCAACCTCATCTCTTATTTTTCGAAAGCTCCCAAAAGAATATCTTTTTATAAATGGTATACACAATTTATATATACCAAGGTTATTCGAAGAAAACCAGAACCCATCACTAATGCATCTATAGCTACAGAAAACCGTTTACGATTAGTACATAATGAAGATGAATTAGTCACTAATATTATTCGCCCGAAAATTTTCCTCACAGATAATGAAACGCAAACATCCAAATCGTATCTAGAAACAAACGGAATTACCTCTGAAAGAAAACTTATTATGATAAGTGTATTAGGAAGTGAAATGAGGAAAACACTACCTTTTGAATATATGGCAACGGTAATTGATGAGATTGTATCTAGTACGAAAGCCAATATCCTATTTAACTATATTCCAAATCAAGAAGCTGATGCAAAAGCTATTTATGAATTAACCTCTGAGGTAACTAAGGAACATATTCATTTCAACGTTTTTGGAAAAAGCTTACGAGAGTTCATTGCCATACTTTCGCATTGTGATGCTTTAATTGGTAATGAAGGTGGGGCTGTAAACATGGCCAAAGCACTAGGAAAATCAACTTTCACTATTTTTTCTCCTTGGATTATTAAAAAAGATTGGAATATGTTTGAAGATGGACATCAACATGACTCTGTTCATCTATACGATTTTAAACCTGAATTATATGGAGATAAAACTCCTAAACAAATGAAAGATCAGGCTTTGGAATTGTATAAGAGCTTCTCTTCCGAATTAATCATTCCTAAATTAAAGTCGTATCTCAAAAAATTAAATCGTTAATCTTTTTCGATTCCAAACGGAGTCCTAATGACTTTTTCGCGCTTAGTGACTTTTCGAATTGCCTTATTTTTGGTGATCATTTCTGGTGCAACATAACCTCTTTCGTGATGTAAGTGCAAACATATTGCACTATATCTTATTTGCTTCGCCTTAATACCCAAATTAAATAAACGTTCACCTATCTCTCTATCCTCTCCACCATATTGCATACGTTCATCAAATCCATTCACTAGCAAAACATCTTTTTTCCAACCCGAAACATTCATCCCATCCCAAGTAGCTTTTGTAGGTGTAATAAAATTTAAAAACCGTTCTTTAAATCCATTAGAAGTTAATTTATTTAATTTAAACGAAGATGGTAATCCTTTGGATAGAAGCCAATCCACATCAAAACATCGTTGACTTACAATATCATCTTTAGTAATTTCTTCAGAAATATCTTTAGGCAATTTAAAATAACCACCAGATAAAAACCAACCTGATTTCCGAAGTTTCAAATGAGTGGCTACAAAATCATTTCTGGGAATACAGTCTCCATCTGTAAACAATAAATAATCAGAGTTCGCCAAGGGTATTGCTTTATTTAAAATAGCTGTCTTACGAAACCCAAGATCTTGATGCCAAACGTGTTCTATCTGCAATCTTGAAGTTTTACAAAACTCATTGATCATTGTTTTGGTTTCTTCGGTAGAACCATCATCTGCGATGATAATTTCAAAATGATCTACTGTTTGATTTTCATAACCGCATAAAACTTTTTGCAACCACATAGGTTGATTATACGTACTTATGATAACTGTTATTTCTGGTAATTGCATTGCCGTAAAAATAACTATTTTTGCACGATACGCTATATTTAGCCTCATCAATCTTAAAACATCCGAATGATTAAACTATCTGCTGTTATTATTACCTATAATGAAGAAAAAAAAATAGAAAGATGTTTATCCTCTCTTGTGGGTGTTGCAGATGAAATAGTAGTTGTAGATTCCTTTTCTACAGACCGAACAGAAGAGATTTGTCAACAATTTGATGTTACATTTATTAAACAACAGTTTTTAGGATATATCGAACAAAAAAACTTCGCAATCACAAAAGCTTCGTATGATCATATTATTTCTTTGGATGGAGATGAAGCTTTATCAGCAGAACTTCAAAATTCTCTAATACAATTAAAATCCAATTGGATGTATGATGGCTATTATGTAAATAGATATAATAACTTCTGCGGTCAATGGATACAGTTTTCTGATTGGTATCCTGATAAAAAACTAAGAGCATTCATAAAAGGCAAAGGAGAATGGCAAGGCATTAACCCCCATGATTCCTTTAAATTATACGACTCAAAAAAAGCATCAAAACTCAAAGGTGATCTCTTACACTGGAATTATGCCACCTATCAAGAATTTAATTTAAAAACGGATAAGTTTTCTTCTATATCTGCTCAATCCTATTTTGAGTTAGGAAAGAAAGCACCCCTTTGGAAAATTATAGTTAATCCCACTTGGGCATTTTTTAAAGCTTATTTTCTACGTCTTGGTTTCTTAGATGGTTTTAATGGTTTTGTAATTTCAGTTCAAACTGCCAATATTACCTTTCTCAAATATTCTAAACTAAGAGAGCTAATTCAGAAAAACAGACGGTAAGAGAATTATTATTCATCGCGATACTTCTTCTTCCAAAAGAAGATTTTTCGTTTTAATTTTCGTTTGCTATGATATCGATTTTGGAACTCCTGAGTATACTGCCACATTAACCTGAATACTTCTGACTCTTCTTCTCCTGTACATTTTGCATACTCATTACTCATAACTCGTATCATCGACTCGTGAATTGTTAAACGTGCAAAGTTTTTGATTCTCGTTTCAAAATCCATTTCACCAAACTCCATCCTATTCAAGTCTACAAGATAGAACTCGTAACCTTCGGTTGTTCTTTTGATTAATGTGTTTCCAGGTGAATGATCTAAGAAATTCACTCCATTTTTATGTAATTCATAGGTAAATCTAGTAAAAGCTCTAAGTATGCTCTCATGATCAGAAATGCTAAAGTCTGTAGTCAATTCTCGATACGTAAGGTCACAATCCACAAGTTCACTCACATAAAAACTCTTTTTAAATAAAAGAGGAGTCATTCTAATTTCATAAGCTATAGGAAAAGGTGTTTTAATCCCTAAGTCTAGTAGCTTATTAGCATACATATAAGATCTTTCAGCTTTGGATTTCCTAAAAAAACGATATGCCACTTGATTAACGATATTAGGAATTTTAAAGGATTTTATAGTGTAATTCTTACTTTCGAGATCTACTATTTTGATCACGTTACGTTCTGCATCTCCTAATATCTTTGTATAACTATCGAAATTATCAATAGCATCTTTTACTACCGATTCTAGATTTATTTTAGAAGAATGTACTACAAATCTTTTTGACATTTTATTTCGGATTTATAAACGACCTGAATTTTATAGATTCTACAATTTATCTTGATAAATACTTTAATCTTACTTCAAGTATTTATCAATACCATTATCACATCTTGTAATTCTTTCTGCTATTGTTTTGTTTTGAATTTCATTACCCTTCTCCGGATTTTCCAACACCGCTTTTTTATGATAGATATGAAAACATATTCCAGCAAATTTTAACCTCTTAGGCATAATTCCCATAAATGTTAAGCGTTGTCCGAAATCATAATCTTCGAATCCCCAACCTAAAAAATCTTCATTGTATCCATTGATGGCAATAGCATCCTTTCTCCAATAAGACATATTTGCTCCTCGTAGCTTGGTGGAAATGGCTTCATCAGGCTTTCTGTTTTTATACACAAACGGTAGATACAGCATTCTCATTCGCTTTTTAAGACCACTAGAAAAAATAGTAAGATCTATTTTCTTAGCAGACAATAACCGTTTAGATTTTTCTTTTGTTAATGTTACTCGTGTACCATACAAGAACATTTTATCTCTACTAGCATTTAAATGATCTTTTATGAAATGTTTATGCAAAATAATATCACCATCAATCTGAACAATATAATCAGATGTTATTCTGGCTATCGCCTTATTTAGGATCAGAGTTTTTGTAAACCCATTGTCCTCATGCCAAACATGATGTAACGGAACAGAAAAACTGTTTTTATAAGTATCAATCAGCGTTTTTGTTTCTTCCGTAGAGCCATCATCTGCTATGATTACTTCCGTTGGTAAAACTGATTGCTTCAAAACACTTTTTAATACTAAATTTAAGGCATCTGGCCAATTATATGTAGAAATTAATAATGCTACACTAGGATATTCTTTCATACGTATAAACTTCTAAAATCCAAAAACCTCATCAACCCAAAAAGGCAAAGTATATTTATCATAAATCTCCTTAGGAATGGGTTCATACGGAGTATCAAAAAAAGCTTTAGGGATATCTATATCTTTTTTGTCAATGATCAAAATATTATTAGGGTTATAAAAATCATACGTCGCAATATCTTTATTGGTCGTTATCAATTTTTTAGAAAACCCCATACTTTCAAAAACTCTAAAAGTTAGCCCAGATTGATTTTCTCTATGAACATCTAATAAAACATTGGATTGCGCAATAAATTCTTCTACCTGCTCCAGGTTCATAGTATTCTTGGTGTATGTAATTTGGGTATCATCCTTAAAACCTTCGGTTTTTCCTACAATTACTATTTTGTAATTGACTTCAATTTTATCCAAAGCTCTGGCTATATTTTGAATTACTCCATCGCGTTTTCCAGACGAACTGATATTAAAAACATCCTGCTGTGGTTTGCTAGGACTTGTTAATTTTTCTTTATAAATAAAATTGGTAATAAACGAAAAATCAAACTGTTTGACATCATCTTTTTCAAAAGAGAAAGCCTTGTCAAACTCATTATATATTTTAGCAATCTTGGGAGACCTTTTATAATTATCATTAAAAAAACCAAGCAATGTATCTGTGTAAGGTTTGATTTGTTGAATGAAATCAGGATTTAAAAAATCTCCTTTGATAATTAAAATTTTATCCTGATGCCCATTCTTATTTAGTTCTTCAAGAATTTTTTTCTCTAAAAACTTCTTTTTTATGTTATATTTAAAAAATAGTTTTGCAAAGAAATTAAAAACCTTATGGAAGAATGAAGGATACTTATAGCGTAGTTGATAAAAATTGATTTGACTCACCTTTATCCCTCGACGCTCTAATTCTTTGGCAATAAATTGATTAAAACCCCAATTATCCAGGCTTATTAGTGTAACTTTCATATAGACAAATATCGTACAATATTAACAATTATATTAAACAACCAGACTGTTTTAGAATAAAACTAATTCACTCATAACAAATTTCTCTAACAAAAAATAAGAAGATCCATGGATTACGATAATAAACCCGATAACTATTTTAATAACACACGTCATGAAATGTTGGATTTTCTTCCTAAAAACACAAAAACGTTATTGGATGTAGGATGCGGTGAAGGGGCTTTTGCTTCTATGATAAAAGAAAAATTTCAAACCGAAACATGGGGTATTGAATTAATGAAGGAAGAAGGAGAAAAAGCAAAAAAACTCCTAGATAAAGTATTTATTGGAGACGTAGAAGGTTTTATAGATGAGCTCCCAGATGACTATTTTGACACTATCTATTTCAATGACGTTTTGGAACATTTAGTAGATCCATATGTGGTGCTAGAAAAAATGAAAAGCAAATTATCCAAAGATGGCGTAATCATTAGTTCTATTCCGAATATGAGATATCACAGTGCTTTAAAGAATTTAGTACTGAATAAAAATTGGGAGTATGAAGATCATGGTATCATGGATAAAACTCACTTAAGGTTTTTTACGGGAAAAAGTATAGCCAATATGTATACCAGATTAGGATATAAGATTATTACCCACAAAGGGATAAATAAAACTAAATCCATCAAACCATATTTTTACAACTTACCTTTCCTATTTACTGCGATGGACATGAGGTATCTACAATATGCCACTGTGGTAAAAAAGTAACTATCTAAATTACCTAAACAAACAATGAATATACTTATTGAAGATAAAACGGCAGTATTACCTGCTAAAAAATATGGTGGTACCGAACGAGTTATTTGGGGATTAGGAAAAGAACTTTCTAAATTAGGTCATAAAGTCTATTTTTTAGCAAAACAAGGGTCTAGCTCAGATTTTGCTACTGTTATTCACTATGACGAAGAAAAATCATTAGAAGAGCAAATCCCAAGTGATGTAGATGTAGTACATCTTTTCCATTCCTTAAACCAATCGGTTGGAAAACCATATATCTTTACTATGGAAGGCAATCCATCTCCAGATCAAACCTTAGATATCAACATGGTTTTTGTTTCTGGAAATCATGCAAAAAGATATGGATCTACTGCTTTTGTGTATAATGGTATTGATTGGGATGATTATCCTGATCCAATACTTGATAATGAAAGAACCTATCTTCATTTTCTTGCCAAAGCATCGTGGAAAGTAAAAAACTTATTTGGCACTGCAGATATCGCCTTAAAATCTGGTAATAAACTACATGTAATGGGTGGTGAACGTTGGACATTTAGAAATTTTAAAAGAGGATTAAAATATATCCTAAATAAAAATATCATCTTCCATGGAATGGTGGAAAATGACAAAAAGATGGAAGTTGCGCAGCGGTCTAAAGCCTTGGTTTTTCCTGTAGTTTGGCATGAACCTTTTGGAATAGCTATTACCGAAAGTATGTATGCAGGTTGTGCTGTTTTTGGTACCGAAAACGGTTCTCTACCAGAATTAATCACTCCCGAAGTTGGATATACTGGCAATAATTCTAATGACATCGCCAAAGCCATTAAAGAATTTGATTATAACCCAAAAAGATGCCATGAGTATGCGGTAAAGTATTTCAACTCTAAGATGATGACAGAATCTTATTTAAAACTATATGAAAAGGTAATTGCCGGCGAAACTATAAATAAAGAGATCCCTAAATACCTTGATAAAGAGAATATGGTTCCAAAATTTAATTAATGGAAAATCAAAAAATAGAAATAGAGAAAACAATAGAAATTCTTAAAAGAGGAGGACTTATTTTATATCCTACTGACACCGTTTGGGGAATTGGATGTGATGCAACCAATGCAGAAGCTGTGGATAAAATATATTCACTAAAGAAAAGAGCGGACAGCAAAGCTTTATTATGCTTAGTAAGTGATTTTAAAATGTTACAGCAATATGTAGAGGAAGTACCCGAAGTGGCTTATGACATTCTAAAATATGCTACAAAGGCCACTACAATTATTTATGATAGACCTTTACGAGTTGCTGAAAATCTAATCGCAAAAGATAATACACTTGGAATAAGAGTAGCGAGAGATCCATTTTGTAGTAAATTAATACGAAAGTTTAAAAGGCCTATTGTTTCTACATCAGCAAATATCAGTGGCAAACCGACTCCGAGAAACCTGCAAGAAATGAGTAAAGAGATTTTGGAAGGCGTTGACTATGTCGTAAATTTGCCTTTACAAAATAAAGATGCTAAACCTTCTTCTATTATAAAAATCGGTGGAGATAGTACCGTTAAAATTATAAGGAAATAAAGTTTCATCACCTTTGTATACCAGGTATATATAATAAGAACAATTGTTGATTTCGAGAATACCCTCGAAACTTTAAAATCTCGATTATCGAGTATATTGATTCATGTCGGAAGAGAATAATTACAAAGAAGCATTACAACATGCTGTTTTTAATACGATAACCCAAGCTGCATCCAATCTTGAATTAGACAGTTATGTCATTGGAGGGTTTGTAAGAGATTATATTTTACAACGAGGATCTGCAAAGGATATTGACATAGTAGCAGTTGGTAGTGGTATCGAACTAGCAAAAGAAGTTTCTAAATTACTTCCTAACCAACCCAAAATTCAAATCTTTAAGACCTACGGAACTGCCATGCTAAAAGCGGGAGATATAGAAGTTGAGTTTGTTGGTGCCCGAAAGGAATCTTATCGAGAAAATAGTAGAAATCCTATTGTAGAAAATGGAACGCTTCAAGATGATCAAAACAGGAGAGATTTTACGATCAATGCCTTGGCATTAAGTCTTTCTAGAGACAATTTTGGTAATATTTTAGATCCTTTTGATGGATTAGAAGATCTTCGATCCAAAATCATCAGAACACCATTAGATCCAGATATTACCTACTCTGATGATCCGCTAAGAATGATGCGTGCCATTAGATTTGCTACACAACTTAATTTCAAGATAGAAGAAAGATCTTTAAAAGCCATTACCAAGAATAAAGATCGTATTAAAATAATTACTAAAGAAAGAATTGTAGACGAGCTCCATAAAATCTTATTAAGTGAAAAACCGTCTATTGGGTTTTTACTTTTGGAAAAAACTGGATTACTGCCCTATATATTACCGGAATTAGTTGCGTTAAAAGGTATTGATGAAGTAGAAGGACAGAGACATAAAGATAACTTTTACCATACTTTAGAAGTAGTAGATAATATTGCAGAAAACACGGATGATCTTTGGTTACGCTGGGCAGCGCTATTACATGATATCGGAAAGGCTCCTACTAAGAGATTTAGTAAAAAAGTTGGATGGACTTTTCATGGTCATGAGTTTGTAGGCTCAAAAATGGTCTATAAACTATTTAAACGATTAAAAATGCCTCTGAATGATAAAATGAAATTTGTTCAGAAAATGGTTTTAATGAGCTCTCGACCAATTGTAATTGCATCAGATGTTACGGACTCTGCTGTTAGGAGATTAGTGTTTGATGCTGGCAACTATATCGAAGAATTAATGACGCTTTGCGAAGCCGATATTACAACTAAAAACCCGAAGCGTTTTAAAAAATATCATAACAATTTTAAAATTGTTCGTCAGAAAATGGTAGAGGTAGAAGAACGAGATCATATTCGAAATTTTCAGCCTCCAGTGAGTGGAGAAGAAATCATGAAAACTTTTGACATAAAACCTTCTAAAGAAATTGGAATTATAAAAGAAGCGATAAAAGAAGCCATATTAGAAGGAGATATCCCAAATGAACATGAAGCTGCATTTCAGTTTATGATAAAAAAAGGGGAAGAATTAGGGTTAAAAAGTTCTTAGCAACTTAAATCCTTTAAAACTTAGATTCTTAACACATGAAAAAATATTTTAGACCGCTTGTAGTTACGTCTGTAGTCCTTATCTATTTAATCATTATTGCAGGTGCTGTGGTAAGAATGACGGGTTCTGGAATGGGCTGTCCGGATTGGCCAAAATGCTTCGGATATTATATCCCTCCTACCGAAGAAAGTCAAATACAATGGAAACCCAATCATGAATATGAGGAAGGGTTTATTGTAATAGTAGATGAAGAATTAAGAATCGCCAATAAAGATTTTACATCTACATCAACATATGAAACTACCAATTGGGAACCCTATACAAAGCATGACTATGCTAAATTTAATGTATGGCATACTTGGATCGAATATATTAATAGACTGGTTACAGTAGTATCTGGAATCCCTATTCTTTTAATGTTTATTCTTTCGCTTTGGTTCTGGAAAGAAAAAAGAAAAATAACGCTGTATGCGGGACTCACCATTATAGCAATGGCATTTCAAGCTTGGTTAGGTAAAATAGTAGTAGATTCTAATCTTCTTCCGCTAAGAATTACAATACATATGTTAGTAGCATTTATAATACTAGCCATATTGCTATACATTTTATTTCTCACAAAAAAGGAGACTAAAACATTCAAAATCAGTTCAACTTTTAAGAATGTATTGTTTTTTTCTGCAGTGCTTACTTTAGTTCAGGTTGCTTTAGGTACTCAGGTAAGACAGTATGTGGATGAACAAATCAAAATTGTTGGTGAACTAGCAAAATCTCAATGGTTAGATCCACCTACAATGAACTTTTATATTCATCGATCATTTTCTATCCTTATCGTGTTGATTAACTTATGGCTGTTGTGGTATAATAACAAAATGCAACTTGGATTATCTAAATTAAATTGGGTCATTGCCTTTATCGGTTTAGAGGCGTTTACTGGAATTTTAATGTATTATTTTGATTTCCCTTTCCTTTCACAACCCTTACATTTAGTTATATCATCTTTACTATTTGGAGTTCAGTTTTATATCCTACTCGAAGTGTTTAAAAAAAAGGGATTGACGTCTGAAAATTTAAAATAGTCACTAACAAGTTTGTATCTTTGCAAATCCAAATTAAACAAGAATGGTTTACCGTTTCAGAATTATCCTAGATACAGAAGAAGACGTATTTAGAGATATCGAAATCGAACAAGACGCTACATTAGAGCAGTTTCATAATGTTATTAACCAATCCTTTGGTTTTGATGGCATGGAAATGGCCTCTTTTTATGTCAGTGATGAGCAATGGAATCAAGGAGAAGAGATATCTCTTTTTGATATGAGTGATGGTAATCAGCCAGTACGATTAATGAACGAAACAACATTAATCGATGTGGTACACGAGGCATCGCCTAGATTGATTTATGTCTATGACTTCTTAAGCATGTGGACATTTTTGGTTGAGCTTGCGGAAATTGCTGAATATGAAAACGGAAGAGAATATCCTAATGTAATGTTCGTACACGGACAAATACCAGATAATGCGCCCGATAAAGAGTTTAAAGCTGATGATTTAGACCAAGATGATGAAGGGGAAGGCTTTTTAGACCTTGATGATTACGATGAATTAGGTTTTGATGAACATTGGAATTGAAATTAAGAAAGTATGATCAATTTATATAGCACCCAAATTGAATCGTTATCGATTCACAAAATAGGTAACAAGAGCAGAAATGAAAACATATTTCTATCCGATGCTCCTTACACACTTAATGACGAGTTAACCGCTTTATTAAAGGAATACTTTTTTAAACCGTTTAGAGAAAAAGAGGAGAATTACTTTCAGTTTACCAATGAGGTAGATGTAGAATTTAATCCGCTATATAAAATCGTTACCGAAATATTCAATAACCCATCTTCGGCTCACGAAAAATCAAAGAGAATTGCTTCCCTTTTATATGAACAATCCCAACATCCGCATATCAAAAGTGGAGAAGTCTATGTAGTGTATTTAGAGAATCTTTCTATAGATAATGAAAAAACAAATGCCGTAGGGATTTTCAAGTCAGAATTGAAATATGATTTCCTTCAGTTTGCAGAGAAAGGAACGAATATAGAACTACTACATCAACAAGGTGTAAATCTAAATAAATTAGATAAAGGATGTTTAATTTTTAATCATAAACAAGAAGAAGGATATAAAATTCTTTCTGTTGATTCTAACCGTTATGACACAAAGTATTGGTTAGAACACTTCTTAGGAGTGGAAGCCTTTGCAGATGAAAATTTTTATACCAAGAAGTATATGAAATTCTGCCAGGATTTTGCTAAAGATGTAGTACTACCAGCAGAAGACAAAAAAGAAGAAGTGATGTTTATGAATCGTGCTGTAAATCACTTTGCCAAAAACGACACCTTCGAAGAATCTGCTTTTTTAAATGAAGTAATCGATAATCCGGATCTAATTCCCGAGTTTAAACATTACAAAACTGAAAAGGCTCCAAAATATCATATCGAAGATCTTACAGAATTTCCTATTGCTAATACTGCAGTTTCTGCAGCTAGGAAAAAGATCAAAAACACGATTAATTTAGATACCAACATCCAAATTAAAATGGATTTTATCAATCCAGAATCTGCAGAAAAATTTGTAGAAAAAGGTTGGGATGAAGAAAAGCAAATGTACTACTACCTGGTATACTTTAACAAAGAGCAAAAAGACTAACCAAACCGCTTACTTCTGACCAGTTAAGTTAAAAGTAAGATTTGAATTTATCTCAATAAGATTGCCACTGGGATTTAGTTTAAAAGTACTTAAATAGATTTTTTCAAAATCTTCATTCATCGGTTTAGGTTCTTCAATTATGCTATCTCCTACTTTTCTATTCTTATAATAAATCAAGGGAGTCAAAACAAGTGTAGAGTCTTGCATTTTGTGAGTACCCGTAGTTTTTGTCAAGAGCTTACCGTATGCACCATAATCTTCATAGGTAAATATATTGGCATGTAGATCTAATGCTGTGTACCCATTTGACTTTGTATGTAAAAAACTTTTTTTAAAATAATCATATCTTGGTTTGCTAGATACATTATGATAATATCGAGTTGGATCTGTTCTTTGTGGATTGTTTACACTATATCGAACTAATAAAGAATCTCCAATTGCCTGAAACTGTCCAGACCTATATGCTCTATGTTTAGACACATATACTATATTGTCAATCTTATAGATAAAATGTACGATTTGATCATGCTCACCTCCAATACCAGGCAATCTAGGAACTACTAATTTAGCTTGAAAAGCAACTGCTTTGACTGTCCCTGTTTTCTCAAAAGGATAAAAGGTAGGAAGCTCAAAATTATGATACATCCAAATAGAAGATACCAATAAAAACAAACCACCAAAAGCCCAAGGATTTATTTTCATAAAAATACACTTTACATATAAGTGACAATTAATGTTGTTTTGTTACAAAAAACACCGCTTCAATTCCTTTTAAAAACGAAACCCTAATCCATCCATTTTCTATACTTTTGCGCCTGATTTTTAACAAAAAAAGAAAAACTTAAATTTTTAGGGTAACATTTAGTAATCAAATGACACGTATATAAAAGCGCCATTTTTTTCAGAGTCTAAAATGCTGCAAATTAAAAATAATCAAAAAGAAACATGAGAAAAAATATTGCATTCATCATTCTAATTATTGGAGCTATTTATAGTTTAAAAGCTCAAACACAAACTCAAGATTTAAATATGGGATTACATCAGTTACAATTTCCAAGTGCAAATGGAGGTTTCAATAGAATCCATAGTTTTGGCGGCACATTTCCTGGGAAATGGTTATTTAAATCCAGATTTGACCATATTTATTTGGATGCTGGTGAAAATGAAAACAATAAATATTCTATTCTTTTCTTAAGTGGTGGTATCGAAAGAGCAAAATTAAATGGTGCAGGTAATTTTGGTATTGGAACTTCAAATCCTGTTGAAAAACTCCACGTAGAGGGGTCTTTGTTATTGGATGCTTATCAATTAGGGAATCAAAAAGGGCTTTTCTTTAGAGAAGGTTTTTCCGCAACTAATAAGTATAACTTATCCATCTTAACATATGATGATGGGGATAACAGCCCAGACGGATTAGATATCAATGCTTATGATGGGATTTACTTTAATACAGGATCTAATAGCAGAAATCCAAGAATGACAGTTCAAGGAAATGGTAATGTGGGTATAGGAACAACAAATCCAGAAGAAAAACTTCAAATTGGTAACGCTTATACATTTCATGATGGCGGACATAAAGTAATTGGTTTTTTATATAAACCCTCAGGTGCTGTTGATCTAGATGCTACTAAGTACTCTTCAGAAATACGTTTTGACCCTACACATGGGAACTTTTTTTTAGGTACCTCCAGTACCATTACAGAAGCTCCTACTGCTAGACTATCAATTAACAAAAATGGTTACGTAGGTATAGGAACCACTAGTCCATCAGCTAGATTAGAAATAAAAAGTTCTGGAGACGGAGCAGAAATCTTAAAACTGTCCACTGAAAGACCATGGGTTTTTAAACAAGAAGGTACAGGAGCTTCATCTAATCTAGTGCTTCAAGAAATTTCTGGAAACAAATTCTTCAAAATAAAAAGCTACGATAATACTGATATTTATACTATTCAATCTAACTCGGGAGATACTTACTTTAAAGGAAATATGGGTATCGGAACAAATAATACTCAAGGATACAAATTAGGTGTAAAAGGTAAAATAGCTGCAGAAGAAGTAAAAGTTGCTCTGTATAATGGCTGGCCAGATTATGTCTTTGAAGAGGATTATCATTTACCTACACTACAAGCAGTAGAACAACATATCTCAGAAAATGGACATTTAGAAAATATCCCTTCTGCTACAGAAGTAGCTGAAAATGGTATCCAATTAGGAGAAATGAATAAAAAATTACTCGAAAAAATCGAACAGCTAACACTTTACATGATTGAACAGAATAAAAAGACAGAGCAGCTTATTAAGAAATCTGAAATGTTACAAGAGGAAATCAATCTTTTAAAACAACAAGTAAAGCGCTAGAACAATGGTTTATAAAACATTAAAAAGTAAATGTTTTTTTTTAGAAAATCCGAGTTTTCACAGTAACATTTAGTCTCCATATGACACATATCTAAAAGCATTATATTTTTTTTGGGATAGAAATATTTCAAATTAAAACCAATTAAAAATTAAACATGAGGAAAAATGTAATTTTACTAATAGGATTTGTAATGATATCATTTTGTGGTATGGCACAAATACCAACTAATCAAGGACATTATCTGGAACACACAAATAGCGCTGGAGAGCTATATCGTGGACATCTAATTCAATGGAATAGACTTTCCTTAGGATTATGGAATGATGGCAATGCTTTTTCAATTGAAGACTTTTCAGAATTTAATGCAACAAACACTTATAAAAATCTTTTTAGAGTTAACCTAAACGGAAATGTTGGAATAGGAACAACTAATCCAGATGCAAAACTTAGCATCTATTTACCAAATGGTACAGCATCTTATCCAACAGCTTCCAGTAGTGGAAATCTATTTTTTAAATCACGAAGTTCTAATAGTGGAATGGAATTCGGTAATTCAATTGGATTTAACGATAGAAAAGCCTGGATAATCGCTCGACATTCTGATGTTGCTAGTTATGGAAAATACTATTCTACCCTACATTTACAACCTGATGTTGGTGATAAATCGCAGTATAGAGGAGTAAGTATTGGTTATGAAGCGTCTACACAATTACCTGTTAATACGCATTTAGCAGTATCGGGTAATGTAGGAATAGGAACTACTGAACCTAATGAAAGACTGCAAGTAAATGGAAATATCTCTGCATTCGATGGAAATATAATTTTGCATAATAGTTCAATAAATCAAGAAGAAAGTGGAACCATTCGTTGGAATGAGTATCCTGGTGGTACAAATCTTAACCAATCTGGAGCTTTTATCACATATAATGGAGATAACAACTATCTAAAAGTGGCAACAAATGATGAAAACAATTCTTATGAACATATTAGAATTTATAGAGGAAGCAGAACTATATTACAACCAAACTCTGGTAATGTTGGAATAGGAACTACTAATCCTCAAGAAAAGCTTAAAATAGTTAATGGTTCGGTTTCTGTCGATTCTTCCTCTGATGGCAGCAATGCTTTTGAATTTGGTAATAACTATGGGCAAATGTATTATGATGCGCAATCATCTGGAGAACAAAATAGAGGTATGTACTTTCAAGAACAATTATCTACCAATAGAGGCTTTCATTTTTTGAACTCTAATGGAGATAGATTATTAAAGATTAATGGAAACGGAAATGTTGGAATTGGAACAAATACTCCCGATGCTAAATTAGCTGTAAACGGTAATATTCATACTCAAGAAGTAAAAGTAGATCTAGTAGGCTGGCCAGATTATGTCTTTGAAGAAGACTACAATTTGCCTACACTACAAGAAGTAGAACAACATATCTCAGAAAATGGACATTTAGAAAACATCCCTTCTGCAGCAGAAGTAGCTCAAAATGGTATCCAATTAGGAGAAATGAACAAAAAATTACTCGAAAAAATCGAACAGCTAACACTTTACATGATCGAACAGAATAAAAAGACGGACTTTCTCCTAAAAGAGGTAGAAACACTTAAAAAGAAAAATGCTGCGCTAGAAGCTAGACTAAAATAGTCTGAGGCCAGATGTTGGATATCCGATGTCAGGAGTGTAATACATAATTAGACTTGTGACATCGGTCTTCTAACTTCAAAAATCTAATAACAAACATCTGATATAATACTTCCGACTTCAAACTTCCATTACCTAACACTGGACGTACGACCTTCATCACCTTTCCAACAATCGATTCATATTTACATTTTCATAATTTCTTCTTACAAAATCCAATGCAGTTTTCAGTACTTCGCCCATGGATTTACTTCTACGAAATTTGAGATCCAATGTAAAATTATAAAGATGTTCTCGTAGTTCTTTTAAATGTTCTTCGGTAGAAATCGTATCAGCACACATACAAGCGATTAACGTTTCATAACGAGATCTAGAATTTAGTATCCTTTTTGCCAAAACAGAACGTTCTTCTTTCTTGTATTGTTCAATTGAATTTGGTTGTAACCTATTTAAAACGATATCCACCATATCAAAGTTTTCTTTAAAGAATTGTGGTTGATATACTTTTAATTTCCCTTCAAAACATTGTTGATCAAAATCTATGGCTCGTATGCGATACTGAACATGATCAAAATCATGAATTGGGATAATCACGTAATTATAAGAACGCATATCCCCCAATAAACGCATTTGACAACGTTCATTAAACTTTACAAATTCCTTGGCAATTTGTGCTTTTGCCTGGTCACTTAGGTCTGGCAAGAAATCTTTGATAAACACATCACCAGGAATGCCTGCAATATGCTCTTCGATCAATGTGTTTTTATATACCAAAAAATTAATCCTATTTGGTGAGAACATATGCTCTAATTCCAACCCATAAATACGAGATGCATCTGCCTTTTTTACATAAATGTACGTATAGTTATCATTTAATATATTTCGAACTCGTACTCTAAACGGTTTAGAATTTCCAAACGTACAATAATCAATCGCATCAATATTTAAAAACTCAATCGCATCCTCATTACCATCAGAATGTAAGATGGTGTATACTTTTTTTAGGCTAGATTCAATCTCTGGTCGCTCATGTTCTTCATAATATACACGCACCCATAAAGTATCTTCATCATTGTTATCATACACTACAATCGAACCTGAAAACCGCAATAAATCATCATAAAATACTGGGATTTTTATCTTACGATTACATTCCTTTAAATAACTATCTAAACTATCATTGATCGGATAGGTAGGTTTTTTTTTAGACATCAATTTCTCATCCATACGCAACTACTTTCTAGTGGCAATTTACAAAAGAAACGCACTTCAACAACCTTATTCCAATATTCATTGTAAAAACCTTTAAAGTCTAAGATTCTATTTTTTATTGTAACAAAATCTTGGTGTAGTCGTCTAGTTTAATATAACCACCAAAAAATAATCACAATTGGAAACCATTTTAACCTTGAAGAATCTTACCAAAAGATTCGGAAGTATAACAGCCGTTAACGATCTTTCCTTTACGATAAAAAAAGGGAACGTATACGGTATTTTAGGACCTAATGGAAGCGGTAAATCCACTACCCTAGGTATTGTTCTTAATGTAGTAAATAGAAGTTCGGGAGACTTTACTTGGTTCGATGGATCTACATCTACCCATGAAGCCTTAAAAAAGGTAGGAGCTATAATCGAGCGTCCAAATTTCTATCCTTACATGACAGCAGCACAAAATCTAAAACTAGTATGTCAGATCAAGGGGGTTTCAACAAATAAAATCGAAGAAAAACTGGAATTAGTAGGTCTTTTGGACCGTAAGGATAGTAAGTTCAGAACGTTTTCTTTAGGTATGAAACAAAGATTAGCGATTGCTTCTGCTTTATTAAACGATCCTGAGATTCTAATACTTGATGAACCTACTAATGGACTAGATCCACAAGGAATTCATCAGATCAGAGAAATCATAAAAGTTATCGCTTCACAGGGAACTACCATTTTATTAGCTTCTCACCTATTAGATGAAGTGGAAAAAGTATGTAGCCATGTAGTTATTATTCGAAAAGGAGTAAAACTATATTCTGGTCCCGTAGATGAAATGAACGCTAGTCATGGTTTCTTCGAATTAAATAGTAATCAAAACAGTGTGCTCATTAAGTGGTTATCAGAGCAAGATATTTTTGGAAACGTAAAAGAGGAAGACGACAAAATTATTGCATTCCTAAATAGAGAATTGGATGCTGAAAGTCTGAATAAGCAATTGCACCAAGCTGGAATTACGTTAACACATCTTGTAAAACGAAAAGAAAGTTTAGAAGAACAATTCTTACAATTAACCAACAATTTAAACTAAAGCCATGTTACGACTACTCAATATAGAATTTCAAAAATTACGATACAATAAGTCGGCGAAGGTGTTGACGATCACATATTTTGTTTTAATCTTATTAATTTCTCTAATTGCTTCCTATGAATTCAGTTTTGGCGGAGTTAATTTTAGATTAGCAGATCAAGGAATTTTTAACTTTCCTTATATCTGGCACTTCAATTCTTGGATTGCTGCTTGGTTAAAATTATTCTTAGCTATTGTTATCGTTTCCATAATGGCCAATGAATATTCTAACAGAACTTTAAAACAAAATTTAATAGATGGATTAAGCAAAAAAGAGTTCTTAGCTTCTAAATTTCTTACAGTAGTTCTATTTTCTTTAGTCTCTACGATCTTTTTATTCCTAGTTTCACTTATACTTGGATTAGTATTTTCAGACTATAACGAAGTATCTATTATATTTTCTGATTTAGAATTTATTTTCGCGTATTTCCTAAAGCTAGTAGGTTTCTTTTCTTTCTGTATGTTTTTAGGAATTCTCATTAAACGCTCCGCATTTGCTTTAGGATTTTTAATCTTCTGGCAACTTATCGAAGGGGCTTTTAGATTGTTTTCTGGTTTGATAAAATGGAAATTCGATTCGGACATCATTGATAAAATAATACCATTTTTACCTTTGGATAGTATGTCTAATTTGATCAATGAACCTATAACAAGATTAAATTTCATACAATCAGCAGCGAATCAACTAGGTGAAAACTTCCAAAGAGACTATGCTGTACACTGGTATGAGATACTAATCGTATTAGTTTGGACAGCAATATTTGTGAGACTTTCGTATTATCTTCTTAAAAAGAGAGATTTATAATATATTTGAGTTTTCGAACTCAATTCATGAAACAAGTAATTTTTGTTCTATTATTATTTGCTAGCTTCTCCGTTTTTGGACAAGGAGAAGCTAACAATTGGTATTTTGGACAAAATGCGGGGATAAATTTTAGTACAACACCTCCCACTCCACTTACGAATGGTAGAGTAAATACTTTAGAAGGTTGCACGACAATTTCTGATGCAACTGGAAACCTTCTTTTCTACACAGATGGATCTACCATCTTTACCAGAAATCATGTTCCAATGCAAAATGGTACAGATTTAAGAGGAGATACCTCCAGTACATCCTCGGCTCTTATTGTTCCACAACCAAATACTCCAAATATTTACATTGTTTTTACGGTAGATGAACCTCATCATTTCAATGCTGATAATGATAGTAGTACTTCCGATGGTGATGGTGTAAATGACGGACTCTTATATTCGGTAGTTGATATGTCTCTAGACGGTGGAAATGGAGCGGTCGTTTCTGGACAAAAAAACCTTCCATTAATAACGTACAATACATCGGACACCAGAGAAAGCCTATATAAATGTTCCGAAAAAATTACTGCAGTTAAAAGTGATGATTGCGATTCATTTTGGGTAATCACTCATTTTATAGATACCTATTATGCGTTTAGTGTAGATCAAACTGGAGTAAATACTACTCCCGTTACTTCGCAAGTAGGAGTAATTGTTCCTATCTCAGGATATAGACGTAATGCTTTGGGGTATCTCAAAGCCTCGCCAGAAGGAGATAAATTGGCTGTGGTACATTTTGGTTTATCAAGAATCACAGGAGGCGATGGTCCTGGAAAAGTGCTGTTTTATGATTTTGATAGTAGTACCGGAATTGTGAGCAATGAGGTGGAATTATATGGCGGAGATGCGCCGTATGGTATTGAATTTTCTCAAAGTGGACAACGTTTGTATACAACAGTCGGATTAGGCATAGGTGGTTTTGGAGATGGATTTCTAATGCAGTTCGATTTAACCTTACCTAATGATCAAATTGCCGCCAGTGGTACTAGGATTATAAACGAAAATGGTCAAGAAACTTCCAATTTTAGCGCTGGTGCGTTACAATTAGGACCTGACGGAAAGATATACAGAGCTTTATATGATTTTGACTCAGGAGTTGGAAACTATCTTGGTGTTATCGAGAATCCCGAAGAAATAGCCGCAAATATTACCTACAGAGATCAAGGATTATTAATAAATATTGATGGAAATAGAGGATCTAGAATAGGACTACCTCCATTCATTCAATCAATTTTTGCCCAAACGATTGATATCATAAATAGTGGTGATCCTAACAACGTAAATCTTATGTTGTGTGATGGTGACACCTATAGATTAGCTCATCAAGATATTCCAACAGCCACTTACACTTGGTTTGTAGATGATGTTCAAATTACAAATAATACATTTTTCTTAGATATAACTACTCCTGGAAATTACAGATTAGAAGTTGATCTTAATGATGGAAGTTGTCCACTAGTAGGAGTTGCAAATGTTACGTTTTTCGAAGTTCCTACGATAGCAGCTATCCCAGCAACAGAAATGATTTGTGATGACAATAATGATGGATTAACAGAAATAGATTTATCAACTTACACTTCTACAGTACTTGGAACTCAAGATCCTACTCAATTTCAAGTTCGCTATTTTCGAACAATAGCAGATGCTGATGCGAATAATAATGAATTACCACAAAACTTTATTACAGAGAATAATCCACAAACCATCGCTATCAGAATAGAAAATGTGGATAATATAAATTGTTATAACACAGCGAGCTTTCTCATAGAAGTTTTTGATACTCCAACCGCATTTCCTACAAATTCAGTTGTTTCCTGTGATAATGCTGATGATGGAAATGATACCAATGGAATGATTACTTATGATTTAACTACAGCCAATAATGATATCTATGGAAGTCAAAGTACTGCTGATTTCAACTTAAGTTACCATAATACATTAGTAGATGCAGAAAACAATACAAATCCCATAGTTGACCCAACAAATGCAGTATTGTCTAACACCATGCCTGCAGTGTATGCTAGGTTAGAAAACAATTTAAATACGGATTGTTTTGATACTCTGGAGATTCCAGTTACCATTAATTTATTGCCTGTTGCCAATAATACTTCTTTATCTCAATGTGATGAATATTTAAATACAAATGATGGTATTACTTTATTCAACCTGAACGAAGCAATAGATCAAATTACAGAAGGAGCTCCGGATCGTTCTGTTCTATTTTTTGAAGATATGGGTTCTGCGGATGTAGGCACATCATCTATTACTAATACGAATACATATCAAAATACCACTGCAAATCAGCAATTATTCGTTAGAGTAATTGATGATATAACAGGATGTTTTAGGATCTCTACCTTAGATTTATTAGTAAGTACTACTTCGGCAAATGATGCCATATTAAACGTCTGTGATGATGATGGTATTGAAGATGGATTCAGAGAATTTGACCTAACAGAAGCCGACATGCAAGTACTTTCTGGAATAGGAAACACAAATCTATCCGTAGCATACTACGAAACTATCGAAAACGCCCTTAGTGAAAATGATGCTATCACTATTTATACTAACGTAACATCTGGAACGCAAGGTCAAGATATTATCTATGCTAGAGTAGAAGATAATTTAAATCAGTGTTTTGGTATTAACGAAGTAGCGCTTTTTGTAAATCCATTACCTGATATAGAAGAATTAGCCGAAGCCTTTTTGTGTGAAGGAACAATCATTACTATTGGCTCTGGATTAGACTCTGGAAATCCAAATGATTTCAATTATTTATGGTCTCCAAACGGAGAAACCAGCGAGACTATAAGTGTATCCCAAGCAGGAACTTATGTGCTTACTATGACAAGTCAACTTACAGGATGCTCTAAAGATCGAACCATAACCGTAACATCATCTTCGCCAGCAAGCATAATAGAGCCTATCGCAATTAATGATGCCTTAGACAATAATACGGTGACCATTAATGTATCAGGCTCTGGAGATTATGAATATGCTATTGCTTTTAATGGGAGTAGTATCAGAACATATCAGGATAGCTCAACCTTTACGGATGTTCCTCCTGGATTTCACACGGTTTATGTCCGAGATAAAAATGGATGTGGACCTGAAGCTACTCAGGATATTTCTGTAGTTGGATTTCCTAAATATTTTACTCCTAATGGAGATGGGTTTCATGAAACCTGGAATGTAAAAGGTATTTCTGCACAAGTACTAGGCAATTCTATTATTTATATTTTCGATAGAAGTGGAAAACTCCTAAAACAATTGGTCCCTTCTGGTAATGGTTGGGATGGTACTTATAGTGGTGCTAAAATGCCTTCTAGTGAATATTGGTTCCGTGTAGAACTTCAAGATGGTCGTATAAGAACTGGTAGTTTTTCTCTAATAAGATAATTACAACAATTTATCCCCTCTAGACATTTTTAAACAATCTGAATCATACAATTATCGTATATTTTTTTAACCTAAAGCAATTCCGCAGATGAGTTCTTAGTATATTCGCGGGGTAACTAAGACTTTGATGAAAAAGATTTTACTTTTTGGCTTTGTATTCTTAATATCATTTTTTAACGGTAATGCGCAAAATGAACCTACTGACTGTGTTAATAGTATCATTGTTTGTGGTAATACAAATTTAGAGTTAAACTCTAATGGTGTGGGTACAAATGATTTTGCATCACCTAATAGCAATCCTCCAGATTGCTCATTTTCCGAAAGTCAAAGTTTATGGATTAGGGTTAATATTGTACAATCTGGTACCTTAGCTTTTACCATTACACCAGAAGCAACTAGTCCTGAAGAAGATTATGATTTTGCTGTTTATGGCCCAAATGTAACCTGTGATGCTTTAGGTAGTTCAATACGATGTTCTTCTACGAATCCTCCAGCAGCGGGAGTATCTACTCTTACAGGTCTTAACGATACAGAAACAGATCTGAGTGAAGGGCCTGGAAGTGAAGGAAATGGTTTTGTTAGATCTATCGATGCGCTAGCAGGAGAAGAGTATTATATTTTGATTGATAACTTTTCTCAAAATGGTGGTTTTGATTTGGAGTTTACAGGAACAGCCGTATTACCAGATTCTCCGATTAACACTGCGGATACTGGAACTCCTGTGAACTTGGACCTAACAGAGTGTGATGTTGTTTCTGATCCAGATGATGGTCAGACCAACTTTGATTTAGAAAGTAACACAGCTGCAATATTAGGAACTCAAACAAATACTGTAATTACATATCATAGTACGGAAGAAGACGCTAGTTTAGGTAATAATCCTCTAAGCAGTCCTTATTTAAGTATACAAAACAATCAAACAATTTATGTACGAATCGAAAATACAATAACGGAGTGTTTCATAATAGATACTTTCTTATTAATCGCTAATCCTGGTCCAGCAATACGTACTCCAAGTAACTTTACCGTATGTGATAATATGAATGACGGAGATGATTCCAATGGTTTTTCTGACTTTTTATTAAGCACTAAAGATGTTGAAATTCTTAATGGTCTAAACCCTTCAAATTATACTGTTTCCTATCACCTATCGCAATCCGATGCTGATACAGCTATGAATGTGATTGATAAAACAATTTCATATATAAACACCTCAAATCCTCAAACTATATATGCTCGAGTACAAGAAAACGGATCAACTTCTTGTTTCCGTACCGTAAGTTTTGAGCTTGAAGTCGACCCTTTACCGATAGCGAACACCTCATCACTAATACAATGTGATGAATATAACGATCCTACCGATGGGATTACCTTATTCAACCTTACAGAAGCGATAAATTCTATAACTGGTGGAATCGCTGATCGTTCTGTTCTTTTTTTTGAAGATCTAAACTCAGCAAATAATGGTTCTCCCTCTATCACGAACATAACCAATTATCAAAATGCGATTCCGAATCAACAATTATATGCGCGTGTTATCGACAATACTAATAGTTGTTTTAAAGTGACTACTTTAGATCTATTAGTAAGTGTCACCTCTGCCAATAACGCATCACTAGCCCAATGTGATGATGATGGTGTTGAAGATGGTTTTAGTGAATTTGATCTAACACAAGCAGATAGTCAAATACTATCTGGAATCGGGAACCCAAACCTTTCTGTAGCATACTACGAAACTATCGAAAACGCCCTTAGTGAAAATGATGCTATCACTATTTATACTAACGTAACATCTGGAACGCAAGGCCAAGATATCATCTACGCTAGAATAGAGGACAATTTAAATCAGTGTTTTGGTATTAACGAAGTAGCTCTTTTTGTCAATCCATTACCTGATATAGAAGAACAAGAAAATGTGATTATATGTCCAAATCAAAGCGTATCTATTAATGCTGGTATCCAACCTGGAATTAACCCTAATGATTTTAATTATTTATGGTCTACTGGTGAAACCTCTGAAACTATTAGCATAATGCAAGAAGGAACTTATGAAGTCCTGGTAACTAATCGCATAACAAATTGTGCTAAAATGAGAACCGTAACAGTTTCTCTTTCTACACCCGCAACTATTATCCAACCTATAGAAATTAATGATGCTTCAGATAATAATACGATAACCATCAATGTATCTGGATCTGGGGATTATGAATATGCTATTGCTTTTAACGGGAGTAGTATCAGAACATATCAGGATAGTCCAACTTTTATAGATGTTCCACCTGGTTTTCATACGGTTTATGTTCGAGATAAAAATGGATGTGGTCCTGAAGCTACTCAGGATATTTCTGTAGTTGGATTTCCTAAATACTTTACTCCTAATGGAGATGGTTTTCATGAAACCTGGAATGTAAAAGGTATTTCTGCGCAGGTACTTGGAAATTCTATCATATATATTTTTGACAGAAGCGGTAAACTTCTAAAGCAGCTAGTCCCTTCTGGTAATGGATGGGATGGAACTTACAGTGGTGCTTTAATGCCCTCTAGTGAATATTGGTATCGGGTAGAATTAGATGATGGAAGGGTGAGAACCGGAAGCTTTTCTCTCATACGATAAACTTTCCCTAAAACTTATACTCTATTTGAGAAATCATAGTAGTATTCTGTATCTTTATTCAGAAAAGATAGGCCTATATAATGAAGTTCGAACTTAAATCTGAATTTAGTCCAACCGGAGATCAACCGGAAGCTATAAAACAACTTGCAAATGCTATTAAAGCAGGGGAAAGATATCAAACACTTTTAGGAGTTACCGGTTCTGGTAAAACGTTTACAGCAGCAAACGTAGTAGCAGAAGTACAACGTCCTACCTTGGTACTAGCGCATAACAAAACCCTAGCAGCACAATTATATTCGGAGTTTAAACAATTCTTTCCCGAAAATGCTATTGAATATTTCGTTTCATATTATGATTATTACCAACCAGAAGCTTATATCCCTACCACTGGAACGTATATAGAAAAAGATTTATCTATTAATGATGAAATTGAAAAACTACGTTTAAGTGCTACCTCCTCCCTACTTTCAGGAAGAAGAGATGTACTCGTTGTGGCCTCTGTTTCTTGTTTATATGGTATTGGAAATCCTATAGAATTTCAGAAAAACGTAATATCTATTCAGCAAGGGCAATTTGTTTCTAGAACAGCATTACTTCATAAATTAGTACAAAGTTTATATTCAAGAACGGAAGGAGAGTTTTTACATGGAAATTTCAGGATAAAAGGAGATACCGTAGATATTTATCCAAGCTATGCCGATGATGCCTTTAGAGTACATTTCTTTGGAGATGAGATCGAAGAAATTGAAGCCTTTGATGTACAAACTAATGAAATCATTGAAAAATATGACCGTCTAAATATTTATCCAGCAAATATGTTCGTTACTTCTCCTGAGGTATTACATGGTGCTATTGATCAAATAGCCTTAGACCTTGGAAAACAAGTAGAATACTTTAAAGAAATAGGAAAATTTCTAGAAGTTAAAAGGCTGGAAGAACGTACTAATTTTGATTTAGAAATGATCAAAGAGTTAGGGTATTGTTCGGGAATAGAGAATTACTCCAGATATTTAGACGGAAGAGATCCAGGAACAAGACCTTTCTGTTTGTTAGACTATTTTCCTGATGATTATTTAATGATTGTAGATGAAAGTCATGTAACTATTCCGCAAACACATGCGATGTATGGTGGTGATCGATCCAGAAAAGAGAATCTGGTAGAGTATGGTTTTAGACTTCCTGCAGCCATGGATAACAGACCATTAAAATTCGAAGAATTTGAGGCACTACAAAATCAAATAATATATATAAGCGCGACGCCTGCTGATTATGAATTGCAAAAAAGCGAGGGAACCTATGTGGAACAAATTATTAGACCTACTGGATTACTGGATCCTATTATCGAAGTACGACCAAGCCTAAATCAAATCGACGATTTGATAGAAGAAATGCACAAACGTATTGAAGTCGATGAACGTATCTTAGTGACTACCTTAACGAAAAGAATGGCAGAAGAATTAACGAAATATCTAACAAGAATAGATATTCGTTGTCGATATATTCATAGTGATGTAGACACACTAGAGCGCGTAGAAATTATGCAAGATCTGCGCAAAGGTCTTTTTGATGTACTGATTGGTGTAAACCTATTAAGAGAAGGATTAGATTTACCCGAAGTATCATTAGTAGCAATACTGGATGCTGATAAAGAAGGTTTTTTAAGAAATAATAGATCTCTTACACAAACCATAGGAAGAGCTGCAAGAAATGTAAATGGATTGGCGATCATGTATGCGGATAAGATTACACAAAGCATGCAAGAAACCATTGACCAAACTAATTATCGACGAGAAAAGCAAATAGCGTACAATACAAAACACGGAATTACCCCAAAAGCAATTAAAAAGTCGTTGGATAATGCATTAGCTGGGAAAAAAGTAGAGCCTTATCAATTCGAAACTGCTCCAACATTAAAAGCTGCAGAAGAAGAAACAGCTTATTTCACAAAAGAACAACTAGAAACTCGTATTCGAAATGTTCGCAAAGAGATGGAAAAAGCTGCAAAAGAGTTAGATTTTATGACCGCAGCAAGACTAAGAGATGAAATAAAAATGTTGCAAGAAAAAATCCAGAATCAAAAAGTTTAATAGGAAAAGTAACGGAGGGATACAGTGACCTATTTATTGATATGCATTTCTTTGTAATTTTTATGCAAAAGAAAATATAACATCATCAGTAATGCTGATTTTGGCTTCTCCTCCTTTTGTATAATCAACTTCAAAGCCTTCATCTTGGATCTTAGCAATCGACTGCTCATAGTTTTTTGATTTTATCAGTTTTTTGTCATTTCGTACGACTCGCCAAAAAGGAGTTTTTAGATCTGTACCCAACAATGTATGTCGTTCTGCTATTTTTTTGATCGCATTGCCTGTTCGAATTGGGCAAGTAACATCTGTACCTTCGGCCTTAGCTAAATGAGACGCGATCTTTTGAATCGTTGTCACTTTTCCAACCGGAATTTGTTTGATCAATTCTTCAATAACAGTTAAAGAAGGATGTAGCATTGTTCCTTTTCCAAAGTATTTTTCCATAGTAACAGGAATATTGACAATTTTAGACTTTTGCATACTCGTATTTTTTATAAAGTTTAGAAGCTATAAAATTTGCAATAAGCAACTCTATGAAACTCAATGGTAAAGTGATCAAAAGTATGGACCAATCAGAATATCCCATATTGGCAGCGCCAACCCAAAAAAGCACAAAGAAAAACACCCATGACACTAATGCCGAAGAAATAACCGAACGATTCGTATTTCCAAATCGCTGACTATATAGCCAAAATGTAAATACTATCATTGCCGTTAAGACTGTATCCCATATTCCCCAAATACCAAAAATCATCCAATTCATATCTGCAATAGATTCAGAATTATTCCAATAGGATTTTACTCGTGGCATGACTAGTACAAAGTATCTAAATACTTCAGAAATATGAATCCAAATACTGGTAAGTACTACTACAAAAACGAACGTCTTTAGATCAAAACCTTGTTTATTCATGAGATAAAATAGCTTTAATGTTTTTAAAAATAATATCTGGTGCAGTAAACGAAGGCACGGAACGATATACCGCAATTGATTTTTCCACTTGATCGATCTTTTCTATCAGGTCAATACTCCTTTTACTAAGTTCAGCAAATCGTAATCTGTTAGGTTCAATAATGTTTTGATCTACCAAAAAATCAATTTTCTTCACACACCTACAAGGATTATTGCTATTCACCAAACCACATTTTTTTTTTAGAAAATTTCTAATTTTCATTCTAGAACGCGATAATTTTTTTCTAAAGTTTTCGGGAGTAATATTTACAATAGCAGCTCCTTCCTTACTATTAAATTCTAGAATATCAGACAGGATATAAATGATCCTATCTATAGGTTTTAAGCACAATAGTAACCCTTGCGTACAACTTACTTTTACTTCTTCTTCTAGCAACTTCAATTCTCCATCATTAGAAGCATAAGATACACGATCAGAATGTCCGGAATCAATCAATACTTCGTAGTCGGCAAAAGGCATTGGAAACTCTTTGGCTTTCTTTTGCTTTTGAGTTAATAAATAATTCGTAGCGATACGATATACCCAAGTAGAAAATTTACTCTTATGGTTAAATGTACTCAAATGAGTGATTACTTTTACCAATATTTCCTGAGTAGCATCTTTTGCATCTTCAGGAAATAATAACATCTTCAGAGAAAGATTATACACATAATCTTTAATTGTCAATACTATTTTTTCCAAAGATTCCTGATCTCCAGTATTTGCACGACGCACTAATGTTTCTAAAGTTTCTTGATCCATACTATTATATTAGACAAAATAACCTGAATAAGTGTGACATAGGATGGGAAAAATTATGCATTTATTCTATATTCACTATGAGTTCTAACAAATTATCTATCTATAGTTTTCTATCCATCACTGTTAAAAAGTACAATTCTTAGTCTTTTTTTTGTAGCATGAAAACCTTGATTATAAAGGACCTTTGTGATGTAATTAGTCACAACAATTGTGATACAACTTATATCAATAATCATTAAAATCAAGAACTATGAAATTTGTAACCAAAAGAATACACGCTTTCTTAGATTATCCTGTTGCTATTGCATTAATGGCGCTCCCATTTTTATTAAACCTAGGTCAATCGAACCCGTTAGCTTTATGGCTTTCTGTTACTACTGGTATGGCTGCATTATTACTGACCATATTAACTGATCATCATTTAGGTATCATTAAAGTGATTCCTTATAAAGGACATTTATTAGTAGACTTTCTTGTAGCTATTGTATTTATTATAGCTCCTTTTATTTTTTCCTTTAAAGGTATTGATGCCTATTATTACTGGATTAATGGAGCTGCTGTACTTACTGTGGTAAGTTTACACAAATCCGAACTAGCTATTTAATATAGGTCAAGAACGAATATTGTTCATCATTGTGGAGATAAATTGTAGTACAATACTAACGTTTGTCTCCACTTTTTGTATAAATTAGAATCGTACTTTTAAGAAAGTAGATAAATTTATAATGACCGCTACTCCATTTCAATTGAAAAAAGCAAATCGTTTCATTCCCCATATTTTATTAGTTGGGATCGGAATTGGCACTGCCAATTATATAATGAATGGTTCTCTAAATTGGATACAATGGTGCATCCAATCACTATCTACAAGTCTTATTATCGGTTATACGCTGGTAGCTATTGGATTGAATAAATCATGGTTCACAACACTATTCACTTCAAAAGTCAAAATGTATATCGTTGTTACAATAATATCCTTCTTACTAGGAATATTGGCTACAGAAATAGAGCATTTGATCCGATCGCTGATTTTTAAGAGCCAACAATTTCGTCCATTTTCATCCGGAAAAATGTACTGGTTTAACGGTATTATTTCTTTACTATTAGGATTTAGTTTTTTTCAAAACCAGGTTTTAAAAAATAAAACCACCAAATCTACACTGGTTGAAGATAAAAAAGAGCCGACGATAACAGAACATACATCCAATATTACGAGTGTTCCTGTAAAGCAAGGTGAAAATATTCTTCTCATACCTATTGATAGTATTGTTTATTTTGAAGCTTTTGACAACTATTCTTTTGTATATAATGATAAAGGTGAAAAAAAACTATGCGACTATTCCTTATTATTTCTAGAAAAACGATTGGATAAAAATTTTTCGAGAGTCCATAGAAAATATATTGTGAATAAAACATATATTAAAAAAATAACACCTCATCTAAATGGTCGTTATATTATTGCTTTTACCATTAATTTAGAAGCTATTACCAGCAGTAAGAGTTATATTGATACGATTCGGAAGCTTATAAAAATCGAGTGATCTTACATATTAAAGAAAAAGGAATTTGAAGACTTCCATACAGATTGCATGGAATGCCATTCACCTTTTTTCTTGTATCATTCGCCAATCACACAGACCACTCACCCTTTTTCGCTTTTATAAACAACTCCATTTCAATTATTTGCAATTCAAACAATATTGAATTCTAAAATAATTAATTATGGAAATCGCTCATAAACTAAACATCTTAGTACACATTATAACAGGTGCTATAGCACTCCTACTCGGAATAATTGCTTTAACCACTATCAAAGGTGGTAAAACACATAACAAAACTGGAAGATACTTCTTAAAACTTATAGCTATTGTTATTGCAACTGGCCTGATGGGAGTATTTATCTTTGGACGAAATACATTCTTATTAGTTATTACGGTACTAAGCGGGTATGTTTCATTTTCTGGATATCGGGTATTACTTCTAAAATCCAATATCCCGAAGAAAATAGATATTCTTGCTTCTGTGGTTAGTCTTTTGGTATTAGGGTATTTTCTGTATTATTTTAAATCCATTGGAATGATTTGGTCACCTATAGTCATCTACAGTACAGTAGGAGCTTTACTATTTGTAATCACATATGATTTTCTAAAATATTTAATTCCGATTGGTACTTATAAAAAACATCGAATTTGGATATACGAACATATTTATAAAATGATTAGTGCTTTTTCGGCCTTACTATCCGCTTTTTCGGGAACGGTATTAGAAAAATATCAACCTCATAGTCAATATATCCCATCTGTACTAAGCATGCTTTTAATTATTGCTTTTATGGTCTATGTCTACAAAAATGGATTAAAAAAATCCCAAAATGATAAAACAACTCAATGTTAGAAACATCTAAGCTAGTATTCATTTAATTAAAGTATATTGTAAGAGTTTCTTATTTATTTCTTAGAACCTACTTAGAATTACTTGGTACCATAACAACCAAAGCCTATAGACCATATGCTAAAAAAAATCCTGAAAATTTTTCTGTTTTTAGTCATCATTGCTGGCATTATTATGGGCTTTTATGTTCACAATTCTGCTCCGTATGCTATTATCAAACCGCTAAGAATTAATGAAAAGCTAGCTCCATCGGATTTAGGACTGGAAAGCGAAACTTTTGAAGTTTCGGCTACTGATGCTATAAAACTCAAAGGATATTGGATAAAAAGTAAACTAGATACCAAAAAAGCGATTGTAATTTTTGTACACGGAATCGGAAGTTGCAAGGAACATGGATTAGGAGTTGCCAAATTACTTTCGGAACAGGGTATCGAAACCATAGTTTTTGATGGAAGAGCCCATGGAGAAAGTGATGGCGAATTTACCACCTATGGATTTTATGAAAAAAAAGACATTTCTAAAATTGTAGATTGGATCAAAGCAAAAAACCAAAATATCGACATTGGAATATGGGGAAATTCACTTGGTGGTGCGATTGCAATCCAAGCATTAGCATTTGACAACCGAATTAAATTCGGAGTTATCGAAAGTACATTCACGGAAATGGATCAAATCGTATACGATTACTCTAAGAAAATGATGAAAGGAATCATTATCAAACCTATTTCGGATTATGCACTACGAAGAGCGGGAGAAATTGCAGATTTCGATCCCGATCAGGTAAAACCTATCCTTTCTGTTAAAAAAATTCAACAACCAGTACTTATTGCACATGGTGATGCTGATCAAAATATTGACGTTACCTATGGAAAACAATTATTTGAAAATCTAAAATCAGAAGATAAAGAACTTATCATTGTGGAAGATGGCGGACATGTAGGTCTTGCCGAGCAAGGCGGAGCAGCATATACTAAGAAATTGATGGCATTTATCAATAAGTATTTGGAATAAAATGAGTCATAAATGCACGATAACAAAGACTAGAATTTGATAAAACACATTACGATATCTAAAAAAGTTAAAAAGAACAATGAGCACTAAAACAAGGATACACATCTTGGATGTATTGCGCGGCTTCGCTATCGTTTCTATCATGCTTTTACATTCTATAGAACATTTTGACATCTATTACTTTCCCGAACACTTACCAGCTTGGATAAAAACTCTAGATGGAACCATATGGGAAACCATGTTCTTTTTATTTAGCGGTAAGTCCTACTCTATTTTTGCTTTATTATTTGGGGTTACCTATGCCATTCAGCTTTCTAGACAAAAGGAAAAAGGACAATCCTTCGCCGGAAGATTTGCCTGGCGAATGGTATTATTATTTGCCTTTGGAATCCTTAATTCAGCATTTTTCCAAGGAGATGTATTAACTATATATGCAGTATTAGGAGTATTGTTAATTCCATTTTCCAAGTTGAAAGACAGTATCATTTTAGGTATTGCAATAATCCTTTTAGTATTACCATATGAGTGGTCAAATCTAATATATGCCTTACAGCATCCCGATGAAAAAATCAATGATCCTATCTCCTGGAGTTATTTTGGTAAGATGCTAACATACGTTGGAGAACCTTCATTATGGGATACTATAATTGGAAATCTAACGAACGGAAAAATAGGCGTTTTACGTTGGAACTGGGAAAACGGAAGGTTTTTCACTATTCTAGCGCTTTTTCTATTAGGATATCTATTAGGGAAACATCAAAAATTTCATGAAACTGATAAGAACTTAGAATTTTGGACACAAATCCTAAAGATTTCAATAATTGCTTTCATTCCGTTATATCTTTTAAAACGAAACATGGATCATTTTATCGAAAGTGACATAATTCGAAGATCTGCTTTAACTATAGAAACTAGCATTACCAATTTTTCATTCATGCTGGTACTGGTGTCAGGAATTACCTTACTTTTTTATAAAACAAAAGCTCGAAATGTATTGATGTATTTTTCTCGGTTCGGGCGCATGAGCATGTCTAATTATATCATACAATCCATTCTGGGAGGAGCGATATTCTATGGTTGGGGATTGGGTTTATACAAATATACAGGCGCAACCTATGGATTATTAATAGGTTTAGCACTTACAATTGTAACTGGTATATTCTGTAAATGGTGGGCAAAACAATATAAGCAAGGACCATTTGAAACCTTATGGTATAAAGCTACTTGGATTTAAAGCTTGGTTAGAAATATAAATGATAATAAAACAGGCTTACCATATCAATCGATAGAATTTTTAGTAAATTCAGATCACAAAACAAAAAACAACCGTCGAATTAAACGTTTAATATACGTTTGTAAACGGTTACATAATAATAAATATACACACTAGTGCACATACCACTACGTTATATGCTATGATTCAATTGGATCGGACAATTTTTTCGGAGGGATACGCTGGAGGATGATGGAGTATTCTTCTGATA
>NZ_CANLMM010000006.1:0-324466 GCF_947492115.1 uncultured Aquimarina sp.
TCGTAGCCCGTAGGGGAATCGAACCCCTCTTACCAGGATGAAAACCTGGCGTCCTAGCCGATAGACGAACGGGCCATTTTCCTTTTTCAAGGAGTGCAAATTTATAGCTTTCACTCTAAACTTGCAATTATTTTTTTATTCGTAGCCCGTAGGGGAATCGAACCCCTCTTACCAGGATGAAAACCTGGCGTCCTAGCCGATAGACGAACGGGCCATAGTTGTTTGCCTAATTGCGGATGCAAAAATACAACTATTTTTTAATGGCGCAAGTGTTATTTTATTTTTTTCTAAAATTAATATGCTTTTGCGAATAACACCCTTACTTTAGAAGGGTTTCCGCTATACACACAAACACCATTTTCTTCTTTCGCATCAAAAGGAATACAACGTATAGTAGCTTTTGTTAGCTCTTTTATCTTTTGTTCTGTTTCTGCTGTACCATCCCAATGAGCAGATATAAACCCTCCTTTATTCTCTAAAACTTCTTTAAACTCTTCAAAAGAATTTACTTCAGTAATATGATTATCTCTATACTGAGTTGCTTTTAAATGTAAACTTTCCTGGATTTCCACTAATAAAGCTTCGATGGTGTTAACAACATCATCCTTTTGTACAAACTGTTTTGACAATGTGTCTCTACGAGCAAGCTCCACAGTTCCTTTTTCCAAATCCTTAGGTCCTATAGCAATGCGCAAAGGCACTCCTTGTAATTCATACTGCGCAAATTTTGCTCCAGGCCTATGTGTATCTCGATTATCAAATTTTACCGAAATCCCCTTAGCTCTTAAATCTGCAACTAACTGATTTGCCACTTCCGAAATCTGATCTAACTGATCCTCTCCTTTATAAATAGGTACAATAACCACTTGAATTGGAGCTAAATTAGGAGGTAAAACCAACCCATTATCATCACTATGCGTCATAATCAACGCCCCCATTAATCTTGTCGAAACTCCCCAAGAAGTTGCCCAAACATAATCTTGCTTTCCTTCTTTAGAGGTGAATTTCACATCAAAAGCTTTTGCAAAGTTTTGCCCTAAGAAATGAGAGGTTCCAGCTTGTAGTGCTTTTCCATCTTGCATTAACGCTTCGATACAATAAGTATCCTCAGCACCCGCAAAACGTTCGCTCTCTGTCTTCCTTCCTTTTACAACAGGAATTGCCATAAAATTTTCAACAAAATCTGCATATACATTGTTCATTTGTTCCGTTTCTGCAATAGCCTCTTGTCTTGTTTCATGAGCCGTATGTCCTTCCTGCCATAAAAATTCCGCCGTTCTCAAAAATAAACGTGTTCTCATCTCCCATCTTACTACATTTGCCCATTGATTCACTAATATCGGCAAATCTCTATAAGACTGTATCCAACCTTTATAAGTATTCCAAATTATAGCTTCAGAAGTAGGACGTACTATGAGTTCTTCTTCTAATTTTGCGTTTGGATCCACTATTAATTTCGAAGCATCGTCTGGATCTGTTTTTAATCTATAATGGGTAACTACAGCACACTCTTTTGCAAACCCTTCTGCATTTTTTTCTTCTGCTTCAAAGAGACTTTTAGGTACAAAAAGAGGAAAATATGCATTTTGATGACCTGTTTCTTTAAATTTTTTATCCAATTCAGCCTGCATTTTCTCCCAAATTGCATACCCATAGGGCTTAATTACCATACACCCTCTTACTGCCGAATTCTCAGCTAAATCAGCCTTTACGACTAATTCGTTATACCATTTAGAATAATCTTCACTACGTTTCGTTAGATTTTTGCTCATAACTTGCTATTTGGCACAAATGTTGTGACTTTGTTAAATAAAAAATAGTTAGCGCAAAACTAACTAAATTTGTATTGTTCAACAATAAAATAAGGAGATATGCGACTTAAAAATTATTTTCAAAAAAATGGAGCTGTGGGGACTTTCCTGGCAGTCTCTGTTCTTATGTTGACATCTTGTGGCTCGTATGAATATGTATCGTATGATGATGGTATTTATGGTGAAGCAAGAAGCCAAAGGAACTATGAACCTCAACCAACTGAAACCACACCACAATCTAATTCAAATTATTATTCTAATTATTTTTCAGAAAAATCTGCTCAGATTGACAATGTAATTGAACAAGATGCGATTTTTACTGATATAGATTCTTATTCTAGTGATAATTACAATCCAGCAGACACTACTGGTGTAGCTTTAAACTATGAAGGTGGTCAACCTACATGGGGTAGTGATTATGACGAAGTATCTGTCAACATCATTAATACAGGATGGAATAACTGGGGTTGGAATGCCTGGGGTCCTGGTATAGGATGGGGATGGAACAACTGGGGATTCAACTCTTGGGGTTGGAATGCTGGTTGGGGCCCTGGATTTGGATGGGGATGGAACAACTGGGGCTGGAATGCTGGATTCGGATGGGGTAACCCATACTGGTATGGCGGTGGATTCTGGTGTCCTCCTTATTACAACTACGGATATGGTTTTTATGGACGTAACAGAATAGCATACAATCGAGGATTTAGAAATCGTGGCTTTAGAAATGCTTACGCTAGTAATTTCAGAAGCCGAAGCGCTTACAATGCAAGATCTAGATCTTTTAATAATAGATCGAGAAGCCGAAATTATAACAACAGAAGTTCCTATAATAATAGGAGAAGAATTTCTGCTAACAATAATAGACGTACAAGAACTTCCACATACTCTGGAAGAACTAGATCCTCTAATAACGGAAATTACTCAAGATCAAGATCTGTTAGCCCTAACAGGAGTAGTTCTCGATCAAGAAACTATAGTGGAAGCTCTAGGAGCTCCAGAAGTTCTGGATCTAGAAGTTACTCAGGATCTTCAAGAAGTAGTCGTAGTTCTGGTTCTTACCGAAGTAGTGGTGGATCTAGAAGCAGCGGATCAAGAGGTGGTAGCCGTGGCGGAAGAAGTCGTGGTGGAAGAAGATAATACAACACAAGTAGTTACCTCTACTTAATTTCATTTATAACAAATAAACCTATTACAGTATAATACAGTTTATTCGATCAAGATATTTATAGCATTTTAATACCCTACTAATATCTTGATCGTATTTACTTGTTATATATAAATAATTAAGAGTTTCTCTTATTTATCGAATCCATATATGAAAAAGATATTTTTAATTATAAGCATATTGTCCTTCTCTTTAACAAATGCGCAGGATATCACTGATGCGGTTAGATTTTCTCAACAAGAAATTTTAGGAACAGCTCGCTTTAGAGGAATGAGTGGAGCATTTGGAGCTTTAGGTGGCGATCTTTCTGCCTTGCAAATCAACCCTGCAGGCTCTGCTGTATTTCTTAACTCATCAGGATCTATTACACTTTCGTCATCTAATATTCAAAATGATGTAAGCTATCTAAATGGTTTTAACGAATCCTCTTTTACTAATCTAAATTTTAATCAATTAGGAGCTGTTTTTGTATACAATAACAGAAATGAATCCTCCAAAATTGGCAGAATATCATTAGGAATTGCTTATGACCAAACAACCGATTTTGCTGAAGAATTATTTGCTTTTGGAAGTAGTAACAGTTCGATTGCCGAATATTTTGTAGCACAGGCTCAAGGTGTGCCACTTTCAATCGTTGGACCGACTACAGGAAATGAAAGCGTCCAAGATGTTTATATAGATCTTGGTGAAAATAGTGGCAATAATGGTTTTAGATATCAACAAGCTTTTTTAGGAAATCAAAGTGGAATCATCATCGCAGATGACCCAAGTGATCCTGATAATGTAAATTATTCTTCTGCTGTAGTTACAGACATCAACAATCCAGTTGATCAAGATTATTATTACGAAAGCACAGGACTTAATGGTAAGTTTACCGTAAATGCAGGAATGCAAATACACGAAAGATTCCATTTGGGATTCAATTTAAATTCACATTTTATCAATTATGATAGAGTTACCATATTTGATGAGTTCAATAATAATGCTGGAAGTAGTATAAATGAAATCTCTTTTACTAATAGATTATCTACCATTGGTGCGGGATTTTCTGCGCAAGTAGGTGGAATTTTAAAAGTATCTAATCGTTTAAGATTAGGAGCTTCCTTCGAGTCACCAACATGGTATTATATTGAAGAAGAGACTTCGCAACGAGTTAGAACGGTTAACACCACAGGAAATATTAATGTTGTCGACCCTAATGTAATCAATATTTTTCCGGAGTATCAATTACGAACTCCAGCAAGAGCAACTGGAAGTGTTGCTATCTTATTTGGAAAACGAGGTCTTATTAGCCTAGATTATTCATACAAAGATTATGGATCAACTGAATTTGATTCAGATGGATTTGATGATTTTTCAGATTTGAACAGAGAAATAGAAAATACTTTACAAGGAGCTTCTACTCTTAGAATTGGAGGAGAATTAAGAAATGGAAACTGGAGTTTTAGAGGTGGTTACAGCTACGAAGAAAGTCCATATCAGGACGAAATAACTCTTGGAGATAGAACTGGTCTATCTCTTGGTATTGGTTATAATTTTGGGAAAGTTAAATTTGATGTAGCCTATGACTATTCTGAGCAACAACGAAACCAGCAATTTTATCCAAATTCTTCTTTCACCAATTTTGCTTTTGTAGATAGTTATAGAGACAACCTTACATTTACACTCAGTCTCAATTTATAAAAGATATAAAGTCGCAAAATAAAAAAGGAGTTGATTAGCATCAACTCCTTTTTTATTTCTTATCGAATTAGAGAAAAACTTCCAGAAAAAGTTCTTCTACCTCTATTCGGATCCCGATCCGATTGCTCATTAAATTCTACTCTAAACCAATATTGAGAAGAAGGCATTAAATTTCCATTATAAGTTCCATCCCAACCAGGCCCAGTTGGATTTAATTGTTTTAACAATTTACCGTGTCTGTCAAAAATATACACTAACGCGGGAGTAGGTTGATCTTCTGGATTTATAAGGTTCCATGTTTCATGAAAACCATCTCCATTAGGTGTAAAATATTTAGGGTATCCCAGAATCATAATATCCACTGAGGTTCTTTCATTATCTGGACAGTTTGCATATCTAGCAACGATTCTATAATCTCCAGGAGGAACCTGTTCAAAAACGGGTGATGATTGATATTCTCTATACTCAACAAACACTCCATCCATATTAATATCTCTGTCCAATCGGTATTCAAAGTCGGTAAAGCCTTCCGCCTCTACTATAGGATCTGTAGATACCTCTGCAGTAAGTGTATAAAACCCTGAAAAAGATTCTTCTGTTATAGTATAATCTACCTGAAAAGCTATTTGCGAAACATCTAATACAGATACCTGATCTGGTGAGTCTGGCACTTCGATACCGTTTGAATCAAAACCCCTCAGTTGATAAACCCCATTTGAAGTAACATTATCATAAAAAGGAAATGTAGCTCCAGGTATATCCACAAAATTAGTATCTCCTAAATCTGCTCTAGCCCATTGAAATGTTACCGCAGCTGGAACCGCAGGAGGACCCGAACTTGCTGGAAACCTACCTTCTATTGTTAAAGGAAACTCTCCACAAGTGGCTATTCTATCTTGTGGTATCCCAGGTTCCAACACACTACAATCCGTAGTTCCTGCTCCATCTTCACCAAGATTGGTCTGCTCTAATTGAATCACTCCTGCTTCATCAGCGAAATTTGTGATTAACACAATATAAAACTCGCCTGTTTGAGCATCAGGAATGGTAAAAGTCTCTATAAAATTATCATCGGAGGTTCTTGCATAACTACAATCTACAATATTTGTATTATCCTCATCATTTATATAAAAATCTGGCTCATCTGCATTGTTCACACACTCTGCTGGTCGTATATTCTCACCATCTCCATTAAGGTCACATCCACGAGAAAGCTGATCTTCGCAATCGATAATAAAAGATGTCTGGAATGGTCCCCACGCGATAAAATCAACATCTAACTGTCGTTCATCACGATCTAAACGACTATCTCCATCAGCATCTACCCATTGACGAATATCAAAGACTAATTCGCCAGGTTCATCTATGAGAATAAAATACCAAGAAGGGTTTGGAGTAGTATTTAAACACCCAACTTCTCCCAGCCCACTGATATCACCAGTTGTATTAGGAAAAGTAAGTTCTAATGATTCATCAGAACAAAAGGGTTGAGAATTCTGACAGGCAGTATCAAAATCCTGAGCATTGACATATTGACCACAAAGGCCAAATAGCGCAAAATAAAATAAGATTTGAGGTAGTAATTTTGACATATTTTATATAACGTAGGTTAGTCTATTTTCTTGTGTAGGAATTAAATTTACTAATTTTTAAGAAAGTGTCTAGAAAACCACAAGAATATTTATAATTGTTAACATAGCTTTTACTAAGTAAAAAGACAAAATTGTATCTTTGCAGCCTGTTTTATAATTGATTTCTTTTGAATTACAATTTTTAGAATTTAACTTGATTATAAAATGTAGGAAATTAAAAAAAGAATACCTTAAAATTGTAAGTACAAGTAATCTTCTTTCAATTTTAGATAATAAACATTTGCAAACACAAGTGTACGATTATAATTCTTGAAGTAATAACAAAAATTTGAACTTGTGAAGATAGACAAGGCCCTTGAAGCTATTGAAGCGCTAGGTGATAATCATGTAGCTACTAGCGCAACTACACCTCTAAGAGAAGATGCTTTTAAATTAAGTGATAAAGAAAAAATCGCTTTGATTAGAGAAGATGTAAGACACATTATGGAAACCTTAGGATTAGATCTTGATGATGATAGTCTAAGTGGAACTCCACAACGAGTTGCAAAAATGTTTGTAAATGAAATTTTCGCTGGCTTACACCCGCAGCGAAAACCAGAAGCCTCTACTTTTGACAATAACTACAAATATGGTGAAATGCTTGTTGAAAAAAACATTACTGTTTATTCTACTTGCGAACACCACCTACTCCCCATTATAGGAAGAGCACATGTAGCTTATATCTCTAACGGTACCGTTGTTGGCCTATCAAAAATGAATCGTATCGTGGATTATTATGCAAAACGACCACAGGTTCAAGAACGTTTGACGATGCAGATAGTTCAGGATCTTCAAGTAGTACTGAACACTAAAGATGTTGCTTGCGTGATAGATGCAAAACACTTATGCGTAAACTCTAGAGGAATTAGAGATATAGAAAGTAGCACGGTTACTAGCGAATTTGGAGGTAAATTCAAAGAAGAATCTGTTCGTAGAGAATTTTTAGACTACATTAAATTAGACACTAGATTTTAATCCACATTTATTAATCAATCACAATAAGCACAATCAAAATTATGGTAGCAACTCCGTTGTACAAAACTCAGGAACTTAAAATTTACAACTCTCTTTCTAGTCAGAAAGAGGTATTTATTCCTATAACAGAAGGAAACATAGGCATGTATGTTTGTGGACCTACTGTTTATAGTAACGTACATTTAGGGAATTGCAGAACATTTATTTCTTTTGATTTAGTCTATAGATATTTAAAACACCTAGGATATAAAGTACGTTATGTTCGTAATATCACAGATGCTGGTCATTTAGAAAATGATGCTGATGAAGGTGAAGATAAAGTTGCTAAAAAAGCACGTTTAGAACAGCTAGAACCCATGGAAATTGTACAACGTTACACATTAGATTTTCATAATATTTTAGCGAAGTTCAACAACATTCCACCGAGTATAGAACCTACAGCTACTGGTCATATCGTGGAGCAAATTGAGATTATTAAAACTATTATTGATAACGGATTTGCTTATGTAGTTAACGGATCTGTATATTTTGATGTAAAGAAATTTAACGAAACTAATCAATACGGAAAATTAAGTGGCCGCAATCTAGAAGACATGATTGCTAATACCCGAGAATTGACTGCTCAGAGTGATAAGAAAAATCCACAGGATTTTGCCTTATGGAAAAAAGCAGAACCTAAACATATTATGAGATGGCCATCACCTTGGGGTGACGGTTTCCCAGGATGGCATTTAGAATGTACCGTAATGAGCACAAAATACTTAGGCGAAAAATTTGATATTCATGGCGGAGGAATGGATCTTAAATTCCCACATCACGAATGTGAAATTGCCCAAGGAGAAGCCGCTTGTGGAGTAACACCAGTAAATTACTGGATGCATGCTAACATGTTGACGTTAGATGGTAAAAAAATGTCAAAATCCACTGGAAACATTCTATCTCCGGCAGAAATATTTAGTGGTGAGAGTGATAAATTGAATAAAGCTTTTGCTCCAACAGTAGCGCGCTTTTTCATGTTACAAGCTCATTACAGAAGCATTTTAGATTTTTCTAATGATGCTTTAGAAGCTTCTGAAAAAGGTTTCTACAAGTTAATGGAATCCGTTAAAACCTTAGAAAATCTAAAAATCAGCGATAATACCAATGGTTTCGATGTTCAAAATTGGATAAAAGAATGTTACGATGCCATGAATGACGACTTTAATAGTCCGATTTTGATAGCTAAACTATTTGAAGCGGTAAAATTCATCAATTCTGTAAAAGAAGAAAAAGCTACTATCTCTAAGGAGGATTATGAAAATCTTAGAACAAAAATAAATGATTTTGTCTTTGATGTTTTAGGACTAGTAAATATTAATGAAGCATCTTCAGATATTAGCGATAAGCTTTCTAGCACAGTAGAATTGTTAATCAATTTAAGAGCTGAGGCTAGAGCAAACAAAGATTTTGCTACTAGTGATAAAATAAGAGATGAATTGCTAGCAATGGGTATCCAGTTAAAAGATGGTCGAGAAGGAACCAGCTTTACCCTTAACTAATATATTTTGAGCTCTAGAATAACGTTGCGAAAAATTTTGACAGCTCCGTTTATTGGATTGATTAAGTTTTATCAAAATTTCATCTCTCCATTAACACCTGCAACTTGTCGATATCAGCCAACATGCTCGCATTATAGTTTAGAAGCGCTTCGAAAACACGGATTAATTAAGGGTGGAAAACTTGCTATAAAACGTATCTTTAGTTGCCATCCTTGGGGAGGCAGCGGATATGATCCTGTTCCTGATTCTTGCTGCAAAAAGAAAAGTTAACTCAATCATATGATAGTTTAACTCAATATTATTTCAATTATAATTTTGACTTCAATTAAATACCTATATTTACCCTAGAAAAATAGATTTCTATATGATATTCTCTAAAATAGTTTGGAATCCGATCGAAGGATTGGATCTTGGTTTTTTTGTCGTTCGTTTCTACAGCCTAATGTTTGTTGTTGCTTTTTCTCTAGGATGGTATTTGATGAAAAAAATATACATCCGTGAAAAGATTTCTATGGAAAAACTAGATTCTGTTTTTATCTATGCTGTCATAGGAACACTATTAGGAGCTAGGCTTGGTCATGTATTTTTCTATGATTGGGACTACTACAGAAACAATCTCCTTGAAATCATTTTACCGTTTAAGTTTAATCCTGCGTTTGAATTCATTGGTTTTAGAGGACTTGCAAGCCATGGCGCTGCCATTGCATTTATCATTGCTATGTATTATTACTCTAAAAATGTATTAAAAAAACACCCATTATGGGTAATGGATAGAGTAACTATTCCTGCAGCATTTGGAGGTATTTTTGTTCGCTTAGGAAACTTCTTTAATTCAGAAATTATAGGAGAACCTTCAGGAGATTCGCCATTTGGGGTAAAATTTATCCGTGATGGTCTAAGTAAAGCAGAAGTGATAAGGGAAACTGGAATTAAAAATGTAAATGAGGCTTATTCTGCAGTGGTAAATAATCCTAAATTCGCAAACCTTTTAGAAGCGATTCCTTATAGACATCCTGCACAATTATACGAAGCTTTTGGATATATCTTTGTATCCTTGATTCTTTGGTTTATTTATTGGAAAACGGATAAAAGAAACAATAGAGGATTCCTTTTTGGTATGTATATGATGTTGATATTTATTGTTCGATTTATCGTAGAGAGTGTTAAAAAGAGTCAAGGTGGTTTTGAAGATGCTTTAGGGGATGCCCTATCTACAGGACAATGGCTGAGCATACCTTTTATTTTAGTTGGTCTTTATTTCGTAGTCAGAGCAAAAAAAGTAGAAGAAGCACCAAAATCATACACGTTAAAATAACTAACCAAGTATATTATATAAAAAAGAGGAAAGTTTTAAAACTTTCCTCTTTTTGTCTTCTTCAAGAAATCCTTTTCTCTAGTCTTATAATCATATTAAGACTAAAAAACTTCGTTGGATTCTTTTAATTTCTCTGTATTTTCTACTAGCTGAAGTTCATCAATAATTTTCTGAATATCTCCATTTATGATATTACTTAAATCATATAAAGTTAACCCGATACGATGGTCTGTAACACGACCTTGCGGATAATTATAAGTTCTAATTTTAGCAGAACGATCTCCAGAAGAAACCATACTTTTACGCTTTTCAGAATCTGCAGCTTGCTTTTTGGCAAGTTCTAATTCATATAATCTCGATCTAAGTACTTTTAGTGCTTTTTCTAAATTCTTGTGGGATGATTTCTGATCCTGACAACTTACGATCATCCCTGTAGGCTCATGATGTAACTTAATAGCAGAATATGTGGTATTCACTGACTGTCCTCCTGGTCCTGTAGAAGTGGTTCGTTCGATTCTTACTTCTGTCATATCCAATTCTACATCAAACTCTTCAGCTTCTGGCAATACCATTACAGTAGCTGCACTGGTATGCACTCGACCTTGCGTTTCTGTTTGTGGAACTCTTTGTACACGATGCACTCCTGCTTCAAATTTCATGGTTCCATATGCATCTTCTCCATTCACTTCGAAAATAATCTCCTTGTATCCACCACTAGTTCCTTCGCTAAGATCCACTACGCTAGTACTCCATCCTTTTCCTTCGCAATACTTAGTATACATTCTAAATAAGTCTCCCGCAAAAATACTCGCCTCATCACCACCTGTTCCCGCTCTAATTTCGACCACACAATTTTTAGCATCTTCAGGATCCTTAGGAACAAGCATAAAACGAATTTTCTCTTCTAAAGCAGGTAGCTCCTCTTTAGCCTCATCTAACTGCATTTTAGCCATTTCTACCATTTCTGGATCACTCCCATCTGAAATAATTTCTTCAGCCTCTTTCTTATTATCCGTTAACTCGATATACCGATCTCTTTCATCCATTAATGCCTTGAGATCTTTATATTCTTTATTAAGCTTTATATATCTTTTTTGATCTGCAATAATATCAGGCTGAATGATCAAATCATTCACCTCATCAAATCGCTGCTTAACAATATTTAATTTATCAATCATAATTCTATCTGTCCTGTCCGTGGAATTTACAAAAGTACATTTTTTTGAGCAAAGGTCATACGCATTTTCTGAATCTAAACAACAATCTTGTAACTCAAAAAATTGTATTTTTACAACTCATATGACTGGAAACAATAATACATACAACAAAAAGCTGATTTTTAGTTGGTTTATGACTCTTTTGCTCTTTTTGGGCATTGGAGGATATTCTAATTATACATCACCTATTTCTTTTCAAGAAAATATTGAACTTGTTGTTTCTGATCAGCAAAGCTTAGTTAAAGTAATTTCTTTAGGGAATGCGTTTAATGAATCTCCCTATTTTATTACTACCTCCACACTAAGTTCAATTTCGAAGCACCATGAAACTATTGCTTCGATCATGTATAAAAAACTTGATACGATAATTTCATCGGAAATTAAGTATCATTTATTATTCCACATCCCTACTTATTCTTCTGAAGAAGAAAGTCTTTTTGTTTAAAATATAGGTCTTCCAAAAGACCTAATCCTTTATTTCAAATATCATTAATTCCACTATCGTACCTGCTAGTGGTTTACATTATTTTAAAAATGAAAAGATTTAAAAAAGCAATAAGACGAATTGTCTTAGTATTATTTATTATTATGGTCGCAATGATTCCTGTACCCATCTTCTATCAGAAAAAAGAAGGTAAATTCAATGATGATAACACAATTGAACTCATAGAAACAAAAGAAGAGGACAACGAATCAGAAACAATTCAATTTAACAAAGAACTCGGATAACACCTTACAGATCAAAGTTTACATTCTCGGGAGCTTGAACAAATGTTTCGAGCTCTCGAAAATCAATTAGTAATTTTCCTAGATTTCAAAATAAAATATATCATTACACCGAGCAAAGCACCAATAAATACTGGCAAAAACCAATTTCCTAAACCATCATAAACCCCAATCGCAACCTGTATAGAACCATATAAAATATAAGCAAAAGACCATGCAATGATTAAATTAATTACTCTTATTAATCTAGTGGTTATTTTATAATACCTAGGAGCTGAATCTTCTGATATTTTCGAAGGGTAATTGAACTTATGAGGAAACTTATTAAGAATATAAAGACCTACTACCATCAACAACCCAATTACTGGTAGCACCCAAATTGAGGTTTTAGAACTGTAATTATCTGGTTCGCCTTTTGCATTAAAATGTGTTGGAATTTGATCTAGAAGATCAGCATTATAGATAATCGGAAGTAATAACAAAACTCCCAAACCTATAAATGCACATACTTCAAATACAATATCTGTAGCGTCTTTCTTTATATTAATTATTGGATTCCCCATAACTATTTAATTAATTTAAAAGTACTAATAAAGGATTTAATTACGATTTTTACAATTATGAGTTATGTAAAAATTGGTTTTGGAGGTGGATGTCATTGGTGTACAGAAGCTGTTTTTCAGTCCTTACGTGGAATCATAAAAGTAGAACAAGGCTATATTGCCAGCACTGATCAAAATAATTATTTTTCTGAAGCAGTTGTCGTAACCTATGACCCTCAAATAATTGAGTTACATGATTTAATAGAAATCCATTTACATACACATAAAAGTACTTCTAATCATAGTTTCAGAAAAAAATACAGAAGTGCAATTTATTATTTTAATGATCATGAAAAAGAAATCATAGCGGCTATAATCTCAAAATTAAATCATGATTTTGATAATAAGTTAATTACTCAAATCCTAAAATTTCAATCATTTCAGTCATCAAGAGAAGAACTTCTTAACTATTATAATAATAATCCTGAAAAACCATTTTGCAAACGTTATATACACCCAAAACTACAATTGCTAAAGGAAAAATATGCTCACAAAACAAAAGGGATTATTTAGCTATACATAAACTCACCAAACTCACTCTGTATAGTAAGTTTTTTGGATGTAGCTTCTTCTACTCGACCTACAACCTTAGCATCCACATCAAAACTTTTAGAAATAGTAATAATTTCATCTGCAATTTCAGGAGAAACATACAATTCCATTCGATGCCCCATATTGAACACTTGATACATCTCTTTCCAATCAGTTCCAGAATTTTCTTGTATTAACTGAAACAAAGGAGGTACATCAAATAAATTATCTTTGATAATATGAAGGTTTTCTACAAAATGTAAAATCTTAGTTTGCGCTCCTCCACTGCAATGTACCATTCCATGAATCGTATCACTATCAAATTTAGATAATATCTTTTTTATAATTGGTGAATAAGTTCTAGTAGGAGACAATACAAGTTTACCTGCGTCTATGGGAGCATTTTCTACTGCATCCGTAAGCTTTGTTTTTCCTGAATACACAAGTTCAGAAGGAACAGCAGCATCAAAGCTTTCTGGATATTTCTCTGCTAACACCTTATGAAACACATCGTGTCTTGCTGAAGTAAGACCATTACTACCCATTCCTCCATTATATTCCTTTTCGTAAGTAGCCTGACCAAAAGATGCAAGGCCTACAATCACATCACCAGCCTTAATATTCGCATTATCAATAACATCTTTACGTTTCATCCTTGCGGTTACTGTGGAATCTACGATAATTGTTCTCACCAAATCACCCACATCAGCAGTTTCTCCACCGGTAGAATGAATTGTAACTCCAAAGCCTTTAAGCTCCTCTAACAACTCTTCTGTTCCATTAATAATTGCAGAAATTACTTCTCCTGGAATTAAATTTTTATTTCTACCAATGGTAGAAGACAACATGATATTATCCGTAGCTCCTACACATAATAAATCGTCTATATTCATTATTAATGCATCTTGTGCTATCCCCTTCCAAACTGAGACATCGCCTGTTTCTTTCCAGTACATATAAGCAAGAGAAGATTTTGTACCAGCTCCGTCTGCATGCATTATTAAACAATAGTCCTCATCTGCTGTAAGATAATCAGGAACGATTTTACAAAATGCTTGCGGAAAAAGACCCTTATCGATATTCTTTATTGCACTATGAACATCTTCTTTAGATGCCGAAACACCTCGCTGAGCGTAGCGTTTACTTACTTCTTGACTCATTATTATTGTATTATACCACTAGTAAAGGGCAAAGATAATCGAATTAATTTCGATTTTAGTACTAAGAATTGCGATTTATTAGAAGTAAATCGCAATTCTCTTATTTTATATAAGACATTAAGATTATTCCCAATCTGCCATAGAGGCATTGAGTATAAGATCTGCCCTATTCGCAATTTCAAGAATTGTCATTGTTTGAATATTTCTTTGTGATATTCCATCATTAGATGTATTCACAAAAATCACGGCAGCTTCATTTGGAGAAAATCGTGCATCTAAATCATTAGTTCCCGATGGTTTCTGAATAGAAATATCTAAACGTGAACTGTCGCCAAAATCATAGATAAACAAATGAGAATCTAGTTGTCTGTAATCACTACTCTCAAAACCTGAAATATCTTGATTGTATAATAATTTTGTACCATCAACAGAAAGATTAATACTACCAGCAGCTCCAGAAACTCCAGTTAAAATAGTTTCTAGAACCGTTCCAGCTGCATTAATTGTAAATATCTCCACCTCATAACCATCTAGATTATTAGTTTTTAAAGCAATCACTCCATTATTATCATTTTTATCCACCTCTGCAATTAGATCCCCATCAGATGTCTGGTACACAAGAGTTAATCCACTACCATCAACATCAATACTATATAATTTATCTTGATTAGGAAATAATAACCTTGCACCATTATCGGACCATGAAAAATCAATCTCGCCTAAATCAAATCCTGCAACTGACACCTGAGAGGTTACCTGTGAAACCTGAGTTCCATCCTCATTCATAACGAATAAATGTGTATCTGAGCCTACTGACTGCAAGAATGCTATTTTTCCTGTTGCAACATGGCGTCTTGGCCTAAAACTGTTGTTAGTTTCAGAAGTTAATTGAATTTCTGTATCACCTTGCTCATTTGCAGAATAAATAACACTATTATCTCCTACGGATCTGGTATAAATAATTCGATTATTAGGAGGACTTGCTGTTTCAAAAGCAAAAGTATTACTATTTACAGGATCATTAATTCCATCACTACTACTTACTTGCCAAAAGTATTTTACGTTATACTGAAGATCGGTAAGCACATAAGTTGTATCCGTAATATTTTCGAATATCTCTACGTCTGTATTTTCATCATTTCTCAAAGTTACTGTATATGTAAGTGAATCTTCATCTGGATCTGCACCAGTCCAAACCAATGTAACTTCTACCGGTTGATCTACAGCATTGTCTGCTGGAGTATCTAGAACAGCTGCATCAGGCGGTCTATTCCCTGCAGTTTCTATATCCATTTCAAAAACGATCTCCAATTCTCGATCTGCAATGATAGATATCGCCTCGAATTGAGCCAAAAGTCCCTCGCGCTGAGCTGCTAACGAATAATCTCCAGAAGGAATATTCTCTATTAAATATTCTCCATTTTCATCTGTAAAAACAGTACTAGAAGATGGATTTGTTGAAATTTTCACATTTTCTAACGGTTCATTGGTACCCACAGTCACTACTCGTCCTCTCACTGATCCTAAACCTTCTAAATCGATAGTATCTTCGCTACAGGAATTCACTAATACCGCAGTAAAAACCAATACTAATTTTATAAAATATCTTTTCATTTCCATAAGAGTTTTAGGCATTATCCTTTAGGAACCTCACCATTTTCAATTACTTGTCTGTTTCTTTTTTTTAACTTCCTAAGTTCTTTTTCTTCTCTACGTTTTTGTTTACGTAACTCTTTATCCATTTTTAACGGACTTTTAAAATACCAATTGAGTCCTAAAGAGAAATTAAAATACTGATCATCTCTTTTACCTTGCGATACATTATCTAATTTATCTCCTAAAACAAGATTATGAGTAGCATTAAACGCTACTCCTATTTGATCAGTAACTAAATATTCTATTCCACCACCATATTGAAATTTAAAAAATGTTCGATCAAAATCATCCGAATTTACAGTTCCTAAACCTCCGAAGAAGAAAGGTGTAAGTTTTTCAAAAGGCAAGAGTGTTAACTCAGCATTGATATCGATCGCATTAAACCCTTCTGAGAATGCTTCTTCATTTCGTAATTGAAATTTACTTAAGCTGGCATTAGCATTGATGTATGGATTAAAATACCATTTACCTCCTACTCTGGCAGAATATGATAAATCCGCATTATTATAATCACCGCTAATTAATGCCAATCCTCCATTTGCAAAAAGTGATTTTTTTCCACGTCTTTCCTTAAAATAACGCTCATAAAGTCCTGTATTTTGTGCTTCATTTTTTTCCGCATTGTAGTCTGCCAAAAGTTCATTTACCTCTTGCTGATCCGCTGCAGGACTCCACAATCTATCTTCAATACCTTCAATGATCAAAGATTCTACAGCTTTTTCTATCGCTTCAGAAACTGCTATCTGCCCTGGTTCGTTTTTAGTAAATCCTGTTTCCGCTTCTAGCAACCTACTAAACTTCACATATCTAAAGAAACTAGCATCTAATGCCTGTGATAAAATTGTTTTAGAAACATATACCGTTTTTAAGATTTTTCCATTAGATGTAGAAACAGCTCTTAAATAAATAGTAATACGATCTTGTCTGTATTGAGTAGATCCACCAACCCCAAAATATCTTGCTCCTAATCCGCCAGTAATAATATTAGAATCATAAGAAACAATCCCTCCTTCTAAAATAATACCCGCGTATAAAAGTGGAGGCAATTGTGGCTCATTCGTGTTTTTATTTTTTCGGTATTCTTTTCTGGTAGAACGAATAATATTACGTTCATTCAGTAGGTTACTTAGATTCTCTCGTTCGATAGGTACAAACCATTTAGAATCTTCCAATGCCTTCACTAATATTGTTGTTGCCCCTTGAGTAACTGCAGTACTAAAAGTACTTCCTGCTTCAGTAGGCTTATACTGTCCAGTTTGATCCCTGAACTTATAGACTCCTACAACCACAGGTTCTTTTGGTACCGGTAAATCTCTGAGTGTTTGAGTGAATTTTGTGTCTTCCCCTATTCTTGCTTGTTCTACCGTGATGGGTTGGTTAAAATATGTTCCACATCCGGATAACAATATGACACAAGTAATTACTAGAATTACTTGATAAAACTTGTGATACATTAAAATTTAATTAGGAATTATTACTTGGGATTGATCTCCTGTGCTAGTGTCTAAAATATTAATTACCAAACCTTCTCCCGATGGAAAAATCTCTATAAACAGTGTTCCAAAACTAAAAGTACCTTCGGTAAGACCTTCTTGCCCAAACTGCTCATTAAATAAAGTTCTGGATATCTGACTAAGTAACTGATTGTTTAAACTTTCGGTAAATCTCTCCAATTCTGATCTATTATCTCCATCAGAATCACTTTCATCTGTAAATGTATTTTGAGCTTCTGCAGAACTCAACAACCATTGATAATTAAAAGTATCACCTCCAAAAGCTGGATTCTTGGGTCTATAAATCAAGTCTTGACCCATACTGTATTGATACGAGCAAAAGACAAGTATTATAGTGACTATTATTGACTTCATTTTTATAAGTAATTATTAATACTGAAAAATATCTCTTTTCTGTTTCTTTAAATCCTTGAAATATTTATAAACTCTTCGAATCGAAACCTTTGACATTTGCTCTAAATATTCGATATCTGGTTTACCTAAAAATTCATGAATGACTTTATCTTCTATTTTTACTTGAATGATGGTGCTTCTACCAAAACTAAGTTTTTCATAAACGCCGACTATCTTAGAACCGTTAATTCTATTTAAGGTATAGGAAGTATAAAAGAAATCATAAAAATCCTTTCCAGGTTTTGTTTTGGTTTCTTCGATAACAATACCTTTTAAAACAATACCATCATCCTCAACATATTCTTCTTCTTTTTCTTTTTTTTGATCTTTTTCATTAAAGGCAATTCGAGCTTTGCCTACAATCTTATCTTCTTCATAGACTAATAAAAGCATCACAATTTTATCTTTCTCATCTACACCAATTGTAGTATTAGTAAGACTTTTTTGTTCATTAGCTTCTAGTGTAAATCTTTCTTCTTGATTACTTTTGGAAACAGTTTTTGTGGTATCGGTTCTAAAAATTGAAAACGTATATTTTAAACTTTTGTATACCTCGGTGGCGTTGGTTGCCTCCGCATTTACGGAAATAATATCATCAATTCTTTCTGTCTTTAGTTTAGCAATAACATCAGTATTGGTAAACTGGCTACTAGCAAATTGGAATATAAACAGAAATATTACAGCTAGTTTAAAACGCATAAAACAAACCGCTTTTTAGTACCTTAAAAACTTCTTACGATAATCGTACGAGCATTTCCAGTCATCTTAAATTTTAGATTATTTGATAATTCGTTACTACCAAACTTTTCAAACGAAAGATTATCTCCATCTTGAAGAATTTCTAAATTGGTAGAAACTTCTGGATTAAAGGAAAAATCAATAACACGATTATTATTACCGTTTTGAGTAATAAACTTTTCGATATCCCTAGAAGTCTCATTAATATCAATCAAGTTTTGTTCTCCGTTCTGATTTAATCGAATATCAGAAGTTTGCGCTGTTATGGTTGAAAAAACCTGATTGTTTGTCCCCACTTGCTGAATAAAAACAGAGTTATTATTCATAAAGCTTTCTCTTTGAGCTTGCACAACTGAGTTATTTTGTAATTGATTTAACGTAATGAATCGTTCCTGGCTCTCTACCAATGACTCATCCTGATCGTCGTTATTCTGAGCATAGATATTCTCACCCAAAAGTAAGGATACTATCACTAAACAATATGCGAAATATTTTTTCATCAGTAAAGGGTTTTAAAAGTAGTAAAAGAGCTATGCTAACCTTAGCTAGCATAACCCTTTCAAATATATTAAATTATTTCTTATAGTTCTCCAGAACCAGACTGAGTTACAACAGCTGCGTTTCCAGTTCCACTTTGAAGAATAATGCTACTGTGAGACTCTCCAGTTTGAGTTACAAAAGTAGTGTTGCTTTGTCCAAACTGAGTATCTTGTGCAAAGTTAGAATCTCCTAACTGAAAGATATCACTAACATTACTAGCTCCGTTTTGAGAAGAGATAGCTGTGTTCTCGTCTCCAATTTGTCCTTGTAATACCAAGTTACTTTCTCCGAAAAGACCGAAATCTCCTTCTTGAGTAGCTGTAGCAACGTTTCCATTTCCTAATTGGAATTGGCTTGCTGTATTTTCACCACCAAAGAAAGCTAAGTTTTGAGAAGCAGAAACAGAGTTTCCATCACCAATTTGAGTTTGGATAATAAAGTTGTTATCTTCTTCGTGCTGAGCAAAAGCTTCGTTCTCATCACCTTCTTGTAATTGATCTACGATACCTCCTCTAGAGTCAAAGAAGCTACTTCCTTGAAGAGAAGTTGCGATATTACCTCCACCAGTTTGTGACTGGATTAAAGTATTGCTTGTTCCCCACTGCTCACCAGCAGCTAAATTAGCTTCACCTGTTTGTCTTTGGTCTGCTAAGTTTACATCTCCTACTTGCGCCATAGAAGCTGTGTTAAAAGAACCAGACTGAATGATTAAACTAAAGTTTTCTTCTCCACCTTGAGAAGTTGTAGCAGTATTTGCATCTCCAAATTGCCCTTGACCAGCGTAGTTTAAAGATCCATCACCAAAGAATCCTGCTCCTTCTTGAGAAATAGTAGCTGTATTACCATTTCCTTCTTGAAGTTGCTCAGAAAGGTTATCTCCTCCAAAGTTTAAAAGATTTTGAGTAGCAGAAGCAGAGTTACCGTTTCCAATCTGAACCTGATACACCTCGTTTCTGTCTTCTTCGTGCTGTGCAAATGCAGTATTCTTATCACCTGTTTGCATCTGAGTTACAACTCCGTTTCTAGAAGCAAATGCTTCACTACCCTGAATGGCTTCTGCGCTGTTACCTGATCCCAATTGAGTAGTTGTGTTAGTGTTTGCTAAACCAACTTGCGTAATATTTGCTGCATTGGCATCACCTGATTGATCAACACTACTGGCGTTTGACTGTGCCACCATCACTGACGCGCTTAATAAAGCTGCTAGACTAAAAATTACTTTTTTCATACGTAAAATATATTAAATTTGATTAATAATTCAATTTATTGTTTGGGGCGCATGATTCAATCTCAGACAATCCTTAACACTATCTGAAATCGGGTTTTCAATGAAAAATCTGGGGAGATATTCCTAACAGGGGAATCCTTTTGTTTTTTAGGAACAAAACAAATTTATGAAAACATTAAGGGGATTTTTATAATATTAGTAAGAATTCGACAAAATGCATTACGGAAAACCCATAACAAACAGAGTTTTATGCGATTTTTTCAAGGTTTTAACAGATATTAATTTTTTGTTAAAAATAAAACAAAAAAGCATCTTGGTCAGTAAATTCTTACCTATCTGATAAATAAAAGCTCTCTATACTTTGTTAAAGGCCATAACTCATCATCTACTAATAACTCCAATTCATCACAGTTATATCGAATTTGATCAAATAAAGGCTTTACTTTTTCACAATATCCAATTGCCTTTTTCTCAAGATTTTCTAAAGCATTTGCTTTTCGTCTTTCATCAATCATTTCATTTACCTTCATATTGATAGCACCTATATGTTCAGAAATCTTTTCGATAATATCCATTTGCTCTTTTCCGTATTTCTTGAAATCATTTCCATATAAATTCTTTAGACCAGAAACGTTATTGATTAGCATATTTTGATACTTAATCGCTGTTGGAATAATATGATTTCGGGCAATATCACCCAACACTCTGCCTTCGATTTGTATACGCATTACATACTCTTCTATTTCGATTTCATATCTAGCCTCGGCTTCTATTTTATTCATCACACTCATCTTTTCGAAAAGATCAAGTGTTTTTTTAGAAATCTTTACCTTTAGTGCTTGTGGTGTAGTTTTATTATTACTTAGCCCTCTTTTTTTAGCTTCTTTCTCCCAATCTTTTCCGTAACCATTTCCTTCAAAAAGAATATCCTTGGATGTTTTGATATACTCTCTTAATACATTAAAAATTGCTTCGTCTTTTTTAAGGCTTTTTTTATCAATTAAAAGATCTACTTCCTTTTTAAAATCTACCAATTGTTTTGCTACAATCGTATTTAGGATTGTCATAGGGTTCGCGCAATTAGCTTTAGAACCTACAGCTCTGAACTCAAATTTGTTTCCTGTAAAGGCGAAAGGAGATGTTCTATTACGGTCGGTATTATCGAGTAAAATTTCCGGAATTTTACCAACTACATTGAGTTTTAAATCTGTTTTCTCTTTTGGAGACAATTTTCCATCGGTTACTCCTTCTAGATCCTTAAGCACAGAAGTCAGTTGTTCACCAATAAATACAGACATGATTGCAGGTGGTGCTTCATTGGCACCCAATCTATGATCATTGCTTGCAGAAGCAATACCCGCCCTCATTAGCTCCTCATACTCGTTAATAGCTTTAATTGTATTGATGAAAAATGTTAAAAACTGTAAATTACTCATCGGTGTTTTTCCAGGACTTAACAAATTGACTCCAGTATCCGTACCCAAAGACCAATTGTTATGTTTTCCGGATCCATTTACTCCTGCAAATGGTTTTTCATGCAATAATACTTTTAGATGATGTCTAGCAGCTACTTTTTCCATAATATCCATCAACAATGAATTATGATCCACAGCAAGATTTGTTTCTTCATAAATCGGAGCCAATTCAAATTGATTTGGAGCTACTTCATTATGTCTTGTTTTTACCGGAATTCCAAGAAGCATACATTCCACTTCTAGGTCCTTCATAAAATTCAGTGCTCTGGTTGGAATACTACCAAAATAATGATCATCTAATTGTTGCCCTTTTGCAGAGGAATGTCCTAACAAGGTTCTTCCTGTCATTACAAGATCTGGTCTTGATTCTACTAAAGCTTTATCAATTAAAAAATACTCTTGCTCCCATCCTAGAGAGGCATTCACTTTTTTTACGTTTTTATCAAAATATTTAGCAATCCCAGTTGCAGCCTGATCTACAGCGTGCAAAGCTCTTAACAATGGTGTTTTATAATCCAAAGCCTCTCCAGTGTAAGCGACAAAAACTGTAGGAATACAAAGTGTTGTACCATATATAAATGCTGGAGATGATGGATCCCAAGCAGTATATCCTCTAGCTTCGAATGTATTTCGAATACCTCCATGCGGAAATGAAGACGCATCAGGTTCTTGTTGCACTAATTGACCTCCTCCAAATTTTTCAATTCCATGACCATCGCCAATAGTTTCAAAAAATGCATCATGTTTTTCTGCGGTAGCACCAGTAAGTGGCTGAAACCAATGTGTGTAATGTGTAACACCTTTAGACAAAGACCACTCCTTCATAGCTGATGCAATTTGATCTGCTATTTGTCTATCAATTTTAGCACCATTATCAATGGCATCCATGACGCTATTGTAAGCATCTTTGGTTAGATACTGAAGCATAGTTGCCTGATTAAAAACGTTTTCACCAAACAATACAGACCTTCTTTCGGTTTCCGTAACTATTACAGATTTACGATTTAAGGTTTCTTTTAATGCTTCAAATCTAAGTGTTGCCATAATCAAGAAAATTTATTTGCAAATATAAAGGAAGTTTTCATTGCTAAAATCAAAAAAATGCTCCACAAAAATTAAAATAAAACTAAAATACCCTATAAAAAAGTAGGGTGTTGATAAAAATTAATAAAAAAAATACATTTGACCCCCTATTTTTTTTCCGTTATCACAAAATAAAACTAATTTTGAAACCTTTAAGAGTTCAATTTATAAAGTGTTAATTATGAGTAAAGCTAAATTAGAATACATTTGGTTAGATGGTTATAAACCAACTGCTAATCTAAGAAGTAAAACAAAAATTGAAGAAGATTTTAGTGGGAAGTTAGAAGATTGCCCAATGTGGTCATTTGATGGTAGTTCTACAAAGCAAGCAGAAGGAGGATCTTCTGATTGTTTATTAAAGCCTGTTGCTATTTATCCTGATCCAACAAGAAGAAATGGATATTTAGTAATGACTGAGGTTTTAAATGCTGATGGAACACCTCACGAATCAAATGCAAGAGCGACTATTGATGATGATGATAATGATTTCTGGTTTGGTTTCGAACAAGAATACTTTATTATGGATAAAACTACTCAGTTACCTCTAGGGTTTCCTGTAGGTGGATATCCAGGTCCTCAGGGAATGTACTATTGTTCTGTAGGAGGAAAAAATACTCACGGAAGAGATTTCGTAGAAGAGCATGCTGACTTATGTATCGATGCAGGTCTTAACTTCGAAGGTATTAACCAAGAGGTTGCTAGTGGACAGTGGGAATTTCAATTATTCTCTAAAGGAGCTAAGAAAGCAGGAGATGAAATCTGGATAGCTAGATACTTACTAGACAGATTAACTGAAAAATATGGATACTACATTGAGTACCACCCAAAACCAATCAAAGGTGACTGGAACGGTTCTGGTATGCACGCAAACTTCTCTAACGAGATTTTAAGAACTTGTGGTTCTAAAGAAGTTTACGAAGCAATTTGTGAAGCATTCAGACCTGTAACTGCAGAACATATTGCAGTTTACGGAGAGTTTAATGACCAAAGACTTACAGGACAACACGAAACACAGTCGATACACGAATTCTCTTATGGAGTATCCGACAGAGGAGCATCTATTAGAATTCCTATCATAACTGTAGAAAGAGGATGGAAAGGTTGGTTAGAAGATCGTCGTCCAGCTTCTAATGGAGACCCATACAAAATTGCTGCAAGAATTGTTAAGACTGTAAAAACTGCTGAAATACCAGTTACAGCATAACATAAAGATAGTAACTAACTAAAGTTGTTAAACGCAAAAACAGCCTTCGTAATTGAAGGCTGTTTTTTTATTTATAATAACATTAAATGCGATCCAAAACAAAGAAAGCTAGGTTTCTTACTTATTAACTTCTTTACCTTTTAAAAAGTCAATACAAAAGAAACATTATACACAAGCAAAATAAGACTGTACGTCCATGATTAACTTGCAATAACAACTAAACAAAACTATAGGAAACTTATTAAAAGCAAACTTTACTAATACGATGTTTATTTTTGAAACTAACCTATAAAAACCAAGGCTATAAAAATACAGTAGCCTGCAAAAATTAAGAATCCTTTAGGCCTACCGAGGACCATTTTTTTTGGAATAAAAGCTAACGGTAATAATATCATAGCAAAACCTAACATCCAAAAAATATCAATATTCATCAACCGAGTATCCGTAACAGAAATAGGTTGAATTAAAGAAGTCACTCCTAATACCGAAGCAATATTAAAAATATTGGACCCAATAAGATTTCCTAATGAGATTGCTTTTTCCTGTTTTAATGCGGCAATCACAGATGCTGCCAATTCCGGCACACTAGTTCCAACAGCTACCATAGTAAGTCCAATAACCGCCTCACTCACTCCCATTCTGGTAGCAATATCCTTTGCTCCTTCTACTAACAATTCAGAACCAAAATACAAAGCAACACCACCTATCAACAACCAAAGTATCATTTTAAAATTAGATACACTTTCTAAAGAATCGTCCACATCTTCAACGGAGCTATCGGCCTGCTTTCTCGCTCTTTTTATCAACAAAAACATATATACCAACAAAGAACCCAATAAAACACCACCTTCTATTCTAGTAAGTACACCATCATTGTCAAGAAAAACATACAATACTAAAGACAATAACACCATAACTGGCCAATTAAACTTATAAAAGTCTTTATCAATTGCCAAAGGACCAATTAATGCAGTTATCCCTAAAACCAAACCGATATTAGCAATATTAGATCCAATTACATTACTTAATGAAAGGTCAGCCGATCCACCCAATGCAGCTTGCAAACTCACCAATAACTCAGGTGCAGAAGTAGCAAACGATACCACAGTAAGCCCGATAACCATCTTCGACAACTTTAATCGAAACGATAATGCTACTGAAGAACGCACTAAATACTCTCCTCCTACCACGAGTAAAACAAAACCAATTACCACAAAAAGTATACTCTGAATCATATGCTATTAATTTGATTGCGAATATAGAATAAGTATATCATATCTAGTAAATGTTACAGCCTTTTTTTAACAAATCAAACACCTTGAAATCAATTAAAAACTATAAAAATAGTTGTGAAACTAGATTTGTAGTTATATATTTGAACTCAAATAAATGAGACTATGGAAAAACTCACCAATAAAGAGGAAGAAATTATGCAAGCTTTATGGAAGCTAGAAAAAGCATTTGCAAAAGAAGTACAAGCTGAATTAAACAACACAGTACATTACAATACAGTTTCTACGATCATTCGAAATCTTGAAGAAAAAGGATATATCGATCATAAAGCTTTTGGAAAAACACATCAATACTATCCAGTCATAACCAAAGAAGCTTACAGAAACAAATTTGTAGGTAAAGCAATGACCCAGTACTTCAACAACTCTTACAAAAACATGGTTTCCTTTTTTGCCAAAGAAGAAAAAATCACTGCAGAAGAACTAAGAGAGATTTTAAAAGTAATTGAACAAAAAAAATAAAGCTATGGAGGCATTTCTATTATATTTACTTAAATCGAGTATCATACTTTCATTGTTCTACGCTGTCTATTTCTTTCTACTGAGAAAAGACACTTTCTTTTCTGCAAATAGACATTTTTTGATAGCAGGAGTACTTGGAGCAATCTTATTACCCTTCTTAGAGTTTACCCAAATAAAATTTATAGAGCAACCCAATTTTCATTTTATTGAATATGGTACTGATACTCCTACACAAGTTGTAGCAACATCTTCAATTATCGATTGGTGGTCCGTTCTTTTAAGTATCTATCTGGTAACTACATCAATACTATTAGTTCGTTTTGCAATTCAACTTTTTTCATTGCGCAAAATTTTAAATAAAAGCCATAATTGTCAAGATGAGGGGTTTTCTTTTGTAAAAACCAAAGAAGATATTGCACCCTTTTCATTTTTCAAATACATTATTTTCAATCCCTTACTACATGATTCTAAAGAATTAGAAATGATCCTGAAACATGAAAAAATCCATGCTGCGCAATACCATAGCGTTGATATCTTACTTATCAATTTATTTGTAATATTCCAATGGATGAACCCTCTTTCATGGTTATACAAAAAAAGTATACAACAAAATTTGGAGTTTATAGCCGATCAGGAAGCTACTAGAGACCTTTCTTCTATAAAGGATTATCAATTAACATTAGTCAAAGTATCAGCAAATAATTATTCATCAATCACAAATAATTTTTATCAATCATTAATCAAAAAACGAATCGTTATGTTAAACAAAAAAGAGTCAAATCACAGGAATCTATGGAAAGCCACTATCATCCTTCCATTACTAAGTTTATTTTTATGGAGTTTTAATACCAAAACTGAAATACGATATATCGATCAGGCCGATATTCCTGAAGAAGTAATTACTTCTAACGACAAAATCTCTTCGATATCCGATATCACTAAAAAAGAAAATGAACTAGAATCCCCAAAAAAGGAAGAGGTTACAATTTCATCAGACAACAGGTATCCTACTAAAAATCTTCCTACTAAACAAAAAATAGGTGCTGTTCAGAAAACTGAAAAACCAAAAATTAATTCACAGAAAAACAAGATCGTCGAATCACAGGTTTCCAAAATCAAAAAGAAAAACACTATCGAGTTTGTTATTAACAAAACATCTACAAAAGAAGAACTAGAGAGAGTAAAGCGTATTTTAAAAAACGAGTACGACGTAAAAGTAAGTTTTAGCGATATCGAAAGAAATAGTGGTAACGAAATCACAAGCATCAGCATAGAAGTAACCTCTAGTAAAAGTAATGCTAATTTTTCCGTGTCTGATGACAAGCCCATCAATCCTTTGGTATTATCCTACGACAGTAAGGAAGAAAAGATCAATATCGGTCAGTCAGGAAACAAGAATATTTGGATCAGCAAAGACGGCAAAAGCAGACATGTTGATGTTCAAAGTATAGAAATACAATCGGATGATGAAGGACAAAGCTATTTCATTATTAATGAAGAATCTAAACACAAACTATCCAAAAAGAAAGGTGAAAATAGTTTCATAATCAAAAGTAATGATGATGAAGACGGTATTCATTTCCATTCTGACAGTCATGAAACCACCTTTAAGTTTGATGGCAATTCTAAAAAGAAACCTCTTTATTATATAGATGGTAAAAAAGCTAGTCAAAAAGATGTCAAAAAACTAAAATCAGATGATATCGCAACAATAGAAGTACTTAAAGGTAAAAAAGGCATTGAAAAATACGGAAAAAAAGCAGAAGATGGAGTTATTCAGATTACCACTAAGAAATATGCCAAAAAGAACTATAAAAAAGAAACTGGTTTAGACATTCATATAGATAATGAGGATATTCGATTTGGCTCCACTGAAGATGGTAAAAAACCGTTAATATTCATTAACGGAAAAAAAGCAGATCAGAGTATGCTTGGTAGTATAAACAAAAACAAAATTAAGTCTGTAAACGTCTATAAAGGCGAAAAAGCACTAAAAAAATTCGGTGTTGAAGCTGAAAATGGTGTAGTTGAAATCCTAACTAAGTAATACGTCCATCATACAGTAGATATTAAAAAACTGTCTGAAGAATAAGCTTTTCAGACAGTTTTTTTTATGCTCAAAATCTAAAACAAATCACTCTTATAACTAAAAAAACAGTTATGTAACTAAAAAAACAGTTGTATAACTGTTTTTTTAGTTATACCTTTGCCATTAGTTACAACTCTATACTTTTATGGAAAAACTTACAAATAAAGAAGAAGAAATAATGAAAATTATGTGGAAACTAGGTAAAGCTTTTACAAAGGAAATAAAGGCTGAACTTAATAACGCTGCTCATTATAACACGATATCTACAGTTATTAGAAATCTAGAGGATAAAAAATATATTGGACATAAAGCCTTTGGAAAAACCCATCAATATTACCCAATTATAAGTAAAGAAGAATATCGAAATAAATATGTAAGTAAAACCATCAAAGAATACTTTAATAATTCCTATACGAATATGCTATCATTTTTTGCAAAAGAAGAAAAAGTAACGGAAGATGAGCTAAAAGAAATTCTTGATATAATCAACAAAAAGAAGTAAACCATGGATTATTTTTTTCCTTACATTCTTAAATCAAGTGGAATTTTAGCGCTATTCTATTTAACTTATTCGTTATTTCTCAAAAAAGACACTTTCTTTAGTTTGAATAGACATTTCTTTTTAGCTGGGATGATGTGTTCTGTTTTTTTACCTCTTATTACAATTAAAACTACTACTGAGATAGAAGTTCCTTTGCAACAGAAAATTCATCAAACTACATCTCCAAAATATCAGACGGCATCTCAAAATATATTAAGCGAAACACCGCTTCCCATAGAATCTTCCTTAGAGATCCCTATAAAAGAAAAAAAGCGGAACTGGGAACTTATTTTCTTAACACTTTATACAATAGGAATACTAGTCTTCCTTACCTGGTTTTTTTGGCAACTATTTACCATTACGAGACTGATTAGCAAAGGGATAACAACCAACAAAAAGGGATATAAACAAATAATTATAGACAAAAAAATCGCTCCCTTTTCTTTTAACAAAAGTATTGTCATTAATCCATCCTTACATACAGATGATGAGCTGGATATGATTATTAAACATGAGAAAATTCATGTTTATCAAAGACATACATACGACATTCTTATTGTTACATTATTATGTGCTTTTCAATGGATGAATCCTTTTATATGGATATACAAAAAAGCGTTACAACAAAATTTAGAGTTCATCGTAGATCAGGAAATCACAAAAAAAAGTGATCTTAAAAAAAGTTACCAATTAGCTATAGTACAAGTAGCTTCCAAAAATTTTTCTACCATTACCAATAACTTTCATCAATCGTTAATCAAAAAACGAATAATAATGCTAAATACAGAAAGATCTAATAGAAAAAAAGTATGGAAATTATTTACTATAGCACCAATGTTAGTTGTTTTCATGATGAGTTTCAACATCAAAGAAGAAATAAAACATATTCCTATAATCTACCCGAAGAAACCTGTTCAAAAAGAAAATACAGTAACAAAAGAAGAAACTGTAAAAAATGAAACTGACGAGGTTAAAACTACTTTTGTTAAGAAACAAAACAAAACAACACAAATACCGGTAGTTTTAAAGAAAATCCCTAAAAAGAAAAAAGAAACCATTAGAGATCGAAATTCTCCTAATCGTATTGATGAATTCTTAATTGCTCCCACTACTACTAAGAACGAGATTATTGCATTACAAAAAAGACTAAAAGATGAGTTTAAAACTGATTTACAAATCCATACATTGGAATATCATGATGGATATATTTCCAAAATTAACATAAGCTTTGAAGATGAATTTGGAAATACTGGTGGGATTGCTGATGAAGACAATGATAGCAAGATTTTCAATCTATCATTGGTAAGAGAAACCAATGAAAATGGTGAGATAGAAATCTTTAAATTCTTTGCTGATTATAGCTATATAAGCCATAAGTATAGAAAGACAATGAATGAAACAAATTCTAACATTATAGGCTTAAATGAAGGTTCTGTATATAAAATTAATAACACTATTTACAAAAAATCCGAACTATTAAATAAAAGATTTATGGTAATATCAAATATAGAAGTAATTCAACCTGATGAAGCCATGAAATTGTACGGTACTATTGCTAAAGACGGAATAATTATAATTGAAAATGCTATCCCATTTCCCGCTAAAGAACTATTCATGGAGGCATTTTACGAAAAATTTGGAAAAGAAGATATTACGGTTAGAATTTTGGACTTTCAAGAAACCGAACAGCACAGCTCAACTACACCTTATATGGGATTTGTAACTTATAATAAAGGAGAGGCTAATTTAATTAAAGCTTCAAATTTTAAAATAAATAAAATATTTGAAAAATTTGGAATCCCAAAAATTAGATGGAAGGAAGAAATAGATCCTATCATTATAATAGACAACATTGTAATTACTTACTCCGAATTAAGAAAAAAAGACCATAGCACCTTTACAAATATTATGAGAATACCCGATAGTAAAGCTCTAAAGCAATATGGAGACATTGCTAAAAATGGGGCAATTATAATAACAACTAAATAATTCTCTCATCTAGTTATTTATAAAAAATGATAAAAGATCAAAACATCATTCATGGAATTGTCTCAGGAGATGAATTAATTATAAAAGAGTTCTACCAAAAGCATCTCCCCTGCATCCGAACATATATAATTAAAAACTCAGGAAATCAATTAGATGTAGAAGACATTTTCCAAGATGCAATGATCATCCTATATCAAAAGTTAAAAACAAACACTCTTACAATAGAAACTTCTTTATCTGCTTATTTCGAAGGAGTTTGTAAAAATATCTGGCGAAATCGGCTCCGAAAAAATCAAAAAATAATTTTTGATGAACGTCAAGTTCAAAAATGCAAAGAAAAAAATATGATCGATATGGAGATTGAACAAACGGAAAAGGAAAATTTATATCGTAAATATTTCTACAAGTTGAGTAAATCATCTAAAGAAGTATTAAAGCTTTTTTGTGAAGGGAAAAGTATGAATGAAATTTCAGAAATAACAGGATACTCGAAAGAATACACAAGAAAAAAGAAATTTGAAGCTAAAAAATCACTCATTGCGATGATAGAAAAAGATCCTATTCATCTTGAACTCAAAGAAGAAAAACAATCAAAAATCACTAAACGAGATACTTCACTTCAAAAAGTAAGAATATCACTAGGCTAATAGAAGCTCCACTTACAATTAGGTATAGTAATGTTAAAATTGCTTACTTTTATATCTGAAAGATTTTCTTCATACCTTATGATTTACTGATATGACCAAACCATTCTTTATTTTTTTAGCTAGAGTAAACAAAATATTACTCCCTAGCTTTACAAAAAGAAGATTAGATTTAAGTAAAGCCTCTAAACTTCAGCTACTTATTTTTGGGTGGAGATTATATGTCACAAAAAGAGCTTTATAAATCTTACTTTCAGAAATTTACACTGCTACAATAGATCTTTTTTGCAACATCTTTATTCCGTTTTCGTATTTATAATCGAATTCATTTCAATTAAAAATCGAAACCCGAAAAATAATATTTAGTATGAAAAAATGGATCTTTTTAGGAATGGGTATACTAGGTATACTTTCCTTAACAGCATTTACATCCAAACTACCTACAGACTCCGCTCAATATACTTTGCAACCTAATGAGATTATTGCAACAATTAATAAAGACACCACAGAAAAGGAGTTAGAAGACCTAAAGGACTTTTTTTCTGAAAGCGGTATTGAGCTAATTATCGAAAAGATACAGTTTAATGAACAAAATGAAATCACTAGCTTAAGCATCGTTTTAAAAAAGGGAAATGCGAAAAGTAAATATTCTTCCTCATCATCAGAACCCATATCTGATGTAGAACTTGGATATAAAAATGGTAATCTATATATCACCAATTCCGGAATGTTTGATATCAACTCATGGAGAAATCAAATTGGTTTTAATCATCAAACTATTGACCTAGACAGCATTTTAAAAAACCAGAATTTCAGATTCAATTTTGATTTTGACCAGGAAGGGGATTCAATATTCTTCAATGGAAAACATTTTAACATTGGGAAATTAAAAGATCAAATCATGAATTCTTTTGATTTTAATGAAGATGAAGATGGGAATATATTCTTTAACAACCAGCAGTTCCCTGCGAATTTTGGAAAATCTAAGAAGTACAGCTTTGTAGATGATCCAGATATCGAAAAATTAATCATTATAGATGGAAAAGAAGCAGACTTCAAAACGTTGGATGAATTAGCCAAAGCCGATAAGTTAGAAGAAGTAGATTTCTTAAAATCTAATATTGCCATTAGCCTATATGGAGATAAAGCAAAAGATGGCGCCATCATTGCGATTACCAAAAAATAATTTTTTAGAGAATAATACAAAAATAAAAAGCGTCTTTACCGCGGTAAAGACGCTTTTTATTTGTCCCTTCTGCTAATATTGTAATACAGAAGCTATAGGATAATCAAGTTTATCTTTTCCATTTAGAAAGCTTAATTCCATAATAAAATTACACTGCACAACTTCGCCTCCTAGTTGTTCTACCAATTCACAAACGGCTTTTGCCGTTCCTCCAGTTGCCAACACATCATCATGAATTAGTATACGTTCTCCTTTTTTTATAGCATCCTGATGGATTTCTAAAACATCTTCTCCATATTCTAACCCATAACTCTTGCTATAAGTGTCTGATGGCAATTTACCTTGTTTGCGAACTGGAACAAATCCAGCACCTAAACGTTGCGCAATCATACTTCCTAGAATAAAGCCTCTAGCTTCAATACCAATTACCTTATCTACTTTAATTTCACTGGGAACTAACTCCGCAAGTTGATCTGCTACATATACCAAAGCTTCAGAATTAGCTAGTAAAGGAGTAATATCTTTAAATATAATTCCTGGTTTAGGAAAGTCAGGAATATCTCTTATCAGTTCTTTTATGTTCATAGTTGCAAAATAATGAAAATCGAAAAAAGAGCCTCAAAAATTATCAAAAGCCTCTTGGATTATAAAACCATCTCAAAAAATAGCCTTCAATTCTTACAATTACTTATAAAAAATTCTTTTTAAGTTATATTTTATAACAATATTAAAGAGTATATAATTACATAATAAAACATGAATCATCTTTTAGATTACAAAAAATATTCACTTTCATAGATTTCTTCCAAAATATTTTTTTATAAACTTCTAGTACTATATTTTAAAAAAGTACAACAATACGATAACAATTATTTTCAATTTAAAACCTAGAAATCATGTAAAACATAGTCTTTCTTTTTGATTAATTATAAATAACTAACATTTTAAAAAGTCATTGCTATGCTTACATATTTAGGAATCATAATGGTTATTATTGGAGTTACCATTTTCATCATCAAACCATTTTTCAAAGAATCAAAATTATTACACAAGTTCACTAGACAAAGAAACATTGCCATGATCCTTATAGGGTTATGTATGAGTGTCATCTCTGGGATGTTCTTTTATGCAGAACCGGGAACAGCGTATGCAGTACAATACCCTTGGGGAAGCCAGAAAGCAGTAGTTAACCAGGGAATCAATACCAAAATGTGGGGAAGATTAATCCCTATACAGTTTGAATTACCTATTAAATACGTTATCCCTAACAAGAAAAATGAGTTGGGCGAGCAAAGCAAATACGCTAATGTAGACAAAGCAAAATATTGGGCATTTAGCGATGCGGTAAAAGCGAGAATCGCTACTTCGGTAGTGATTAGTATCAACACTGCAGATGAAGATCAATTTTTATCTGTGGCAGATCGTAACAAAACGGAGAAAAACTTAATCAGATCCAGAATTATCCCTAACATAGATCAGTCTATTAAGAATACTTGTAAACTTATGGATGCACAAGATTATATATCTGGACAAGCATCTGATTTTGATCGGTATTTCAAAGATCAGCTAGAAAACGGAATGTATGTTTTGGAAGAGTTTATTGCTACAGAAACCAGAGAAACTATTGGTGATAGTACTACAGTAAGAACTATTCCTAATAAAGAATCGAAACAAAAGAGATTTCGTATAAAATATCATAATGGAGAGCCTGTTCGCGAGAAAGGCAACTCATTAAGAGGATATGGTTTAACGGTGGTACAAGCAGTTGTCACTGAAATCGACTGGGAGCCTGAGTTTGACAAACGTCTTCAGTTACAGAAAGAAGAAGTAGCACAGACACAATTAGAAAAACAGCAGGCAGAACGCGAATTCTATAGAGCTCAAAAGGAGATTGCTCGTGGAGAAGCTGAGAAAGCTGCAGAAAGAGCTCGCTTAGAAAAAGAGCAAATTCAAAAAACCATCGAAGCAGAAACAAAAGCTAAGGTGGCAGAATTCAATCTTATAGAAGAGCGAAAAAACTATGAAGTAGCACAGTTTAAAGCAAAAACTCAGAAAACAATGGCAGACGCACAGTCTTATGAGAATGCAAAGCTGGTAAATGCTGGTCTTACACCACAGGAGCGAGCTGAATGGGAATTTAAAACCTCTGTAAACGTTGCCAAGCAATTAAAGGATCTAAAACTACCTGAAATTTATATTCAGGATGGAGGAAAATCAGGAAAAGACACCAACCTATTACAATCACTAATTGGTGCGGACTTAGCAAAAAAAATGATGTCTCAAAAAACATCTAAAGAGTAGAATTTAAGAATGGGATGTATAATGCATCCCACTTAAAAAATATTTAAAAATATCGCATTATGGGAACATACGTAAAATTATATATCGGAACATCAATACTTGCAAACAGGTTAGCTTTTTTACTTGATGAGGCAGGCATTGCTACCATCATTAAAAATCATGATGAATCTGCAAGATTAGCAGGCTTTGGAACTTTTCAAAATTCGAGTGAGCTTTTAGTAAAGGATGATAATCTTCAAGAAGCTTATAAAATCACTGAAAATTTTAAAAAAGAAATTTTAAAATAGTTTTTTAATTTATAATTTTCACATATATTTGCACCCGCAAAAAAGGCCTCGTAGCATAACTGAATAGTGCACTTGATTACGGCTCAAGAGGTTGCAGGTTTGAATCCTGCCGAGGTCACTTAAGAATGAAAAGCTCACCAAATGGTGAGCTTTTTTGTTTGTATAAGATTCGAACTCGTTCAAGAATCCGAGTACAAACAAAAAAATAGTTTTATGACACTCGGATAATAAGGATTCAAGGTATTTTTTAGTAACAAACCAAATAGAGAGCAGGAAACAAATTATAGATATATACAGAGTAAATACAACAGTAAAGAAGCATGACATTTTTTCTAAAATTTAGCCTATTCCTACCCATTAAAATTTTATCAATACAATCCTTATTTTCATCACAACTATTGTGTTAATTCACAAAAAACACTAAGAATTAACTCTTCTTTTGTTAAAATCGTTCAATTTATTTCTGTTGTTTATTTAGTGTTTTCAACGTTTTATACAGCGGAATATTCCGCTTATACAATACATCAATTCCTTTTTAGGGATTTTCATTTTTCGAACGTTTATAATAGAGATGAGCACATAAACTAATCACTCATCATACTCTTAAATTAAACCTTAACACAAAACTCAAAATCATGAAGATTAGATTTAGAATTTTAAGCACAATTACCGTTTTTTCATTTCTATTTTATAGTTGTGAAAAGAATGAAGAAACCTTTAACGATACAGCATCTGAAATAGATATCGTAAATGATATAGGAGCTAGTCAGGCCATACCTGGTGAATATATCATAGTATATCATCAGGATCAATCCATTTCCGGTAAAAGTGCAGAAATAGAAAATAAATCCAACAAAATCCTATCCCGACAGGGAATTTCGATTAAGAATATCAAAAACACTTACTCCAAAGCAATACAAGGTTTTACTGCTAGAAATCTATCTACGGAACAGGTAACATCACTTAGAGAAGATCCTGCAGTGGCTTATGTAGAACCGAATTATATACTAAAAGCAAATTTTAAATCTGGTAAACCGGTAAGCAGTCTTCCTCCTACAGTACAAAACAAAGCTGTAACCAATGACTCACAGCTGAGTAATGGAGAGTTTTTACCATGGGGTATAAATCGAGTAGGTAGAGGAAATGGTGTCGGAAAAACTTGTTGGATAATAGATAGCGGTATTGCCCCTCATAGCGATTTAACTATAGACACGAATCAAAGCATAAGTTTTGTTGGTGGATCTTGGGTAGATGAAGACGGACATGGAACACATGTAGCAGGAACAGTTGCTGCCAGGAACAACGGCTCTGGAGTTATTGGTGTAGCATACGGCGCAACCGTAGTTGCCGTTAGAGTTCTAGATGCCGATGGAAATGGTACTGTTGACGGTCTGATTCAAGGAGTAGATTATGTTGCGGATAACGCAAATACTGGTGAAACCTGGAATTTTAGTGTAGGTTTCAATAGTCGATTTACCTCGCAAGCAATAGATGATGCATTTAGAAACTTAGAGCGTACCACTTATGGAGCTACATCGGCAGGTAATAGCAATGACGACACTCAATTTTATTCTCCAAAATTATTACAAACCCCTAATACTTGGGTTGTAGGTAATATGACTAACACAGATGCTCCTGCCTCTGGTTCAAACTTCGGAAGAAGTGTTGATCGTTGGGCTCCAGGAACAGATGTTTGGTCAACTTGGTTAAACGGACAGTTTAATAGAATTTCAGGTACTTCTATGGCCTCACCACACGTAGCTGGAATATTACTATTAAGAGGTAATAGTACTGCTACTGATGGATCCGTAAGTAAAGGAGGACATACTGCGCCTATTGCCACCTTGAATTAATATAATTTCCAAACTTACTAGAGGCTGTACTATGCAGCCTCTTTTATATTTTTTTAAAGCTCTAGAAAGCTTTCCTCTTATCTCGACAACATTTTATTCACAGTACTTCTATAGGTTTGTCCAATAGGAATGCTATGATCACCTATTTTAATTTGATTACCCTCTATAATTTGGATCTTTTCTTTTGATATGATAAATGAGTGATGTATTCTCAAAAAATTGTAAGGTAACTCTTTTTCGAAGGTAGAAATTTTATATAAGGTAAGAATCATTTGATTTTCCAGAAATACTTTACAGTAGTTTCCAGCAGCTTCGATAAAAAGAATATCATCTAAAGATATTTTAATTTGTTTCTTACCTGATTTCATAAATATATACTGATTCCTTTCCGAGCCTTCTAACGGTATTTCATTTTTTTCTAAAAGAATCACTTTATTAACGGCTTTTAGAAATCGTTCAAATGCAAAAGGTTTTAATAAATAATCTATCACATCCAACTCGTATCCTTCTAGTGCAAATTCTTTGTAAGCAGAGGTAACAATAATTTTAGGAGGACGAGAAAGTGTTTTTAAGAACTCGAAGCCGCTTAACTCTGGCATATTAATGTCCAAAAACAAAAGATCTGTTTTGTTTTCTTCTAAAAGAGAAAGTGCTTCGAATGCGTTATATGCACTGCCAACATTATGCAACATTGGGAGTTTATCTGCAAAACCTTCAATAATCCGATGTGCGATAGGTTCATCATCCAAAATCATATACCTAATCATAGCTTTATCTCTAACATTGCTTTAAAAACATCATGATCCCTGCTAAGTGTTAATTGATGTTTTTTATGATATAACAACTGAAGTCTTTTCTTTAAGTTTTTCAAACCTATACCCTCTTTATTCTCATTTTTAGTATTTGACTTAAAATTATTTTCTATTTCAAAAGACAACGTACTACTTTTTACACTCAAATTTATTTTAACATATGCATTTGTAATCATACTTTCTACACCATGCTTAATAGCATTTTCTAGCAGCATTATAAGCAACAATGGAGCTATCTTTAGGTGATGATCATCTATATCCTTTTTAAAAGAAATAGCTACTTCTTTTTTATATCTTAACAAGTGAATCTCAATATATTGTTCTAAATACGTTACTTCTTGTTGTATAGACACCACATCTTCCGCTCCTTGGTAAATAGTATAACGCATTATTTCCGAAAGTTTTAAGATTACATCAGGAGCCTTCTCCGATTTCTCTATCGCGAGACCATATAGATTATTCAAGGTGTTAAAGAAAAAATGAGGATCCACCTTACTTTTCAATAGCATTAATTCAGCCTTATTCTTATCATTTTTAAGTGTTTGATATTGTTTCCACAAATTGAAAAACCAACGTATTACGATGTATCCAATAGTAAGCAAAAAGATAAGTTGAAATACATAAAAATAATAATCATGAATTGGTAATCCTGAAAGTTCTTCAAGCCTTTTGAATCGAACCATTCCAATGACGGAAATGAGAATAATAGTTCCAAGAAGTATGACATGAAAATATTCTCTATAACGCTTAGACATAATCCAAATGTATTTCTTTTTGATGATCTCAACTAATTTAATGGATAAACACTATTAAAACAATGACCAACGCGCTACAAAAATACATAGATACATTTGCACCCATAAATTTATATAGTGTGCAGTATACACATCTATATTGATCATAAAATTTAGCTCAAAGGAATGATTACATATAGATTTGAAAAACACTTAAACAAATGTAAATGAATAATTTATTAAAAAAACTCAGTATTGTTGGCCTACTATTAACTCCTTTTTTGTCTAATTCTCAAAATCAACTAGCACCTGAGAAAGAGATCACCTCAATACAAATGGAGATCTTACAAAAATTAACAGGAAAGACTCCTATTAAAGATAAAATCTATTTAAACCAAAGGGCATCACCTAAAGAGCGCGATATTACTGCAAATTATCTATCTGATTATTTATCTTCAATAGGCTGGCAACTTGAAAATCATTATTACCGCACCTCAAACGGAAATCCATTACTTGATTTATGTTTACCACCCGTAAAGGGAATTAACGTTGCTGCGATATTACCTGCTACTACAGATAGCAATGAATACCTACTATTTGGAGGACACTATGATTCTGAACGTAATTGTCCTGGCGCTATTGATAATGCTACGGGAGTAGCCTTAAGCCTAGCCATTGCCTATAAACTCGCAAAACTAAAGAAAAGAAACATCAATTTTCTTATCGTTTTGTTCGATCAAGAGGAGGATGGAGAAGTCGGCAGTAAAGCTTACGCAAAAATGCTAAAAAAAATGAATAGAAAGATACATTCTGTACACACTATAGATATGATGGGATGGGACAAGGATCAAAATTATGGAATTGAAATAGAGTTACCCTCTAAGAAGCTTAAAAATCTATATGAAAGCAATGCTAAGAAATACCACATTCCCATATACAGCACTACAGTAAGCTCTTCTGATCATAAATCATTTATTGATGAGGGTTTTAGCACTGTTGGAATTTCTGAAGAATATGCTAAAAGAGATACAACACCTTTTATTCATACTCCCAAAGACACTTATGAAACTATCAATTTTGACTACCTATTATCCTCCACAAACTTCGTTTTCAAAATTTTTAAAAAACTAGCACAATGAGACCTGAAAGACAAACATTACCCAACAAGCTATATGAAATCTTATTAATTGTAAGTTTTATTCCCTTTATCATTAAAAGTATTGAATATCTATTAGCAGGTATATTCTACCCTTTTTTGATAATGATAATACTAACATCTCCCTTTTTTTATTTATTTAAAAAGAAAAAAAACACTCCAAAACTAATTAAATATTGGAGCATATTACTAATTGGTTATGGATTACTAAGGATAGTATTACACACACTCATCATTATAAAACCAAGTGGTGTTCCTTCAGGAGCTTTTTATCAGTTTACTTTTTGGTATACTTTCAAAAGTGTATTCTATATTCTCTTTGGAATATCTTTGTTTATTAAACGAAAACTGATCGTTAGATCCATCTTTTTTAAATAGTGATGACAGATAAAACGAAGAAGGCTGTCCGCAATAAATTGCTGACAGCCTTCTTTATATTAAAGTTATTTTTTATTAACAGATGATAATAATAACCTATTAATAAGTGAAACCTTTAGTTTTTAATAAGCTTTTTTGTTTCTTCTACACCATCTAAGTTTACATTAAGGAAATACATTCCTCTTGCGTAATTAGATAAATTAATTTGAGCTGCATTTTCAGAAGAAATTAATCCTTTTTGAGATGCAATTACCTTTCCTGTTAAATCAGAAACGGTATAAGAAACATTAGCAGCGTTTCTCCATTGTATATTAAAAATACCACTTGAAGGATTTGGGAACAAGCTTAGTGCCGGTCTGTTTTCTACCTCTTCTACACTAAGTGTATTTCCTTCAATAACAACATCATCAATAACCACACCTTCATTATTAAATGCTCCATCAGACACAAAGTTAAATCTGAAAACAAAGTTACTCTCACCAGAAAACGCTGATAAGTCATAACTGTACTCTTTCATAGTCGCATCAGTTCCAGTCCATTGTGCTCCAGGACAAGTAGCACAATTGCTTAAATTAACCGCCGTATCACTATTATACCAGTTTGGATCGTTAGCTGAGCCAAGAATATTCCATGCAGCCCCACCATCTGTAGAATATTCTACATTGATAAAGTCCCAATCCAACTCTATATCAAAAGCCATATTAAACTTAAGAACAGGATTTTCTCCAACGGTAGTCATATCATAACATTTAGAAATCAAATAACTAGTTATACCATCAGGATAGTTACCATCTAGGTTAGTTGCATAAGCATTTTGTCCAGACGCAGCTGTATTTAATAAAGCACCTGCTGGAACTCCTCTTTCCCATAAAACTCCTCCACCTGTTAATAAAGCATCACTTGCATCCTCAAAATCGTTTACACCTTCTGAAACATTAAAAGTTGAATTAGTATTAAAATTAACGTCTATAGAATTATTCCCTCCATTTGCATCATTTGCTACCGAAGCTACAACACTGATACTATGCTCTCCTAAATCTAAATTTAATTCAGGTAAATCAATTACCGCAGTTGCATTAGAATTTATAGTCCCTGTCCAAGTAGTAGTATTAGAATTACCATCAACCACATACTCTATATCAATAGAAGAAATTGGATTAGTACCGTTATTTTTAACTGTAAAAGAAGGCGAAACTGCTCCACAATTAATTTCCGTACCTGGAGAATTAATTGCAACTAAACGAATATCATCTTGAGCTAATTCAACAGGAATAGGAGACTGCCAAACACCTCTACCATAAGTTGCTGCTGTAATATTACCATCATTAACATTAATTTCTAGATCTCTAACAGGAGAGTTAGGCAAATTATTATCAAATGTCTCCCAAACTCCTGGAGTTGTATTATCAGTTCTATACACACCGATTGTTGTACCGACATACAAAGGATCTTGAGAATGTAATCCCTGGTGCTTAATTACCAATTTCGGAACAGCTGGTAAATCTCCAGTAATATCCGTAAAATTTTGACCACCATCAGTTGATCTAAATACACCACCTGATCTTCCAGATGTTGTTACGTATACTATGTTACTATTACTACTATGAATAGTCACAGAAGATATACTTAAGGTAAAAGATTCTATTTCTGTAAATGACACACCGCGATCTGTACTTTTCCACATCGTTTCGTTAATGGTAGCATACATAATATCAGAATTAGACGGATCAATTTCTAATTGGTCTATTCTATGTCTTCCAGTATCCGAAGAACCTGTAAAATCTGGAGACACACGAACAAAAGCATTTCCATCTAGTCTATAAACTGCGTTGTATCCTGCATACAATTCACTTTCACTATTCATTCGAAGTGGTGTAACCCAATTTGCTGTGTTATTGGTTACATCTCCTGGTCTTGCTACTCTTGATGTCTGAGTACGACCTCCATTAGTAGAAATCCATAAATTTTGACCAAACTGCATGAAACCATAATAGTTATCATCATTATTAGGATCAATAGCAGCATCCATACCATCTCCACCACCATATACATTCCATTCTCCTGCAGTTGTTAATCCAAAACTTCCATTATCCTGTAATCCACCTGCCATTTTCTTAGACTTACCGTTAGAATTAGAAACAGCAATCTCGTAAAATTGACCAATTTGCATTTTTTGTGTTAGATCACTAAAGGTGTTACCTCCGTTTGTAGATTTAAAAATACCACCATCACTACCACAATATAAATCTCCATTAAAAAAACGTAAGAAATGTATATCTGCATGTGTATAAGATTCTGTTCTAACGGACCATCTATTTACTTGAGTGAAGTTATCTCCTCCATCTGTAGATTTCCAGATATCCAATTCTCCAGTATATATTTCATCTGCATCAGTATCAGAAACAGCTAATGCCATATCATACCATGCCTGACCAGCTCCAAAAATATCTGTATTTGTAAAAGCCGTTTTAGTAAAATTCACACCACTATCAGTAGATTTGTAAATTCCTTCAAAGCTAAAATTAGCATCATTCGCCGCACTCATTACATAAACGTAATTTGGATTAGCAGGAGTTACATCAATTACCATTCTTGACAAAGTTGAAGATAGTGGTAATCCACTCGTAATTGTTGAAAAAGAATCTCCATTATCATCAGATCTAAAAACTTGAGAATCTGAAACCGCGTATATCACATTAGAATCTCCAGGTTTTAATTTCATATCATTAAGATCGGCATTAAAAATTCTGGCAAAATTAGTTCCTCCATTTGTAGACTTATAAAACCCTCTACTACTAGAAACAAAAACTTTATTTCTATCGGAAGGATCTAAATATATCTCACTGATATTATTAGCTCCAGAAACCGTAAATGTTAGGCCTGTCGTATTCCAAGTTTGTCCTCCATCTGTTGATTTCAAAACACCTACACTAACGGTGTCATTAGCATCATCATCTCCAGTACCAATGTAAATAATATCAGTATCAACTGGATCAATTGCTATTGCAGAAACCCCAATCTGAGGTAATTCATCTGATAGTGGTACCCAAGACGCTCCCGCATCTAAAGATCTCCAAATACCACCTGCTGGTGTACCTGCATAATATTTATTAGGATCAACAGGATCTACAATAATGGTATTCACACGACCAATATTAGCGCTAGAAAAAGATCTATCAATAATATCATCTGGACCGATAGCCACCCAATTACTGTTATCCACCATTTTACTTTGTAATGCATTTTTTTGCATTCCAGCATCCCAAATCTGTTTTGGGCTCATTAAGGTTCCATCATCATTTAAACAATCCTTCCAAAAATTCTCCCATCTTTTAAAAGGCTTATATCCAGAACCTTTTTTAGTATGATCTTTATCCTTCCAATACTCATTAAAAGCATCTACAATTTCTTGGAATTTTAAAGGTTCACTATCACCGGAAGACTTTTTTTGCGCATTAAGCTCTTTCATCCAAGGAGCCGAAGAATTAAATTGTGCAGTACCCGCGAACCAAAACGAACACGCAACAATAACAAGAATAATTTTTTTCATTTAAACAAATTTTGTTGAGTTACTTCTATAATAAACAATCGAAAGGTAGAAAACCCTACTTTTTCTATTGTTTTTTTTTAATTTCGCTAACATAATCTATTTTTTTTAAAATTCATAAATTAAAACACCCTCACTACCAGTTAAATACAAAATTTATTTATTATTTCTTTAACTTTTGTAGGAATTCAATAAAATTTAATTTCAAAAACGATGTTTTTTAAGTGTAACAATAGAAGCTAAATAAAACTGTTAAAACAATAAATTTTAATATCTCCGGAAAATAAATATCTTCGAGAATTATTATGGAAAAGAAATCTGTATGTGATGAAAAAAATTTCGAATTAATCTTTGACGATTGTTCCGAGTCCTTGCGCAATATTATTTATTACAAATGCGGTGACCTTGGTCTTGCGGAAGACATTATACAGGATGCTTTTATCAAATTATGGAAAAATTGCAAGAAAGTAGTTTTTTATAAAGCCAAATCTTACTTATTTACAGTTGCAAATAACAATTTACTAAATCATATTGCGCACAAGAAGGTTGTTCTAAAATACGAACAAAAGCCGCATTCGGATTTGAATAATCAAGACCCTCAGTTTATAATTGAAGAAAAAGAGTTTATGGCAAAACTTAAAAAAGCCATTGACGATCTTCCTGAAAAACAGCGAGAGACCTTTTTATTATCAAGAATAGACAAAAAATCCTACAAGGAAATAGCTGAGATGACAGGGGTTTCTGTAAAAGCCATAGAGAAGAGAATACATTATGCGCTAGTAAGTTTAAGAGAAAAATTAGGAGATATTTTATAATTTTATGTAGGGTAATTCAACATAAGACTGTTAATTAAAAAGAAAGCATAAACGAAGAACAAAAAAACAAATGCAAAATCCGTATTCAGACGAAACATTTTTAGCTCGATGGCTCAATAACGACCTTGACCCAAAGGAAAAAATGGAATTTGAAAATTCTGAGGAATATCAAAAATACAAGGTTATCGTTGATAAGGTAGCAATGTTGGGGTCTCCGGCTTATGACAAAAAGCAAAATTTGCAAAGGATAAAGAAAAATATGCTTGATGCTACTAACAGCACTAAAGTAATTTCTTTCGCTCCAAAATGGATTTATAGTATTGCCGCTACGCTACTAGTTCTTATTGGTCTTTTCTTTTTCTTTAACCGTTCTACTGTTTATACTACAAATTATGGAGAACAAATGACGGTTCAACTTTTAGATGGATCGGAGGTAATTTTAAATTCAAAATCGAAATTATCCTATAAAAAATCTGATTGGAATGATAGTAGAAAAGTGGTCCTGTTAGGAGAAGCCTTTTTTAAAGTAACAAAAGGTTCGAATTTTATTGTAGAATCTAATTCCGGTACTGTTCAAGTTTTAGGAACACAATTTAATATGAATACCAGAAAAGATTTTTTTGAAGTTATCTGCCATGAAGGAAAAGTAAAAGCTATTGGACCAGAAAGTACTGGCGAAGCAACACTTACTAAAGGAAATGCGTTTAGAATTGCTAATTCTGTCGTAGAAAACTGGAACACCAAATCCTCATTACCAAGTTGGCTATCTGGTGAAACTACTTTTACGAATACACCACTAAATCAGGTGATTCAATCCTTAGAAAATCAATTTAATATTTCATTTGATACTACAAAAATTGACCTTAATAAACGTTTTACGGGCAGCTATAGTCACCAAAATATTGAATTAGCATTAAAAACAATCTTTGTTCCTATGGAAATTTCATATACTTTTAACAACGAAAACAACATAGTTCTCGTTAAAGAATAAATGAAATCATTTTTTTTTCTCCTCTTAATCCTTCTACACCTACCCTCTTTTTCGCAAAAAACAGAGTCATTAAGTTATGATAAAATTTCTTTAGAAGAAGTTTTAAAAAATCTTGAAGACTCTTATAATATTAAATTCTCTTTTAACCCAGAAATTGTTAAAAAACAACAAGTTACAACTCCTTCTAAAAACATACTTTCAGACATTCTAAAAGAAATAGAAAGTCAATCCTCTATTTTTTTCGAAAAAATTAACGATAGATATTATGTAATTCGTAAGAAAAAAAAGGTAGGGAGAATAACGATTTGTGGATATCTTTTAGATAATAGAAGACAAAATCCTTTACAAGAAGCTCTAGTCGTTAATCGGAATCAATCTAAAACGACTTCTACTGACGATAATGGATATTTCCAGCTTCACTTAGCAAAACCAAATGATACAATCGATATTAGATTTCTGGGCTATAAAAATAGATATTTCATAGCAAAAGAATTGGAAAACATAGATTGCATTAAAATCTTAATGAAGGAAGATGACTTTCAACTAGGCGAAGTTGTTATTACAGAGTATGTTACTTCAGGAATATCTCGACAAGGAGCAAATAGTGCCATAAATATTGATCCCAGTAAACTAGGTATTCTACCACGATTGGTAGAACCAGATATTTTACAAACACTTCAGTTTTTACCAGGGGTTCAAAGTCCTACAGAAACCGCTTCCGGACTTCATATAAGAGGAGGAACACCAGATCATAACCTTATACTTTGGGATGGTATTAAAATGTACAGTTCTGGTCATTTTTTTGATCTGCTCTCTATCTTTAACCCTTACATAACGGAAAACATAAAACTTTCTAGAAGTAGTACAGAAGCTAAATATGGAAATAGAATTTCTGGTGTAGTTGATATAGAATCAAAAAACGAAATACCTAAGGATTTAGGGTTTGGAGTTGGCATCAATATGACTAATATCGATGCTTATTTTGAAGCTCCTGTAGATGACGGGCTAGGTGTTATCATTTCTGCAAGAAGAGCCTTTACTGATCTTATTGAAACACCTACTTTTAGGAGTTATTCTGATAGAGCATTTCAAAGTATCCGATTCTTTGTTGACAATCAAAATCTCGATCAAGAAACTGTTGAAAACGAAAATATATTTTATTTCACAGACCTAACTCTCAAAGCTATTTTAGATTTATCAAAAAACAACAAACAAAACGACAAGCTTACCATTAGTTCTATTTTTACCAATAATAATCTCGATTACACTTTAAATATTAAAAACATACAAGGTTTTAGTGAACCTTTCGATGAGAACCAAAAAGACAACTTAGAGTTCGTAAATCAGGGAGCAAACATAAAATGGGAAAAACTATGGAGTAACAACTTTTCTCATTCTGCCAATATTTACTTTTCGAACTATAATTTTAATTATGACGGACTGCGTGAAGTTAGGGCTTCTAGCGATGGTTTCCTTTTTTTAAATAACAACATTATAGAAACGAATACAATCAGAGATGCAGGAGCATCAGTTCACACCAATTGGAGCATCAATTCAAAACATAGTCTTTCGATAGGCTATGATTTTTCTAGTAATGATGTAACATACAATGCCGACTATTCCGCAGATAATTTCACATTCGATGAAAGCGATAATAATATTACACATGCTGTATTTGGAGAATACAAGTTAAACTTAAACGAAAAATTCAAACTAAGTGCAGGGATCAGAAGCAATTATTTTTCTGTTCTAGACAAAACATATTGGGAACCACGAATTAATATAGAGTTTAATATATTTAATGATATAATTACTAAAATCGCTGCAGAAAGGAGAAATCAAGTAATTAGTCAGGTTGCAAATTATTTACCTAACGATTTTAATCTGGATAATCAGATTTGGCTATTGGCAGATTCAGAATTTGTTTCTATGCTGAGCAGTGATCAAATATCAGGAGGGTTTACTATTAACAAGAATAATTGGCATATTGATATAGAAGGATACTATAAAGATACCGAAGGCTTAACATCCTTTGCTAATGGATTTAATGGGGTGTTAGATTTGGAAACTGGAGAAAGCAAAGTTTTTGGAATTGATTTGTTAATCAAAAAAAGAATTCGCGATTATCGAACTTGGATTGGATATTCATACACTAACCAAGATTTTAAATTCGAAAATGTAAACGACGGTAATTATTTTCCTGGGAATTTTGATGTTCAACATTCTCTTTCATGGATTCATAGTTATCAATGGAATAATTTTGAATTCTCTCTCGGATGGACAATTAGAAATGGTAGACCCTATACTCCCGCATCAGGAATAACGGAAGATAATGGATTTCTATTCATTGATTATGAAGAAACTAATAGCGAAAGATTAAACACCTATCACCGATTAGATTTTTCTGCTTCTTATAAGTTTAAGTTGTCTAAAAGTGATACCTGGAGAAGCAAGATCGGGTTCTCTTTATTCAATTTGTATGATAAGGAAAACACCCTAAATCGAACTTACAATATTAGATTCGATGACAACAATGACTTTTTATTACAAGAAGTAAATACTATATCTGCTGGAATTACGCCAAATTTATCCTTCAGAATCGATTTCTAGCAGCTTCTTTTAAAACTCCATCACGTTAAAACCATTTAAAGAAACAATTACAAGAAGTATATACTATCTATTCCTAGTAGCTGTAGGAAATAACACGCTCTAGTACATCACCATATATTGAGCTGTATACTACATGTAATTTATAATAAGAATCTACCTGAAAGTAAAAATCTTGGGAGCAAGTTCACGGAGTATTCAAAAGACTTCTAGTGTCACACTGTTTATGTTTTACTAGCGAGTCGAGCCTTGGGATATTAACCCTCCTAGAATAAAAAAACCACCTCAACAGTATTGAGATGGTTTCTACATTATGGATTCAAAGCTTTTTTATATATACCTATACACGATAGGATTATTTTTTTTAATACAAGAATTCTAATGCTACGATATCGAAGTTAGAAAATTCTCCATCCTCGCTTCCGTCGAAACAAGAAATCATTAAAGAACCAGAGTCTAAACCACTCTGTCCCCACTGGTTAGCAGAAGGCGTTCCTGGGATATTGATTGCTCCAACTCCAGCAGTTCCTTCATTAGCTCCACCACATCTTCTACGAGCGTAGTCTGTGTGTCTGAAACCTAAAGCGTGCCCTATTTCGTGTCCAATAACGTGCTCATTAACGTTATTACTTGCGCTAGCCATACCACTTAAAATCTGGATAAACTTGAATGGTCTACCTCCTTCTGGGAATCCTGCAGAACCACCTTGTCCACCTTGTCCATTATCATATACTACCATATCAGCGGCTTGGAAATTCGTTCCAAATGTTAATCTGAAATTTAATGTAGTATTGATTCTATTATAGTTATTTACTGCCCATTGAAGACCCGTTTGCATTCTACTTGATAAAGCACAACAAGAACCAGTATAACCAAGAATATCAATAGTTCTGTTTCCAGAAGAAACTAAGTTGTTTGTTCTATATTGCTTGTTACCATCTTCAGTATCTCCTAATGCATAACCTCCAGATTTAAGAATATCTTCAAACAACGTAATATCACCAGAAGTCACCACTCTTTGGGATTCTCCGGTCAACGGATTAACTAAATCTTTGATATAAGCGTCACCAGGGTTAACACCTGCAGCTAACATCTTGTCTTGAAGATCTTTACTAAGCTCTATTGATTCTGGTTGAAGATCGTTATTAATTTCGTCTTTTTGGCAAGATGTGATTACACCAGCCGCGATAGCGCAAAGCGCTAATACTTTGATTTTTTTCATTTTAAAAAAGTTGAGTTTGTGTAGTTACTTTTTTCTAAAATAGATTCTCATAAGTAAACCTATTTTATTGCTATTAATTTAACAAGCTTTGAATCTTTTTAAATTTAAAGCGGGTTGAAGATATGATAATTTTTTGGATATATCAGTTAATTCCTTAAACTATTCTCTATCAATACTTAAAAAGGATAAATTAAATGCAACAAAGTTGCGAAAAATCTAACAAAACCTCATCTTTAATTCACACAATATAACCGATGAAGTGCACTTGAAATTTTACAATAAATTAACAAAACTAAGGACGCAACAATGATATTTCGAACGATGTTAAATAAATGTAAACAAAAATCACACTTATAACAATTGGAAGGTTTTTTCCTACATATCATAAATTTTTAACTAAATAATGTTAAAAATTTATTAACATCTATTTATTGATGACTTTTTGCAAAAAAACTTAAGAGTACACCATCATTCTTTTTTCCATTAGCTTAAGGACCGAACACATAATAAGCATAAAAAAACCAACCGAAGTTGGGTTTTCATAATTTTTACACTCTGATTATCAGACCAAAAAAGGTAATAAGATCTTAGTATAGATAATTCAATGCTGCAATATCATTACTATTAAACTCTTCAGCAAGGCTTCTATTTTAACTAGCTAATATTAAAGAAGGAGTTATAATTTACTCCAACAAAATTTTAATTTCAAACAAAAAAACGCTCAATATTAAAAATATATTGAGCGTTTCTTTATAAGTATTTTTGTTAAACAATTTCTGCACTTAAACCAGCCTGAAGCAGCTTCGAACATCTGGGCACTAATTCTTCATAAGCACCAGTTTTTACCGTGCATTTTCCTTTATAATGTACCAACATCGCACATTGTTCTGCCTGAACCGGAGTATGCTCACACGTATAAATCAGAGTCTCTATAACATGATCAAAAGTATTTACATCATCATTATAGAGAACAATTTCATTATTATTTTGTTCTGTGGTTTTTTCTAAAACTTCTTCTAAAACCTTTTCTTGTGTGCTCATCTCCTTATTTTTATACAAATATACTATTTCATACAGAAAAACGAATCGTATATTAGATTATTTTAACTTGTAACAAGCTGCTATCCAATTGTTTCTATCCAAACTATTTACAAACTCTAAATTATTAGCATTGCATTCTTTAGTAATTAGCTCTAAATCTTCGCTATAAAAACCGCTTAAAAAAAGTTGTCCGTTGGATTTTAGTGTTTTTGCATACCTAGAAATATCTTTTAACAATATGTTTCTATTAATATTAGCGATCACTACGTCATATTTTTTATCCTCTAACAAGGAAACGTCACCTTCATATGCTGTAATGTGTTTGCACTGATTACGCTCTACATTTTCTACAGTGTTCAAATAGCACCAATTATCAATATCAATTGCATCGATAGGTTGTGCACCACGCATCTCTGCTAAAATAGCCAAAACACCTGTACCACAACCCATATCCAACACTTTTTGATTTTCTAAATCAGCTTTCAGTAAATGTTGGATCATCATATGTGTAGTCTCATGATGCCCTGTTCCAAATGACATTTTAGGTTCTATCACGATATCATACATCACATCCGACTTTTCATGAAAAGGAGCTCTAACACCACAAATATCATCCACTACAATAGGATTAAAATTCTTTTCCCATTCTTTATTCCAATTTACCTGTTCTATTTCTTTGGTTGTATAAGTAATCTCGAATTCATCCGAATTTAGAATATGGATGTTGTCTAAAATATGCTCATTCCACTCTGGTTTTTGAATAAATGCTTCCACTCCAGTTTCTGTTTCCACAAAACTTTCAAAACCTGCATAACCTAACTCTGCAATCAGAATCTCTGTAGCTGGTTGTAATGGTTGTATGGTAAAGTAATATCCTATATATATCGGTACTGTCATATGCTAAAAATTAAAGCGCAAAGTTAATCTTTTGTTCAACAAAAAAGGCATTCGTTTTAGCGAATACCTTTCTGTTTTATAATAATATCTAGTGTTTAAAAAGAAGTTGCAATCGCAGAGAAACTTTCTGCATCTAAAGAAGCTCCTCCTATTAAACCACCATCAACATCTGGTTTAGCAAAAATTTCTTTGGCATTATTTGGTTTCACACTACCACCGTATAATATAGAAACTTCTTCTGCAATCTCTGCTGTATATGCTTCTGCAATTGTTTTACGTATAAACGCATGCATTTCTTGTGCTTGTTCTGGACTTGCAGTTTCACCTGTTCCGATTGCCCAAACGGGTTCGTATGCTAATACTATTTGTTTCCAAGCTTCACTATCCAACTTAAATAATGCATTCTTTAACTGACTTTCGACAACATTAAAATGATTATCACTTTTACGTTCTTCTAATTCTTCTCCGAAACAAAATATAATTGTCATACCATGTTTTAAAGCGGTCGCAACTTTTTCGGCTAACAATTCATCCGTTTCTCCAAAATATGCTCTTCGTTCACTATGACCTAAAATAACAGTCTTTACTCCAATACTACTTAACATATCTGCAGAAATCTCTCCGGTAAAGGCTCCACTTTCTGCCTGATGCATATTTTGTGCTGCCACTCCAATATTGGATCCTTTTAATTCTTCAAAAGCATAATAAAGATTCGTAAAAGTTGGCGCCACTATTACTTGGGCTTCTGTTGATGTGTTTAGTTTTTCTTTTAACTCAGAAAGTAAAACTCCTGTATCAGCAAGGTTTTTATTCATTTTCCAGTTTCCTGCTACAATTTTTGCTCTCATTAATTTTAATTTATTTGTGTGGTTTTTATTTGGTTACATTTTTAATACTATCGTTATGCTCTAATTCTAGGATCTAACCATTTATAGATAACGTCTACAAATATATTGATTAGAATGAATACAGAAGAAATTACGATAACCGAACCCATAATTATTGGAAGGTCTGAAGTATTTAAGGCATCTACAATTTCTTTCCCTAGTCCATTCCATCCAAAAATATATTCTACAAAAACAGCTCCTGCTAACATGGATGCAAACCATCCAGAGATGGCGGTCACTACAGGATTTAATGCATTCTTCAATGCATGGCTGCGGATAATCTGAAATAGAGACAAACCTTTTGCTTTAGCAGTTCTTATATAATCCTGATTCATTACTTCTAATAAAGAATTCCTCATTAATTGAGTTACTACTGCTAGTGGACGAACCCCCAATACGATTGCAGGTAATAGTAAGTTTTTCCATTGAATATACGTTCCTTCACCAAAATCATCGACCTCATACAAACTACCTGTCATATTTAAATTGGTGTATTCATGTAATACATAGCCAAACAACCAAGCAAAAATAATAGCACTAAAAAAAGAAGGAACGCTCATACCGATTGTACTAACCAATTGCAATAATCGATCTGTCCATTGATCTTTGGTCAATGCACTAATAATACCCATGGTGATCCCTAACAAAATGGCAATAAAAATCGCTGAAACAGCTAACACAACGGTATTAGGTAAGGTTTCTTTAATCACCTGACTTACCTTCTTTCCGTTTTTCTGAAAAGACTCTCTTAAATAGGGGTATTTCAGAACCATATGTACATTACCGATGTTTAATAAAGATGTTCCAACATACTTTTTTGTATCGAAATAGGAAAAGTCATCCTTTTGAGTACTATGAAAAGAAATGGGAGACAGATCATTTAGATAGTAGCGATATTGTGTTGTCAATGGCAAATCAAAGCCATATTTTTTATTAATAATATCCAACTGTTCCTGATTTTCGTTTTGTCCCATCATCATCTGAGCAGGATCACCAGGAAGAATTGTAAATAAAAGAAAGATTACCGTTATCACTCCTAATAAAGTAAGTAATGCATACCCTAATTTATAGAAGTACGAAATCATACTAGTTTGACTTTTGCTTTAATTGCTCTACTTCTTCTAAGGTATAAATTTTATATTCGAAAGTATCGCCATACAAAAGCTTGGCGTACTCTTCAATGGTAGTATTATATCCTGCTTTCACTCTTCTTTCATTCACACTTTCTGCATCTCTTATGGGCCAGATAATATCAATTGGTTTATTGGTATTAGAATTAAATGTCATTCCTTGTGTACCGTATACTTGCTCTTCTCCTTTACCCATCAAATATCGGTCTTCCATCATTGCTACAAGTCTAAAAGGAATTTCTTCTTTTTCTCCAGCTTCTTTAATTAAAGGAAGGTATTTATCTATTTTATCAGAATGTTGAATTACATACCAAGCGGCTTTATTTGTAGGTTCGCCTACAAGAGATTTACCGGGATACCCATATTGCTTAAATACTCGCTCTACATACACCGTATTTGAAGAATCAATTTTATTTTGTTGGAACCAATAATCACTCAAAGCTTCTTCCTCAGTAGCTCCTACCAACTTCGCAATACTATCTCGTTCTTCAACTGTTTTAGCTTGCATTAATTTCCTAAACTTCTGATCTAGTTTAGCAATACTATCTAATTTAGACTTTAGCTCTGCATTTATTCTAGGCTTGGAAGGTGTTACTTTATCTAAAATCAGCTGATCGGCATCATTCCAATGTAGTTTTTCGGTAATGGTTCCCTTATTCAACTTCACAATTCCTGGATTGGATCTTAGAATTGTTTTAAGCGCTGTCTCATCGGTACTATAAAAATCGAAATTAAGATTATAGGTTTCTTTTTTCTGTGCCACTTCTTCAGGAGATGAGGCTGTAAGCCCTATCACATCATATCCTTGAGCCATTGCTTTATCTGTTAATCCCTTGATAACACTCATTCCTTCTCCTTCACTCTTGGAAAGATTATACATAACGATAAGAACCACATTTTCCTTTTCTAAAAACTCGGCTGTATAATCATTTCCATCTTTTTCTATCGCGAAATCATGAATTGGTGGAATGTATCCTTCTTCAATCATTTTAGTTTCTACCCCAATATATTTACCATCTACCTGAGGATATTCTCCGCTAGTTTTAATAATTTCTTCTTTTCCATTTACATCAAATTTCCACGAATATTCAAATTCTGCTTCAGGAGCTCCTTCGGGTACTGACATTCCTTCTTCAATATTAGTCCCAATTTTATAGGCTCTAAAATCAAACGTTGGTAAATGCATTAGTACGTGATACGCAAATGCCAAACATGCTGTAAAGGATACAAATACGATCCACTTATGAGAATTCTCTGGAAGAATAGGTGTGATATATTTTCTTCCGAAGAATAAAATAAGAATGAACACCAAGAGAATCACATCTTTTGTAAACGATTCCCAAGGAGTTAATGGAAGTGCATCTCCAAAACACCCACAATCTGTTACCTTATTAAAATAAGCTGAATAGAACGTGAGAAATGTAAAGAAAATGATCATACCTAATAAGGACCAAACCGTAAACTTTGGTAAATATCCGAGTAATAAGGTGATTCCAACAATAATTTCAAAAATACATAGAAACACTGCTAGCAATAACGCAATCGGAATTAAAAACTCCATATTTAATACACCTTCACTGAAATATTCTTGCAATTTATAAGAGAACCCAAGTGGATCATTTAGTTTAATAAATCCTGAAAATAAGAAAAGTGCTGCTACAAATATTCTGGAAAAACCAACTAGTATTTTCATCTTTAATATGGAGATTATAAGTTATCGCGAACAAGATAAAGGGTTTATATCTTGTTATTTTTAGTTTAACAGTATTTTATAAAATCAAAAATTAATTTGCTTCACCCAAATGAATCATCGCAAATACGGCGTAATTAATCATATCCTGATAATTTGCATCGATCCCTTCGCTCACTAAAGTTTTGCCTTTATTATCTTCGATTTGTTTTACTCTTAATAGTTTTTGTAAGATCAGATCGGTAAGTGAACTTACTCTCATATCACGCCAAGCCTCGCCATAATCATGATTCTTATTCATCATCAATGTTTTAGTAATATTGATATGCTTATCGTATAATTCTGTCGCCAAATCTACAGATAAATCTGGCTGATCTACCACTCCCTTTTCTAATTGAATCAAAGCCATTAAGCTATAATTAATGATCCCAATGAACTCAGAAACTTCTCCTTCATCTACTTTTCTTTCTACATTTTCCTGTAATCCACGAATTCGTTGCGCTTTTATAAAAATTTGATCTGTAAGAGATGGTAATCTTAAGATTCTCCAGGCACTTCCATAATCTTTCATTTTCTTAGTAAATAAATCACGACATTTGGTGATTATTGCGTCATATTGGGTAGACGTATCTTGCATATAACTGTTGAATTTTGCGTAAATTTCGCTTTAATATGGCAATTATACCAAATAAACATTAAAAATATAGCATAAACCTTTCTATGACTATCAATTGCAAAGGGTCTTTAATTGATCTCAGTTCCCCGAAGGTAATGGGAATTTTAAACCTAACTCCAGATTCTTTTTATGACGGAGGAAAATATAAGGATGAATCACAAATCTTATTGCAGGTAGAAAAAATGCTGCAAGAAGGAGCTACATTTATTGATCTTGGAGCTTATTCCTCTAGACCAGGAGCAGCTCATATTTCTCTTGATGAAGAAGAGAAAAGAATCTTACCTATTGTAACTTTAATTCTTTCAAAATTTCCAAAAGCAATTTTATCAATAGACACTTTTAGAAGTAGTATCGCCACAAAATGTATTGATGCTGGAGCGGCAATTATAAATGATATCTCAGCGGGCAATCTTGATACGGATATGATTGGCATTGTAGGTCAATTAAAAGTCCCATACATTATGATGCATATGAAGGGTACCCCACAAACTATGAAATCACTAAATCAATATTCGGATTTGGTGAAAGAAGTTCAGTTTTATTTTTCTCAGAAAGTAGCAGAAGCAAGACTAGCGGGTATCAACGATATTATTATAGATCCTGGCTTTGGATTTGCTAAAGATATTGATCAGAATTTTGAACTGCTGAATAAATTAGAGCTACTTAAACTACAAGAGCTTCCTATTCTTGCAGGTGTCTCTCGAAAATCGATGATATATAAAACTCTGAATAGCACTCCTTCTGAATCGCTGAATGGAACTACTTCTCTCAATACCATTGCTTTGTTAAAAGGAGCTTCTATATTAAGAGTTCATGATGTAAAAGAAGCTATGGAATGTGTAAATCTAGTAAACAAATACAATAATTTTACAGATTAATCATTTTGAATAAAAGATCTGAAACAGAGTTTCGCTAATTTTTCTATTTTTACAAAAAGACCGCCTTTGGATTTAATCAATGTTAGAATATTAGATATCCTGGATATCGTGTTGGTAGCACTGCTACTCTACTATATGTATAAATTGGTTAAAGGTACTGCCGCTATCAATATTTTTATAGGAATCGTAATGATCTATCTTGTCTGGAAACTAACTCAGTTTCTGGCGATGGAGATGCTTAGTAGTGTTTTAGGGGAGTTTATTGGCGTAGGAATGTTTGCGTTGATTGTTGTTTTTCAGCAAGAGATTAGAAAATTTCTTCTTATGATTGGATCTACAAACTTTGGTAGAAGAAGAAAATTTTTGCGACAATTAAAATTCATAAGAGACACTCCAGAAGATAGTGTAACGGATGTGGGTGCTATTGTAAGAGCTTGTCAGAAAATGGGAGATACCTTTACAGGAGCATTGATTGTAATTAAAAGAAATACCGCATTAGACTTTGTTAAAAACACAGGTGATGAACTCGATATATTAGTAAAAACACCAATAATAGAAAGTATTTTTTATAAAAATAGTCCATTACACGATGGAGCTATGATTATTGAAGACAATAGAATTGTTGCTACTCGAGTGATATTACCAGTATCAAACGACAGAGACATCCCTTTACGATTTGGATTAAGACACCGAGCTGCCATAGGAATTACCGAAAAAACCGATGGATTAGCTATTATTGTAAGTGAAGAAACTGGTCAGATATCTTATATAAAAAATGGTGAATTTGTCATCTTTAAAACACCAGAAGAATTAATTGAAAAAATAAAGAAAGATCTACAATAGATGGACAATAAACTTAGTAACATTAAATATTGTAAGAACTGTGGCTTCGAAATTGCCAACTTTCCCTTTTGTCCAGAATGTGGTGCTAAAAAAATTACGAAGCGAATTACTTTTAAAAATTTAACTCAAGAATTTAGTGATCGTTTTTTAAACTTAGATAATTCTTTTATTAGAACATTCGTTCATCTTTTCACAAAACCAAAGGATGTGATTGATGGATTTATCAATGGACTTAGAAAAAGATACATTAACGTTTTTAGTTATTTTGCAATTTCTCTTACCATAGCAAGTTTATATACATTTATTCTAAAAAAATACATGGAGGATATATTTGCGAAAACAATGGTCTCCGAAGAACAACTAGAAGTAAGTAAAATAGCATCTGATATTTCTTTTGAATACCAATCTGTTACCTCTTTCTTAACAATTCCGATATTAGCCTTAATATCTAGGCTTGTGTTTTTAAATTATAAAAAGTATAATCTAACGGAACATTTGGTTATTCATCTATACGCTTATTCACACATTACCATGGTAATAAGTTTCATAACCTTGCCTATACTTTTAACTGTTGAGAATCTTTACCCAGTACTATGGATTCAATTCTCTGCTTCTATATTCTACATCGCATATGTTTTAAAGAAGCTATATGACTTAAGTTGGAAAAAAATCATTTTAAAAACACTATTATTTTTTGTAATCATGAGCATATTATTTGTTATTTTCTCCATTGTTATTGCTTTTATTATGATACAAAGTGGTGTAATGCCTATCGACGGAAGCTCTTCTATTTAAAACATCAAATATTTAAAAATCACCTAAGAAATAAATGGATAAAACTGTTACAGTTTCTAATTGCAAGAACTGCGGATATAATGTTGAAAATGTAAACTTTTGCTCTCACTGCGGAGCTAAAAAGATTACAAAAAGAATTACCTATAAAAATTTAATTACTGAAATAACAGAAGTATATTTAAATATTGATGGTACCCTTATAAAAACCATTAAGGACTTAACAATAAAACCTCACATTGTTATTAATGACTATATCAATGGAGTTAGAAAAAAGCATTTAAACTTACCATCTTATCTGTTATTATCTCTTACCCTATCTACTCTTTTAAGTTTTATAAAGGAGAAAGCATTTAACATTGCTTCTGAAATAGATAAAAGTGATAAAAATTCTGAGGTGGTAGAGTTTTTAAAAGAAACGGTAGAAAAATTTCCAACCTTGGGATATTTTATCTTAATACCTCTGTTTTCACTCATGTCTCGCTTTGTCTTTAGAAAATACAGAAAGTACAATTTTCTAGAACACAACGTAATCAATGCGTATCTCATAGCTCATATTACCATACTTACTTTTATACCCTACATTATTACTTTTTGTTTTGGAGACTACGTAGAGGAGACTAGTTCTATATTTTTATTAATACAACTTATTTATGCAACCTTCTTGTTCAAAAACTTATATAATGTTAGTTATTGGAGAGTCATAATTAAAGGTTTTGTTGGATTTCTATTAATAAGTTTAATAGTGTTTGGAATTGCGATTATCGCAGGAATAGCTTCCGGAATATTAAAAGAAAGCGGGTTAATTAATTAAACCTCCCTCATTTCGCTAAACTGCACGTCGTAGAGGTTTTTATAATACCCATTTTCTACTTCTAGTAGTTCGTTATGATTTCCTTGCTCTACAATTTTACCACTATCCATTACAATAATTTTATCTGCATTTTTGATGGTAGCTAGTCGGTGAGCAATTACTATAGAGGTTCTTCCCTGAGTAATTTTATCCGTAGCATCTTGGATCAGTTGTTCGCTATGCGAGTCTATAGAAGAGGTAGCTTCATCCAACACTAAAATTCCAGGGTTGGTTACATACGCTCTTAGAAAAGAAATTAATTGTCTTTGCCCGGAAGAAAGCATTACACCTCTTTCTTTTACATTATAATGATATCCATTTGGAAGACTTTTTATAAAATCATGGATTCCTATCTCTTTAGCAGCTTTTACCACCCTTTCTTCTGTGATATCAGGATTGTTAAGTGTAATATTATTAAAAATAGTATCTGCAAATAAAAACACATCCTGTAACACTACTGCGATATGATTCCTTAAGGATTTTAAATCAATATCATGAATGTTTGTGCTATCGATAGAAACAACTCCATCATCTATTTCATAAAACCTATTTAGTAAATTGATAATGGTTGATTTTCCAGCACCAGTAGCTCCTACAATCGCTACGGTTTCTCCTGGTTTTACCGAAAACGAGATTCCTTTTAAAACCTCTTCGTCCTCAACATAACTAAACCTTACATCTTCAAAATCAATTGCTCCTTTTATTGTTTCAAGCTCTATTTGTCCAAAATCATTGATCTTAGATTCGGTATCTAGAATTGCAAATACTCTATTTGCCGCTACCATACCCATTTGCAGTGTATTAAACTTATCTGCAATTTGTCTCAGAGGTCTAAAAAGCATCTGTGAGAGCTCTATAAAAGCAATCACCACACCCAAGGTAATCACATCTCCTTGTGCAGCTTTTAAACCTCCATACCATACGATCAATCCAGTAGTAATAGAACTCGACATTTCGGCAATTGGAAAAAAGATAGAATTATACCACACGGTTTTTATCCAACCTTTTTTATGCTTTTCATTAATCTCTTTGAAACTATTATACTCTATTTCTTCTCTGGTAAAAAGCTGAACAATCTTCATTCCTGTTATTCGCTCTTGTACAAAAGAATTAAGATTAGAAACTTGCGTTCTTACTTCCTCAAACGCTGTTTTCATTTTTCTTTGGAAAACTCTGGTAGCAAAAACAATAAAAGGTAATACAGCAAGAACAATTAATGTAAGTTGCCAACTGTAATAAATCATGAAACAAAGAATCACAAACATTTTAAGCAGATCACTAATAATCATGAAAAGTCCTTGGCTAAAAATACTTGCTATGGTTTCTATATCACTAACCGCACGAGTAACTAATCTTCCCACAGCAGATTGATCATAATATTGTTTTTTAAAACTCAACATATGATCAAAAAGTTTTACCCTTATATCTCTTATAACTTCTTGCCCTAACCAGTTTGCAAAATAAATAAACAGAAATTGAAACACTACTTCTAACAGCAATACTCCTAGCATTAAACCGATGTAAAACAAGATTAAATTACCGTCTTTAGGGATAAAACTTTTATCAATCGCTTTTTGCAGCAGTAGCGGTCTTAGTATAGCAAATCCTGACAACAATATTGCAGATAGCGCTACGAAATAAAAGGTAAATCGATAAGGGTTTGTATACCCTATCAATCTTCTGAATAATTTAAAATCAAATGCTTTTCCGCTTTTTCCAGCCATTATTGTGTTAAGTATATAGTATTGGGATATGCTACTTTCGTCAAATATAATCCATGAGCTGGTACAGAATACCCAGCTTCACTACGATTTTCACTTTTTATAATTTCTTTTAAATCTTCAAGATCTAATTTATGCTCTCCTATTTCTACAAGAGTTCCTACGACAGCTCTAACCATATTTCGGAGAAAACGATTAGCCGTAATCTTGAAAATCAACAAACTGCCATTTCTTTCCCAAACAGCATTTGTAATAGTACAATTATACGTTTTTACATCGGTTTTGGACTTACTAAAACATTTAAAGTTCGTATAGTTTAACAGTAATTTAGCAGCTTTATTCATTAAATCTATGTCCAAATCCTTTTTAAGATAGTAAGCATGATTTATACTGAAAGGATCTTTTTCTAAAGTAATAATATACTCATATGACCTACTCATAGCGTCGAACCTAGCATGCACCTCTTCTTGCACTAAATATATCTTTTGAATTGCAATATCTTTAGGAAGAAGAGAATTAAGCTTATAACATAATTGGTCTACATCGATATCCTTTTCATAATCAAAATGCGCCATAATCTGTTTTGCATGAACACCTGCATCTGTTCTTCCTGCTCCAACAATCTCTATTTTTGCTTTTAATAATAAGGACAAAGAACTTTCTAACACCTCTTGTATAGAAATTGCATTAGGCTGTCTTTGCCAACCATGATAAGAAGTTCCTTTATAAGAAAGTTCTAAAAAATATCTCAAAGCTTTATTCTATTTTTGTTTTTAATATGATGGCAAATATACTTCATATAAAAGAGATTAATTCTACGAACATATTTGCGATTATTTATATGATAATAAACCAAACCAATACATCAATTTGAAAAAAATACTTTTACTAAGTGACACTCATAGTTATATAGATGATCGGATCTTACACTATGTAGAACAAACGGACGAAGTTTGGCATGCAGGAGACATAGGAGACTTAAGTGTGACGGATGCAATTGAAAATATAAAACCGCTTCGAGCGGTATATGGAAATATAGATAATGATAAAGCAAGAGTAAGCTTTCCTTTACATCAACGATTTCATTGCGAAAAAGTATCTGTATGGATTACCCATATTGGTGGCTATCCACCAAAATATAACAGTAATACCAGAAAAGAAATACAAAACAATCCTCCTGACTTATTTATATGTGGCCACTCTCATATATTAAAGGTAATTCCTGATAAAACAAATAGAGTATTACACATGAATCCTGGAGCCGCGGGAAAACATGGCTTCCATAAAGTAAGAACAATGTTGCGCTTTACTATAGATCAGGATAAAATAGAAAATCTAGAAGTAATCGAACTTGGTAAAAAATAAGAACCCGAAGTTGGCATACTCCGGGTTCTAACGCACTAATACTACTAAGATTTTAGGTTTATCGTAATCGGTCTACTGATTTTACGAGATTTTCATCCTTTTTAATAGCCTTATTGGCTACCACTAATAAAACGATAGAAATAATAGGAAGTAACATCCCAATACCTTTCTCTGAAACCAATGTTTCTCCAGATAATGTTAGCGACCAATAAACAAATACTCCTAGTAAAATAAAGTTTAATAAGATATTGATTCGCCCCAAAACAAATTGAAGCTGTCTATTTTTAAACAAAAAAATACTCACCACTGCTAAAACCGCAGATCCAGCAAACATTCCTAACACCAAAAGATTATCTTTTGCTAATAATTCATTTTTATCTTGATCAAATCCGTAAGGTACTAATGTAGAAACTACACTAGCTATTAACGCTACTAATAGTAAGTATATGGATTGAATTCGTTGTATCATTACCCCTTCTTCTTTTGGAAAAGCAAAAATAAGAGTTTCTTTTTATAAATATGTGTAAAAAATCAAAAATAAAGTCGTATACTTGCATCACAATTTATGTAACCCATTCTTAATTAGGTTACTTACCTTCTTAATAAAATTTTCCTAGAATTCTTCTTTAGAAAATTTAACACCAGAACCTTAAATTATATAACAAACTTAAATGTTAGAGATTTCTGAATTAAAAGCGAAAAAGCTTCCTGAGCTACAGGAAATTGCGAAAAGTTTAAATGTGCCTAAATTTCGCAGCATGAAAAAATTAGACTTGGTATATCAAATATTAGATTACCAAGCGGCGAACCCTAATAAGGTTAAAGAGGTCATTACAGAAGATACTTCGGCTAAAACCGAAAAAGCTGAACCAAAACCTGCTGCGCGTCAAAAAAGACCTCGCACAAAAAAAGCTCAAGCACCGAATACAGCTACTACAAAAGAAGCAACAGGCGCTCAGGAAAAAAGCACTACTCCTAAAAAAGAAGCAAGAGACACAAATCAAAGCAACAAACAACCTGTTGTAAACAAAAAACCTCAGAAAAAGCAAGAGGACAAAAAACAAGAGGATAAAAAGGAAGAGCGAAAAGAAGAAAGAAAGGACAATAGAAACAGGAATAACGATAAATCCCAGAACAAAAACCGTAATAACAACAATAATAAAAAAGAAAATAACGGAAACAGGGATAATGGAAATAGAGATAACAGAAATCGCTATAAAGAACCCGATTATGAATTTGATGCAATTATTCAGAGTGAAGGAGTTCTGGACATCATGCAAGATGGATATGGTTTTTTAAGATCTAGTGATTACAACTACCTTTCTTCTCCTGATGATATTTACGTATCTCAATCTCAAATAAGACTTTTTGGATTAAAAACAGGAGATACCGTTTTAGGACAAGTAAGACCTCCAAAAGAAGGAGAAAAATATTTTCCTTTAATAAAAGTAAACAAAATCAATGGACTTGACCCGCAGGTAGTAAGAGATAGAGTATCTTTTGAACACCTTACTCCTCTTTTCCCTCAGGAGAAATTCAAAATTGCAGAGAAGCAAAGTACTATCTCTACAAGAATCATGGATTTATTCTCACCTATCGGAAAAGGACAACGTGGTATGATTGTATCACAACCTAAAACAGGTAAAACCATGTTACTAAAGGATGTTGCTAATGCAATCGCAGCAAATCACCCTGAAGTGTATCAAATGATATTACTGATTGATGAGCGCCCAGAGGAAGTAACAGACATGCAAAGAAATGTAAGAGGAGAAGTAATAGCCTCTACTTTTGATAAAGAAGCTCATGAACATGTCAAAATTGCCAATATCGTTCTAGAAAAAGCTAAGAGATTAGTAGAATGCGGCCATGATGTTGTCATATTATTAGACTCTATTACACGTCTTGCAAGAGCATATAACACAGTACAGCCTGCTTCTGGTAAAATTCTAAGTGGTGGTGTAGATGCTAATGCTTTGCACAAACCAAAACGATTCTTTGGAGCTGCCAGAAATATTGAGAATGGAGGATCATTAACAATCATTGCAACAGCTTTAACCGAAACCGGATCTAAAATGGATGAAGTTATTTTTGAAGAATTCAAAGGTACTGGTAATATGGAATTACAATTAGATCGTAAAATATCTAATAGAAGAATATTCCCTGCAATTGACCTCACCTCTTCTAGCACACGTCGAGATGACATCTTATTAGACGAAAGCACAATTCAAAGAATGTGGGTAATGAGAAAATATTTAGCAGACATGAATCCTGTCGAAGCGATGGAATTCATTAATGAGCGATTTAAACAAACGAGAAATAACGACGAATTTCTAATATCCATGAATGGATAAAAAATTCAATAAAACTTAAATAAAGAAGGCTATCGATATGATAGCCTTCTTTATTTACAACTTCTTTAAGACCTCATTACTCAGAATCTAATTAATTTTGCTACAAGTGCATCTTGAAAGGTTTCTTTCAAAACTCAGACTACTAATAGCAAAAACTATTATCATGAAGACATTATTATATAGCACACTCACTATTTCGATTTTACTTTTTGGCTGCCAAGGAACTAGTCAAACGAAAAATACACTAACAAATACAGAAACACAAAATATGACGCCTGTTCAAGTTGAACCAATAAATGGATTGGAACGAGCTTATTTTGCAAGTGGATGTTTTTGGTGTGTTGAAGCAATTTATGAAAGTGTAATTGGCGTAGAAGAGGTTATTTCTGGGTATTCCGGAGGACATACAGAAAACCCGACATATGAATCAAGTAATACAGGGCGGACCGGTCATGCAGAAGCTGTTGAAGTACTATACGACCCTAAAATAGTTTCGTTTTCTACCTTAGTAGATGTATATTTTGGATCACAAAATGTAACCCAAATAAACGGTCAAGGCCCTGATAGAGGTCCCCAATATCGATCCATTATATTTTATCAAAATGATACTCAAAAGGAAATTATTACAAAAAAGAAGGAGTTTTTAAGCAAAAGTATCAATAGAAAAATTGCTGCAGAAATCATGCCTTTTCAAAAATTTTGGAAAGCAGAAGAATACCATCAGGATTATGAAAAAAGAAACCCTTACAACAGGTATATTCAAAATATTTCCGTGCCTAGATTAAAACGTTTTCAGAAAAAATTCCCTGAATTAATAAAGAATACTCACTAAGCATATTCTAGTTGCACAACAACAAATTCTTCTGAATAAAAATCAAATTCTCACTAAAATCGTACACACAAAAAACCGTCAGCAATTTCTGACCATAGATAAATATGGCTAAAAATTATGCCAAATAAATTCCAAAATACCCCCAAGGTAAAACCATAATAGATAAAATGAAACACCACTTTTCAAGAATTCAAAAACAATTTTCGATTTTATAAAAACGAAGAGTAGAAAAAATATAACTATTTAATTATCAAAACAATAAATCTAATAAAAGTAAAATTCAATCTACTCAAATTTAAAAAAAAGCTATGCAAGCATAATTAATTATGTTAAAATATTGTGAAAATTTAAGTTTTTAACTTCATTCACATCTTCGAAAAAACCTAAAAAATATTATCACGAACTAACAAAAAACACGAACCGACTTCAAGCCCAATAAAATCAATATAAATCAGATGTAATACACAAAAAAATCGTTGAAAAACACAAATTGAATAAAAAAAAAGTAAAACTTTATGTAAATAAAGTGAAAACTAGTTGCGTTTTTCAGATTAATAACTTACTTTTGTTTATAGTTTAATAGTTTTCATTTCAGGTGATTAATTAACAAGTTTAAACTTACACTATAAAAAAACACGTGTAAATCGCTTAAAATCAGAAACTTACAAACTAAAACGTTCTTTAAAATTGGAAATATTTTTAACGAAACAATAAATCGTTAACAATTTCTAAATGTCAAAAAAACAAGTTTGGCATATTTTTTGAAAGCGCATTTTTGAACATGAATTTGAATAAATTTTTTAATATTATAGAGTAAACCCGAAAAAAAGCAATACAAAGATTATAGACCCTAATCTGCTTTATTTTTGAATTTTAATTATGTAAACACAGAAAGATTATGAAATCAATTTTTACATTTATTTTGTTATTGGTGATGACTTCTTCGACTTTCGCTCAGATAAAGTCATTAGACCGCTATTTAATGTCTACTGCAAAGTTAGAGTTAAGAACTGGACCTGGAGCGAATTTTGATATTATCGGTGAGATACCACAAGGAACTCAAGTATACGTTATTAGTTCTGGATATGGTGATTGGAGTACTGTACAATATAAGAATGGTAATGGATTCGTACTTACCAAGTTATTGGCAGAAGATAATAGTATTGCTGAAGCTGAAAGAGCTGCTAAAGCTGCAGAAGCTAAGAAAAGAGCTGCTAAAGCTGCTGCTGAAAAAGCAATTAGAGATGCTGAAGCTGCTAAAATAGCTGCTGCCGAAGCTGCGAGAAAAGCTATTGCAGAAGCTGAAAGATTACAAAGATTAGCAGAACAGGAAGCAACGGCTGCTGCCGCTGCCGCTGCTGCCGCTAATAAAAATAAGAGTGTGGCTGAGCAAAGAAGACTTGCAGAATTAGCTGAAACTCAGAAAGCATTAGAAGAGGCAAACAAAAGAACTCTTGGTTCTACTGAAACTGCTTATACACCTATAGAATCAAAAACATCTTCTAACGGAAGCAATGCAAGTTCTTCTAATAGAGCTGCCGCTGCTCCATCTAAAGCAGTAAGAGAAAATAAATTCTCAAGCTGGGAAAAGAAAACATACAAATCTGGAGCAACACCGAAATCCTTTAACTTTAAAGGTAAGTTCGAGTATAAGTTGGACAACTACCTTAAAATAGAAGTTGGTAAAAATACAGATGTTGTTGTAAAACTTGTGAAAATGGGTAAAACAGCAAAAGATGATGAAACAATCAGAATTGTATATATCAATAGTAATCAAACACAATACATAAGAAATATTCCTGAAGGTGAGTACTACTGTGTTATTGCTTATGGAAAAGATTGGAGAGAAGATCCAAATGCTCCTAAAGGAAGAGGACAAGGACAATTTACGAAGAATCCTCTATACGAAAAAGGTCAGGATATCTTAGATTACAACACGATCAAAACTCCTGAAGGAATGAATGTACCTTCATATAGTTTATCTCTTGACTTATTACCAAATGGAACACTTTATGGTAATGATGCAGAAGATCAAGACAATATTGACGCAAGCGCGTTCGGAAAATATTAAAAAACACACATAATTATAATTTATTATCACCAATAATAAATGTAAAAATAAAAGAGGTGCCATAAAAATGGCACCTCTTTTATTTTCCTTTCTGCTTAGTTCTCTACAAACTGGACTAAATAACAACTTTCTAAAACAACCTAATAAGCAGCATAAAAAAGCTCTAGTTCAATCGAACTAGAGCTTTTTTATGAAATGATATTTCTATTTAATTTAAATACACTTAAACAATAAAAAGAAACTTATTTTCTATGTCTTTCTCTTGCTAACAAAGTGTTCTTAAGTAACATGGCTATTGTCATAGGTCCTACACCACCGGGAACAGGTGTAATATAAGAAGCTTTCTTACTTACATTTTCATAATCCACATCACCTACAATTCTATACCCCTTTTCTCTAGAATCATCCGCAACTCTGGTAATACCCACATCAATAATAACAGCATCATCTTTAACCATTTCTGCTTTTAAAAAGTTAGGAACCCCTAAAGCGGAGATCACAATATCAGCTTGAGAAATAATCTGAGTAATATTTTTTGTGTGGCTATGAGTAAGCGTAACTGTTGAATTACCAGGCCAACCTTTTCTACCCATTAAAATACTCATGGGTCTACCGACGATATGACTTCTTCCAATTACAACAGTATGTTTTCCTTTGGTATCTACATTATAACGTTCTAACAACTCTAATATACCAAACGGTGTCGCTGGTATAAAAGTTGACATATCTAAGGCCATTTTTCCAAAATTCATTGGATGAAAACCATCTACATCCTTATCAGGATCTACTGCCAAAAGCACTTTTTGCGTGTCTATCTGAGGAGGTAATGGTAATTGAACTATAAATCCGTCGATATCTGAGTTCTCATTTAACTCTTTAATCTTTGCTAGTAATTCTACCTCACTTGTAGTACTTGGCATTTTAACTAAAGTAGACTCAAATCCGATTTTTTCACAAGCTCTTACCTTGCTTCCTACATAAGTTAAACTCGCCCCATCGTTTCCAACCAAAACAGCTGCTAAATGTGGAACTTTTTCGCCGCGATCTTTCATCTTTTGAACTTCAGCAGCAATTTCGTTTTTTATATCGTTACTTATTTTTTTTCCGTCTAAAACTTCCATAGTAAGCCCCTACTCTATATTTAAAATTATTAATTGATTATAAAAGTTATCTCATCTTACCCATCATTTGCATCATACGCTTTCCTCCGCCACCTTGCATCATCTTCATCATTTTACTCATTTGATCAAACTGTTTAAGTAGTTGATTTACCTGCTGAACTGAGGTTCCTGAACCTTTTCCAATACGTTTTTTTCTACTCGCATTAATAATTTGAGGTTTTGTGCGCTCTTCAGGTGTCATGGAATGAATAATTGCTTCAATATGCTTAAATGCATCATCATCTATATCTACATTCTTCATCATTTTACCAGCTCCAGGAATCATCCCCACAAGATCTTTCATATTTCCCATCTTCTTTACTTGCTGGATTTGTTTTAAGAAATCATCGAAACCGAATTGATTTTTTGCAATTTTCTTTTGTAGCTTTCTTGCTTCCTCTTCATCAAATTGCTCCTGCGCTCTTTCCACTAAAGAAACTACGTCTCCCATCCCCAGTATACGATCCGCCATTCTGGAAGGATAGAACACATCGATAGCTTCCATCTTCTCACCAGTACCAATAAATTTTATCGGTTTATTTACAACAGATTTAATAGAAATAGCTGCTCCACCTCTGGTATCTCCATCAAGCTTCGTAAGGATTACTCCGTCAAAGTTCAATAAATCATTAAATGCTTTCGCAGTATTAACAGCATCCTGCCCAGTCATGGAATCTACTACAAATAATGTTTCATTTGGAGTAACGGCTTTATGAATATTTGCAATCTCGGTCATCATCACCTCATCTACAGCTAAACGACCTGCAGTATCAATTATAACTACATTAAATCCATTAGCTTTTGCATGAGCAACACCTGCTTTTGCAATAGCAACTGGATCAGAGTTACCTCTATCACTAAAAACCTCTACATTAATTTGTTCACCAACAACATGCAACTGGTCTATCGCTGCTGGTCTATAAACATCACAAGCCACTAAAAGTGGTTTCTTAGTTTTTTTATTCTTTAAATAATTCGCTAGCTTTCCAGAAAATGTTGTTTTACCAGAACCCTGTAAACCTGACATTAAGATGACAGAAGGATTTCCTGAGAGATTAACTCCAGCTACATCACCACCCATCAATTCAGTTAACTCATCTTTTACAAGTTTAACCATTAATTGACCAGGCTTAAGCGATTTAAGCACGTTTTGACCTAAAGCTTTTTCCTTTACGGTTGCTGTAAAATCTTTAGCAATTTTATAATTAACATCAGCATCTACCAATGCTCTACGTACTTCTTTAAGTGTCTCAGCAACATTTACTTCAGTAATCTGACCGTGACCTTTTAAAATATGTAACGCTTTATCTAACTTATCACTTAAATTATCAAACATATACTTTATTCTGATTTTTCAACATCTACTTTTTTAGCAGAATGGTGCAAATTTAATGATTTGAAGTGTATTTATAAAGAATGGTTAAGATAGAATTCTACATCATCCTGCAATTAATATTAAAAAAAGAAAAAGCTATTAGAAAGACATTAAAAATTCTTTCTAATAGCTCTTCAGACAATTATTTATGGCTAACTCAAATGTCTATTTCTTTTAGTGCAATGCTGATGGAATTAAAACTTCATTAATTACATGTACAATTCCATTTGAAGCTTCTACACCTGCCAACAACACTTTAATGGACTCATTTAAAAACACCACACCGTCGATCATTTCTATAGTTACTTCTTCTCCTTGTACGGTAGTTACAGTTTGACCAGCCAATAAATCTTGGGCAGTAAACTTACCTGCTGCAACATGATATAACAAAACTTCTGTAAGAGCTTCTCCACTTGGAATCGATTCTAAAGCAGCAAATGCATCATTGGTCGGTGCAAATACTGTGAAAGGTCCGTCTCCATTTAACGTATCAACAAGATCAGCTGCTTGTAATGCACCCACTAAAGTAGAAAGTTCTGGTGTACCTACAGCTATCTCTACAATTGATTGTAAATCAGCAGGAGGTAGTAAAACCCCATCTATAACATGAACAATACCATTAGAAGCTTCAACATCTGCAATTACAACTTTAATAGAGCCATTTAAAAATACTTCTCCATCTATCATTTCTATAGTCACCTCATCTCCTTGCACTGTTGTAACTGTCTGACCAGCAATCAAATCTTCTGCCGTAAACTTACCTGCTGCAACATGATACAAAAGAACCTCTGTAAGAGCTTCTCCACTTGGAATCACTTCTAAAGCAGCAAATGCATCATTGGTCGGTGCAAATACTGTGAAAGGACCATCTCCATTTAACGTATCAACAAGATCAGCCGCTTGTAATGCACTTACTAGCGTTGATAACTCTGGTGTGGCTACAGCTATCTCTACGATTGATTGTAAATCAGCAGGAGGCAGTAAAACCCCATCTATAACATGAACAATACCATTAGAAGCTTCAATATCTGCAATTATGACTTTAATAGCGCCATTTAGAAACACTTCTCCATCTATCATTTCTATAGTTACCTCATCTCCTTGCACTGTTGTAACCGTCTGACCAGCTATTAAATCTTCTGCCGTAAACTTACCTGCTGCAACATGATATAAAAGAACTTCTGTAAGAGCTTCTCCACTAGGAATCGATTCTAAAGCAGCAAATGCATCATTGGTCGGTGCAAATACTGTGAAAGGTCCGTCTCCATTCAAAGTATCAACAAGATCAGCCTCTTGCAAAGCACCTACTAAAGTTGATAACTCTGGAGTGGCTACAGCAATCTCTACAATACTTTGTAGTGGTTGAAATGATGGTGGTATCAATACTGCATCTATAACCTGAATTACTCCATTAGATCCTCCGATGTTTGCAGAAAGTAATTTTACGGTATCATTAATTACTATTTCATTATTATCATCTAGACTAACTTTTATATTTTCTCCTTGCAATGTCTCAATCATTTCCTGTGCCAATAACTGTGGGGTATTTAATCTCCCACTCGCTACATGATATAACAGTACTTGTTTTAAAACTTCTAATTCTGGAACTTCATCCAATGCAGCAAACGCTTCATCGGTTGGAGCGAAAACAGTGAACGGACCTTCTCCTGTTAGAGGCGCTACTAAATCAGTAGCTTGTAATGCTCCTACTAAAGAGGTGAATCTACCATCCTCAACAATTAACTCCACTATTGTTTTATCAGGGAAAATTGTTTTAATTAATTCCGCACTCCATTCTCCTCTACCAATACCATTACCAAAAATTCTAAATCCTCCTTCTAAGTTCCCTTCTTCATCTACTCTACCAATTCCAAAAATTAAATTCCTTCCAGGTGGATTTATGATTAGATAAACAATACCGTCACTTATAATAGCTCCTCTAGTTCGTGCTCTTGAGCCATCTGGTAATACCAAGTTCCCTCTAACAATGGTAAAACTAGCATGATATAAAGTAAAATTTAAACGAAGTTCACCTTCAATATTAGTTCCTGCTCCAGCCCCGCTATTGATTGATGCAGAAAAATCATATACTCTTCTTTCTCTACTAATATCAAATAAAGAATTTTTAGACAAGCCAAAAGCTTCTTCTTCATTTTCAGGCTCTAGCAACTCACCATCAATTATATTTTGGGTCATTTCTTCTATTTCATCAAAGCTGATGATGTTTGATTCTTCAAATTCAATCAAACTTGGATCTGATTCATTTAACTGTTCATTATCTGTTTTACAAGAGATAAAAACATTGATTACGAAAAGGCACAACAAAGGCACCGATAATCTTTTGATTAACGTTTTCATAGGTTTTAATTTAAATTAGTTAATATTTAAAATGAGTGTGTAAAAAAGGGCATTTAGCTCTTAACTAATTGAAAAATCAATCTGTAACTAAATGCCCTTAAAGAAGAATTTTTATTTTGGGGTAATCTTAAAAAGAGGGTTCTATCTTAATTTGTTGGAGCTGGGATCAAAACTTGATCAATCACATGTACCACTCCATTTGCGGCTTGCACATCCACTACGACAATATTACTAGCCGTTGTGTTTCCTGATCCAGTAACACTTGGTGCGGAAGCATCAATAGTTACATCAATATCATTTAACATAGTAACAGGACCATCTACCAAATCAGTAGAGCGCACATTATTCTCTCCAACTACGTGATAATTTAAAATATTAGCCAAAACATTTTCATCCATTGGAACATCAATCGCTGCAAATGCATCATTAGTTGGTGCAAAAACTGTAAAAGGAGCTGGTGCTGTTCCATTTTCTGTACTTAAGGCAGCTACAAAATCTGTAGAAGGTGTTAGCGTTGTTAAAGCTTCTACCAGTGTAGAAAAAGTTGCATCTGCAGTAGCAAATGTTACTACAGTAGGTAAAGTAATTACCGACCCAACTTTGTGTATTACTCCATTAGATGCTACAATATCAGCTTCCGTAACCGTGGAAATCCCATTAAAGGAAACTCCGTTTTCCGTATTTATATAAATACTAAGATTGTTCATAGTACTTCCATAAGTAGCTAGAGTGTTATTATAACTTGTAGTAAGGGAAGAAGAAATATTTGTTCCCGCTATCACATGATTTAATAAAATTTGCTCGATAGTAGCTGCTGGAACACCAGAAATATCTCCTAAAGCAGTAAAAGCATCGTTATCTGGAGCTAATAATGTTAAATTACTATCTGCTCCACTAAGAACAGCTCCAAAGTCTGTTAAAAACCCAGTGGTAGTCGTTGCAACTGTAGCTAAAGTTGAAAAATTACTGTCAGCTCCGACAAATGTAAGCATAGTTGGTAGAGGAATAACTTTATCTACTGCATGAATAATCCCATTGTCAGTCATTATATCAGCAGTTGTTACCGTAACATCACCATTAATAACTACTCCGTTGGATGTATTGATATACATACTAAGATTAGCACTGCTATTGGACTCTGTTGCTAGATTGCTAACATAGCCTGTAGAGAGACTAGAAGATGGAGCTCTAACATCTAAAACGTGATTTAATAGAATTTGTTCTAAAGTTTCAACTGGTACATCTTCTAAAGCTGCACCGTCTAAGAATTCAGTAAATGCTGCATTGTTTGGTGCAAATACTGTAAAATCTCCATTGCTATTTAACGTAACATCCAGATTTGTTCTTTCTAAAGCTGCAAGTAAAGAACTATAATCCGCATTGTCCGCAACGAAATCCGCGATGGTCATTGAAACAGGGATAAAAGTAGTATCGTCATCGTCACTACAAGCAACGATCGAAATTAAGCATAATGCGAAAAAAGCCTTTTTGAAGTAATTTTTCATGTTATTGGTTTTTATTTTTAATTATTTGTTCGATGATGAAACAACTCGCTTTCTAAAATTGCTACCTCAAAATATGATTTTAGCACTTTTTTAACTTTTTGTTTAACTTTTTAGTTAAAAAATTAAACATTTTTCACCCATCATTTTCTTCACATGATTGTTCAAACGCCTCAATACCAGAAAGTAAATCGGTATTATGTGCTACCTCTAAAAATTCTCCATTACTAAGAAGCAATTGAATAGGATAGTTAATAGATACTACGGTATTTTCATTCAAACTTCCCATAAATCCAAACACTTGAGCATCATGAAACACTTCTGTCGTCCCCAATATATTATTACCAGAATCAAATGTTGCAAACACAAAAGGATATACAAAATCAACACACTCAATATCCTCATCTTGTATTTCACAAGTATTCGCTAATGCATTTAAATCATTTTTATTTTCTATAGTTTCAACTACATGATTAGCTGTTGTAATTTTAATCGGAAATTGGATTTCTATATCATCTGAACTACTCAATTGATTATAATCCTCGATGGAATCGATTATCGTTGGCTGAGTATTAAGTATTATAGTATAAGGTAGGTTAATACTAAAACAATTTCCTCCATCTACGACGTCATCATATGAACCATCATGTGTAACAATATTTCTCATAAGACCTGCAAGTCGAGAATTCTGAGGAATAGTATTGTCAATAGTTGGATCTATAATCTCTTGTTCTTCTTCCTGACAGGAAATTAATACTAACCCGCAACCAAACAAGATTGTCAAAAAACATTTTCTTAAAACACGCATACTCTTTTCTTCTTTATATTCAAATAGTATAACAATTTCAAAGATGAAATTCCCACCAACTTTATATTTTTTTTACATTTGAAAAAAAATCAAAATGCCTAAATCCCTATTTAAGGATATTTGTGAGGAACGATTGTTTTCTGAACTTTTTACAAAACATTCTAAAAATCTTCATGATTTCATTTATTTCAAATACGGTTCGCAAGTCAATCCAAAAGATCAAGTTCAAGAAGCTTTTATGAAACTTTGGGATAACTGTGGTAATGTTACTGTAGACAAAGCCAAAAGCTTTTTATTTACTGTAGCTAATAATCTCACATTAAATCAGATAAAACATGACAAAGTAAAATTAAAATATAAATTATCTGAAAAAAAAGATCGCACCAATGAAAGTCCTGAATTCATTTTGGAAGAGAAAGAATACCTTTTAAAATATCAAAACGCTCTTTCTAATCTTACAGAAGCACAACGTGTTGCTTTTTTAATGAACAGAGTTGAGGGTAAAAAGCATAAAGAAATTGCTGAACTTTTAGGAATATCTAGAAAAGCCGTAGAAAAAAGAATTTATACTGCACTAGAAAAACTAAGAACAGAAATAGAGGGAATTTAAAAAAATTAAAAAGCAGGTAGGAATTTAGACCTACCAATTGTTATATAATTAAGAATCTTGTTATGAAAAAGGAAGATCTTATACAAAAGTGGTTGGACAACGAACAACTCACTAAGCAGGAATCAGAGGCGTTCAAAAAATTGGACGTCTATGATTCTTATGTAAAAATATCAGAGACCGCTAAAAAATTTAGTGCTCCAGAATTTGATGTGTCAGAGAATATGCAGAAAATGAATCAGCAATTAAAATCTAGAAATACAAATTCACCAAGTAAGAATTATTTGAAAGTAGTATTACGTATTGCAGCTGCTTTTGTAATTGGAATTGGATTATATTTTGCTTTCTCAAATGATTATAACACTAAAGTAGAAACATTAGCAAGCCAAAAAACCAAAATTAACTTACCCGACGAGTCAACCGTTAGATTAAATTCCACTTCTTTAGTAACATATGATGAAAAGAATTGGAATACTAAGCGAAAAATACATTTATCTGGCGAAGCTTATTTTAATGTTGCTCAAGGAAAAAAGTTTGACGTTGAAACTTCATTAGGAACAATTAGTGTCATAGGTACTCGGTTTAATGTAAAACAAAGAGAAAACTTATTAGAAGTAACCTGTTATGAAGGGGTTGTAAGTGTTACAATTAACAAAGAAACAAAGTATCTTAGAGAAAGAGATGCTGTTGTATATGACTCAAAAGGTATCAAACAATTAAAGGTTAATGATAAGGAACCAAAATGGTACTACAACAAAAGTTATTTTTTCAAAACTCCTTATTCCAGAGTTTTAAAAGAGTTAGAATGGCAATATGGGGTTGAAATTAAAACAAAAAATATCGATCCAAGTATAATATTTACAGGTAATTTTGTACATTCAGATATTGAATTAGCATTGAAATCAATTACGATTCCTATGCGTTTGAAATATGTGATTAATAACAAAACTGTAACTTTATTCAAAGAGTGATTCGACCCAAAATCCTCGTTTCTACTATTCTATTTTTTTTTATTCTTTTTACTAGTTATTGTCAAACTGAAAAAGAACTATATCCTCTTGTCTCTATTTTAAGAGATGTACAACAACAATTCGGATATGATTTCTCATATGTAAATGAGGAATTAGAGTATATATCTATTAACAAACCTCCGGAAACTTTATCTTTAGATGATGTGCTGTTATATTTAAGAGAAAACACACCATTTGAGTATGTTATACTACCTGACAATACGATAACGATTCAATTCATTCCTCAAAAGATATGTGGAATTTTATATGATATTGATCAAAAAGTTATAGCCAACGCTTCTGTTGTAAGTTCGGCAGATTCGGTTATCAGCAATTCTACTGGAAACTTTTCGCTTCAAATAGATTCTCCAAATGAAAAAATAACTATTAGTTTTTTAGGATATACACCCCTAACAATTTCGGCTTTTGATTTTATTAAACAACCTTGTAAAAAAATCCTTCTAACACCAAAATTTGAATATATCAATGAAATTGTGATTAACGATTATTTAATCAAGGGGATTGATAAACAATTAGACGGTTCAATACAGATCGATTATAATGATTTTGGAATTCTTCCCGGTCTTGTGGAACCTGATTTATTACAAACTATTCAGGCACTTCCAGGTGTCTTAAGTGTAAATGAAACTGTTTCTGATATTAATGTAAGAGGAGGAACAAATGATCAAAACCTTATTCTTTGGGATGGAATTAAAATGTATCAATCCAGTCATTTTTTCGGTCTCATATCTGCTTTTAATCCTTTTCTTACAAAGAATGTTCAAGTTTTTAAAAATGGTTCAAGTGCTGCATATGGTGATGGAGTATCTAGTGTGATTGCTATGAACACTTCTGATAAAGTTCATAAAGAATTAGATGCAAGTATCGGACTAAACCTAATTAGTGCCGACACTTACATTGATACGCCTATCGGCAAAAAATCTTCTGTTCAATTTGCCATTCGACATTCTATTAATGACATTATAGAAACACCTACTTATAATCAATATTTTGATAAAGCTTTTCAAAATTCTGAAGTGATTAGTAATGGTAATTCTGGACAAAGGTTTTCTTTTTATGATATAAGTCTTAGGTGGTTGTATCAATTATCCGATAAAGACCTAATAAAGATTAATGGACTCATTATGAGAAACAATTTAGTTTTCCAAGAAAACTCTTTTGATAACCAGATAGATATTTCTAGGGAAAGCAGTGCCCAACAAAATAATTTGGTTGGTGGTCTTTTATATCAAAGAAAATGGAGCGACATATTCAAAACAGAACTACTTCTCTATGGAACAAATTATCGATTAGAAACCATCAACTCAGATATCCAAAATAATCAACGCCTACTTCAGGAAAATGACGTATTGGAAAACGGTTTAAAACTGAATACTGAATTTAAGATAAACACCAATCTCAATTTTAAAAATGGATATCAATTTAACGAAACAGGTATTACCTATCTGCAAGACCTTAATAACCCTACATTTAGGAATCTGACAAAAGAAGTAATACGAACTCATAGTATCTTTTCAGAACTTGCATACCATTCTAAAGATGGATCTTTATATGGTAATTTAGGAGCTCGTCTTAATTATTTGGAAAAATTTGATACATATATTCTAGAACCAAGAATAAATTTTTATAAGAGATTTTCTAATCATTTTACGCTAGAGATCTTGGGCGAAATCAAAAGTCAATCGACCTCCCAAATCATTGACCTTCAAAATGACTTTTTGGGTATTGAAAACAGGAGATGGGTACTATCCAATGACAATAACATTCCTGTTTTAAAAAGCAACCAGATTTCAGTTGGGCTTAGTTATAATCATAATAACTGGCTAATATCTACAGATATATATCGCAAAGAAGTATCTGGTATCATTACCAGAAGCCAAGGGTTTCAGAATCAATTCGAATTTTCTGATGATCATGGTTCTTATGAGGTTTTGGGAGTAGATTTTTTGATTAATAAAAGGTTTAAAAATTTTAGTACCTGGCTTAGTTATTCTTATGCGGACAACACTTATTCTTTTAATAATCTTGTCCCATCTAATTTTGCTAATAATATAGATATAAGACACAACATTAACTTTGCCGCTGCTTATAATAGAAATAATCTCAAAATATCTGCAGGTATCAACTGGCACAGTGGAAAACCTAACACACTACCTGATTTCACAAACAATGATATGGGAGATACTATTACGTATGAAGCTCCAAATAGCTCAAGACTGAATAACTACATAAGAGTTGATTTATCTGCTACGTATAAGTTTAAAATTAACAATTACTTAAGTGGATTAACAGGAGTTTCTGTATGGAATGTTTTGGACCAAGAAAATACGTTTAATCAATACTATACGCTAAACGATACAAATCAGATTGAAGAAATACAGGAATTTGGACTCGGAACAACTCCAAATGCTTTTTTTCGTCTTAGTTTTTAAAGGTGTTTTATTCCACTATAGCTCACTACATCATCACCTCCAGCAACTTTCTCAATGTTCTTAACAACTCTAAAACCATTTTTTTCGAAAAAAGCTTTTGTATTGAGATTTATTTGCGTCGAAAGCATTTCTACACCAGCATCTTTTGCAACTTCTTCTAATTTTTGATATAGTTTTTTTGCAATCCCTCTTCCCTGATAGTTTTGATGAACAAAAATATATTCAATATCTCCATTTTTGTTAAGAGTAAATGATCCTATTATTTCTCCATTAAGCTTGGCATTATAAATAAAATCATCTTTAAATTTTTGAATCCAATGGTTTTTATCCAATGCAAGACGGGAATATATTTTCACTTCGGCTTTAGTGAAAATTTTCGAACCATACATCGTTACTGTTTGATAAAACAGTCGTTGCATTAATGGTAAATCAGTATCGGTAGCTCTTGATATTAGGTAATTCATGAAATAAACAGAAGTGTTCTTCTAATCTTTTGGGGTAAAACGTCAGTCTCCATAAAAATAAGAAAAATGACTTAGGAATAAAATTTTTTGTTAAAAAAATATAAAGTCCCCAAAAATATTGTAATTTTTAAGTGCCTTAAATCTTATTATGAAACCTACTACTTACTATCTAGCGTTTGTAGCGCTATTTCTGTATGCACATACCTATAGTCAACATCAAAAGTTGGATAGTATTGTGAATGCAACAAATTCTATCGCCGATTCCTCGAATATTGACCTAGCTGCTGATCTCATATATGATTTAAGCTTAAAAGAAAAGTTTGAAGAAGGTCTAAGATATTCCGACACTATCATACGAATCTCTCAACAAATAAAATATGATAAAGGGGTTGGAAAGCTATATAATGAAAAAGCAAATATTTATAACCAAACCGATCAACTTTTTGAGGCTTTGCGTTGTTATGATCAGGCCTTCTTATATTACGGAAGGGTAAATCATACTAGAGGATTAGCTATTACCCAAAATAACAAAGCCGTTATCGAACAGAGACTTGGAAACGCAGAAAAAAGCTTGATTCATCTCCTAGAAGCTTATTCCTATTATGAGAAACTAAAAGATAGCCTAAAATTAGCTACCACTATCAACAACATCGGTAATGTATATGCTCATTTAAAGAACTTTGAGCCCGCTAAAAAATATTATAGACAATCATTAGAATTAAAAAAGAAAACAGGTTCCAATACCGTAGGCTCTACGCTTCACAACATAGCCATTATTTACATTAAAGAAAACAAATTAGATAGTGCTTTGTATTTTTCTAATGAATCCTTGGAGATGAATAAAAAGGAGAACTATAGCTACGGAATAGCTGAAAGTTATAGTGCATTAGGAAGAATATCATTTATCAAAAAAGACTATCAGAAAGCCAAAAAATATTATGAATCTGCTCTTTTTATTGGTGGTAAAGTTGCCTACAAAGAAAGGCTGATTAGAACGAAATTGTCCTTAGCCGAAATCGCTATTACTACAGAAAAGTTTGAAGAAGCAGAAAATTATATTTCTTCTGCCAAAGAAGAATCAGAAAAAATGAATTCTACTCCACTCCTTCTCAACTCTTATGACCTATATGCTGTTCTAGATTCTGCAAGAGGCGACTTTTTAAATGCATACAAATGGCAAAAACAGTACAAGGATTTGTATCAAAAACACACATTAAAAGAAACGACACAACAAATAGATATTGTAAAGAGTAGATTAGAAAATGAGAAGAAACAACAAGCTTCTCTTGATAAACAAAAAAGAGAAAAACAAGAAGCTAAAGAAGAACTATTTAAACAAAAAATCTACACATACCTTGCCATTGCTGCGTTTATAGTTGCTTTTATTTTCATCATAGGAATTATCAAGGCGCGTATTCAAAGAGCAAAATACATAAAAGAACTAAACCAATCGAACCAGGTAAAAAACAAGTTATTCTCTATAGTCTCTCATGATTTAAAAAATGAAATTCATGGTTTAGACAAAACTCTTAATTTATTAAAAGATGATGTTATTTCCGAAACCGAATTTAAAGAAATCATTCCTATCTTAGCTCATAGCACACATCAGACTTCAATACTATTAAACAACCTTTTAAATTGGTCGAAATCTCAGATGAAAGAGCTCAAAGCTACTCCAAAGGACTTTGACTTTACTGAAGTTATCAATGAAAAAATTGTCTTCTTTACTTCTCGTGCTTCTGAAAAAGGAGTAAAACTGATTAATAATATTACTGATTTCACCAAAGTATTTGCAGATAAAGATATGTGCACGATTGTAGCGCAAAATATCATCGCTAATGCGGTTAAGTTTTGCAAAGCTGGTGATTCTCTCACTATAAATAAAAAAGAGCAAAAGGACTCAGTAAGCATCTATTTCAAAGATACTGGTGTTGGAATACCAAAAGAAAACATCACAAAACTGTTTTCTGATATTACCTTAACGACCAAAGGAACAGATAATGAATCAGGAACAGGGTTAGGATTAAAAATATGTAATGAATTAATATTACTTAATCAAGGAACGTTAGAGGTAGAAAGTAAGCTTGGGCAAGGAAGTACGTTTTGTATTAGATTACCCAAGCACCATACATCGTAGTTTCCCATTTACATGCGTTCCGGCACATTTATCCCTAACAATCCAAAAGCAGATTTAATGGTTTCTCCAACTGCTCCAGAAAGTTGTACTCTAAATATCTTTTCTTCTTCTGAATCCGCTCCAAAAATAGATACATTTTGAAAGAAGGAGTTGTACGCCTTTACCAAATCATAAGTATAATTTGCTATCACCGCTGGACTAAGATCCTTAGCCGCATTCTGAATAATTTCGGGATATACCTCTAATAATTTAACAAGTTCTTTCTCTCTGCTTGTTAGAGCTATATCACTAACTTCCTCTTTCCAATTAAAATCTGCTTTACGAAGAATCGCCTGAATCCTAGCATAGGTATATTGTATAAAAGGCCCTGTATTTCCTTGAAAATCTACCGACTCTGCTGGATCAAAAAGAATTCTTTTTTTAGGATCTACTTTTAAGATAAAATATTTTAATGCTCCTAAACCAATAGTTTTATAAACATTATTTTTTTCTTCTTCGCTATACCCATCTAATTTCCCTAATTCCTTAGAAATTTCACCTGCTGTTTCAGTCATTTCTACTATTAGATCATCCGCATCTACCACGGTACCTTCTCTACTTTTCATCTTACCGCTTGGTAAATCTACCATTCCGTAACTTAAATGATGTAAATTATCGGACCAATCATATCCTAATTTCTTAAGAATCAAAAAGAGAACTTTGAAATGATAATCTTGCTCATTTCCAACCGTGTAGATCATACCTCCAATATCTGGATTATCCTTTACTCGCTGGATTGCTGTACCTATGTCCTGAGTCATATACACGGCCGTACCATCACTTCTTAATACTAGTTTTTCATCGAGACCTTCATCAGTAAGATCACACCAAACAGAACCATCGTCTTTTTGAAAGAACACTCCTTTCGCAAGACCTTCTTCAATATTATCTTTACCCAGCAAATAGGTGTTACTTTCATAATAATAACTATCGAAGTCTACACCTAAAGCTTTATACGTTTGTTCGAAGCCATCATATACCCAATTATTCATGGTATTCCAAAGATCTACGACCTCTGTATCTCCAGCTTCCCACTTACGTAGCATTTCTTGGGCTTCAATTAATATTGGTGCTTCTTTTTTAGCTTCTTCTTCTGATGTTCCTTCATCTACTAGTGTAGCAATCTGATTTTTATATTCTTTATCAAATTTCACGTAATAATTCCCTACTAATTTATCACCTTTTAAACCAGTAGATTGTGGAGTCTCTCCATTACCAAATTTTTGCCATGCTACCATACTTTTACAAATATGAATTCCACGGTCGTTGATAATTTGTGTTTTATATACCTTTTTACCGCTAGCTTTTATAATTTCGGCTACTGCATATCCCAATAAGTTATTTCTGATATGCCCCAAATGCAAAGGTTTATTAGTATTTGGAGAAGAATATTCTACCATTACAGCTTTATCTCCTTCTTTTGGATTTAGGAAACCATAATTTTCTTTGTCTTTAACATCCTTAAAGAATTTTAGGTAATATGAATCTGCAATTACCAGATTCAAAAATCCTTTTACCACATTAAAAGAAGTAATATCTTCAACATTTTCGACAAGATATGCACCTGTGGCCTCCCCTATTTGAACTGGGTTACCTTTTACCACACGAAGCATAGGAAAAACTACTACGGTTATATCTCCTTCAAACTCTTTCCTAGTTCCTTGCAATTCTACAGATTCTAAATCTGCGTTGTACAGTTTTTTTATGGCGGCTTTTACCTGTTCTGAAATGATTTGCTGTAATGTCATTTTATTAATTGTATTTGATCTCAAAATCAGGCTGCAAAGATAAAAGAAATATCAGGTTCTACCAGTTCTATCGATATCAATTCGTATCTTGTAATAAAAGAAAAAATACATTTTTAGTAATGCGCTAAGCAATTCCAAATCAAAAAAAATGCAAATATTACTTACTGGAGCCAATGGATATATTGGCATGAGGTTATTGCCCTTACTTTTAGATGCAGGTCACGACGTAATCTGTTGTGTAAGAGATAGAGATAGATTTTCTATTGATAAAGAAATGGCCGATAAGATTTCTATTGTTGAAATAGATTTTCTTGAGCGTCCAGATCCAAGCAAATTACCACACCAGATCGATGTAGCTTATTATCTTATCCATTCTATGAGCTCTTCTACCTCAGATTTTGATAAGAAAGAAGAAATATCTGCTCAAAACTTTAACATTTTAGTCAAAAACACTAATATTAAACAGGTCATATATTTAAGTGGAATAGTTAATGAAAAAAACCTATCTAAGCATTTATGGTCTAGAAAAAATGTGGAAGAAACATTATATAAAGGCGATTTTAATTTAACAGTTTTACGTTCTGGAATCATTGTTGGCTCTGGAAGTTCTTCCTTTGAAATCATTCGAGATCTCTGTGAAAAACTCCCGATAATGATTACGCCAAAATGGGTAAACACAAAAACACATCCTATAGCTATCAGAGACGTCTTAAGCTTTATGACTGGCGTACTGGGAAATTCTGAATGCTATAACCAATCCTTTGACATTAGCGGCCCTAATGTTATTACATACAAACAGATGCTTCAGTTATACGCTAAAGTAAGAGGTATTAAGCTATTTATTTTCACATTACCGGTAATGACTCCTAAGCTTTCTTCGTATTGGCTATATTTTGTAACTTCTACATCCTATAAGCTCGCACTAAACCTAGTAGATAGCATGAGTATTCCTGTGATTGCTAATGATAAGCGATTACAAAAAATACTTGGTATAGAACCTATGACGTATACCAAGGCTCTAGAACTAGCATTTATAAAAATAGAGCAGAACCAGGTTGTATCAAGTTGGAAAGATTCTATGATAAGTGGTCGATTTAATCAGGACATTCAAAAATATGTTACGGTACCTAGAAAAGGGTGCCTAAAAGACAAAAAAAAGATAAAAATAAAAGATCCAGAACTTGTTATAGAAAGAATATGGGCGATTGGTGGCGAGACTGGTTGGTACTACGGTGATTGGATGTGGAAAATAAGAGGCCATATTGATAAGTTTTTTGGAGGAGTCGGATTACGAAGAGGTAGAACAAATCCTGATAAAATTAATTCGGGAGATGCCTTAGATTTTTGGAGAGTACTTGTAGCAGATAAAACCGAAAAACGTTTACTACTATTCGCAGAAATGAAAGTACCAGGAGAAGCCTGGTTAGAATTTGATATTGATCAAAACAACATACTTCATCAAACTGCTACTTTTAGGCCAAGAGGGATATGGGGACGGTTGTATTGGTATGTTATGGTTCCTTTTCATTACTTTATTTTTGGCGGAATGATACGAAATATCTCTTCTCAAAACGCAATAAAACATAGATAAAAGGCAATTTAAATCGATAAAATACGTTTTTTGTTATAAATATTAGTATTTTTGAAAAAAAGGCAAATGCGGAAATTACTCCCTTTTCTTATCACACTAATCTTCTTATGTAACTGCAACAGTAAAGTTGTAAACGATCCTGAATTAGAAGATTTTGTACAAATATTAACAGGTAAGTTTTCTTCCAAAAAACAAGCTAAAGAAGAATCCGGGTATGCAGCAGTTTGCCTTATTAACTCCCCAATATGGAAAGATCAATCTGGCTATTGGTTCTATCAAGAACTGTTTAATGAAGAAAAAAGTACTGCGATTTATAACCAAAGAATTATTAACATTAAAAGAGTAGACAGTATTACCATAAGTAGTAGCAGCTATATAATCCCTAATCAAAAAAAATACATTAATGGTTGGAAAGACACGTCTCTTTTTAATCAGTTAACAATTGACAGTTTAACCGTTAGAGCAGGTTGTGACGTTTATTTTAAAAAAAAGACGTCGACCATATATCAAGGAAAAACCAGTAAAAACTCTTGCTCCAGTAGTTTTAGTAAAAAAATTAAATACACTACAAGTAATATTGTTATGAGCAGGAATAAAATATCTTCTTGGGATCGTGGATATGATAGCGAAGGAAAACAAGTTTGGGGTAAGATTGAAGGTCCTTATGATTTTATTAGAGTTATTGAAAATTAACAATTTATCCTTTTTATTCTATAAAATCATTTAAAGTCTTGTTTTCTAAAACTTTTAAGGTATTATCTCTTACCTCTATCATCAGTTTATGAACTGTACAAGCATCTTCATCTGGACAATCATCACATTTTTCGTAGAAATTTAAGCTCACACATGGTAGCATCGCGATAGGTCCTTCTAATACTCTAATGACAGCAGCCATTGAAATTTCTTTAGGCGGCTTAATTAAATAATATCCACCACCTTTCCCTTTTTTAGATCCTAGAATTCCATTTTTACGCAAGGTTAGTAATATACTTTCTAAAAACTTTTGCGAAATATTTTCACTTTTGGCTATTTCGGATATCAAAACCGGATGCTCACATTTTTTTCTTGCGATATAGGTCAAAGCTTTTAAACCATATTTTGTTTTTTTCGAGAGCATTTAATCATTTTTACAATACTCAAAAATAACTAAAAGATATTACATCACCTTTTTCTATATTCTTTTATGTTTTTTCTGGCAAACATGAATAGACAAGCCACTAAAGATAAGTTTCATTATTTTTCGGGCAGAAATACTTCAGCCATCATACAACGAGCACTTCCTCCACCTAATTTTTCGATAGTTTCCAAATTACTATGAAGGATTTCACAATGCTTTTCTATGGTTGTAATTTGATTTTGAGTTAGACTATGGAATGCAGCAGAAGACATCACTAAATATCTTTGCTCTTTTGCGCCAACAACTTGAAGCATATTTCCAGCAAACTGATTTACTTGTTCTTCAGTGATGTTTACAATTTCTTTTCCGTCGTCTTTCAGATGGTTTACTAAGTTTTTGCGTTCCTTTTTGTCATCTATACAATCTAGGCAAACTACTGCAAAAGTCTCACCAATACCCATCATTACATTAGTATGATAAATAGCCAATCTTTCTCCTTCTACCGTCTGATACGCTGTAAAAATTACAGGAGTATACTCGAAGTCCTCACAAAACTCAATAAACAACTCTTCATCTGCTCGTGGAGATAAAGCACAATATGCTTTTCTATTTTCCCTATCCAATACAATACTTCCTGTACCTTCAAGAAAAACATCATCCTCTTCTGCAGAGGTATAATCAACAACATTTTTTATTTCAAAACCTTCATTCTCCACAGCATCTAAAATTTCAGGACGCCTTTCTCGACGTCTATTAACTGCAAACATTGGATATAAGCCAATATCTCCATTTTCATGAAAAGACACCCAATTATTTGGAAAAATAGAATCTGGAGTATCATTCTCCAGTTTATCTTCGACAACGATAACATTTACACCAACCGCTCTCAGTTTTCCAACAAAAGCATCGAATTCTTCTTGAGCATTCTTGTTAACATCTATCTTATCATCTGAGGTCTTCTGATAATAATTATTAACGGCTGTTTGTTCATTCATCCTAAATCTAACAGGACGAATCATTACTATAGTATTTGTAACTTGTTTCATCTTTTTACAAAAGTTGTTATATAATTCTCCACCATTTAATCCCTGATTAACGGCATCGTAGAACATCTAAGCAATCCTTCTTGTTTTGCTATTTCGGAATAAGGAACTTCTTCTACCGTTATATTTAAACCTCTTAACCAAGAGTTTAATCTTGTAAAGCCTTTTTCAGAAATTACCACATCTTCAGAAATGGAAAATATATTAGAGTTCATGTAGTACATTTCATTTTTATCTATATGAAATAGATTTTCATTTCCAAAAAGATCTACTAAATATTGATAATCATCTAAGTTTCTAAAACCTTCTTTATGTATAATTGCTTTATTTTTACCAACAGGTTGAAAACAGCAATCCAAATGTAAAGCATTATCCCTTGGATCCTCCATAGACTTATTGAGATCGAATTCTTTAACTATTTTACTAGGGAAAAGCGATTGAATATAAGAAACTCCTTTCATATTTGTCCTTGCGACAATACAATCACTATAATCTTCGCCTTTATATGTTCCAATAAAAATATGATCGTTGTGAAGCATAATATCACCTCCTTCAAAATGAATATCATCTGATGGAGCTTTATAAACTTTATCCGGTGCAATTTCATCAATAACGTATTGGATAGCCTGAATCTCTTTTTCTCTATCCGGAAGGATATTGGATTTTATAAATTTATCCTCAATTACTAAAGCAATATCACGTGCAAAAATTTGGTTATAATTTTCTATTATCTGAGGTCTGTAAACCTTTACATCATACTTTTCAAAAACGTTAGCCACTGCTGTCATTTCTGCCACCATATCTTCTTCTTTTGGATAGGTACCAGCTTTTATATGCTCTATAGATTTTGGGTCATATGCTTCCTCGACTTTGGGAACAGCACCATTACTTACAGCGGTTCCTAAAACAACAGCTCTAAGCCTCGAAGTTTCGTTTTTAATATTTAGTTTCAATCGATTAATTTTTAGGTAAAAACAATGTTATCAACCAACTTCTTTGGTCGAACAAAGATAGGAAGAGGTATTTTGTTGACACTAATTTTATTCAAAAAAACATATGTTTTTTTATTAATTATTGAAATTCAACTTCAAAGGTGCCTTCATTTTGATGATTTAATAAAAAAAATAAAGCTTTCATATTATTTCACCTCCAGGTCTAAAACTTTTTCCGGGATTCTTTTATGATTGATTTTAAATACTTCGATGTCCACATTTAGATATTTATTTGGATATAGATCAAATTCAATTCTTCTATTTCTATGATCTGATTCATCACAATTATCATTAAAGATCTTAGTATTCTTTTCATTTTCGGTACGTATTTCGTCTTTATGATCAATAGCGTCCTGACATAAAAATGCAGGTACTAGTAATTGGTTAACTCCTTTTTTACGTAATCTAATAGTAATTTCTACATCCTCAAAACCATAATTTTCAATTTTGAGATTGTAACCACCAATATGTTTAAAGTCTCTTCTATGAATTCCAATACGGCCGTATGTTCCTGATGCGCTTTCTCGTGAAGGCCGAAAATAAACATTGTGATCTTCATTTATTGAAGACATACAATATTTTAAGTAATCTGTACTCACAAAATTATCAGCATCAATATTAATAAGATATGTACCTTCTGCAAGGAAATGAATTGCATTTTTAGGCAATGTACGATGGTAAAATCTTGCACTATAATTACGATAATAATTTATATAACCTTTTTGTACCCCTTTTAAAAACCAACTTTGCTCAAACAAATAATCCTCTAATCCGTCAGTTGAATTATAATTTATGACATTAATATCCACTTTTCCTTTAAACTCCTTTATTATGGATAAGTTGTGTTTAAGAGTTTTTATCAAATGCTCCTTTCTGTTCATCACTACGGTACATAAACTTATCATAACACCATTAAAAGCTTTTGTATTTGTTTTAGTACTCACCAGTGGATGATCTGGGAATTCCTTCTTGAAAATATCATGAATCTCGGTTGGTGTTTTTTTGGCTAAAATTTTAGATAATTTCAAAGTTTGTTCATTGAATAAATCGGGTCTCAATTTTCGATGTTTTGCCAAGATTAACGAAAACTTTCTGTCCTTTAAGTTTGAGGAACTAAATCTATGTTCTTCTTGTCTAAGTAGAATTTTAGAAAGTGCTTCTCTTAACTTTTTTGATCTAAGTAATGATCTTGAATTGAATAAATTATTCTCACGTTTTCGCTCCTCATAAATTTCATGAAACAATGCATTATAAGATGCATCTCTGGACTTAGCAACTGCATACAAAAGATATTCCTCTATTGTACGCATAGAGTCGTTCTTTTTATCAGTTTTTCGTATAACGTTTAGGCACTTTAGAAAATTCTCAATATATGCATCTCTAAAATCTAAGTTATTAAACCCTAAAATACTACAATTGAATGCATACAAATGATGTTGCTGAAATTCTTCTATATAATTCCCTCCAATATCTATAAGCCAAGAGTATTCTCCTATGTCTCTATGAGAAACTCTCATTTGATCTTCCGCACGATAATAGTAAGGAATATCATAAAGTGAAGCTATTACAAAATCCTCTTTACAGTTTTTTAACGATTGCACTATTGCATCATCATTGAGCAAAATATTCCAATCCATATAAACAAAAGGTTCTGTTTGTTTTGCAATGATAAATGCTTTTACCTCAACCCAAGATGAATACTTATCCGATATAAATTCTAAGTCCAGAGACAGCTTATCGCAAGGAAGATTCTTAAGAACTTGATAACTTTCTACATCTGTTATCAATTCTGTTACAAACCCTTTTTTCTTAGAAATTAAAATAGATAGTGTAATTTCCTTTATAGCAAGTTTTAGTGCATCTTCAAACCTAATTTCTTTTTGATAGCGTGCATGTTGTTTTCTATATTCTCTTAAAGTAAAACAATAAATTACCTTATTCATACTTACTTAAATTAAAATCAATTTTCTTAAATTCATTGTTATTACTACTACATAAAATCAAACAGGTTTTTTTGGCCTTTTCTCATTCTGAAACTTGTAAAATGTTTTCTGTTTTCTAATTGAAAATAAATATTGTTTTTTAACAAAAACCTCAAGGTTTTTCCGGGCAATTCTCCATAAGAATGTCCAGGCCAAATAAAAGTATCCAATGGTAAACTTTTTTTGAGATACTGAACAGAATCATACATTTGATGCACATCGCTACCTTCAACACTACAAATCCCTACTCCTTCTATAAATACAGTATCCCCAGAAAAAAGATGGTTCTCTATCAGGTAACAAACACTACCTTTGGTATGACCTGGAGTAAGAATTGGTTGTATTCTAAAACCATTTAGAATAATATCCTGAAGGTGTTTAACTTCTATAAGGTTTGTACAACTGAAATTATAGTAATCTATTTCTTCCTTGGACATATAAACTGGTACGTTATATTTTTGAGCAAATTCATTTGCAAGATTGATATGGTCTATATGAGAGTGAGTGAGTAAAATAGCTTTTAGCTTAATGTTATTTTCTTCTAAAAAACCATTAAGCAAATCATAATTCCAAGCCGGATCGATAAAAATTCCAGTATTATTTAAGTGTATTAAATAACATTGATTTTTCACCGAAAGACCGGACACATAAAAAGTTTTAACATTCATTAATTGCTTATCTATTTTCCACTTAGTTTTATAAATTAATTTACTTCAGAGCATTTCTATAGTAAGAGTAACTTACATAAACTTATTTGTTACATTCTGTGTTTAAGATTTGATCTATTGTATTCTTATATACTTCTAAATCTATTACGGTGTTTTTTGGTAACACCAAAGAAAAAATATACTCCTGATTTTGATAAGAAATTCCTTTATACTGTGCTATATTTTGAAATGTGCTAATATAAAAATCTCCTTTTTTAATTAAAGTTTTCATTTCCAAAACATTAAAATCCATTGTCAATCCGGTTTTAAATATTTTAGAAATACTTTCTTTAACCGACCAAACCAACGTGGAGGTCATATTAAAAGGTTTCTCAATATTGGCAATTAAACCCAGCTCTTTTTCTGTAATAAATTTTCTTATTGTATTTACCCTATTATCATCTATAATTTCAACATCTATTCCCATAGGATGTTCTTCGGGAAAAGCAATAGCAAAGCCTATATTTTTAGTATGACTTATACCTATTTGGATATTATGAATCCCTATGGATTTTACGATTGGAAATTTAAATACCCCATACTCTATGGCTATTGAGTCCAATGGTTCATCACTTAGTTTAGATATGGCGGTTTTTGCTGCTACTCTTCCCATTAAAAAGTTTGATCTTCTTTTTTCAAATTTTAATGTTTCAAGATATCTCAATTCTTTTCTATGTAAAAAGTGTAAATATTGATCCAAATCGATAGCATCTTTATTTAGCACGCAAAATGAAGAAACAAAGGTCATCTTGTCTCTTTGTAAAATAATTTTCCCTTCTCCAATCATTAATTTAATCTATTCATATGTTATATTTTAAGGCTTGACTCTTTCTAAAATTCATTAATAATCATAAAAGCATACCAGAGCTATCTCAAGTGGTATTAATTTTGTATTCATTGATAAATCTTTCCAATTGAATTTCTTCTTGCTGAAAAGGAGTCATGATTTTAAAAACTTTGGATTTAGAACTTTTGTTTATGTTATATTGAACAAAAGTTGCCATAGTCCCAGAAGGTCCTAAATCTATATATATGCCTTCTCCATTGGATTCTATCGATTCTACTGTCTTAGAAATATTATTGTAACGGCTTATAACATCCCAAAAATATTCTCTACCAAATTCAGAAAGTTGTCTGCCATCGGCGCCAGAGTAATAATTACAACGTGGTGTTGATAGAGAAATATTATGACTCATAAAATAATCAAATCCGTGTTTTGCATTTTTAATCAATGGAGAATGAAAAGGATAATTTACAGGAAGTTGAACATGATTTAAATTTAGTTTTTTCAATTCGCGTTTAAAAGCTTCTATATCGTGTTTTAAACCTGAAAATGTGTTATGTCCACTAAAATTAGAAGATGCTAAATACAAATTATGCTTTGTATACAACTTATTTAACTTACTAATTCCTTCTCGAAATACTGTTATCATTCCTCCTTCTGTATTTTCTCGTACAATAGATTTAGCTTGTTCTATTGATGCTTCCAGAGCACTTCTTGCATCCCATATTCCGCTGGCCACTCCTGCAGCAAACTCTCCTAGACTGTTTCCACAAACATAATCCGGAAATACTCCTAGATCCTCCATTACTGTATACATTGCAATCTCTATGGCTACTATTGCCGGATGGGTAATTAGAAGATCATCGAATGTAGGATTCGTTTCTTTGTATAATTCATATATAAGTGATCGGTCTATATTTTTCTGAATAATAGAATCACTGGTGATAAGACTTTGTTTAAAAACGTTATTATTTTCAAACAATTTTTGTCCCATTTTCCTATAATGACTCCCTTGACCAGAGAATAGAAATCCTATCTTTACATTATTATTTATCAAAATTATTGGTATAACTTGTTTTTATAATCCTTTTAAATGACTTATCTGCCAAACATTTTTTCTATCCTTTCTGCTACCTCCGGTTGATGAAAAGTTATCTCATGCATTTTAAGTTCTTGATCAATAACTGTTGGCAATTTTTTCTTTAACTCACCGTTCATATGCTCCTTAAGCGTTATCAATGAAATTCTTGGTTTTTGACTAAGTGTTTTTGCAAAAGAAAACGCCTCTTTCAATACATTTACTTTAGGAACTACCTTAAAAGGAATGCCTCTTTCTTTTAGCTCTTGACCTCTATAATTAAGTCCAGAAAACAACATTTCTTTTCCTAATTCGGATCCTAACTTAAAGGGTACCATATAGGTCCCACCCATACCTGGAGTGAAACCATAATTCATAAAATTTGTAGTATAAATATTCTCTTTGCCCAAGATGCAAAAATCGGCATACAAACCAAACACAAATCCACCACCAATTCCATGGCCTTGCATTGCAGAAATTACAGGTATTTTACAATGCAATGGGGCGGTAAAAAATGGATTCTCATTAAAGACTATTTCTCCTTTATGAATGGCAATCAACTCATCTTTGGTTCCTCCACAGCAAAAGTAATTATCATATCCAGCAAGTATCACTACCTTATATGCAGTATTGTTATTGATTTTCTCAAATATGTCTACAAGGCCATTGATTAGTCTTTCTGAAAAAGTATTTCTAGCCTCCTTATCACACATTGTAACTTCTACAATATCATGACCTAGCTCTTTTAATTTTACTACTGATTCCATGGCATTTTTCCTTCATTGACAAAACTGTTGATTTTCGATCGTACCGTATCTCTCATTAAAAGAGAAGAAATCTTATTTACTGCCAATTCCTTAGTTTGTTCATTAATAATCCACAATTCGCCCATATATTCTTTTAGTTCTTTAATTGTATCAGTCTCTAACTTTGTTAACCTAAGTAAATTTTTTCTTACATTCTCTTCTAAATTTGTCCCGATTTCGTCGACCAATCCAATCTCAAGAGCTTTATCTACGGACACCCCTTGAGTGATTAGTGCCATCCATTGTGCTTTTTGATATCCAACACGCCGAATTAAAAAAGGCATTACACAAGCAGGAAGTAAACCAAACAAAGCCTCGGACAACCCAAAAGTTGCACTGTGATCTGCAATTACTATATCACAAGAGGCTATTATCCCAATTCCTCCTGCATTAACTTTACCCTTAACTTTAGCTATGGTTACCTTAGAACTAAAAGCGATACTTTTTAATAAATCATAAAATTTATTTTGACTTTCTTTATTTGATATTTCAAAGTTTTCAACTTCGATCGTTTTAAATTCTAAACCAGTACAGAAGAAATCAGGCAATCCTTCAAACAAAACCACTTTGATATCCTTGTCCAATTCGAACTGGGTAAAGACTTTTGTTATTTCATTAATTAATGTTAGATCAATTGCGTTATTCGCTTCTGGCCTGTTTATTTTAATTGTAACAGTTTGTCTCCATTGGTTTATTTTGATTGTTTTAAATGGGTTTTCTTCTGTATGCATATTAAGTCCATTTATAGATTCGATGGTAATCTTTAATCTCGGTAAGAATTAATTTACCTTTATTTTGTATATGGCTAAAAGGTTCTGAAAATTGTTCAAAATCTAGCTGGTAATTTTTAGTTCCAAATTTTAATTTTGTGTTTACAGAAAATGTGTTTTCGTATTCTTCTACGGATAGTTGATACCTATTATTTAAATGTTCGGTTAGTTTAAATTCTCTTAATTTTTGTTGGGACTTTTCAGAAGCTACTCCACTGTAAAATTCAGAGCAACATCCCGATCCATAGGAGAATACCCCTATACGTTTACCGTTTTTAAAATCACCATTTTCAATAGTACTTGCCAATGCTAGATGCGTTGTAGCTCCCATTATATTACCTACTCGTTGACAAAATTGCAGAGACGGTTTTACACGTTTATCGAAATCTTGGTCAATATAATTTGGATTTGCCTTTTTAAACTTTCTCATGTTTGATCGATGCGCTCCTTTTACCATTCCTCCAAAAGGGGTATGAAAAGTTAAATATCCAAAAGTAGATTCGTAATCTACTCCGTCCACTTTTTTTTGATATTCTTCAAATGTTTTTTCACAACAATCAAGATATGATAACAAGGAAAGGTCTGCGTTTCCGGCTTCAACATCTGGTGCCGGTCTACATGTATCCATTACTTCATATCCATAATAACCATTGGCTCCTTTATCCACTTTAAAAACTACAGGGTTATTACTTACCAGCATTGCAACGGCACCAGATCCAGAACTTGGCTCTGCAAAAGACATTTCTATAGATCCATCTAGCTCCCCTACCCGAATGATATCGGTACATATTACAAGGGCTTTTTTATTCAACGATGTCTCCGAGTAAATATAATTGATAGCCATTTGTAATCCCGCTGTGCCAGAATAACATGCATTTTTCACTTCAAAAAGACGACAGTTTCTGTGTAATCCTAAGTAATGATGGATATACGTACTAATAGACTTTCCAAAATCGACACCAGACTCTGTACAAGTTATAATCATATCAATTTGATCAATTTCTTCTTTGGATAAACTATCGAGTATAGGTTTTGCCGCATTTACTCCATTAGAAACTTGATCTTCATATGGCATGATAACCGTTTTCTCATTGATCAATAACTTTTCGAAGCGCATTGCATCTAAACCTCTTGCCGTTGCTAAATCAGAAACATTTAGAGTCGCTGAACCGCAATAAATATTCATAGCTTCTATCCCTACATCCATATTTTTATTTTATTTTATTTATTATTTCTTTATTACAATTGATGTATTTATACCACCAAAGCCAAAATTATTGTTAATCGCATAGCTATGCATCAATGATTGTTTGGAGTTTAAAACCCATTGGATTTTATCAGTTATCGGATTGGATAAATTATGACAAGGATGAAGATATCCCTGTTGCATTTGAAGTAATGTAGCCACAGTTTCAATCACCCCTGATGCAGATAAAGAATGCCCAATTAGTGATTTAGTGCTATTTGCTTTTATCCCGCTCAGTCCTGAACCAATCAGGGCTTCAATTTCGGCTGTATCACCAGAAATTGAGGCCGTCCCATGGGTATTAATATATCGTATATCACTTGGTGACACGTTTGCAGATTTCATAGCTTTAATCATAGCTTTTTTTTCTCCCTCGGATGAAGGATTAGGATTTCTATTCCCGTCCAAGTTAACTCCGTATCCGGCAATTACACCGTGAGCCTTTTTTCTTCTGGCAGTCGCATGCTTTTCTGATTCTAGAATGAGGCACGCAGCAGATTGACCATACACAAAGCCTTTTCGCAAGGAATCAAATGGCCTGCAAATTTCATTAGGTGAAAGCTTATCAACTCTAGCCATAGCACCTAAAGCTGTAAAACCCTGAAACTCATAAATGGAAAGATCCATCACAGGTGCAACTACAATTACTACATCATATTCGTTATTTCTGATAAGTCGAACTCCCTGGATTATACTCATATTTCCACTAGCTGAGGAAGCTCCAACTACATGTCCTTCTCCATTAACCTCAAGTAACTCGGACAAAACACCTATTACATCAGTATCAAAAAAATTAAAACCGTAATTTGGGTTTATAAAATGGACTTTGTCTTGATACTTTTTCCGTACTTCCTGATGATATGCTTGCTGAATATTAGTCCCTGAGGAAACTATTGCCACTTTATCTAAATCTACATCGCTACGATTTAATTCTGAGTCATACCAAGCTTCGATTGCACAAAATAAGCCACTACCAATACTTTTCGACACATTCCTTAAATACTTTATCTTATCTACAATAGGATCATCCAATATAAATTCGTTTACAGATTTTTTAAAATTAAAATTTTCTAGCTCTGCTATTGGATATATAAACTCTTTATCGTGTTCTTTAAATTCTGTAGTTGAAAAATTAGTACTTCCGTTCATTAAGGACTGAGAAAATTCATTCAGTCCAACTCCGATTGGAGTACAAGCTCCCATCCCGGTAACCAAAACATTATTTTGTGTAACAGGTAAAATCATTAATTTATGTTATTAACTTTTTGCTCAAACATTCTTGCTAATTCGCCTAAATTTCTTGCCGAATAAAATTCAGAAGACACAGCATTTACTTGAAGGTCTTCTATCGTTTGTATAATTAACTCAGCTCTACCAATAGAATCTAAACCAAGAGGCGATAAGATTGCATTCTTTTTGATGGTTACATCTTCCAAATGGACAGCTATTTTTTTAATATTAGCAACGATCAATTCAAAAATCTGATTTTCATTCATTTACTTTTGTTTTTCCATTAATAAATCTGCTAATTGGTCAATAGTTTCTGCGGTCACAAACTCGATTCTAGATACATCCAAGTCTAATTTTTCTAATGTCAATGTAATTAACTCACCTCTATCCACAGAATTAGCACCGAGATCGACGAAGGTCTCAGTTGTGGAAATTTCCTGATCCTGTAATTCTGGTAAAATCTCCAGTAAGTTGTCTTTGATAATCTGTATTAAATTGTTTTTCATAGTATTTTTTTATTTTATCATATTTAAAAGTTTCTCTGATAATATATCAGCTCCTTCTTCCATTATTTTTATGCCTATTTCATCAACATGACGGTTTTTCCAGTGTTCTAAAGATGTTCCTTTGACCCATTGATTAAAAGAACCTAGTGCTGGGCCGGTATGGACTTGAAAATCTGACTTATTTTCTATATTCCCTTCAAATGCAAGTCGATTAGAATATGCAAAATACCATTTGAATACAAGCGCCATTTTATGCGAAGGAATTTGTTCAGCCTTAGCAACCTCATCTCGTTCGTTATTATTAATTAGATAAGCTTTTGTCTCTTCCCATACTTCGGATATAGATTTCTTAAAATAACTTTTCTCTAAACGAGTTTGTATTTTTTGAGGAATATCGTCTAATGAATCATATTGCCTGTAGATGGCAAACAACTTATTGGCTCTTGCAGGAAAGAGAACTCCTTTTTTCAGCACCTGAATTCTAGAACCTATTTCGAACATATCACCTGCCGGTGCATAGTCCGTATCCTGAACATTTATATCTTGAAGTAAATCTTTTACAGTATTGCTAGTTCCTGCCTCAACGGTACATTGATTAATAGATCCGGTAGTTATGAAATCGGCTCCCATAATATAGGCACAAGCTACGGCACTAGGTGTTCCTATGCCTCCCCCAAGGCCTATTCGAATAGATTTATTGTAATTATAACTAGATTCTATTTGGTTTTTGAGCTGTTTGATAGATGGAAATAATACGAATGCCACACCTCCGTCTGTATGTCCTCCAGAATCCGCCTCTACACAAATATCATAACACATCGGTACCGACTCTGACATTACCGCTTGTTCTTGAGAAATTAAATTTTCATCTAAAAGTTGATTGACAAATTTTCTTGGTGCTGGTTTCATAAAAACTTCCGCAACTTCTGGTCTAGAAACCTTTGCAATAATCTTATTTTTACATTCGATTATTCCTTCGCTATTTCTTTCTAAACCAGCTAAGTGATAATAAACAAGTGATTTAGTAATTTGCATAAAAGCTGAGGCTTCGACTTTTCTTATCTTATATTTTAAGAAAAGGGTAACTTGATCCATTTCATTTGAAGGACAAGCCATATCATGTAACAAATTCATACCATAGCTTGCAGTTTTATCCACATTGCTTTGTATGTATTTGATGTTTTCTTCTATTTCTTGAATTGACATCCCACCAGTACCCAAAAAGCTAAGCATATTGGAATTTGCCATTTTCACAACTAATTCTTTAGAAGCAATCCCCCTATACATACTACCAGTCATGTATGCATATTTAACATTATGATCATCCCGAAAAGCCTTACTCCCTAATTGAATGGCAGCTACTTTATCATTATTTATTTGCAATAAATTATCATTATCCGTAGTACTCTTCTCTGAATTTATAGGCGTAGAAGATGTTTTAATGTTCGCTATCTCTTTAATTGGGCTACACTTTTCAGTAATCTCACCAACCATTTTGGTAAGGATGCTGCCTCCAATTTCCTCGTATTGGGAAACTCCTTTTCCCATCAGAAATCTTATAGAATCTATCCATTGAACAGAGCTTGTGATTTGTGTGCTCAGTAAGTTTTTTATGTCGTTTGGATTATAAGGTAATGCAGTTGCATTTGCTATCACTGGTACTTTGGTTGGTGAAAATTCAAAACCTTTTATAAATTCCTTAAACTCATCAGCTGCCGGTTTCATATATCTTGAATGGAACGGTGCGCTTACAAACAATGGAATCGCTTTTATACCTTTCCCGTCAAAGTTTTTCAAAACACTTTCCATAACTTCACTTTTACCGGAAATTACGATCTGAGAAGGCGAATTAAAGTTTGCAATATCTACTTCATCATAATCAGAGTCATCTAGTTGTTGTCTTAGCTCTTTACTATCTAAACCTAATACGGCAATCATCCCTCCTCCAGATGCTGCAGCCATGAGCTCTCCTCTTTTTTGCACCATCCTTAATCCAGTTTCGAAGTCAAAGACTCCGGCACTTAATAGCGCATTATATTCTCCTAAACTATGTCCAATAAGATAGTCAGGTATTTCATTTTTATATTGTTCGTAATACCTAAACGCATTGACAACGTATAAAGCAGGTTGTGTAAATTGAGTTTTACCTAATAGCCTTTTTGGGTCTGAAAGGCAAAGTTCTTCCAGGTCATAACCCAATATCGATGATGCAAGTTCTGTTTGTGATCGATACATTGGAAATAAATCCTTACCCATTCCTTTATATTGAGAACCCTGACCAGGGAACATTACTGTTTTCATAACTTAAATTGTTTTTATCACAAGCAACCCTTAACTATCTGCCGGATGCTTTAGTTTTTTTATATATAATAAGTCTATCTGTTTAAAAATTTTCTTCCTTTTGATAAAGCCAGTGAAGACAAATACTAACCCTCCAATCAAAGAAAACAATATCAAAATGACATAAGTTCTATCTGTACCGGGATAATAATTTCTATTTAATGGAATCTGATCTGCAACAGGGATCAATACATAATCGATTAAAACACTTGTTATTAAAAAAGATACTGGTACCCAAATACCTATTATTAGACCTTTATAACCAGAAACTCTTCCTTGTAAATCATAAGGCACCGTATTTTGCCAAAAAGTATGATCGCAGATCATCATTATAGATGAAAAAAACATAAAAAGGCAACATAATATTGACACCGAAGTAATACTAATCGGTATGAATAAGAACAAGACCAAAATAAAACTAACGATCATTAATAAATTAAGAATGCTTTTCATCGGATACATAAACCCCTTAAAAAAACTCATTAATCCACCACCTAAAAAGCTTCCTATCCCAGCAAGAATCATCGTAATACTTAATCCAATTTCATCAGAAAACCCTAAAACCATTGGAGTAATTAATATTCCTAATCCTCCAAGGAAAAAACTAATTACAGAATAAAAGACTAGTATTTCTGCCATTCCTTTTTTTGATGTAAAGAAGTCTTTAACTTCCTTAAAATCATTTCGAACTGTAAACTTCTTTTTTGTTGCGGTATCAAGTCCATACTTTATAGTTAAGAAACCTATAATCGAAACAGAAAAAGTAAGAATATCAATCACAAAGACTGCTTCTAAACCAATAAGATTATAAATCAAAGGCACTATGATCGGCACCAGTATTGTTGTCAAGGCAATAGAAGTCTCTTCCAATCCTTTTGCCTTACTAATTTTTTCTTTCGGAACCAGTACTACAGTCGACACATAAAATGCCTTTCCTATAAAACCATTGACAATAGAGTTCAAAAAGGTAATCAACAATACGTGCCAAACTTTTATAAAATCCAGATGGTATAAGGTCATCAAAACAATACTGAAAAATCCGGCCAAGAGTTGTCCATAAATAATTATCTTTCTTTTATCAAAACGATCAATAAAACCTCCAATAAAGGGCCCTAAAAGAATTGGAGGCAACACTGTAAGAAAGCTAATTAATGCATACACAAAGGTAGTTTGAGAGGAATTCAAAATCCACAAACCAAGGGAGAAAGAAGTCATCGCAGTACCTAAAATAGATATTGTTGCAAAAAATAACAGAATTGAATATTTTTTCATATTACGATTTTTAAACAAAAGCTAGCACCTATTTTAGCAATAGTTCTTTTGATTTATCATTGCGTTTATTCAGTTACTTTAATCTTTGACGGAATTACATTCTCATAGTATTCTGGATAATGAGTTTTAACTTTATTTTCTAGTTCGTCACAGAATTCTTTATGCTTTTTGCAGTATTCACCATACAAATGAATGAATTTTGCATCCTTAGGAGCTTCTTTGAACCTGGTTAAGTTTTGGAAGAAAATATCGAGCTTTTGCTCTCCTACTATATCCGAATAACAGGCTACATCGATGTTTTGAGATTGTGTTAAGCAATAAAATAAATACTGTTCGAATATTGTATTAAATCGTCCTATATCTATATTTGATAGTTTATCAACATTGTTATCGACAAATTTGAAGGCTTCTTTGCTATAATTTTTGAAAAAAGCGATATCATTCCCACCGATAATTCCAGCATTATAGGCATGAATTTTCTCTTCTACTTTCCTGTTTTCTAAAATCACTTCTGGAAATACGACGTTATTAGTTTTGAGATTTTTGTACAGATTCTCATAAAAAGGGTATCCTTTTTCAAAGTGTTGTGTTACCAATCTAGCGTTATGAAGTTTTTCCGAAAAAGCACCCCAAACATAAACATCGTTATCCACATGTATAAATGGCTCATCCTGGATACTATAAGAATAAATCTTACCTAATGCCCATAAATCCGGATGATATTCATTTAGATCATCTAGTATCACATGAACCTTGGTATATGGTAACTTTAACTGATCTATCAGTATTTCTTTTCCCAGTTTATCAGTAACCAGTTCTACTTTATCATAATATTTTTTTAATTGTAAGCAGCTAAAAATCCAACTTAGTGAATGTGTTTTTTCATATAGCCAACCACCTGAATACCGTCCACTTTCAGATTCCATAATTCCATTTAGTACCGGTTTAGTCCAATAACTTTGTATTATTTTCATACAGCTTGAATAATGTTTAAAAATTTATATTAATTGTTATTTTATTGATTTGATCGTTTTAAAATCTCAAAAATCAAATGATCTTAAAGACTTCGTTAGAATTGCTTATTACCTAATTCATTATTTTGAAAACCTATATATGTTTATTTTTTGCTCTACCTAGGTTTATTTATCGATAACTCTCCACGAATTTTGAGTTAATTTGTATTTCTTTTCACATATCATATCCACTTTTATATTGATTGATTTTGCGCACCAATATGTCAAAACTCAGTGCTTCTAACTGACGCTCTTCTTCTTTAATCAACAGAGCATCAAAAATATCTTTAGCCCATTGGACAACGTTATAAGATTGTAACCGATCGTGCATTTTTCTATTTCTAGTTAACAATTCGTCCTTACTAAAAGTCAATGCTTGATGAATCGCCAAGGTAATTTCATCCACATTGTACGGGTTTATGGAAATGGCTCCTTTCAGTTCATCACTGGCTCCTGCAAACTCACTTAATACCAAAGCTCCTTTATCTAAATTGTTAGCCGCCAGGTATTCTTTTGCAATGAGGTTCATGCCATCTTTTAAAGGTGTTACCAATGCAATATCACTCGTTTTGTATAATGCACATATCTCATATATATCTATTTGCTTATACCAATAAACAACAGGTATCCATGTGTTAGTGCTATAAGTTCCATTTATGTTACCTACCCATTTATCAATTTCATTTTTTATTTCCTTATAGGCTGGTATATCCCTTCTTGATGGTGCGACAATAAGCTTCAATACTACTTTTTCTTTCCATTCTGGAAACTGATCCAAAAAATTATTAAACCCTTTTAATCTATTTAGAATACCTTTTGTATAATCAAGCCTATCTACGGATAAAATGATCTTCTTGTTATCATTTTGAGCCATAGATTTTCCCTTAAGATTTACGCATTTGTCAGTTTGGGTAATTGCCTTAATGCCATTATAATCAATACCCATTGGAAACACCCCCACTTCACTTTTTCTGTCTGGCAACAAAATCTTATTATCAATACAATCTAATTGGAGAATCTCTTTTACATTTTTAAAAAAATTCTTTGCATATTCATTCGTATGAAAGCCTATTAAATCTGCTCCAGAAATCCCTTCTAAAATTTTAATTCTTTGATTATTTGGTAATCGCTTAAAACTATTCAAGTCCGGAAAAGGAATATGAAGAAAATATGTAATCTTTATTTTGGGATAGTCCCGACGAATTAACGCTGGTAACAACATTAAATGATAATCATGAATCCACACGACATCTCCGTCTGCTAATGTTTGACGAAGAGATTCATAAAAGACCATATTTGCCTTAACATAGATATCCCAAGCATTGGAATTATTATCTTCTATAAAGTTTGGAAACCCATGAAATAATGGCCAGATAATCTGATTACAGAATTCATCGTAAAACCCTTTAATTAATTCCTTTTCCAAAAAAACAGGATCGTACTTATAATTGGATAAGAATTCATTACGGATTTTTGTTTTTTCTCCTGCTCCTATTTCACAACCTGGCCAACCTAGCCACCTGTAATCGGTAAATTTGGTTTCTCCATTTTTTATCTTTTCCAAATATGAGTGGATTCCAGTGGCCAATCCTCCAACACTTCTTTTGCCCTTAGAATTTTTAGCGTCTGAAAGTGTAATCGGAAGTCTATTTGAAACAATAACTAATCTCATAAGTTCGGTATTACCTTGTTTATAATTAATTGAATATTGGTTGGGCATTCTATTTTTCTAGGGTATCTGAAATATTGGATGGGTATCCTAGTTCTCCAGAGGGAATAGTTTTCAATAACTGTGCAATTGTGATTTCCTGGTTGTTTTTTAAACTCTCTATAATCTTTAAAAAAGTTTGAAACATATTTTCAATATCCGTAGCATTGTAAACCTCTTTATCATACTCTAGTTGAAAATAAATTCCATTTTTATATTCAATAATGGTGTTTTTAAAATTGAAATGGGCCGATCCTTCAGGACTATGACCAGTTATTGGGTTCTCCAACACGGTGTCAGATTCTATGATATAATTGAAAAATGAAGGTGCCAATATGCTTAATTGAACATTTAAATCATTTAATATTTTCTCGTATGGATAAAACCTGTTCTTTGAGGTTTCGAATACCTCTTTTGTAACCTGTTTCACAAATTCATTAAATGATAACGAGTCATTAATTTCCAGTGTCAACACAATTTCGGAACTAAGCCAACCAACAATATTTTCAAACTCTTTAAAAATTCTATTGGAAAAAGGAATATAAAATCGTAAATATTTAGAACCGCCTGTTTTATATAACATCAGTGCATATACCGAAATTAATTGCATGAATAAACTTGATTCATTGTTCTTTGCAATATTTTTTAGCTCTAAAGATTCAGATTTATGCATGAAAAAGTTGTAGGACGCTCCATATCCAGGATATAATTTTACGATGGTTCCATAAGCATCCGAATATCCTGAAATATCTTTCCCTTTCAATTCCTGTTTAAGTTCCTTGGTAAGGTGATCTCTATAAGATATGGTAGAAAGTTTATCATTTTCTGATAGAGAGCTTTCTATGCTTTCTTTGATTTTTGACAAATAACTATCTCTTAATTTAATCCCATCCTCACTCTTTAAAAATCTATTCACCCAAATAGCATAATCTTTATACTGAAACTTTGGTTCTGGTAATGAGGAAGAATTACAATTGGTTATCTTTTCTTTATACAGCGTTTCGATCTCATTTTTCAATACATTCATAGACAGTGCATCGGAGATGGTATGATTTATAGTAAAAAGTAAACCAGACATTTCCTTAGAATAGTGAACAACACGCAAGTAAAAAAGTGGTGATTTCGTTAAATCAAATGATACATCATTAATATTCTCGCGAATTTCTAAAACAAGTTGATCTTTGTTTTCTTTTTCTTTAAGGTCTATGTATTCGATTTCTATTTTTGATATCTTCTTAGCTATATATTGTAGTACCTTACCATTTTCAAACTTAAAAGTTGTTCTTAAACTTTCGTGTCTTTGCACAAGCTCTTCAATTACATCTTCTAATGTTTCAGTATTTAAGTCAGAAAATGGTACCATAAATGACATATTGTAAGAGTTCGCGCCAATAATTCTTTTTCTTACAAATTCCTTTTCTTGCTGATGAAATACTTCAAATTCTTGTTGTTCTCCATAGTCAATATTTTCACTAAGATTAAACTTCTTAAATAAGGACTCCTTTGAATTCTGATTCTCTTTACTATTTAATCTCAGTAAGGGTTTCCCATCTTCATCATTATCGAGCTTTTCTAAAATATAATCAGTCATTAATCTAATCGTATTTACAGAAAAAATCTCGTGTAAGGGCAACTCTATATTGAAGGTATCATTAATCTTATTAAATAGGCTCATTGCATTAATCGACTGCCCTCCTAATTCAAAAAAGGTTGTATCGATCGATATGGATTCCTTATCTACTTCTAAAACACCAGACCAAATTGAAAGCAATTCCTCTTTAATTTCACTTTTAAATTTGGCGACAACGGTTTCATTTCTTGTCAAAGATGTTTTTTGATTGTGCAAAGAATCAGTGCTTTTGGATACCATCCTTTCTTCTGGAACTACACTACTTTTTTGGGGTGTTCTATCTGGCGTAACATTCTCATCGATATTTTTGTATTCCTGAAGAACAATATGGGTATTAACACCACCAATTGCATATCCGTTTAATGCTGCCAAGCGTGCTCGACCTGGGGACTCCCAAGGTGAAGGTTCTGATGTAATAACTAAAGCGTGATTTGGATCTAAACCTTTATTGATATTTTCTAGTCCAGAAACTCCAGGAATGACCTTATTTTGAAATGCCTTAATTACTTTAATCAAAGAAGCAATTCCCGAGGCAAACTCCGGATGACCTATGGTTGGCTTAATACTTCCTATACGCCATTGTTTTGTTGTATCGTGACTAAGCTCTTTATAAGCATCATTAATACTTTTTAATTCAATTGCATCGGCAAATGGGTTTGCAATACCATGAGCTTCTATGTAATCAATATGAGTAGGATCCACTTTGGCCGTTTTAATACTGTTATGAATCGCTTCTCTTATTCCAACGGGACTAGGAGCTTCTAAGGAGAAACCTCTCCCTCCGTGAGTAACAGAACTACTTTTAATTACTGCAAGAATATTATCGTTATTACGTTCTGCACTTTCCAAGCTTTTGATAATCAAAACACCAGCACCTTCACTACTCACAAAACCAGATCCTTCATCCGAAAAACTTTTAGTATAAGTGCCGTTACTTAACACAGAAGAGGGTTGTAAATGCTCTACTTTTTTGAAAAGCTTTTCGGAAATTACATTTACTCCACCAACAATAGCTTGTTCACATTCTTGAAGTCGTATGCTCTGAATCGCTCTATGCAATGCGACGTAAGAACTTGTACATGAAGTATTTATTACCTCGCTTGGCCCTTTTAAATTGAGGTGAAAAGAAATTTTATTTGGGATCAGATAAGATCTCTTTTCTTGGTACTCTTGTGCCTGAGCAAAATTATCCAGATCTAAGGACTCCTGTTCTGCTCCAATAAATACTCCTGTGGATGGTTTAGAAATATCCCCTTTCGATATTTTGCTCTGATTCATTGCCTGACCTAAAGCACTAAATACTAACTTTTGTTGACGACTCATTGATGTATAATGATCCTCTGATATTCCTAGGACCTTTAGATTTTCTAGGTCATAGCTTGTTTGAACCTTTCCGTAATTTAATTCCTCATTATCAGAAGAGGACATAGGATTCATCAATTCACCTGATATGATCTGTGACCACAACTGATCACTGTTATTAGATTCTGCAAATAGCCCTCCCATTCCGACAATTGCAATATCCTTATTAGGTTCTGAGGGTTTTTTGGAAATCTGCCTACCCTTTGGTATTTTTCTTTTAGGGATTCGATTCTCGTAATGATCAGATGTATCATTGTCGATATCACTTTTGATTTTATCAGATTGACTTGTAACGTACTTTTTAGATACGATATCAAAATGCTCTTCTATTAAGAAACTTGATAATTCAGCAATAGTAGGATGATCAAAAAACACAGTTGGCATAATGTCCAATTGATAATCATCATTAATCGCTTTCGAAAATTCAGTTAGTAAAATGGAATCAAAACCATATTCACCTAACTGATCGGTAGGATCTATATCCTCATTTGATAAAGTTAAAATTTTAGCTGCAAGAGATATCAAATTTCGTTCAAACTTATGTCTTATCTCTTTGCTATCCTCTTGATTTTTCTTATGATTCGTTTTCCAGTAATGCTTCGATAATTTATCTTTCTCGCCATATAATACCATTAGTTGATCACTACCATATTCCAAGATTTTATCAAATGCTTCAAATCCTTTCTCCGGTTCAAGTGATTTAATTCCCCATATCTCATCCATCCAATGATCACTTTGTGCCTCGTACAAGCCGCTATTTTGCCACAATGGCCAATTAATGCTTATGGTAGCACCGCTTTTTATTCCTTTTGCCACATCTTCATTTCTTTTAACCGAGTAATAGTTCAAAAATGAATTTGCTAATGCATAGTCTGACATTTTTAAGGATAAAACTCCATCCAATGTTCCCGAGATTGAGGAGAAATACACCATAAAGTCTAAAGGATGATTGCTGGTGAAATCATCTATTAATTGTGTTCCATTTATTTTAGGTAATAAGACTTTGGAAGATACTATTGATGCTTTATTTAATGAAAGAATTGAATTGTCTGACGGAAAAACACCTGCACTATGAATCACCCCATTAATTTTGCCAAAACTTTTATCTATAGAAAGCATTAATTGGGATACTGATTCCGGGTCACTTATATCACATTGATAATATGTAGCTCTCGGTATTTTAGAAATTGTTGATTTTTTTTCTTCAGACAATTCACTTCTTCCAGTTAGGATTAAATTAATTCCATTTGCTTTTTTGCTTAAATATTCTGCAAACATAATTCCTAAACCACCAGCTCCACCAGTAATTAGATACACTCCTCCTTCTCTTATTTCTAAAGGCTTTTCTGAAACTGAATTTGTTGGGGATGTAAAACCTCTGACTTTTCGTGTTTCATTTGTATATCTTACTTCAATATCTTTATTATGCCTTTCTTTTGAAACAATATCCAATAGTTTATCCTCTTCCATTAAGAAGGAATCTACACCAATTAATTTAGCACTTAACTGATGATTCCCTAACTGAAAAGTCTTAAACAAACCTGTAGCGAAACCACAATTAGTCCAATCTTCATTCTGATGAAGAACCACAATATGTTTTGGCTTTCCACTATTTAGCGCACTTTGAACACTATCGAAAAGAACTACGCTATAATCAAGAGAGTTCTCTGAAACTATGACCTGCACCTTCGTATTCTCTAACGTCTCAAGACTGATGCTTAAATTTTGATGATCCCTCTGGTTATCCACTAACAATATTAATTGTTCTTTGGGAGTTAACACCTCTTTCGCGTCGGTCAGCAAGGAAGTGTTCCAATTTGGTTCGTAAAACATCAAATCATCCTTTATATCCACAAACTCAGTTGTAGTCACGCTTTTTTCTTTTAGAATAGAAAGGTTTGAAAATTCTACCAAAGCTTCTCCTAATTCATTTATCAAAATAACATCGAACTGTAATTTATTTTGATTTGCACCTTCAGTGGTTACTTTTTTCACACTACACCAAAATGTCTCAGTAAGAGGCCTATAAATATTAACTTGATCAATATGATTTAAAGAATATTTTTCAGAAAACTGAATACTATTATCCAAGACTAAACAGGTTTGCAATATACTTTCCAATGCCTGGGGAGATAAAACATATCCTTTTTCCTTAGCAATGGTTATTTTAGATAATCCCTCAAATCTACTAAGATACATAGATGAAATACCTCGATAACTTTTCTTGTACTCAAGACCTCTTTTTTTCAGGATATTGTAACAATCTTCGCCGGTAAGAATGTCCGACATTGCTTGTTTATTTTTCTCTATTTCGAAAACATCGATTTCTTTATGAGTGATTACACTGATATTTCCTGTACAGCTTACATACTCTGTATCTAAATCTGCATTATATACCTCGAACGAGATTTCATCTTCTTCCCTATAAATTGATACTCCAACATCTTGTGTTTTCTTATGAATACCTATTGAGTTTAACCAATTAATATTGGTGATTTGGTTAATTTTTAAATTTGATGATCGTTCCCCAGCCTCTCTAGCCATTTCCAAAAATGAAATCGATGGAACCATTTTTTTCTCAGTAAATCCATAATCATTTATAAAACTTTCATCTCCAGAAAAACTACTTACGAATTTTTGTTCATCTAAATTTGATTCATTCTGATGGAGCAACGGATGCAGATATTGATTTGTGTTTATTTCTAAGACTTGTTTTTTATCTTCTGCCACCCAATATCTTTCTCTGGCGAAGGGGTACGTTGGTAAACTGATCTTTTTTGGAACCTGATTATTATATAATAAACTCCAATCTATTTCCAACCCTTTAACCCATAATTGAGCAAGTGATTCCAGTTCCTTTTCCTTGATAGCCTCTCTAATATAGGCCTGTCCAGCTTTTCCTTTTAAAAAGAAATCTAATTTTTCTTTCTTTATGTTTCCTTTAATAAATCCGGAGGTATTGTCTTTTAAATATCTGGATAACTCTAATTGCAACTTATCTAAATCATCGGCTAAAAACACTATTCTTTCTTGCATTGGGCTTCTTCCTATTTGCAAAGTATAAGCCAGGTCGTGTATATTTATGTTGGAGTATGATTTTATAAACTCCTGCAAATTTGTGACTTGCTCTTCTAGCCTATTCAAATTTTTAGCAGATATTGGAATAATAGCGGTTCCATGGTGAGGATATTGTTCTGACGGTTGGTGGTATTCTTCCACAACCATATGTGAATTTGTGCCGCTAAAACCAAAACTACTAATAGCAGCTCTTTTAGGTTGATTCGAATCATTTTTCCAATCTTGAAGTTCCGTATTGATATAAAACGCACTTTTATCAAAACTTATCAGGGAATTTTCATTTTTATAATTTATGGACGGGGCTATCTTATTATGTTTAAATTGCAATAACACTTTTTGAAGGCTTGCAACACCCGCCGCAGCAGAAGTATGGCCTATATTGGTTTTTACAGATCCTATTGCACAAAAATTCTTTTTGTTAGTGAAGTTATTATATGCTTTACTAAGTGCATCTATTTCTATTGGATCCCCAAGTTTAGTGCCAGTTCCATGTGCTTCAACATATGAGATAGTTTCCGGATCGATTTGATATTTTTCGTAAATACTATCTATTAAATTCATTTGAGAGCCAACACTTGGGGCGGTAATACCATTTGTTTTTCCGTCCTGATTAATTCCTGTTCCAATAATTACCCCTTTGATATCATCCCCGCTAGATATTGCATCTTCAAGTCTTTTTAGCACTACTACACCTGCACCTTCTCCTGGAACAAATCCATCAGCACTATTATCAAACGTTTTACATTTCCCTTCTTTAGATAACATCCCTGCAGCACACATTTGTTGGTAAGATTCTACCCCTAGATACAAGGTAACTCCTCCTGCAACCGCCATATCCACCTCTCCATTCATAAGAGCTTGGCACGCTAAATGAATAGAAACCATAGAACTTGAACATGCCGTATCCACTGCAATAGCCGGACCTTTGAGATTCAATAAATACGCTAGGCGTGCTGCAAATATTGAAGATGCATTCCCGACCATTACTTGTGCTAGATTTTCTTTTACATTCGTATCCTTAATTTTCTGGATATACTCACTTGTCATAATTCCTACATAGGTCCCGCACTTTATACCATCTAGATCTGATTTTTGATACCCTGCATCTTCTATGGACCTCCAACATTCTTGTAGGAATATTCTATGCTGCGGATCCATTAATATTGCTTCAGTTGGGGAAATATTAAAGAAAAGAGGATCAAACTTATCAATATCTTCCAATTCTCCTAACCATTTACAATAGATATCACCAGTTTTTTCACCATCCTTTTTATAGTACTTTTCGACATCCCATCTATCTTTTGAAACTTCACTGATACAATCCAACCCTTGAGAAAGATTTTCCCAAAACTCATTTAAGTTTTTAGATTTAGGATATCTTCCACTCATTCCTACAATCGCAATTCGTTGACTCTCTTCAGTACTAGTTTGCTCTGTAGCGTCAACTATAGATTTAGAGCTAATTAAGGGTTTTTCCTCCAAGATTATAGTTGGATTATCAACAACTACTACCTTATCTACATCGGTTTTCACAACTAGTGTTTCTTCCGGTTCTGAGCTATCCGTTTCGATTGTCTCCAACTTTATTTTATGATCTTCAGTACTTATCGTTTCCTCAATAAAACTTGATTTGGTGTTAGCTTCATCAAGTTGTTGATTTTTTTTGTTTATTTCCGTAATAACACGTTCTGATAAGGAGTTAACATCGGGATGATCATATAGAATTATGGCTTCTAGATCAAGATCAAAATGCTCATTAATCTCTTTAATCAATTCTACTCCAATAATAGAGTCCATTCCTAGTTCCTGAAAAGCTATATCTTTTTCGATATCATCATCAATATATAATGATTCTTTTACCATTTGCGTCAATTGATCTGCTATGGCGTATTTTTCCTGATCGGTAAGTGAGTTATACTCAGAATTATTATTAATTATCATATTGACTTTTTTTTGATCATCGAGATTGTTTATCTCATTTGAGGAAATAGGATCAGAAATCACAGAGAGCGTAATTTTTTCTTGCTTGTTTTGTTTTTTGATCATATTCGCACCTTTAAACTGTACATTATCTGATTTGTGTACACTATTTTTAAAATCGTTGGTCACTATTATTTGTTCAAATTTGTCTTGATAAATTTGTGATTCTTCAAACACTAAATTTTTAAACAATTTTTCATTATTTTCTGGTGAATCATACCGTGAAGTTTTAGAGGTAGTGTTATCAGGAGGAGAAATTTCAACTTTATTTATTTTACCAAGAAAGTTTTGGTTGATTTTATTTTTATTTCCATACACTACCAGACATTGACCACTTTTGTTAGAAAGTAATTCATTAAAAACATTAATCCCGTCTATTTTTTTAAGTGGTGAAAAACCCCATTTTTCTTTTAATATTTTCTCAGATTGTTCTGAGATTTGCATACCTCCATCTTTCCAAAGAGGCCAATTAATACTAATTGTTTTACCTTTTCTTAAGTCACGAGAAACTAATTCATTTCGATACGACGCATAATTATCCATATATGCGTTTGCAGAGGCATAATCGGCTTGACCTATATTGCCCGTAACTCCTGCTAAAGATGAAAAAATAACAAAGAAATCGAGCGATTCATTCTTGGTAAGTTCATCTAAATTCTTTATTCCTCTAATCTTTGGAGAAAGTACTTTAGCTACCTCGTTCTTAGTTTTCTTTAGTATAAAACTGTCCTTTATAACTCCAGCACTGTGTATTACACCATCAATCTTTCCATATTCGGCTACGATGTATGGGATTAACTTAGAAACTTCATCTTTATTACTGATATCACATTGAAAATATTCATAACTATGCAAGCCAGATAATTTCTCTTTTTTCTTATTATCTAATTCACTTCGACCAATCAAAATCAATGTTGTATTCTTAAATTGATTCAAATAGGACGCAAAAATTTCACCTAGTCCTCCTGCTCCCCCAGTGATTACATAAACTCCACCTTTTTTTAATACTGGAACTGTAGTCGAATTTGATGGTAATTGCCAAGGTTCTATTTTTTTGATTTCCCTTTTCCCAGCCTTATATCTTATTTCCTCACTTAAAAAGGCCACTTCTGTATCAATAACATTTGAGATAAAACCAAAATTCTTAAGTGATAAATTGTCAAAACCAATGGTTTTGCCATTTATCTTAGGGTTTTCCAAATTTGCTGTTTTAAACAGTCCAGAAACAAATCCATATTTCAAATAATCTTGATTCTCATAGATCAAAACTATGTCTAGATTTTCCTTAGGGTGCTTACGCTCTTTTATTTTTTCTAAAAGTGTAATGAAGCAGTCCTCCTCATCATAATATTCACTGATATATTCTACGTTTAGAACTAAGCTTTCTTTTAATTTGTCGCATAAATCGGGGGTTCCTCCTGCGACTATAATTAATTTGGAGTTGTCGTTTTGGAGATCGTTTTTATGATCTACCAAAGATTTTTCTCTCCATACATAATCGAATAAATGAATTTTATCCTCTTTTAGTACTTTGTCTTGATCAGGTTTCTTTTTACTAGGGATGGCTAACGAACAAAAACCTTTTATCTCAATCAGTAATTCTCCTTTTTTATCATATATTTCTAAATCACTGATATTTTTTCTGTCATTATTTTCTGATTGTAGTCTACTTGTAACATGACACCAAACTTTTGATGGAAGTTTTTCATAAAGGTTAATTTGTTCGATCCTGTAAGGAATAAAGATCATATTTTCTTCACGGTTAAAGTATAGACTTGCACATGTTTGAAAGGCACTATCAATAATTCCAAGAATGCGCTGATTTTCATCTTCAGAAGAAAACTTAATTTTTGACAAGGCTTCGGTTTTTGAATAATAAACCTTATCAATCCCTTTAAAATTTGATCCATAATCAAATCCTTTCTCCTTAAACATCTCATAATAAGCCGACTTATCAATTGATTTAGGGAGTCTAGTTTTGATCTTATTCGGGTCTATGCTTTTAGAAAATGTTTTTTCTTTAGTATCAATATTTCCTTTGCAATGTATTTCTTTGTGTGATCCAGAATAGACGTCGAAAGACAAACTTTGCTCTCTGTAATATAATCTGATATTGATTTCTTGATTGGTATCCGTTCCGATAAAAGGTTTCAACCAATAAATATTACTAAGCTGTGTTATTTTTTTATCCGTTGATAATGTGCCAGCTATTAATGCCATTTGTAGATATACTACGCCAGGTAATATGTGGTCATTATTAATTTTATGATCTCTTATAAAAAAATCCGTTATAGAATACCAGCTTGTAAAACGCTGTTCGGTAAGATTAGACGTATTCTGATGAATAAGTGGATGGATTTCGACTGATCGATTTATACTTTCCTGTGGAATCCAATATTTCTTTTTCGTAAACGGATACGATGGTAAACTAATTCTTTTAGGGTCTTCATTTGCATAAAGTAATTCCCAGTCTATGTTTATACCTGAAACCCATTTTTGAGCTATTACACTAATTTCTTCTTTCGAAGTTAATGGATCCTGTTTTATTGTATCAATTGTAATATCATCGGTTAACCGGTTATTTTTTCTCACATTATTACAATAGAAACCATCTAAATCCCCTTCGAGATATTTGGAAAGTTTTATTGCTAAATCTTCTTTGTCCGAAACAACAAAAGCAAGCCTTTCTTCCATTTCTTCTCGTCCGGTTTGCAAGGTATATGCGATATCGATTAGTCTACTTTTTTTGTTTTCACTTAGAAATTTGGCAAGATTTGACACTTGTTTTTTTAGGCTATTAGCATTTTTAGCTGACAAGACAACTAATCCATTTTTGAAATTGTCATTCTTTTTTTTGTCTTGGCACTTAAATTCTTCAATAATTACGTGTGCGTTACTACCAGCAGCTCCAAAACTACTGACACCTGCCAGTCTTGATTTATTATCAGGTGTAGACCATTTTTGTAATTTTTGCTGCACTACAAAAGCAGAGTTTTTAAAATCTATTTTAGAATTGAGTGTTGATGAATGCAAAGAAGGAACCAATTTTTTATACTTCATCTGTAATAAAACCTTGGTAACGCCAGAAATTCCAGCAGCTGATTCGCAATGTCCAATATTTGATTTAACAGAGCCGAGACTACAGTATTGTTTTTTATCAGTCTTAAATGCTCCTTTTAGGCCCGACATTTCTATTGGATCGCCAATACTTGTGCCTGTTCCGTGTGCTTCGATATAGCTGAAATCTTCTGGCAGCACACCTGCTTTACTAATTGCTTCTTTAATTACTTCTGATTGAGCTTTTGGATTAGGCACGGTAAACCCAGTACTCCTTCCATCATGATTTATTGCAGTTCCTTTGATAACCCCATAAATCTGATCTCCGTCTTTTATAGCTTTAGACAAAGTTTTTAGCAAAATGACACCAACTCCTTCGCCTGGAACATATCCATCTCCTCCCTCTCCAAAACTTTCACATCTTCCTTTAGAGGATAAAAACAATGAGTTAGATAGCCACGAGTATTTACTAGGGTGCGAAGTAAGATTTACTCCTCCGGCAATCGCCACTGAACTTTCTCTATTACGAATACTGTTACAAGCTAAATGAATAGCTGTTAGTGAAGAAGAACACTGCGTATCCAACCCTATGCTTGGTCCTTTGAATCCAAAACACGAAGATACAGTATTAGCTACTAGGGAAACAAAACTACTTGGGTATATAGGTTTATTCCCTTTTTGCACCCTATACAATTGATAATCTGTCCAAAAAACTCCAGCGAAAACACCAACTTTTTCATCTTTACTTAATTGGGAGATTTTATACCCACTATCTTCAACACAATTCCAACTTTCTTCCAAAAACAATCGAGTCTGAGGATCCATTTTTTCTGCTTCTCTTGGAGAAATTTGAAAAAATAACGGGTCAAAGGTTTCTGCTTCCTCTATGAAACCTCCCCAAAAAGTTTTATCTGATGCATCAATTCTTAACCTGGGAGGTAATTTATTGGTTATACTATCTTTTCCATTTTTAAGATTTTCCCAAAACTCTGGTATATTGTTTGCGTCAGGATATCTCCCGCTAAGACCAATAATTGCAATATCTTCTTTTGAGGTTTCTAGTGGCAAAGAAGTTTTTACCGTATCTTCTGGCTTTACTGTTTGATTTGTTGTTACTTCTAAAAAGTCAGGGGCTTCTTCTTTTTTAAAATCCAAGAAATGTTGCCCTTCATTTTCTAATAAATAGTCACTAAGTTCTTCAATCGTCTGATACTCGAATAGTAAAGTTGGATAAAAATCATGACCACATTTGTTTTCTAATTCTCCTACCAATTCCATGGTTGAATTAGAATCTAATCCTAAATCATAAAACCCTAATTTCTCATCTATTTCGGTTACTTTCTTATCAATTTTAGCACTGATAATATTTTTTAAGTATTCTCGAATTGTTTGAACAGCAGAATTACCGGAGGTAACTACTTCATTGACTTGATTTGAAGCTGGTGAACTTTTTATTTTCTTTTTCTTTTTTGCCTTTGGTTTTGAAACTATGTTCTTAATGGATTCTGGTTGCCTAATTCTTTTACTAACAATATTTTTAAAGACAGCAAGTACTTCTCCATCTTGGTTATAAATTATTATCTCATTGGAAATAACTTCTGGTAATTTATCACTTGGAATGTTTTGTTTTTTACTGTAGACATAGATCTTTTGGGGAAAAGATTTATATATTTCAAATTGTTCAATAGAAAATGGTATATAGGGAATTCCCGTTGTCGAGGATATTTTTCCATCCTGATCATCTTTTAGTTTAAAAGAACTTCCTGCAAAAGTAGACCCATCTAAAAACGCTGGATGGACTATCATTTTATTGCGATAACCTTCTGCTAACTCACTCAATTCCAAAACCATGAGCTCCTCATCGTTTTTTTGGTATATTACTCCAGAGGTTTGCATAAATTCCCCATGACATATCTCTATCGTTCTCGCCCCAGCATATACCTCATCCATATTATAGCTTCTTTGGCTATTCTGGATAAAATTCTCTATGTCAAAAGTTGGATACTTGTTTTGCCCTGTGGCATAATCCAAGCGTCCTTGCAGGTGTTTTGTCCACTCTCCATATACCTCCCCTTTATGATTTGTTTTTTTAGAACGTAATTCGACATCCAACAAAGACTGACTCCCTTCACTATATCTAATTTCGAGTTTTCGATTATAATCTTTTGTTGTGGAAAGAGGTTCAATAAATAACACCTTACTTACGCTAAACTCTTTGGAAAAAAGCTTTTTCGCAGAACGCAGTATTAAATCTAAATAAGTCACTCCAGGTACGATTCTAACACCGTACACTTTATGATCCCGAAGAATAAAATTATCATGATCAAAATCTATAGTTAAGGTCTTATTATTCATATCAGTTTGTTTCAAAATTCAAGTATTTATTAAAAGCTTCCTCTTCTTTTATTATAGCCTCCGCATCCATATTAGTATCTATTTCGGCACTGGTTTTTTCTTCTGGCCAATATCTTTTTCGGTTATAATTTATGTCAGGAACTTGAAAAGGCGGTTTGATTTTGTTGTTCTCAGGAATTCCTTCATTACTTAGTAATATGAAAGCATTATTCCCTCCTAACCCGAATGCACTTACTCCAGCTCTTCTTATATTGTTTACTCCTGTCCAATCTTGAAGTTCTCTAACGGGATATACGGGAGAATTCTTAAATTCGAATCTACGATTAGGTCTGGTACAATGAAGGGTTGGCGGAATCTGTCCTGCACTTATAGACAAAAGTGTTTTAATCACTCCCGCTACTCCTGCAGCACTTAGTAAATGTCCAAAATTGCTTTTTACACTTCCTACTCCACATATTTGTTTTTGATCGGTATATTTCTCTAAAACTCTGGTTATACCTTTTAGTTCTATAGGATCTCCAATTAGTGTCCCAGTTCCATGAGTTTCGATATAACTAATCGAAGTAGGGTCTATACTTCTTTTGGTGATCGCATCTTCCAACAAGGATTCTTGTGCTTTTGGGTTAGGAGTAGTTATACCCATAGTTCTTCCATCATTATTTAATGATGTACTATCGATTACTCCATAAATCTTATCTCCAGAATTAATAGCATCGCTCATTTTTTTCAGAACTAAGACACCACAACCTTCTCCTAAACCTGTACCATCGGCACTTTCATCAAATGTTTTGCTTATTCCGTCTGGAGAAAGCACACCAGATTTGGTAAGAGATATAAATATTTTTTCATCTAAAATAATATCAACTCCTCCTGCCAAGGCTATTTCAGTTTCCCCATTTAAGAGCCCTTTAACCGCAAGGTCTATAGCAGTTATAGAGCTGCTACAGGCAGTATCAACTACCATATTTGGTCCCTTAAAATTGTATATATGAGCTAGGTGGGCTGCAATAAAATTTTGACCCGTTCCAACAATAAAATCTTTACAAGGATCCGTTATTTTATCTTTAAAAGTACTTACTCTACTTCCTGCATATACACCTATCTTTTTACCAGAAAGTTGTTTTAAAGAATGTCCTGAATCTTGAATTGCTTCTATACTTACCTCCAACCATTGTCTTTGTAAGGGATCTATTTGTGATGCTAGAGTTTCATCGATTCCAAAATACGCTGGATCAAAATCCTCAATATTATCCAAAAAACCACCCCATTTACTAATACTCTTACCTTCGGTATTCGGTTGACTATCATAATGCTCATTAGTATCCCACCTTTCCTTAGGAACTAACTTAATACTATCTCTTCCTTTTTTAAGATTATTCCAATACTCATTGATATTTCTAGCATCCGGAAAATGACATGCCATCCCTACTACTGCAATAGATTCATTAGATGGGGTGGTTTCCGGTGATTTTGCTAACTGTTCTTCTTCTCTAGTTTTATCATGACTTATAGAGTTTTTCGGTATTTCGGAAATATTTATTTGATCATCATTACCCGAAAAGTTTGGATATTCTTTTAGTAAATAATCACTCAGCTCAGAAATAGTTGGGTTTTCCAAAACAACGGTTGGAGAAATACTAATATTTCCCATCTTAGATTCTATGCTTTTGATAAGTTGTACCAACAAGATTGAATCAACTCCAAATTCCTGAAAAGGTACATTTAGGCCCAGATCTTCAACCGGTAATTTTAAGACTTCACTTATTAAATTTTGTAACCATTCTGCTGCTTTAAATTCACTCTTTTTTCTTACTTGGATATTCCTTATTTTCTTTCTTTCAGGGATTTTTAATATATTTTCTTTATTGAATATTGAGGTGTTATATACTGCCGGAAAAACAACTGGGTAAGGCAAGTTCTCCGATAATAAATTATCCAAAACAGCTAACCCTGCGTCTTTTGAAATAGATAAAAAACCTAATCTCTCATAGATACTCCCTTTGATTTCTTGCATGCTTCCTTCCTTCCAACTTGGCCATTGTATACTCATATAATTATGACCATTCATTTGCTGATAATTGGCAAAATAATCCATATAGCTATTGGCCATCACATAATCACTTTGTCCGGTTCCTAACCTCGGTATCAGTGCTGAAATTGAAGAAAATAAAATTCCATACTTAAGATCATGATCTTTTAGTACCTCATGAAGATTATTTAAGCCAGACACTTTGGGCTGCAATATCTTTTCTATATTCTCAATCGATTTATTTAGAAATCCAGGTGTATCCGTATCCACACTACCAGCAGCATGCAGCAATAATTCTATATTTCCCCAATCTGATTTAATACTTCTCAATGAATCAGACAATTGAACTTTATCCGATAAAGAATCATACAAAACTCTAACTCTAGCTCCTTTACTTTCTAAATAAACAATATCCTTAATTTTCGAGCTTATTCTAGAATTGGTATTCATATAGTCTTTCCATTGATCTCGATCTGGAAGCCTTTCTTTACCCATCAGAACAAGTTTTTTGATATTGTACTGTTCTACTAAATGTTTAGCGCAGGCCATTCCTAAACCTCTTGTTCCTCCAGTTATTAAAACCGTCCCTGTAATTTCTACTCTTTTCTTTTTTTCTGTATGAACAGTTTCTAAAATCGGATGCAACCAATTTCCATTTCTAAATCTAAGTTGTGTATACTCTGAATTACTTTGATAGGCCTCTACTATTCGTTGACTTTGGTTAAGAGGAGAATTTTCTTCAATTTCTATATGCGTACTACAAACTTTTGAATACTCTGCTTGAAGCATATGGTATACTCCAAAATATACTGCACCAGTAAGTCTTCCTTCCAAAGAACTAACTATCAACAACTTCAATTTATCGTATTTAGTTTGGTTTATGATATTTTGTAGTAGCTCTACGGATCTGTAGTTATTTTTCTTTTGGTCTTCTAAAGGAGTAATATCAATAAGTCCAACCACATTTTCTATTTCCAAAACCTCCTCAATCGATGAAACAACTAAAATTCTTTCTATACTCCTTTCTAATTCTTTTATCAATGATGTACTCGAACCGTCACTTACTACTAATGTCAAACCTGGTAAGTTTTTCGTATGTTCCAGGGTAAATGGCACCCATTCTTTTTGAAATAACTGAAGCTTCTTTACAGTGTGATCTTCATTACTTACATTTTCATTTTTTAACTGATCTAACTCTAATGAACTATGCTTCCAGAATCGACCTCTTGAGAATGGATAGGTTGGTAAGCTTATTTTATTTGGTCTTGGGTTATTATATAGCTTTTCCCATTCAACGTTGATTCCATTTATCCAAAACTCTGCTAAAGCACTTAGTTCTCTATTCTCAATATATTTTTCTAAATCCTTTTTTTCAGGTTGAAAACCAGGAATAGATTTCTTTACATTTCCTGTAAAAATCAATGTTCCAGATGTATCAGAAACATACTTTTTAAGTTGATTCTTTAGATGCTCAATGCTATTAGCGATTATGGCCAACCTTTCATCCATGGACTCCCTTCCTGATTGCAGGGTGTAAGCAATATCAAAAAAAGAAGTATTAGGATTATCGTTTAAAAAGTTCAATAAGTTTGACCCTTGTTTTTTTAATCCCGTTTTATTTTTTGCAGATAAAATAAAAATCCCTTGTTCTGAGCTAGCGTATTTATAGGAAGATTTCGGGAGATATTCTTCTAATAGTACATATGCATTTGTACCACTAAACCCAAAACTACTAACTGAAGCTCTTCTGGCATTTGCACCAGCTGGTTCCCAAAACGTCAGTTTATCTTGTATTTTAAAAGGGCTGTTTTCAAAATCTATTAACGGATTCGGTTGGCTAAAGTTTAGAGAAGGGGGTATCTTTTGATATTTCATAGATAATAACACTTTTATAACCCCAGCAATTCCTGCCGCCATCAGCGTGTGACCAATATTAGTTTTCACACTTCCAATAGAGCAAAATTGTTTATTACTTGTATATGATTCAAAAGTGTTTTTAAGTGCCTCAAATTCAATTGGATCTCCTAATTCAGTTCCTGTACCGTGTGCTTCTACGTACGTAACAGATTCTGGGTTGATAGCAAACTTTTCGTACGCTTCTTTTTCTAAGGAAGTTTGAGATAATACGCTTGGAGCCAAAATTCCGTTTGAAGTACCATCTTGATTTGTTACACTTCCTTTTATAACACCATAAATTCGATCCCCATCCCTTTCGGCATCCGATAAGCGCTTCATAACGATAACCCCTACTCCTTCTCCCGGGACAAAACCATTAGCTCTACTATCAAATGAATAACATTTTCCATCTGGGGATAACATTCCCGCTCGACTTGAAAGCTTGTAAAAATTGGGAGTAGTCATTACATTCACCCCACCGGTTATAATAAGATCAGACTCCATATTAATTAAGCTCTTACAGCCCATATCGAGAGCAACTAAAGAGCTGGAACATGCAGTATCAATAGGTACAGCCGGTCCTTTTAAATTCAAAAAGTAAGAAATTCTAGAAGCCAAAATTGAACTAGAATTGCCCCAAAATGCAGAAGCTGGTATATCCTCAACTGATGACAAATAATCTCCGGTACTAGCTCCAACATAGACTCCTGATTTAGTTCCTGATAATGTTTTAGGATCTATTCCAGCATCTTCAATTGCTTTCCAACAATGTTCTAAAAATAGCCGTTGCTGTGGGTCCATCATTTCTGCCTCCGCACCTGAGATACCAAAAAATAAAGGATCGAACTTATCAATATCTCTTAAAAAACTACCCCACTTGCTATAAGTTTTGTCCTTATCTTCTTTATCTGGGCTATAATGTTGATTAAAATCCCATCTACTACTTGGAACCTCTTCTACTAAACTTTCCCCTTCTTTTAAAAAAGTCCAAAATTCTTCAAGATCTCTAGCTCGTCCATACTGACCACTCATTCCAATAATAGCAATATCACTATTGTTTTTTGTCTTTGATCCATTATTGGAAAAACTACTCGTACTAGTTTCAGGAGGAACCATTGTATTAAGGTCCTCGATGCTTTGCTGATTCGTAACTTCTACATTAGGTACTGCATCATCATTGAATAAAATAGCGTCTGAATATGTCTGTCCAATATATTCTGATAATGTTTGGATATTAGGATAATTAAAAATATCTACCGGACTTAATTCTATTTTTAATTGCTCGTTTATATTTTTAATAAGGGATGCCCCCAGAATAGAATCAAAACCATAATCCATAAATTGTTTACTAATATCGAAATTATCCTTATCATATTTTATGGTTTCTGCGGCAATATTCTTTAATCTATCTTGTAAGGTTTGGTCGACATCATTGGCATGCTTTCGTGGCTTATTTACCTTTTCTTCTGCGATTTTCTGATCATTTATAGTGTCATTTATGGTTCTTATATATCCATCACTTTTGGTGATTATCATTTGTTGCGACAAATTATTATTCTCAGGATAAATAGAAGTGTCCATAAAACCTATTGATTCCAAAACGAATAACCAATTATCGGGTGATAGGCCTGGACTTCCTTTTTCTCTTATTTCTTCATCTTCAAAAAGCCACCATCCATCTAGCAAACCAAAAGTTAATGTTGTAAACAATTCATTTCCCTTAAGTTCATTTAAAAATAGTAGTCCATGCTTTTTAAGAACAGCTTTAATATTATGTAATGTGTTTTTGATATTTTTAGTTGCGTGGACAACATTAGCGGCTATGACAATATCGAATGAACCTAGAGGAATATTCTGAGAAGAAGCCGGCTTTTCAATATCGAAAATAGCTGTAGACATATAGGGAGCCTTATGCTGGAAGTTACTTTCAGCCTGAAGTAAAAAGCTCTTTGAAATATCTGTATATACATAATTCAAAAATTGGGCATAGGGTTGTAATCTATCAAAAACTACCTGACTTGTTCCTCCTGTACCAGCTCCTACTTCAAGAATATTAATCTTTTCTCCTTTCTTTATTTTTTTTATTCTTTCTGAAACTGTTTTTACAATGCTATCCGCTATGAGATTATTAAAATAATCCGCTTGATTATTATCTTTATAGACTTCACTAACATATTCTGAACTACCATTAGGAAAAACAATATCCGTAGCTGCTATTTCTCCTCTTAGTACTTTATCAAAATATGTAATACATTGATCAACAAGCCTTTTATGAGGTTTATATCCTGGTAAAAAAGTATCATTTTCTGTTTCAAACTTTTTAAGTTCTTTGAAAGCGATAGGATCAATTTTAATTATATTTTTTTCTTCTACAACGTATCCAATCTCCAAGAAGTTTCTGATTAGCTCTTTAAATAAACGCTCATATTTATGTGCTATCCCTAAAAACTCTAAATATTGACTAAGACTATTTCTGGTTTCAAAAGCATCCTTTAATCCCATATCAATCAAAACCTGAAAGCAAGCGTTAGAACAGTATTTTTGAAATTGATCTTGAATATTTTTATCAAAAGAATAATATGGAATATCCATTTTCTCAAGTGATAGGGATGATAAACCTGATAATTCTTTGAATTTTTTGTCTCTTGAAATATTATCGACTAATGATTTTGCTTTTTCACTTAGTTTAATCGATACTATCTGTCGCTTCTTATTGGACAAAACCAATTCCAATACTTCCATCCCCTCATTTGCAGAAATACTACCTATACCACTTTGAGAAAACCTACTTTCGTAATCCTTAGAGCTTACAACACCTACTTCTCCCCAATACCCCCAATTAATCACATAAGCAGGTATTCCATAATGTTCTTCTATATGTCTCGCATAGGTGTCTTTATAGGTACATCCTGCAGAATAATTTGATTGCCCCATGGCATTCCACTGAGATTGTACTGAAGAATAAAAACATATAAAATCAAGTGGCTCGTTTAAAAATGGTTCTATAAAATTATGACTTCCAAGGGATTTTGGTAAAAATGATTTTGCAAAATTTGACTCATCCATATTCTCCAATCTCATATCATTAAGAACTAATGCAGAATGAAATAATCCATGAATAGTAGGAAAGTTTGCCTTGATCTTATCATAAGCTTTAAATACATCTAGTCTTTCTAAAGCATCACATTGTATATACTGTGGTCTTTTTCCATGAAGTTCAATTTTATTTTGGTTTGTTTCTATCGTCTTATTTAGAGGACTTCTGCCTAACCAAATAATTTGAGCATTATATTTTTTCACCAAATACTTTGTGGTTTCCTGACCAATTCCTCCAGAACCACCCAGAATAACATAAACACCATCTTTTCTAAATCTACTAGGATAATGATCCTGAAGATCCATTGGATATAGTTTTCTTTCCAAAAAGGAACCTCTCTTATAACAAATTAATTCACCCGAGCGATCATAAGGCAATTCTAAAGATTTCTTTATGTCGTTAAAATCCTGATGAACACCCTGGAAATCAATCATTCTGATTTTCCAATTTGTCTGTTCTTTGGCTAATGAACCTACTAATCCTGGGATACCTGCTCCAAAAACTGATGATTTATCTTCTACAGAAACTTTTTGAGTATTACACGTGAAAAATGTTAATTTCAACCTATCCTGACTATGATTAGATATCAAGTACTTTATTGTTTGAAATAGTGATTTTTCTACATAACTGAAATCTCTTTTGTGCTTATACTCAGAAATGCCATGTAAAAAATAGATATTACTTATTCGATCCGGAATATGATTTAGTTTTTCTTGAAAAACAATTTCGGATTCCAGATCGTTAAGAGATTTCTTCATAGATTGTACAAACTCATCATCTATATTATTATGACCAAGAAGTACTATCTTTTCGTTTTTATCTTCTACCGATTTATTTCGTTGACGAATCTCATCCCAAATAGGAATGTAACATATTGATTCTTTATTAGTTTTTGAGAATTGACCAGAATCTTCTGAGTTTTGTATAGCGGCATCAACCGGTAAGGCTACAAAGTTTTTAAAACTTAAGAGCACCTGTCCGTCCTGATCCATTAAATCTATGTCATAAGATGTTATATTCTCATCAGATGTAACACCATTGCTTTTTCTTACTAGTCCCCAAAACTGAGAAACATCTTCAAAACTTTTATAAAAGTTGATTTCATTTACGTGATAAGGAAAGGATAATGAATAAGATGCACCATGTGATGTAGCCAGCCCATAAATCGTATGCAATGCACTATCAAGGATTCCTGGCGTATATTTATAACCGTCAATTAACGGAAGGTTTATCTTTGAAAAAGCATAAGAATCACCTACATAAATTCGTTCTACTCCTTGAAATGTTTCGCCTAAATGCAGTCCTTCTTCATAGAAATTTTGATAAACTTCTTTTCCTGAAATTTCGTTTAAACTTTCGGAAATTATCGTTTTTACATCAATTCTTTTGGGGTTTCTGTCGATATTACCTAGGACTATTTTGCTGCTACAGTGTAGAATTTCCTTATGATCAGCAATACTGGTTATTTCACAATTAATGTTTTTTCTACCTGTCGTATTTCTAATCTGTATTTGCTTAAAGTCGTCTTCTACGACAATTGGAGTTGTCCAGGTTAAATCTTTGATTTGAAAAACTTCATTTTTACTAACTTCTTCTCCTGTTGCTCTTATTAACTCAATAAAAGCTACTCCTGGTAAGACTTTATCTCCACTTACCTGATGATCGTTAAAAACAGATTCGTTTCCATTAAAAGTACTTTCGAAAATTAAGTTTTCTGTATTCTCTTTTCCTATATGTAATAGTGGATGTATCTTTTGGTTATCTTCCGATTCTACTATGTTTGAGTTGGAAAACCAATACCTGTTTTTAGCAAAGGTATAGGTTGGCAAACTTATCTTGGAAGGTGTTTCTTCTGGGTATAAAGAACTCCAATCTATTGATACTCGTTTAGACCAGGAATCCAATAGCTCCCCATGTTTTTTATGCGCTGACTCGTTTTCAGAAATATTATTGCTTTTTGGTGCATTATTTTGTATTCCCTCGGAATAGGTTTCTAATTTTTGAATCAATTCATTAGTATTAGAAACCACAACACCAAACCTTTCTTCCATTGGCTCCCTTCCAATTTGCAAGGTATAAGCTATATCATGAATATTCAGATCTTTATTAGATTCTAGAAATAACTTAAGATTTCTAACATTCGCACTTAGCTGATCTTTATTTTTAGCTGATAGAATAATTACCGCAGGTTCCTCACTTCTATAACTGTGGTTTTGTTTTGGTAAATATTCTTCTATCACCATATGAGCATAAGCTCCTCCAAAACCAAAACTACTAATCCCTGCTCTCAAAGGATGCTGATCATTTGTAATCCAGTCGATAGGTTCCTGATTAATATAGAAAGGAGAATCATTTAAATTTATATACGGGTTTAAACTCTCAAACTTTGGCATGGCAGGAATTTCCCTGTTCTTTATGGATAAAATAGCCTTTATTACTCCAACAATTCCTGCTGCACCTTCTGTATGTCCAACATGTGCTTTTGCAGATCCAATTGCGCAAAAATCGGTGTTTTCAGTATGTTTTTTAAATGCCTTTTTTAATGCATTTATCTCTACAGGATCTCCTAATTTTGTTCCAGTTCCATGGGCTTCAATATATCCGATAGTATTCGGGTTTATTTCTGCATCTTCCCAAGCTTTTAATAAAACATTTACTTCTCCGTCAACACTAGGTGCTGTTATTGAAGGGGTATATCCTCCATGCGTAGTTGCGCTTCCTTTAATAACTGCATATATGTTGTCATTATCGGCTATAGCTTTCTCTAAAGGTTTCATCATTACTGCCGCAACACTTTCACCAGGAACATACCCATCTGCCTGACTATCAAAAGTGTGACATCTACCTGTTGGAGATAATGCTCCGATACTACAGAAATATCGATAATGTAATGATGTGAGCAATAAATTTGCTCCTGCGACAAGAGCTTGTTCGCATTCTCCTTGTTGTATTGCTTTGAATGCAGTGTGCAAAGCAATTAAAGAACTGGAGCAAGCAGTATCTATTACCATGCTAGGTCCTTTTAGATCAAAATAAAAAGAAGGTCTGTTAGCTAACATGGTAGCAGCATTTCCAGTTCCGTCATGTGGATTAACTGTTGTTTTCAATCTGCTCATTTCTTGTGCATAATCATGAAAACAAACTCCTACATACAAACCTGTATTACTTCCTTTTATATCATTAATCGCTCCAGCATCTTCTATTGTCCCATATAAAACCTGTAATAGATACCTTAACTGCGGGTCCATTACTTCTGCCTCTATAGGAGTAATATTGAAAAAATCAGCATCGAATTTATCAATATCATCAATAAAGCTACCCCACTTCGAGTACATCTTATCCTCGATACCTTGTCGTGGATCAAACCAAGTTTTATAATCAAAATGATCTGTTGGGATTTCTTTGATTAAATCTGTTTTATTATAGAGTTCTTTCCAAAAATCATCCTTATTTCTAGCACCAGGAAATACTCCATGAATACCCACTATAGCTACGTCTTGTATTTGATTTGACTTTGCACAAAGATTTTGGCTTGATATATTTTTACCGAATTGTAATGGCTTCATTTTTTTTGATTATTTCAAAGAATTACATCAACTTTTTTACTTTTTCATTGGTTTCTTCACTTACATAAAGATTTAATTCATGGTATCAACCTGACTATGTTCTGATAGATAGCCTGCCAATTCAGCAATGTTTTGATATTCAAAAAACAAAGTTGGATATAACTCTATTTCTAATGAATCCTCCATAACTTTTACCAACTGAATCAGTTCTGATGAGTCTATCCCCATATCCATAAAATTCTTTTTAGAAGAAACCTTACTCATATCTTTTGTTACCACTTTTTGAAGAAGATTTCTTATAAAGTTTTCTGCAGAATTTTCACCATTTATCTCTGATTTAGTTGATATCGACTCATCTTTAGTGTTCTCTATAGTTTTCTTTACTTTTGGTATGCGTTTACATACAAAACCTCTTATTTCGAGGAGAACCTCTCCCTGACTTGAGCATATATCGATATCTACCTCGATTACTTCTCTGTTACTCTTTACAATTGTTCCATAGCATATACATTCTTTATGCACCTTATGGAACATGTTTACACTTTTAATCATTAATGGAACAAATGGAGTTTCACCAGAAATAGATGTTAAACAACTAACTAAAGCACCATTTATTAGTGCAGGATGAACCAAAGAATAGGTATGACTGTCATCGCCTACAGGAAGTCTTAATTTTCCAACGGACCCCTTATCAGAAACATAAATTTTATCGATTACCTTTAGGCTATCTCCCTGATAAATCGATTTTTTATTTTCTTCTTCATAAAAGCTATCTTTTTCGATGATTTCTTTTGCATTGTTAATGACTTCATTAATTTCATCAATCAGATTTTCTTTTATTCTTGATGGGATCGTTTCAATAATTTTTCCTTCAGCTACTTTTAACTGATTGGTTTTAGATTTTTCACTAAAGACGTCTATTAAGTTGTTCTTGAGATGAACACTAACCATGGTTTTCTCATCGGGATACAGTATTACCGGATCTTTAAACAATAGGCTTCCCAGGCTAATTATTTGCTTATCATTTTCGCGAAGTTTATCTAGAATTAAAGATAGGTACGTTACTCCAAGGATTACTCTATCTCCATTTACCTTATGATCTCTTAGATAAGGCTCTCCGTAAGAATATTGCTCTCCAATTATTTGTTTATTTGTACTTTCTTCAACTTTTTCTTTAATAATTTCATCTCCAAGCCAATAGTAATTTCTGGAAAGCCATTCTGTTTTTAGTGTTTTTCGTTTTGATATTATTTCTGAAGAAGGAGCTTCAATAATCATGTGACAATTTGTACCTCCAAAACCAAAACTAGATATTGCTGCTATTTTCTGATCATGATTCCAATCTTTTACGGATGTATTTGGATAGAAGGGTGAGGTTTCAAACTTAAATCTTGGATGTGGATTTTCGCAATGTAACGTAGGAACTAATTGTTTATACTTCATTTGTAGCAGAATTTTAATTAGTCCTGTGACACCCGCTGCGGTCATATTATGGCCTAGATTACTTTTTACTGATCCCAATGCACAATACTGTGTTTTTGCAGTTTCTTCATTATATATTTCTGTTGCTGCTTTTATTTCTATAGGATCTCCTAACAACGTTCCAGTACCATGAGCTTCATAATAAGTTATTTCATCAGGAGAAATAGAAGACTTTTGCAATGCATCTTTAATTACATCTTTTTGTCCTTCTTTATTTGGCACAGTTAATCCCATGGTTTGACCGTCATTGTTTACCGAGGACCCTTTTATGATTCCTAATATTTGATCACCATCATTTTTGGCAGATTCATAATCTTTCAACAAGATTAAAGCTCCTCCCTCACCAAGTACAAAGCCTGATGCTCGTTCATCAAAAACAAAACTTTTTCCTTCTCTGGAAAGGACTTTAGCCTGACTAAAAGCAATATGTCCAAATGCATCAACCATAATTGAAACACCACCTGCTATTGCTAAGTTCACTTTGTTATTCAATATATCTTCACAAGCTTGATGAATTGCTACAAGAGAACTAGAACAAGCAGTATCAATCACCTGACTTTTTCCCTTGAGGTTATAAAAGTCTGAAAGTCTGGCAGCAATCATATTACTGATATTGTTTACTACAGTATGCTGATGGGCTCCTTCGGGAAGAAGGTGATAGTTATTTCTTACGTAATTATTATCCTTAGCACCAATATAAACCCCAGTCTTCGTGTCATAAACCTCTTCTTTTTTATACCCTGCCTGTGCAAATAAATCCCTTGCCAGCAGTAAAGCAATTCTGTGCTGTGGATCCATTGAAATAGCTTCTTTATCGCTAATTCCGAAATACTCTGCATCAAAAATACCAGGGTCATTGATGAAACCTCCTTTGGTTGTATACGTTTTATCCAACCTATCTTCCTTTGCATAATATAAAGAAGGGTCCCACCTTGTATCGGGTGTATCCGTAATCAAGTCTTTTCCTGATTTTAAATGCTCCCAAAATTCCTCAAGGCTATCGGATCCAGGTAATTTACATGACATTCCAATTATTGCTACTTGTTTTGGAGCACCGTGATTCTCTTCTTCTACATAAATCGTTTCTGGCGATTCTTCTTGATTGCCGTTTAAATTGGTTTCCGGAAATGCTTCAGTTAATATGTCTTTAGCCGTAGATTCTTGAATTTCAGAAATTAGATACTCCGATATCAAATCTATAGTAGGGTAACTTACAATCGCAGTAGGCTCGATAGCTATTTTAAATTTTGATTCTAGCGCATCCAGTACTTTGATCATCATTATTGAATCCACACCATACTCAGAAAACTCAACTTCGGTTTCTATATCCTTTAGATTTATTTTTAATAGTTCGGAGCAAATCTCGACTACTATCTTTTTTATATCAGAAACCGTAAATCCAGTACTATTGGATGGCTTAACATCTGCTTCTGTATTTTTTTTACTCAGAAGCACCTTCTCAATTTTATATTTATCTCCAAAAGTTGGTATTACTTGAGTTAAAGAGGTCTTTAGAATCGACTCAAATAAATTAATTCCTAATTCTGCGGGTAGCGGTTCCATGCCCCATTTATTTTTCAAGAATTTTTTGGAGATTGGATCCATTTTAATTCCTCCATCTGCCCATAATGGCCAGTTTATACTAACGGTTTTTCCTATTCTTTTACCTTCATGGACTTTACAATTTCGTTCATCTGCAAAACAATCCAAATACGCATTGGCAGCACTATAATCTGCCTGACCTACATTTCCGATAATAGCAGTAACAGATGAGAAAAGTGCAAAGAAATCAAGAGGCTGATCCTTGGTAACCTCATCCAAGTTTTTTACACCTGTTGTTTTAGGAGACAACACATCTAGCACTTCGTTTTCAGTCTTATTCTCGATTAGACTATCTCTGATAACACCTGCACAATGTATAATACCATCTAAATGATTATATGCACTTTTTATTTTTTTCATGAGCGAGATTACCTCGTTCTTTTGTGCTACATCACATTGAAAATATTTTACGTTACCTGAAGCGGATAATGTGCTAAGTACTTCCTGATCAGGTAGACTTCGACCGACAACAATAACTTTAGCAGTTTTGATCTTACTAATATGATTTGCAATAAGTTTTCCTAAACCTCCCATTCCACCTGTTACCAAATACACACCATCTTCCTTGAAAACAACAGATTTAGAGTCATGCAGTTCGATTGGCATAAAGGATTTCACCTGTCTTTCTTCCGATATATATTGTACTTCTATATCAGATTGTCCAATTTCGTACTCTATTATTGATGAGATTGATTTTATGTTAGTAATTGAGAGTTCATTTACACCAATTAACCTACTTTTTAGACCAGGTTTTTCTTGTTGAAGTGTCTTTAGCAGTCCCGCTATAAATCCAAATTCAGCATATTCTGTATTATCATAAAGTAATGTGAGATCAGATAATCTTTTTGATTTTAATAAAGGCTGTATTATTTTAATGATTTTGGATACATATTCCTGTTCTGAGTCTTCATTTAAAGCTATAACTTCTATTTCCATTGTTTTTTTAAGATAATCCGCTGTAGCTGCTGCTCCATTTAAAACTAGGATCAAAGCCGTTGAAGTAGCATCATCATTCTGATCAGTTTTCTTATGACTGATTAGTGTTTTTTTCCAAATAGATTGGTACAACTGTATAGACGCATTTTCTTTCTTCGACACATTATTTGGTTCAACATTTCGATCAATAGGTAGCGTAGTGAAGTTTTTGAAACTTAGAACGAGTTCTCCATTATTATTTAGAAGATCAATGTTATAACTATTTACCTTTTTATTAACCGTGGTGTTCTTTTTTAGGTGACACCAGGTTATGTCTGATAATTCCTGATAAAAGGTAATTTCTTGTGCACTAAAAGGTAGTTCTAATTTGTTCTCACTTTGGATAAAACTAAATCCTCCACAGGTTTGTAGCGCACTATCTAATATCCCGGGTGATAACCTATAGCCATCCATTACAGGAAGTACTATTTTGGACAAAGCTTCGTCTTCATTATAATGTAGCTCTTCAATCCCCTGAAAAGTGCTGCCATAGTCTATGCCTAACTCTTTGAATTTTATATAACATTCATTCTTAGTTTTTTTATTTGAAAGATTCAATTTTATGGCATTGATATCCTTTTTTACATTCGATTCTTTGGATAGGGTTAGTAGCTTTCCTTTGGTATGTACTGTCTTATTATTTTCGGGTCCAGAAAATATCTCAAAACATATATTTTCTTTTTCCTCATAGATTTGAATATTTATTTCTTTAGGGCTTTCTAAAGTACTAAAAGGGCTTATCCAGGTTATATCTTTAACTCCTGTAATTTTCTTATTTAAAGATAGCTCACCTGCCTTTTGGGCAAGTTCTATATATGCTACTCCTGGTAAAATTTTAGTTCCTTTTACTTTGTGATCTTTAAGAAAAGATTCTATTCCTGAAAATACACTTGTAAATTTTAGTTTTCCTAAGCTAGAAGTATTTTGATGTACTAAGGGATGTAATTTATTTTGACCTTTAAATTCGGAAATTACATTTTCATTTTGCGGAATCCAACAGGTAACTCGATCAAACGGATAAGTTGGCAGACTTATTTTATTGGGACGGAAATCTGTATAAAGTAAGGACCAGTCAATCTCTTCTCCTTTGAGCCATAATTGTGCAAGCGACTCATTATCTTTATTTTCAATCAGATAATCAATATACTTTGTTTCCGATTCTCCTTCTGAAAATCCATCCTTTTTTTGCTTCTTTACCCGACCATATGAGAAATCCTGCTCACTATCGATACTATATCTACGTAATTGTTGTATTAAGTCTTCTATAGTAGATGCTATACAAGCTACTCTATGTTCCATGGGCTCCCTGCCTAATTGCAACGTATACGCTAATTGTTTAAGATTCGTTTCTGAATGATCTTCTAAATAACCTAATAGGTCTGTGATTCTTTTCTCTAATCTTGATTTATTTTTTGCAGATAATATTATAATTGAAGGAGATACTTTAGTGTTTTCATGATTTTTATTAGCTATATACTCTTCGATAACTATATGCGCATTACTACCACCTGCTCCAAAACTGCTAATTCCTGCAATCTTAGGAACATTATTATCTGTAATCCAATCTTTGCTTTCCTTTACTAAATAAAATGGAGACTTAGAAAGCTGCAGGTATTCATTAGGTTTCTTTAGATTTGGATTCCCTGGAATTGTATTGTGCTTCATGGATAACAATACTTTTATCACACCTGCTATACCAGCTGCTGCCTCTAGATGACCTATATTTGTTTTTACACTACCAAGTGCACAAAAAGGTTGACTAGGCTGCTCTAAGTTTCGTTGCTTATACAGTTTTTTAAAGGCCAATTTTAGCCCTTCTGTTTCTATGGGATCTCCTAATGGAGTTCCTGTACCATGTGCTTCAATATAACTTATATGTCGCGGGTCAATATTGGCATCTTCATATGCTTTTACTAATAGATCTTTTTGAGCATTTGGATTCGGTGAGGTCATACTATTAGCTCTACCTCCATGATTTTCTGCAGTACCTCTAATTACACCATAAATATGATCTCCATCTGCCTCTGCTTTACTTAGTTTTTTTAATAGTACAACACCAACGCCTTCACCTCTTACATAACCGTTAGCATTTTGATCGAAAGTTTTACATCTACCATCTTCACTTAACACACCTGCTTGACTGAAGGACAACGTCTGTACAGGAGAAAGTAGTGCATTGACACCACCGGCAAACGCCATTTCACAGTTACCGGACCTAATGTTTTCTACCGCTCTATGTATAGCAATTAAAGAACTTGAACAGGCAGTGTCAATAGGTTCACTGGGACCATGAATATCCAGAAGATAAGATATTCGATTTACTAAAACTGAATGCGAATTTCCTGTGGTAGAAAGCGTTTGATTAATTAATCCGGCATGCTGATTTATAAGAAGATTATAATCTGAACTTGAACAACCAATAAAAACACCAGTGTTGCTTCCTTTAATAGTACTTAAAGAAATTCCTGCATCTTCAAGTGAGGCATATACAGTCTCTAGGGTAATCCGCTGTTGAGGATCCATTAATTCAGCCTCTAAAGGAGAAATACCAAAAAACAAGGGATCAAATTTATCAATATCCTTAATAAATCCACCCCACTTGGATCGTGTCTTGTTCTTTTCTTTTAAAGGATTCCCATAATACTTTTCCCAATCCCATCTATCCGATGGAATTTCAGAAATCATGTCTTTGTTTTCTTTTAAATTATTCCAAAAACTATTTATATCAGACGATCCTGGGAAACGACCACTAACACCAATAATGGCTACTGGATCATTTTTAAGATTTTCTTGATTATTTAGGACTACTTTTCGTTTTGACATATGTGAATACCTTGGAATTTCTTTTTTTCCTGTAATCTTAATATCCCCTGTTGTATTTTCCGTAATCTTGCCGCTTCCATTTAATTTTTGAGCAGTAACCTCATATTTACCAAATATCTCGTCTTGATAATCCTCCAATAAAAAATTTGAAAGCTTATCAATAGTTGGATGATTAAAGAATACAGTTGGGGTTAAATCAATATTGTAGAAACCATTTAAGTGGTTAGATAATTTCGTTAACGAGACTGAATCGAAGCCATAACTTCCAAACTCATCAGTAATTCTAATAATGTCGGAATCCAGTTTAAGTAATTCAGAGACTAAGCTCTTTATCTTTTGGGTCAACAATTGTTTCAACTTTTGGATATCTAAACCTAATATTGGTTCACTATTCTTTTTCTTTATTTTCTCAGTTTGTTCACTATTAATAAGTTTCTGTTCCAATTCTGATTTTACTCCATAAACCACAGTAACATTGACTAAACCAGTATTAAGAGCTTCGATAAAAGATAATATCCCTTCCTTTTCTGGAAGAGGAATGATACCCCATCTACTTCTTAATTCTTCTTTATCCATAGTAACCTTCATTCCTCCTTCTTCCCAAACAGGCCAATTTATACTGATTGTATGACCATACCTGTTGCCTTTTACTTTCTCTTTATTTCTATAGTTTGCATAGTGATCCATATACGCATTTGCAGAAGCATAATCGCATTGTCCGATATTTCCAAAAACCCCAGCTATCGAAGAAAAGAAGACTACAAAATCTAATTTTTCATTCTTCGTAACTTCGTCTATATTTTTAGTTCCGGTTATTTTTGAAGCAAATACTTCTGATATTTCTTTATGGGTCTTATTGATTATTAAGTTATCCCGAGTGATCCCAGCGCTATGTATGATCCCATCTATCCTACCATATTTTTTCTTCACCTCATTAATTAATGTTTCGACTGATTCTTTGTTCGCAACATCACATTGGAGATAAGAGGCGTTTTGAAATTCATTGATAGTAGTATCCTCTTTAGAAATCAAATTTCTTCTACCTGTTAAAACAATCTTCGTATCCTTGAAACCATCAATATATCTGGAAAAAATCCTACCCAAACCTCCTGTGCCGCCTGTAATTATATAGACACCTCCTTCTTTGATGGATAAGGAATTTTTGGAAGGTTCTGGAACTAATGGATGTAAAACTTTAACTTTTCGTTCTATTCCTGAGTAACGAACTTCAGCATCCGAATTAGTTTTTTCCTGAATTATTATTTCTACTAATCTACCTACACTTTTAAACGATTGACTATCTACACCAATCGTCTTAAAATTAATTTTAGGATTTTCTTGGGTTACAGATTTTAATAGACCAGATAAAAATTCGTAGTTTAAATGACTAGAATTTTTACTCACAAATAATAAATTTGTTCTCCGATCCTTTAAGGTTATTTCTTTTAGTAATTCAAAAATTTCCAGAAAACAACGTTCCTCAGTTGATTCATTGATCCACTTTACTTCTAAAGAAAGATTTTCTTCAAGTTTTTCATATATTAATTGTTCAGAATCACCTAAAACAATTATCATTTCTTGGACTTCACCAAGATCTGGTTCAATAGATGTTTCTACTATTTTTGAAGTTTTCCAAGCGTTATTATATAGTTGAATCTGTGGATTGTCATTTGTTTTAAACTTTTCTTGACTATTGAGTCCGGAAACTGGTAATGTTACAAAATCACTAAAAGAAATTAGCATTCGTCCATTTTCATCTAGTAAATAAATGTTGTAACAATTCATTTTTACGCCGGGTTCTTGATTTTGGGCTTTTCTAACCAGACACCAAATATCTTTTGGTAACTCATCGTATATAGTAATTTCTTTTACGCTGAATGGTAAAAACAACTCTGTATTTCCTGAAGCAAAGCTGAACCCAACACAAGTCTGTAATGCGCTATCTAATACTCCAGGAGTAAGCAGGTAATCTGTATTTTTTGCAAGGCTTATTTTGGAAAGTGATTCTTCCTCATTGTAAAATAAATTCTGAATTCCCTGAAAACTTGGACCATGATACAATCCCATGGAATTGAAAAAATCATAACATTCTGCCCCACTTTTTGAATTAGTTAACCCGCTCTTTAATTCATTAATATCAATCAGGTTTGTTACCGTAGGCGTTTCTGTACCAATAATTCCATGGCTATGATAGTGCTTATCTTGTTTAGTTTCAGAATATACCTCAAAAACTATATCATCCCCATCTTCCCATAAACTAATCTGTACTTCTTTAGCTATCTTTTCAACCTTTATAGGGCTCACCCAGGTAAGATCCCTAATACTTGTTACTTTTTTATCAATTGATAATTGTGCAGCTTTTCTTGCAAGTTCTATATAAGCTACACCGGATAATATTTTATCTCCATGAACCTTGTGATCTTGGAAGAAATCCTCTTTTCCTGTAAAAAAACTGGTAAACTTTTGCTCATTAAAACTTGAACTATTCGTGTGCAACAACGGATGTAAATACTCAATAGGTTTTTCCAGATTGTTGATTTTTGCATCCGATTTTGGATACCAATACTTACTTTTAGCAAAAGGATAAGTTGGTAAACTAATTTTATCAGGTTTTCCGTCTGCGTATAACAATCCCCAATCTATTACAACACCAAGTACCCATAATTGTGCAATAGAACGTATTTCTTTATCTGCAATTGCTTGTTTTAGGTATGCTTCTCCTGCGTTTCCTGCTAGAAATAAATCCAATTTGTTATTTCTAATATCTCCAAACAATCTACCTTCCATACCTTTATCTATACAAGATGACAATTGATGCAATAGGTCTTCCCTATCTTGTACGATTAAAGCTAAACGAACGAACATCTCTTGTCTACCCTCTTGTAGCGTATATGCTACTTTATGAAGATCTATATTTTTATTAGACAGCAAGTATTCCTTAAGGTTAACAACTTGATTTTTTAAACCATCAAGATTTTTAGCTGATAGCAAAATAATTAACGGAGTAGCATGGAAATTAGCTTGTGCTTTTTCTTGCTTATATTCTTCAATAATGATATGAGCATTACTTCCACCGGCTCCAAAACTGCTAACTCCTGCTAAACGAGGTTTGTTATTTGTTGTTTTCCACTCTTGAAGTTTTTGCTGCACTTTAAAGGGACTATTTTCAAAGTCAATTTCAGGATTTAGTTCGGCTGAATGTAAAGATGGAACCAAACTTTTATACTTTAACTGTAATAGCACTTTTGTAACTCCTGCAATTCCCGCAGCGGATTCGCAATGTCCAATGTTTGATTTAATAGATCCTATACTGCAGAATTGTTTTTTATCTGACTGAAAAGCTTTTATTAAGCCAGAAATTTCAATAGGGTCTCCCAAACTTGTTCCTGTACCATGGGCTTCGATATAACTAAAATCTTCAACATTTATTTTTGATTTTTGAATTGCTCTTTTTATCACTTCTGCCTGTGCATTAGGATTAGGTACGGTATATCCATGGGTTTTTCCTCCGTGATTAAGCGCTGTTCCTTTAATCACACCATATATCTGATCATTATCCCTTTCGGCCTGACTTAATTTTTTTAGTACAATTGCTCCTACGCCCTCCCCAGGAATAAAACCGCTTCCTTTACTGCCAAAACTCTCACATTTGCCTCTTTTCGACAAAAACGAGCTTTGACTTAACATTAAATATTTATTAGGGTGTATACTAATATTTACACCTCCTGCTATAGCGACATCTGCAGTCTCATTAAGGAGGTCATTACAAGCTAAGTGAATTGCGGTCAATGATGAAGAGCACATTGTATCAACAGCCATACTTGGACCATTGAAATCGCAAAAATATGATACTCTATTTGCAATACTGCTTGGACTTCCTCCAAGTGATAAAGGTTGTCCGTTTGCTGTACTCTCCGCTCCATATAATTGATATTCTTCGTACATCACTCCAACATACACCCCTGTAATTAAACCATTTACAGATCTTTTAGACAAATCATTAACCTTATAACCAGAATCTTCTATGGCTTCCCAAACCGTTTGCAAAAACAACCGTTCCTGAGGGTCCATTAACTCTGCTTCTTTAGGAGATATATTAAAAAAAAGTGGATCAAACTCGGAAATCCCATCAATAAAACCTCCATATTTACTGGTTACGTGATGATGTTGATTTTCTTCCTCATTATAAAAATCGTCGATATTCCATCGATCCTTTGGAATTAGGGTAATACTATCTTTACCAAGTTTTAAATTTTCCCAAAACTCATTCATATTACGCGCCTCGGGATATCGGCCGCTCAAACCAACAATCGCAATATCTTCAATGGTGCCAAAAGAGTTTTGTGTTTCATCAGAACTGACTTTAGGTTCTATGATTTTATTAGGAAGCATATTCCTATCTTCTTCCACTACTTGACCTATACTTGTACTTGGTTCTAAACTATTATTACTCTTTGTGAAATGATCCAGATGATTTTTGAAAAAGTATGTACTTAGTTCTTTGATATTTTGATATTCGAAAAAATTTGTAGTTGTAATGGATAAGAAGTCCTTTGAAAACTCTTTAGTCAATTCGCCTATCAAAATTGAATCTATCCCCAAAGTATCAAATGAGATATCTGGGTTTATTTTATGCTCTTCTAATTTTAATACCCTAGAAAAAATTTGAATTAAATAGGTTACTATTTCTGAAGTGATATTAGCATTAGTTTTATCATTTTTTCTGACCAAATTTTCACTTGTCGGTTGGCTTGGAGTCTTACTTGCAGAAACTAAAGGCAAAAGAACTTTACCATCACTTTTAGCCAAAACTATTTGCTGTGGTAATCCATATTGTTCAGGATAAGATTTTGGCATTTCGTAACCTACTTCTTGTAAGATGTGTATCCAGTTTTCTGGAGAAAGTCCAGGACTACCTTCTAAACGAATCTCTTCATCTTCATAACTCCACCATCCTTCCAAAAGACCAAAAGTGATGCTGCTAAACAATTCTGTACTAGCTAATTCATTTAGTAGTAATATTCCTCCTTTTTTTGTTACATTTTTTATATTATGAAGTGTATTCTTAATGTTCTTAGTGGCGTGTATAACATTCGCTCCAATTACAATGTCAAAATATCCTGATGGTAAATTTTGCTCTATTGGGTTTCTTTCTATGTCGAAAATAGCGGTCGACAGATGTGGAACATCACTTTTAAAAGTATCCTCTGCGTGTATTAAGAAACTTTTGGAAATATCTGAATAACAATATTCAACACGATCTAGATAATATTCAAGTTTTTCAAAAATATATTGACTCGTTCCACCTGTACCTGCTCCGATCTCTAAAATTCTAACTTTATCCTCTGTGCCATTTTGTTCCAAACTTTCTTTAACCAATCTTAAAGTAGTTTCTGCTAACAACTCATTAAAATAGGTAGCTTGATAATTGTCCTTATAAACCGCACCTACTAAATCAATATCTCCACTTGGAAAAAGTACATCAGTCGAAATGATTGTACCAGTCCATATAGAATTAAAAGATTCTAAACATGCTTTTAGCAATTTTGCATATGCACTATACGATGGGTTTGCGACTACAAAGTCTTTTAGTGATTTTGTCAATGAAAACCTTTCGGATTCTAATTTTATCTCTTCATCCAAAACTAATTTATCATCAATAAGTCTGGCATACCCTGCTAGTTTGATTTCTCTAATTAACTCATTAAAAAGACGATCATATAAATCCAAAATCCCCAGAGAACTTCTCAGGTTTTTAAATTCAATATTTTTATGTGTCTTTCGATCAATACCTAATTGGAGTAACACTTGTAGTACTCCTTTTAAACATATTTCTCTGAAAAGTTTTTCGATACTTTCATTTCTCTGGAAAGCCTCTACTTTAGGTGATTCGTTAGTAAAAAAAGTGGTTCTAGCTATTTCAGTCAATCCCTGTTTATCCATGATATTTTCTACCATAGATTTGCCTTTATCATCCAGTTTTACAGCAGCAACTTGGTCAAAGTTATTAGAAAGCACCAGCTCTAATATCTTCATTCCTTCATTTGCAGAAACACTTTCGATTCCTAATTGCTTCATTCGATCCTGATACGTTTTAGAACGAACAATTCCTACCTCGCCCCAATACCCCCAGTTAATTGTATAAGAAGGTATATTATATGTATTTCGGATATAGTTTGCATATGAATCTTTGAATGTACATCCCGCGGAATAATTGGATTGACCAGCAGCATTCCAAAAGGATTGCACTGAAGAATAAAAACAAACAAAATCTAATGATTCGTCCTTAAAAGCATCAATAAAATTATGTGTTCCTATAGATTTAGGAAGATACGCTTTCGTAAAGTCGTCCTCGTTCATATTGACAAGAAGCTTATCATTTAATACAATCGCTGAATGAATTAAACCATTTACTCCTTTACAGATCTCCTTAATTTGATCATAAGCAATTTGCAAATTAGATTTTTCGTTAACATCGCATTGTATATAGATTGGTTTTGATCCAAATTCTTCCATAGTCTTTAGACAACTTTCAATTTTATCATCAATCTTACTTCTTCCTAACCAAATTAATTGTGCATCGTAATTTTTAAGAAGATATTCACTTGTAACCTTTCCTATTCCTCCTGCTCCTCCGAGAATAACATAAGTTCCATTTTTTCTTATTTTACCAGGAAGTTCCTCCGAAAGTTTTAACGGACATAACATTTTCTGGTAAAAGTGTCCTTTTCGATACGCAGTCACTTCTCCATTCCTATAATTTGAAAACCGAAGTATTTTATCAAGCTCTTTAGAAGATAACTTTGCATTATCAATATCAAGAAAACGTAATCTCCAACGAGGATTTTCCTTGGATAATGAACCTATCAAACCTGGTAATCCACTACCAAAAATATTCATGGATTCACCTGGGAAAACTTTTTGAACATTTGATGTAAATACAGTTATTCTTAACTCTCTATCCTTAAAATTATTTAGTAAAAACTTTATAACATTGAATGCCTCGCGTTCTGGACTTTCGTGCCAATTACAAATATCTTTATCAGACTTGTTTGTGATAGCATTCAACAAATAAACATCTGTAACTTCTTCGTTAAGAGCACTTAGCCCTTCTATTTCTTTAACTTCTTTTCCTAGTCCTACTAAACTTTTTTTCAAAGTATTTAAAAAGTGACTCGGAGTTACATTTTCTAGATTGATTAAACCATGAAGTTTACAATCTGATTCTAAAAAACTCCCGTAACCGGATGGAATAGAATTCCATACTGGAGTATATGAAATGTTATTAATAGTAGGCTGATTTGATAATGCATCATTACTAATTGGTTGTCTTTCAATTGATGCTTTATATGTAAGTGGTACAAATTTTTTAATCCTCACAAACTCATATTGGTCATCAAAAAGTGAAATATCGTAAGATGCTATGTTCTCTCGGGATTGATTTTTTTTGATATGACACCATATTGATTCGGGTAATGCCTCATAAATTGATAACTTCTCAATACTATAAGGCATTTGAATATTTTTATGATTTTCAGAAAGCTCGAATCCAATAGAACTTTGAAATGCACTGTCTAATACTCCAATAGACAGGAAACAGTTTTCAGTATTAGGAACCGATATCCTAGTAAGTACCTCATCGTGATTATAATAGATATGATGTATCCCTTTTAAACTTGGACCATATGTAAGACCTAGTTCTCCAAAAACATCATAACTTTCTTCCCTGTTTATAGAATTTGACAACCGTTTTCTAATGTTTTCAGCATTCTTATTTCCCGATTTAGGAATTGTGGTTGTGTTTAATCTTCCGCGGCAATGAGTAATTTCCTCATCCTCTATTTTTGTAAATATTTCGAAAAAGGCGTTTTCCGTATCGAAACTAATTTTGGTGTGTAATTCGTTACTTCTCTTAGAAACAAAAAAAGGTCTTAACCATATAATTTCGGTAATCTCAGTAACCTCTTTTTTTAACACCCTAGTTCCGGCTTCTCTGGCCAGTTCCAAATAGGCTGCTCCTGGAAAAACTTTTTCTTGATTGACTTTATGGTCTTCTAAGAAGGATTCCTTTCCTGAGTAAACACTTATAAAATGTTTTTCTTTCATATTACCTTATTATATTTTTGACTTACTTGATCCTATTTTTACATTTTCAACAAACGCTGTTTTCTAATTTTGAAAATGTAATAATGGGTGTAATTTTGTTTTCTTTTTATTCTCTGTCCCTGATATATCTGATGGTATCCAATATGTCTCCCTTGCAAATGGATATGTAGGCAAGCTTATTCTGTTTGGTTTTTCTATTCCGTATAACAGATTCCAATCAATAAAGACATTTTTAACCCATAACTGGGCCAACGACTCGGACTCTTTTAATTCAATTGATTTCTGAATGAATGCTCTACCTGCTTCTCCTTTTAAAATAGAAGTGGCATTTTCTTCTTTACTATTACCTGTATACATCAAGTTGGAAATAGACTTTTTGGAGTTATGGTCCAAATACAGTTCTAGTTTTTCCTTTAATTCAGAAATAGTATTTGCAACAAATCCTAATCTCTCATCCATTGATTCTCGACCTACTTGTAGTGTATATGCAATCTCATAAAGGTTTAAATCGGCGTTTGATTTGATATATTCTAAAATATCAACTGCTCTATTTCTAAGTCCATTTTTATCGGATGCAGATAATACGATAACTGCTGGGTCGCTTGTATTATATTGTTTTGGATGATCAGAACCATATTCTTCAACCACTAGATGGGCGTTACTTCCTCCTGCACCAAAACTACTTATCCCTGCTACTCTCAATTGATGATCTTTGACTTCCCAATGTGTTGTGCTTTTTTGTAAATAAAAGGGGCTTTTCGCTAGATCTAAGTATTTATTTGGTTGTTTTAACTGAGGATTCCCAGGTATTAATTTATGTTTTAAGGATAGTAATACTTTTAAAAACCCAGCTACTCCTGCTGCCGCTTCTAAATGTCCTATATTGGTTTTTACACTTCCTACTCCACAGTAAGGTTTTTCAGGTTTAGCGATATTTTGTTCTTCAAACAAATCATCAAATGCCGCCTTTAGACCATCTATTTCTATTGGATCCCCCAAGGCGGTTCCGGTTCCGTGGGCTTCTATATACCCGATATTCCTTACATCTACCTTCGAATTACGATAAGCATCTAATAATAGTTGTTTTTGGGCATTCATGTTTGGTGATGTCAAGGTATTGGCTTTTCCTCCGTGATTCTCGGAAGAACCTTTTATCACCCCATAAATTTGATCCCCATCTTTCTGAGCTTGATGTAATGGCTTAAGGATTACAATTCCAACTCCTTCACCTCTAACATAACCATTAGCGCTATCATCAAAAGTTTTACACCTACCATCTTCACTTAACATCCCTGCTTGACTAAACGAAAGAGTTAGCTCTGGAGACAGTAAGGCATTTACACCTCCTGCTATAGCCATATCGCATTGCCCATGTCTTATGCATTCAACCGCTCTATGAATCGAAATTAATGAACTTGAACATGCGGTATCAATAGGTTCACTTGGCCCGTGGAGATCAAATAAATATGATATTCTATTAGCTAAAATAGAATGTGCAATACCTGTAGAAAATTGAGCCTGACTCGCGGCGTATTCATTTTTATTAAGTAGTGTTGAATAATCTGAACTTGAGCAGCCTATAAATACTCCTGTATTACTTCCTTTTATTTTGCTAATAGGGATCGAAGCATCTTCAAAAGCACCATAAACTGCTTCTAAAGTAATTCTTTGCTGAGGATCCATAAGTTCTGCTTCTCTTGGTGAAATCCCAAAAAACATTGGATCAAATTTATCAATGTCATCGATAAACCCTCCCCATTTTGATTTCGTTTTATTTTTATCCAGATAAGGATTCCCATAATATTTTTCCCATTTCCATCTGGATTCCGGAACTTCAGTGATTAAGTCTTGGTTATTTTTTATGTGGTCCCAGAAAGTATTTACATCTGGAGAACCTGGAAAACGACCACTTATACCTACCACCGCAACTGCTGATGATTTATGGGAAGAATCAGCTAAATACTTGTATGATTTTTTAAAATTATGATCTAGAGGAACACTATTTTCTGCAATGTTAGCCAGATCAATTGAAGATGATTTAACCTTGGATAAATCTTCTTTAGCATGAAGACTATTTTCATTTAAGCTATCACCATGTACAATTTTTACTTTCGCTAAGTAATTTTCGATTAAAAAATCAACTAAAAGTTCAATTGTAGAATAATTATAAAAAATCGTTGGTTTAAGATCTAAATCATAAAATTCATTTAGACTTATAGAAAATTTTGTTAATGTTACCGAATCGAAACCATAATCTCCTAAATCCTCATCAATTTCAATATGTGCCTTATCAATTTTTAATAGTTTATGAATTAGGTCACATATTTTATCAACTACCTGTTGTTGAATCAGCGAAACATTGGTTGGCATTAAGGCACTTAACTCTTCAACTTCTAATGATTTTTCTGGAAAAACAATATTCGAATCAAAATTATCTTGTATCCAATAATGTTCCTTTGCGAATGGATATGTTGGTAGACTAATTTTTCTTGGACGAAAATCTGTATAAAGTAATGACCAATCAATAAATACGCCTTCTACCCAACTTCTTGAAATCTCATCATATTTCTTATTCCTAATAGCATCCGCAATGAAATCAAGGTTTTTGGAATCTTGTGGATAGTTAAGAGTATTCTTTTTAACGCTACCTATAGATATATTGTTAGTATCGTTACTTAAGTATTTTATTAATTTTTCAATTATCTCTTCGATATTGTGAGCAGTAAATGCCAATCTTTTAGACATTTCTTCTCTACCCATTTGCAGTGTACCTGCTATATCATAAAGATTTTCGTTTGGATAGTTTTCTAGATGCGTTTTTAAATTTAGTACATACTGTCTCAGTCTATCCGTTCTTTTTGCAGAAAGAACAATAATTACCGGGATATTGAATTTCCCTTTATCAGACTGTTTTGATTGATATGACTGTTTTGATTGATATTCTTCAATGATAATATGGGCATTGCTTCCTCCTGCTCCAAAGCCACTAACTCCTGCTATTCTGGGAATATCGTTTTTGCCGTTCCAATTTTCTAAATGTTGCTGAACCCTGAATGGAGTGGTGTCAAAATCAATATTAGAATTAAGCTGAGATGCGTGTAATGAAGGGACTAGTTTTTTGTATTTAAGCTGTAAAAGTACTTTTGTAATGCCTGCAATTCCGGCAGCAGACTCGCAATGTCCGATATTGGACTTTATAGATCCAATGCTACAATATTGCTTCTTTTGAGTTCCAAAAGCTTTTGTTAGGCCTGCTATTTCTACAGGATCGCCCAAACTGGTTCCAGTTCCGTGTGCTTCGATATAGCTGATATTTTCGGCTTTTATTCTAGCATTTTTAATAGCAGTTTTGATCACAGATGATTGAGCTGTTGGATTTGGAACTGTATATCCATTTGTTTTTCCTCCATGATTAATTGCTGTTCCTTTAATTATACCATAGATTCTATCACCATCTCTTTCTGCTTCTGCCCGTCTTTTGAGAAGTAACGCTCCCACGCCCTCGGCAGGAACAAAACCTTCTCCCTGACTTCCAAAACTTTCGCACTTACCTCTATTAGATAAAAAGGTTCCCTGGCTAAGCATAAGATATTTATTGGGATGAATTGAGATATTTACACCTCCTGCGATAGCTACATCTGAAGCTCCTAAAATCAAATCGTTACAAGCTAAATGAATTGCAGTTAAGGAAGAAGAGCACATTGTATTAACTACCATGCTTGGTCCATCAAAATCCAAATGATGCGAAACTCTGTTAGCAATTCCAGATGTAGTACCACCTAGTGTAGTGGGTTTTCCTTCTATAGTTTTCTCTATTCCAAAAAAACTATATTCTTCATACATTACGCCTACATAAACCCCTGTTTTCTTTCCTTCAGAAAACTCTTTTGATAATTCACTTGCCTTATAACCCGCATCTTCGATCGCTTCCCAGGTTGTCTGAAGAAACAACCTTTCTTGTGGATCCATCTTCACTGCTTCTTTTGGCGAGATATTAAAGAAAAGAGGATCAAATTCTTCTACCCCGTTAATAAAGCCTCCGTATTTACAATTTATCTTTCCTTCTTTCCCTTTTTTAACATCATAAAATGGATCAATATCCCACCTGGATTTTGGTATTTGGGTAACACTGTTTGTTCCTGTTTTTAGGTTTTCCCAAAACTCTTCCATATTATCTGCACCGGGATACCTACCACTCAATCCAATTATGGCTATCTCTTCTTGTAAAAACTTCTCTTTTTCTACATAGAACTTTGACTCATCTGAAAGCGTATTCTTTTTTTCGAGTACTTCATGATCCAAATAATTGTTTCTAAAGCTATTTTGTAAATCATTGTCCTTTCCATTAATCTCTCTTCTTAAGCTCTCTCCATATTGCTGAACAAAATATTCTGAAAGTTGTTTTAAATTTTTGAATTCAAAAAATACCGTAGTTTGGAATTTGTCAAATTTCCTAGAAAGTTCTTTAGACAGTAACCCTATTAATATAGAATCAATTCCTAAAGACTCAAAAGAAGCGTAAACATCTATTGATTTTTCTTCAAGTTTTAACACTTTATAAAAAACTCTTTTTAGATATGATTCTGCATATTCTTGTAAATTTAATTCTGCTGAATTTGATTGTTTTTCGGTTAACTGAGAGGTATTTAACTCTGTAATGTCTGTTTTTTCTCTTTCTGCAGGAATAAGTACTTGGCCATTACTCTTACCCAAAATAAGTTGTTGAGGTATATCTTCTTTATTCTCTAATGAAATAAAGTCATCAAATCCAGCTTCTTCAAGTACATTTTTCCAACTTTCTTCTGATAGTATAGGGCTCCCTTTTATTCTTAATTCTTGATCCTGGTATCCCCACCATCCATCTAACAATCCAAAAGTAAGTGTGAAAAATATGTCTTTCTTTTTCAGCTCATTCAATACCAAAATCCCATTCTTTTTTAGTAGCCTTTTAATATTGAGTAATGAACTAGATATGCTTTTGGTTGCATGTATAACATTTGAGCCGATAATGATATCAAAGGACCCAATATCTAAGGATTTATGTACTTCTTCGTCCTCTATATCAAGTATAGCGGTCCTGATGTATGGTGTCTGATCCGAATATTGATCACGAGCATATATCAAAAATCGATTCGAAACATCTGTGTAATAGTAAATAACATTGTCCTTATATTGAGATAATTCCTTAAAAAGAGCTTCACTTGTGGCACCAGTTCCCGCTCCTACTTCCAGAATTCTTATCTTATTATTGATACCATTATTTTCTATGCCATTTTTTACAATCTCTTTTACAGTCTTAGCTAACGTTTGGTTAAAATAATCGAACCTGTAATTCCCTTTATAAATACCTTCAACATAGTTCAAATCTCCATTGGGAAAAATAATATCTACCGCATGATTATTTCCTCTTAATATTTCTGAATAAGAAGTAAAGCATCTTTCTAAAAGATTTATATAAGATGCTAAATCTTTATATTCCAATCTGATTCTTTCGAATTCACTTGAAATATCATAATCTCTAAGTTCTTCCCTGAGTTTTTCATCGATTGAAATGTCATTTGCTAATATTTGGATGTAATCTAACTCTTCTAGATATTTAAGAATTTCATCAAATAGCTTATTGTATTTTGGAACTATGTTCAGAAACTGACATATATCATCCGTTAATTGCTCATTTCTTTCACTTTGAGTGAACTCCATAAGCCCCATCTCTATTAACACTTGTAATATTCCTTTGCTACAAACAAGTTTAAGTTCTGTATCAGCCATCTGGTTTTTATTATATGCATCAATCTCTGGAGTAACAAGGGAAAGAGCCGAGCTATCCTTTAGATCAATCATCATTTTATCCATTAGTTTGTTTTGAACTATTGCGGATCGCTGACTGTTAAGTTTCATAGCGATAATCTCGGTTTGCTTCCCGGATAAAACTTTTTCCAAGACTTCCATTCCTTCTTTTGGAGAAATACTATCCATCCCCATTTGTTTCATTTTCTCTGCATAGATTTCCGAAGCGACAACACCTACTTCTCCCCAATACCCCCAATTAATAGTGTATATAGGTATACTCAGGGTATTTCTTAAACTGTTGCATAGGGAATCCTTGTAGGTACAACCTGCAGAGTAATTAGCTTGACCTGGTGCATTCCAGTAAGATTGAATGGAAGAATAAAAACAAATAAAGTCTAATGGCTCTTTTTTAAAGGTACTTACTAAATTATGGCTTGCTATTGCTTTTATTGAAAAAGAACTAATAAAATCTTCTTTTTTCATATTCATCAAACTCATATCATTGAGTACCAATGCAGAGTGAAACAAACCATTTATAGATCGATATAACTTTTTGATTTTATCATAAGCTTGTAACAGCTCAAGTTTATTATTTGCATTACATTGAATATAGAGCGGTTTAGGTCCTACTTGTTCAATTTCGTCTTGTGATTTCTGAATATCCTTATCTAATTCTCTACGACCTAACCATATTACTTGAGCATTGTATTTTTCTGCCAAATAGTGTGTTGTTATTTTGCCAATTCCACCCGCACCACCTAAAATCACATAAACTCGATTAGCTTTTAGTCTGGTACCGGTTCTTTGGTTTAGTGTGATATTAGATAATTTTCTTTTATAAAAATTACCGTTTCGATAACCAACTACATCATTGATATAAGGAGCACGTAATATTTTTTCTATTTCTTTATGGTCGAACTCTTTATTTTCAAAATCAATAATTCTAATGTTCACAGAAGGTATTTCTTTTGCCAACGAACTCATTAATCCATTGACTCCTCCTCCTCGATGAGTAGCTAAATCTTTTTCAAAGATTTGCTTTGTATTTTTGGTAAAAACGGTAATATTAAGGTTATGAATATCGCAATCCGAACGTAGCAAGGATTTAATGGATTCAAATATTGACAGCTCAGTTCCATCATAAATATCCACATTGTTATATTGGATATTTTCATCGTACCATCCTGATAAGAAGTATACATTTGTTGTTCTTCTATTAATTTGATCAAAAGAAGCAACTTCTTCAAACTGACATCCCCGATCACTTAAATAATTACCTATCGCTTCTGATAAACTGGTTGATCTACCATCTGTTACCAGCGTATGGACCCCGTCACTAATTCCTTTTTCAATTTGAAGTGCTTTAGCTTTTTCCCAAACAGGAACGTATAAGAGGTTATTGTTCGATAACGTTACTCCGTTATCGTTTCCAATAGTATTTACTAATTTCTTATTCTGTGGTTGTGGTAGTAGTATTAATTCTTTAAAATTAAAAATAACCTCACCTTCTTGATTAAAAAGATCTATCTCGAAAGTAGATACGTTCTTTTTCAGTTGTTTGTTTGAGTGATTTCGAACATAACACCATACAGTTTCAGGTAGGTCTCCAAGTATATTTAGTTGCTTAAGACTAAACGGCATAAGAACCCGAGGTGCATCATCCATCATCATATTTTGCAATACACAAGTCTGAAATGCCGAATCCATAATTCCTAGTAAAGTAGGATCATTTTTACTAGGCAATTCTATTTTAGACAACGCTTCTTTTTCATTGTAATAAAACCCTTTAATCCCCTTAAAGCTTTGACCATAACGAAGACCGTTTTTAGCTAACAAACGATAACATTCTTCTCTATTTTTTGAGTTTAGCAATCTTCCTTTGATTGCATTTAGATCAAAAAACCTATTTTCCAACCTAGAAACGGTAGTTTGAATATTCCCAGATCCATGTAGCACTTTGGTTCCATCATATTCCGTTATAATTTCGTAAGAACCTTCTTTATTGATGTGAGTTTTGACACTTACTTTTTGATGATCTTTCGACACCGATATTGGTTGAAACCAATTAACATTTTCTAAAGCGGTAACCCTTTTGTGAAAGCTTCTTTTACCCGCTTCTTTTGCGATCGCCAAATAGGCAACTCCAGGAAATACTTTTTCTTCAGAAACTATGTGATCGGTAAAAAAATATTCGTTCCCATTAAATTCGCTGCTATACCCTGGTTGTTCTCTATCGGATTTGGTAATGTGTATTAAGGAATGGATTTCTTTTTTGTTTTCTTCCAAAGAGTCATCCTTCTGAATCCAACAACGTAATTTTTCAAAAGGATAGGAGGGAAATTCAATTTTATTTGGTCTATAGTTCGAATACAATCGACTCCAATCAATTATAGCCCCATTACACCAATATTCAGCAATTTTAACTAAATTATCTTCATCAGAATTCATTCTAAAACCATCTGGCATCGAAACTGGATTTTCTTCCCTTAGACCAGTGTTTCTATAAATTTTTTCTGATTCTTTGTGATTTCTATAATCAATTAATTTCTGAGTTAAACCTGCCAAGTCTTTGTAAATTATAGCTACTCTATTGGCCAAATCCTCTTTTGTTACTTGTGAAGTATACGAAAGATCTAGAGGATTGATAAGTGGGTTTTCCTTCAAATGAAATATAACTTTATCTATATATTCATTCAATCTATCTGCATTTTTTGCTGATAAAATGAAAAGATAAGGTTGGTTTTTTATGGTGTCTTGTATTTTCGTTTGACCCGGATAAGATTCTATAACTACATGACTATTAGCGCCTCCCAGTCCAAAACTACTTATACCAGCTCTTAAAATATTATTATCGTTCTTGCTTATCCAATTACTTGTTTCATTCTGAATATAAAAAGGTGTATTGTCTAATACTATTTTAGAGTTTAATACATCAAAATTTAAAGAAGAGGGTAGGCTCTTTTTTTCTATTGACAATAGCACTTTTAGCAATCCAGTTATTCCAGATGCAGCTTCTAAATGACCTACATTTGTTTTAATCGAACCTAATGCGCACCAAGGTTCTATTTCTATTCTGTGTTTAGTGTTTTTACTAGCATAGGAGTTGTTTGATTTAGCATGTATGAGGTTTTTAAATGCTTCGGATAACCCAGAAATTTCTATTGGATCTCCCAATGCCGTTCCAGTTCCGTGTGCTTCTATATAGTCCACGGATTCAATTGGCACCTTGGCGTTTATATATGCATTTTCAATAAGTTTCTGTTGTTTTTCCGGATTTGGAACAGTGAGACCACCTGATTGACCACCGTGATTTACCGCAGTAGATTTTATAACAGCATGTATTTTGTCTCCTTCCTTTAGAGCTGTTTTTAAAGGTTTAAGCAACATATATACCGCTCCTTCTCCCCTTACAAATCCATTTGCTTTTTCATCAAAAGTAAAGCACCGTCCATCTTTACTCAACATTTTGGACTTATAATAAGAAATACTGCGAGAGGGATGACATATGATATTTATACCTCCTACGATTGCTTGATCGCTTTCTCCAGTTTTTATTGATTTAACAGCCTCATTTAAAGCTACAAGAGAAGATGAACAAGCGGTATCGATCTGTATACTCGGTCCCTCAATATCATAGAAATAAGAAAGTCTATTGGCGATTATTGCTGTAGAAGTTCCTGTTCCTGATAAGGTTTCTTCTACTTTATTATCTCTTAACAACAATTCATAATCACTCCCGCTTACTCCTACATATACTCCAGTATTACTCCCTTTTATTTTGGAAGGCTTATAACCCGAATTCTCTAATAACTCCCATACTAACTCCAGCGATAATCTTTGTTGAGGATCCATTAATTCGGCTTCTCTTGGTGTTATTCTAAAAAAAGAAGCATCAAATTTATCTATATCTTCAACATATCCTCCCAGGTTTATACCCTTATGCTCTTCATATATATCAATCCATTCTGGCCAGATCCATCTATCTTTTGGTGTGTCGCTTATTACCGTCTTTCCTTTTTCTAAAATATCCCAGAGTGCTTTATTTGTAGAAGCACCTGGAAGTCTGAAACTATACCCAACAATGGCTACCTCATTGCTATCAGACGTATCCTTAATCCCTTCTTCATTCAATTGTTGAGAATCGCTTGATCGTGTATGCTTTTCCTCTTTATCAAGTATGGTTTCAGGAGATAGCTCCAATAACCTATTTACAATAGCCTTAGGTGTGTTAAATTGGAAAAAAAATGTGGATGGTGTTTTAATTTGATATGTATTATCTATTAAAACGCCTAATTCCATTAAATCAGCAGAATCAAGTCCCATTTCCATTAAAGGAACATCAAAATCAAAATCAGAAGAAGAACGTAATAGTTTATTTATTTTTTGATAGATATCATTTTTAATTCCTTCCAACATTTTATCTCCCGAAAATTTCTTTTCTTCATTTCTATTTTGAGAACTTTTAGATTCGTTTAACAAGTCATAGCTTATAAGGACTCCATTTCCTAAATTTTCTTTATCCCTTTTTCGATATCCAAACAAAATATCCGAAACTGTTGCGCCGTGTAAGCCATGAAATCTTAAAATAGGGTCAAGTGGAAGCCCTCTTTGGTCTTCTGTTCGTACATATTCTTCATAGGTAATGCCTGACTCCTCAATAAAATCTCTGCAACGACTTACTCCAACAATTCGTTTTACAACACCCTTTAATTTCAAATGTGTTACTAGAAACTTCAATAGCTTATCTCCTAAACCCATATGCTGGCAGGAAGGGGTTATATTCAGATTTAATAATTGAATAATATCAGAGCTGGACTGATTCAGTTGATCGATATCTTCAAACTTAGCATTCTTTAGAACCTCGACACTTTCGATATACTGTGTATAAACTGCACCTACTATTTTCCCTTCAAATTGGATCACAAAATGATTCGTAGGTTTTTTTTTAATTCTCTCTTTTATTATACGCTGGCTTTTTCTAAGGTTTTTAGGCCAACAATCTTTTTCTAACTGATACAGTTCATCAAGGTCCTTTTCGGATGCAGTTCGTATAGCGTAGTTTTCTTTTTTGAAATAATTTAAGGTAATTCTAGAATAAGGTAATTGACTTGGAAATTTTTTAGAAAAATTTTCATCAGGAAATAACCCAACATTTGCAGTTGCTAACAAAAATGTCGATGCTTCGACTAAATGCTGGTGAGAAAAGGCATGATATGCATCAAAATGTAAGTTTTCGGATTCATTCAAAAACCTATTCACCATGGAGAAAGGCAAAGAATGTACTTCTAAGATAATAATACCAAATCTGGACTTCAACTTTGCCCATCTATCAAAGTGTTCTACTAAACTTCCAAAAGCTAACTTTTCATCTATTAGTTGACCATTTTTATCAATACTAAAACTTTCAGAATCTACATAAGGAAATTCCTCTTTTGCAGGAATATATGGTCTGTCATGATCTAAAAATGATCTTATATGTAATACATTTTCAGGGTCATCAATTCGTTCAGATAGTGATTCGTATAAAGCTTCCGGATCTCCGATATCTCCTGTAATCAGCAAATTAGGAATCTCTCCTAATGTTTTTTCTGTCTCTAAAAGTGCTTTTTTGTTAAAATCAATTCCTATTAATCTTAGTGGGTACTTATCAAATACCTTACCCCGCTCAGTATTTTCTGTAATTGTTTGATAAATTCTCTTCAAAAAGGTACCGTCGCCACATCCCATATCAGCAACGTAAGACGGTTGATTATCAAAAGGTTGTTTATTAAAGATATCTATAATAATATCGTCAACTTCTTTAAAATATCTTTGATGCTGAAAACCGCTAGAAATGACATTTAAGCTTCGATCGACGTGTACTTCATGACCTTCATCAGAATATTCAAAAAGTTCTTTTGGATTTCCAAAAAGTAACGATTCCATGTTGTAAAGCAACGACGTATAGGAAACTACTGTTCCGAAATTCATTGCTTTGTCAATTAGTGTATTACCAAAATCGGAAAAACTGATATTATCACCTTCTTTCATCAGCCATCCTCTTTCAAAAAATAAAGCAACAATTTTAGACTGTATTTTCCCGTGAAATATTTCTTTATCGAATTGATACTTATAATTTTCAGAACATGCTCTTAATTTCAGCATTATTGGTATTAATGTAATACCATCGAGCATAGATATTAAAAAAGGGTCCTTACAATTCCATCCTTTTTTCAAGTCATCTAGTATATCCGAATACAGTTGTACATCTTCAATTGGTGACTCCTTACTAAAACAATCTTTTTTAATTAGTTCTAACAAGGAGATTGGAACGTCTTCCGTTTTTTGGCTTACCAATTGATACTTACCATTTTCAGTGATCTTAAACCACCCCATAGATAATAGAATTCTTAAGGTGGCTTTCATGTATCCGGAATTGAACGATATAATTTCAGACAATTCTTCCAAAGAAAAATCAATCTTATTTACTGACTTAAAAAAACCTCTTTTTTGTAAAGCGCAAATTACAGGAATAACAACATAGCCATGACTCCAAGAGTTCAATAGTTTTAGCATCTAAGTAGAATTTAAATATAAGTTCCGTATTACTTAGTTACGCAACGGGGAATAATGTTACCTTAAAATTTGAATTTTCTTGAATTTTTAAAAAATATATTTTCAAACATTCGAAATAATAATAATACTTCAATAAAACTAAGTTTAAAACAAATAATCCTCAAAAATAAATTAAACAATTATTTAAGAAATGTTAATTAAAATAGAATAAACACTAAACATTATTTAGTGTTTTTTAATAAAAGAAAGATCTTAACATGTACATTTATTCACATTAAAAAAGTCTTACTACTCCAAATACATTTACTAAAATGTAATTAGTTCGTTATTTTATTGCAATACCCGTAATAAGCAAAAAAGCCGCTAACATAGTTAGCAGCTCATTTTCAATTTACTATATTGAAAAAATCAATACCCTTTTTTACTTTTTATACTTTTATTATCTCTCAGAAACCGATTTAAACGCTCTGTAAGTTTCTCCTGTATATATTTGTCTTGGTCTTCCTATCGGTTCTTTACGCAGACGCATTTCTCTCCACTGCGCAATCCAACCTGGAAGTCTACCTAAAGCAAACATAACCGTAAACATTTCTGTAGGTATACCTAAAGCTCTATAGATAATCCCAGAATAGAAATCTACATTCGGATAAAGTTTTCTTTTAACGAAGTATTCATCTTCCAAGGCTACTTTTGCAAGCCCTTTAGCGATATCTAAAACAGGATCTTCTATCCCCAGATCTCCTAATACTTCTTCTGCTGCAACCTTTATAATTTTTGCTCTAGGATCAAAGTTTTTATATACCCTATGTCCAAATCCCATTAAACGGAATGGATCTTCTTTATCTTTCGCTTTAGCGATGTACTTTGCAGTATCTCCTCCATCTTCTCTAATTGCTTCTAACATTTCTATAACCGCTTGATTGGCTCCACCATGTAATGGACCCCATAAAGCAGAAATACCAGCTGACAAGGAAGCGAATAAACCTGCATGAGAAGAACCTACAATTCTTACTGTAGATGTCGAACAGTTTTGTTCATGATCTGCATGCAAAATTAATAGTTTATCTAGTGCATCATTTACAATTTTATTAGCTTCATATGTCTTATTCGGTCTAGAAAACATCATTTTGCTCAAGTTCTCTACATACCCTAAAGAACTATCTCCATAATCCAAAGGAAGACTTTTTCGCTTTCTCATCGTCCATGAAGCTAGAACAGGAAACTTAGCCATTATTTTTACAATTGCACCATACATTGCTTCTTCTGAATCTACATCTACTGATCCAGGATTAAAAGCAATTAACGCACTTGTTAAGGAAGAAAGCACACCCATTGGATGAGCGCTTTTAGGGAATCCATCTAGGATTCTTTTCATGTCTTCATCTATATGAGACTCTTCTTTAATGTCTTTATCGAATTTATCTAATTGTTCTGCAGTTGGTAAATCACCAAAAATCAACAAATAAGCTACTTCCAAAAAATCTGCTTTTTCTGCTAATTCTTCTATAGAATATCCTCGGTATCTTAAAATTCCTTTTTCTCCATCTAGAAAAGTTATTGCACTCTCACAACTTCCTGTGTTTTTATATCCTGGATCTATTGTAGTGATACCACCTGTAGCACCTCTGAGAGTTTTGATATCTATTCCTAATTCTTTTTCAGTTCCTTCGATTATAGGGAACTCATATTTGTTACCGTCGATTTCTAAAATAGCTTTTTTTGACATTGTTATTATTTAGAATTTTGCTGTTATAGTAAGGGTTGCTAAATTACAAAATATAGTGTTAATATATTATTAATCGCACTATCAATTTTGCACAGGAAATATCATTTTTGAAGTTATTTTTCATATAACTTTCAATAATCATATAATTCATCAATCATAACTTACTCCATAACTATAAAAAGTCCAATACGTAATTATTAAGACTAAGGAAAATAAGCACAACTTTTACGAATATGAAAAAGATTACTTAAAGGATATTACCTAATTTTTTATTGATTTACATATAAAAAAAAAGCTCACCATTAAGGTGAGCTCTTTGATACATTTATTTTTTGACTTTAAATGCTTTTTCTTTTGGATAATACGCTACCATACCCAATTCTTCTTCTATTCGAAGTAATTGATTGTATTTAGCCATTCTATCACTTCTAGATGCTGAACCTGTTTTTATCTGTCCAGTATTTAAAGCAACTGCTAAATCAGCTATGGTATTATCCTCAGTTTCTCCTGATCTATGTGACATCACAGAAGTGTACCCTGCATTATGTGCCATATTTACTGCTGCAATAGTTTCAGTAAGTGTACCAATTTGATTCACTTTTATCAAAATTGAATTCGCGATACCATTCTCGATTCCTCTAGACAAACGTTCTACATTTGTCACAAACAAATCATCTCCAACTAACTGAACCTTATCACCAACTTTTTCTGTCAAATATTTCCATCCATCCCAGTCATTCTCGTCCATACCATCTTCAATAGAGATAATAGGATATTTTTCAGTTAAGGAAGCTAAATAATCAGCTTGCTCTTCGCTAGTTCTAACTACTCCAGATTTTCCTTCAAACTTAGTATAATCATACTTTCCATCTACATAAAATTCTGCCGCTGCACAATCTAATGCTACCATTACTTCATCTCCAAACTTATACCCAGCTTTTTCTACTGCAAGTGCTATAGAATCTAAAGCATCTTCTGTACCATCTAAAGTAGGAGCAAAACCACCTTCATCTCCTACAGCTGTACTTAATCCTCTATCATGAAGAACTTTTTTTAGATTATGAAAAATCTCGGTTCCCATTTGCATAGCATGTGTAAAGTTTTCAGCTTTTACAGGCATTACCATAAACTCTTGAAAAGCAATTGGTGCATCACTATGAGATCCTCCATTAATGATATTCATCATAGGAACTGGTAATGTATTAGCACTCACTCCTCCTACGTATCTATACAATGGCATATTCAGCTCATTAGCAGCAGCTTTTGCAGCAGCCAAAGAAACACCTAGGATCGCATTCGCTCCTAATTTGGATTTATTAGGAGTTCCATCTAATTTGATCATTGTATGATCTAATAAATTCTGATCAAACACTGAAAAACCAAGTAATTCTTCTGCGATTATGGTATTCACATTTTCAACAGCTTTTTTTACTCCTTTACCCATATAGTCACTACCACCATCTCTTAGCTCTACCGCTTCATGTTCTCCTGTAGATGCACCAGATGGAACCGCTGCTCTTCCTAATACACCATTTTCGGTTATCACGTCAACTTCTACAGTTGGGTTACCACGTGAATCTAAAATTTGTCTGGCGTGAATATTGATAATTACACTCATTTCTTGATTTGTTTTTGTTGGATAATTTTAATTCTTCGCAATATACAAAACGAGTTAGTTTAAATACCTCAGAAAACCTCTTAATTTATTGCTTAAACACCAGTAAACACAACAAGTTATCAACTATAACGTTATAGATCAACTTATTACATATTATCCTTTGGTTTTGCAAAAATTATGTTTTTTTAAGCCTCTACTTTTGCGTTTTTAATATTATTTATAAACTGATCAAATAGATAAACAGAATCATTAGGACCTGGACTTGCTTCTGGGTGATATTGTACAGAAAAACAATTTTTATTTTTCATTCTTATACCTGCCACAGTATCATCATTAAGATGAACATGAGTAATTTCAATTTCTGGATTTGCCTCTGTTTCTTCTCTATTGATTGCAAAACCATGATTTTGCGAAGTAATTTCTCCTTTTCCTGTAATTAAGTTTTTTACCGGATGATTAATTCCTCTATGTCCATTATGCATTTTATAGGTACCGATTCCATTAGCTAATGCAATAACTTGGTGTCCTAAACATATTCCGAATAAAGGCAAGTCTTTACTGATTATTTCCTTTGCCGTAGCAATGGCTTGGGATAAAGGTTCAGGATCTCCAGGACCATTAGATAAGAAATAACCATCTGGTCCCCATTCGCTCATTTCTTCAAAAGTAGCATTATATGGGAAAACTTTTATATAAGCATCTCTTTCAGAAAGATTACGTAGAATATTTTTCTTAACTCCTATATCCAAAGCAGAGATTTTATAAGTAGCATCAGGATTACCAAAATAATAAGGCTCTTTTGTAGATACTTGTGATGCAAGTTCTAATCCATTCATATCAGGAACTTCTGCCAATCTTTTTTTCAACCCCTCGATATCATCAATTTCTGTAGAAATCAGTGCATTCATGGCTCCATTATCTCTAATATAACTTACTAGTGCTCTTGTATCTACATCAGATATAGCCAGAAGATTATTCTCCTCTAGAAAATCTTGTAAAGAACTATCTGCACGATCACGAGAAAATTCGTAGCTAAAATTCTTTACGATTAATCCTGCAATTTTAATAGAATCAGACTCAACCTCTTCTTTTTGTGTCCCATAGTTACCGATATGTGCGTTGGTAGCTACCATTAATTGACCAAAATAGGAAGGATCTGTAAAAATCTCTTGGTATCCTGTCATACCAGTATTAAAACAAACTTCTCCAAATGCAGTTCCTTCTCTTCCAACTGCTTTTCCATAAAAAATAGTACCATCTGCTAATAAAACGATTGCCTTTTTTCGAGATTGATATTTCATCCTTTATAATTATTTAATATTACGATTCCTTTTTCTTAGGATTTAAGTTTTTACAAAAATTCAAAAAAAAAGGATAAACGACAGAACGTTTATCCTTTTCTATTATGTGTGATTAATACTAATCATTTATTCTTCTTCTGAATTAGTAGCTTCTGGTGCAGGTGCTGCAGGAGCACTAGCCTTTTTGTTTCTACCTCTACGAGTAGATTTCTTTTTAGCAGGCTTACCAGCGTTATACAATTCGTTGTAATCCACTAATTCTATCATTGCCATATCAGCGTTATCTCCAAGACGATTCCCTAACTTGATAATTCTAGTGTATCCTCCAGGTCTGTCTCCAACTTTTGCTGCTACATCTCTAAACAATTCAGCAACTGCATACTTATTACGTAATTTACTGAATACGATTCTACGGTTGTGCGTAGTATCTTCTTTAGATTTAGTTACTAATGGCTCAACAAACTGCTTTAAAGCTTTTGCTTTTGCAACTGTAGTGTTTATTCTTTTATGCTCGATAAGAGAACAAGCCATGTTTGCAAGCATTGCCTTGCGATGTGCAGTTTTTCTTCCTAAGTGGTTTACTTTTTTTCCGTGTCTCATGACATTAAAAATTTAGCATCATCTTGCTCGATCCACCTCGTGCAGAGAGCAAAATATGATGTGTTAGTCTTTATCTAATTTGTATTTAGAAAGATCCATACCGAAATTAAGACCTTTAACATTTACAAGCTCTTCAAGCTCTGTTAAAGATTTCTTTCCGAAATTACGGAACTTCATTAAATCATTTTTGTTGTAAGAAACTAAATCTCCTAATGTATCAACTTCTGCCGCTTTCAAGCAATTTAATGCTCTAACAGAAAGATCCATATCGATTAATTTAGTTTTTAATAACTGTCTCATATGTAATGATTCCTCATCATATGTTTCAGTCTGAGCAATTTCGTCAGCTTCTAACGTGATACGCTCATCAGAGAACAACATAAAGTGGTGAATCAAGATTTTAGCAGCTTCAGTCAAAGCATCTTTAGGATGTATAGAACCATCTGTAACAATTTCGAAAACTAACTTTTCGTAATCTGTTTTTTGTTCTACACGATAATTCTCGATACTATACTTTACATTTTTGATTGGCGTATAGATTGAATCAGTAAAGATTGTTCCGATAGGAGCATTTGCCTTTTTATTTTCTTCAGCAGGCACATATCCTCTACCTTTTTCTATAGTAATCTCTAGATTAAGAGCAACTTTCTTATCCATATTACAGATTACCAAGTCTGGATTAAGAACTTGAAAACCTGAAATAAACTTCTGAAAATCTCCAGCTGTTAATTGCTCTTGACCAGAAATAGAAATGGTTACTGACTCATTATCTATATCTTCAATCTGACGTTTAAAACGAACTTGTTTTAGGTTTAGAATAATCTCAGTTACATCCTCTACAACTCCAGAAATTGTAGAAAACTCATGATCTACTCCTTCTATTCTCAATGAAGTTATAGCGAATCCCTCTAAAGAAGATAGCAAAACTCTTCGTAAAGCGTTACCAACTGTCAGTCCGTATCCAGGTTCTAATGGTCTAAATTCAAACTTACCATCAAACTCACTAGAGTCGATCATGATAACTTTATCGGGCTTCTGAAAATTTAATATTGCCATATTATTGTTTCTTCTAAGAGTTATTTATTACTTCGAATATAATTCGACGATGAATTGTTCGTTGATATTTTCCGGAATTTGAATTCTTGCCGGCACAGATACAAAAGTACCTTCTTTTGTGTCATTATTAAAAGTAATCCACTCATACACCTTGCTATTGTTAGCTAATGAGTTTTGAATAACTTCTAAAGATTTTGATTTTTCTCTTACTCCTACTACATCACCAGGTTTTAAACGGTAAGAAGGAATATTTACTAACTCTCCATTAACAGTAATGTGTCTATGAGAAACTAGTTGTCTAGCTCCTCTACGAGAGTTTGCCAATCCCATTCTAAAAGCAACATTATCAAGACGAGATTCACATAATTGAAGTAAAACCTCACCAGTAATTCCTTGTGACCTTGTTGCTTTTTCGAACATATTTCTGAACTGACGCTCTAATATTCCATATGTATACTTAGCTTTTTGCTTTTCCATTAATTGGATTGCATATTCACTTTTCTTTCCTCTACGTCTGTTATTTCCATGTTGACCAGGAGGATAATTTCTTTTTTCGAACGACTTATCGTCTCCGAAGATCGCTTCACCAAATTTACGAGCGATTTTAGTTTTTGGACCAGTATATCTTGCCATTTGATTTTTACTTAAATTTTGAGAGGTAATTATGAATTAAGGTCTCTTTCCTTCGATAATTGTTTTTCCTCTTCTTAGACTTACTTTGATTTATAATATATTAATAAAAGAGATCCCGAATGAACTCGGGACACTTTTACTTATACTCTACGTCTTTTAGGAGGACGACAACCATTATGAGGCATTGGAGTTACATCGATGATTTCTGAAACCTCTATTCCAGAATTATGAATAGAACGTATTGCAGACTCTCTACCGTTTCCAGGACCTTTAACGTAAACTTTTACTTTCTTTAATCCAGCTTCTATAGCCACTTTAGCAGCATCTTCTGCAGCTAACTGTGCAGCATATGGTGTGTTCTTTTTAGAACCTCTGAATCCCATTTTACCAGCTGAAGACCAAGAAATAACGTCTCCTTTTTTATTAGTTAACGAAATAATAATGTTGTTAAAAGATGCTGTTACATGAGCTTCTCCTATAGATTCAACGATTACTTTACGTTTTTTCGAAGTTGACTTTGCCATACTACTTATTATTTAGTTGCTTTTTTCTTATTAGCAACTGTTTTTCTTCTTCCTTTACGTGTTCTAGAATTGTTCTTTGTACGTTGTCCTCTAAGTGGTAAACCAGCTCTGTGACGTATACCTCTGTAGCATCCAATATCCATAAGACGCTTAATATTCAGTTGTACTTCAGAACGTAATTCTCCTTCAATGGTATAGGCTCCTACAGCTTCACGAATACGACCAATTTGATCATCATCCCAGTCAGAAACTTTAATACTCTCGTCTACTTTGGCAGTAGCTAATATCTCTTTAGCTCTACTTCTACCGATTCCGAAGATATAGGTTAATGCTATAACTCCTCGCTTTTGTTTAGGTATATCTACCCCTGCAATTCTTGCCATAATTACCCTTGTCTTTGTTTAAATCTAGGATTTTTTTTATTAATTACGTAAAGTCGGCCTTTTCTACGCACAATCTTGCACTCGGCACTTCTCTTTTTTATTGATGCTCTAACTTTCATCTCTTTGTGTTTAAATCCTGAAAATACGTATTAGCATTTCAGAAGGTCTCGTTAACAAGATTTTCAGCCTGCAAAAGTAAACAAAAAATCTTAATTAACTAATATTCTTAAAATTATTAGTATCTGTATGTTATACGAGCCTTTGATAAATCATAAGGACTCATTTCCAATTTCACTTTATCACCTGGTAGTAATTTAATATAATGCATACGCATTTTACCAGAGATATGGGCTGTCACCACGTGACCATTTTCTAATTCCACACGAAACATTGCATTAGACAATGCTTCTATAATACTTCCATCTTGTTCTATTGCTGGTTGTTTTGCCATTATGCTACCGCTTTTCTATTTTTACCAGTTTTCATTAATCCATCATAATGTCTGTTTAACAAATATGAATTAACCTGTTGCATTGTATCAATTGCTACTCCCACCATAATTAGTAATGAGGTTCCTCCGAAAAACAGTGCCCATCCTTGTTGAACACCTAATAACTTAACTGCAATAGCAGGGAATACAGCAATCAAAGCTAGAAATATAGATCCTGGTAATGTTATCTGAGACATTATTTTATCTAAATACTCTGCTGTTTCACTACCTGGTCTGATTCCTGGAATAAAACCACCGCTTCTTTTTAAATCATCAGCCATCTTGTTTGTCGGTACAGTAATAGCAGTATAGAAATATGTAAAGATTATAATTAACAAACCAAATACCACGTTATACCAAAACCCAAAAATATCGCTGAATGCAGCTGCTATTCCCTGAGAAAAATCAGAATCCGAAAGTTTCGCAACCGCAGCAGGCACAAACATAATAGCTTGTGCAAATATAATCGGCATCACCCCCGAGGCATTAAGTTTCAAGGGTATGTATTGACGAGAACCAAATACATTTTTCTCATATCCCCCACTTGCAGTTCTTCTGGCATATTGCACCGGTATTTGACGAACAGCCATCACTAATAGCACGGAAGCTAAAATAATAACAAACCAAATTACTAATTCAATCAATACCATAATCACATCACCTCCTTCTCCAGAAGTTCTAGAAACAAAATTCTGAACAAATGATTGAGGAAGTGTAGCAATAATACCAACCATAATCAATAAGGATATTCCATTACCGATACCCTTATCGGTAATCTTTTCTCCCAACCACATCGCAAAAATACAACCAGTTGTAAGAATTATAACAGACGATACAACGAAAACAGTTTGACTAATTTCGGTGCTAAAAGCAGTAGCCGGAAGAGTGGCAAACAAATTGTAAATATAACCTGGTCCTTGTATTAAAGTTATCGCAATTGTTAACCATCTAGTGATCTGATTAATTTTTTTCCTTCCACTCTCCCCCTCTTTTTGCAACTTCTGCAAGTACGGAATGGCTATACCCATGAGTTGCACAACAATTGAAGCCGATATATATGGCATAATCCCAAGAGCAAACACAGAGGCATTAGCGAATGCCCCACCAGTAAACGCATTAAATAAACCAAGTAATCCATTTTCTGTTTGAGCCCCTAAACTAGCTAACTCACCTCCATCTACTCCAGGAAGCACGACTTGTGCTCCAAATCGATATACTAAAAGCAATCCTAATGTCACTAGAATTCTATTTTTCAGCTCTTCGATTTTCCAAACGTTTTTTATTGTATCAATAAATTTCATGAAATATCTTTTATAAGGTTACCGCTTCACCACCTGCTGCTTCAATTGCAGCTTTTGCAGTGGCTGTAAATTTATGTGCTGAAACCTTTAATTTTGCTTTCAGCTCACCTCTTCCCAGTATCTTAACCAAATCATTTTTCCCCGCTAAACGTGTTTCCAATATCACGTCTAGATCTACAGTATCAGTTATTTTACCAGCGTCAACTAGCTTCTGAAGTGTATCTAAATTGATTCCCTGATATTCTTTTCTATTAATATTAGTAAAACCAAACTTAGGCACACGTCTTTGAAGAGGCATTTGCCCACCTTCGAAACCAATCTTTCTAGAGTAACCAGAACGAGACTTTGCTCCCTTGTGACCACGAGCAGCTGTTCCACCTTTTCCAGAACCTTGACCACGACCTAATCGCTTGCTGTTATTTTTTACTGAACCTGCAGCAGGTTTTAAGTTACTTAAATCCATGTGCTTATATTATTTTGTTTCTACTGAAACTAAATGTTTAACTTTATTTACCATCCCTAGGATATTAGGAGTGTCATCGTGCTCAACAACCTGACCGATCTTTTTAAGACCTAAAGCCTCTAGAGTTCTTTTCTGTCTCTGAGTACGGTTTATCGCGCTTTTTACTTTAGTAATTTTAATCTTTGCCATCGTTCCTAATTTATTATCCTTTAAATACTTTTTCAAGTGAAACACCTCGTTGCTTAGCAACTTGTTCTGCACTTCTCATTTGTAACAAAGCATCGAAAGTTGCTTTCACCACATTATGAGGGTTAGATGATCCTTGATTTTTAGAAAGTACATCATGCACACCAACAGATTCTAATACCGCACGGATCGCTCCACCGGCAATAACTCCTGTACCCGTTGCAGCAGGCATTAATAATACTCTTGCTCCACCGTACTTACCTTTTTGTTCGTGAGGTAAAGTTCCTTTATTTAATGGTATACGTACTAGATTCTTCTTAGCATCTTCTACTGCTTTGGCAATAGCTTCAGCAACTTCTTTAGACTTACCTAAACCATGACCTACAACACCGTTTTCGTCTCCTACAACAACGATAGCAGAGAATCCAAATGCTCTACCTCCTTTTGTTACCTTAGTAACACGTTGTACACCAACTAAACGATCCTTTAATTCAAGTCCACTTGGTTTTACTAATTCTGCGTTTTTATATTTTTGATACATAATTTCTTAGAATTTAAGTCCTCCTTCTCTAGCTCCTTCAGCTAATGATTTAACTCTTCCATGGTACAAATATCCACCTCTATCAAAAGATACGGTTTCTACACCTGCTTTCATAGCTTTTTCTGCTAGAGCTTTACCAACTAAGCCAGCTTTTTCTGCTTTGCTTCCTGATGCAGCTGCTATATCTTTATCTCTTGAAGAAGCAGCACTAATAGTCTTACCAGTTACATCATCTATGATCTGTGCATAGATCTCTTTATTACTTCTAAAAACAGATAATCTAGGACGTTGTTCTGTTCCGCTTACTGTTCCGCGGATTCGCTTTCTGATTTTTAATCTTCTTAAATCTTTTGAGAATGCCATAACTTCGTTATTATGCAGATTTACCTGCTTTTCTTCTTAATTGCTCTCCTACGAACTTAACTCCTTTTCCTTTGTAAGGTTCTGGCTTACGGAATCCTCTAATCTTAGCGGCTACCTGACCAACCAATTGCTTGTCATGAGAAGTTAATTTTACGATCGGGTTTTTACCTTTTTCAGATATAGTTTCGATTTTTACCTCTGGTGCAACATCTATAACGATGTTATGAGAAAAACCTAAAGCCAAATCTAATTTCTGTCCTTGATTAGAAGCTCTATATCCTACCCCTACCAATTCTAACTCTTTAGTAAAACCTTCTGAAACACCCTGTACCATATTGTTGATTAAAGCTCTGTATAATCCGTGCTTCGCTCTATGATCTTTAGCATCACTAGGTCTTTCTAGAACAACCTGACCTTCTTCTACTTTCACATCGATACTATCGATCTCCTGTGAAAGCTCTCCTAATTTTCCTTTAACAGTAACAACATTACCTGTCACCTCTACAGTGACACCAGACGGAATAGTTACTGGATTTTTTCCTATTCTTGACATTTCTTTTGTCTTTTTTTACTGTTAGTATACGTAACAAAGTACTTCTCCACCTACATTCTCTCGCTTAGCTTGCTTACCAGTCATTACACCGTGAGAAGTAGAAACAATCGCAATACCTAATCCATTAAGAATTCTTGGTATTTCTTTAGATCCTGCGTATTTACGTAAACCAGGCTTACTGATTCTTTGTAATTCTTTAATCACAGGCTCTTTTGTTAACTTATCGTATTTAAGAGCAATCTTAATACTACCTTGTGTTGTATTATCCTCAAATTTATAACTTAAGATATACCCTTGATCGAATAATATCTTAGTAATCTCTTTTTTAACTTTCGATGCAGGAATCTCAACTACTCTATGTTGAGCGCTATTTGCATTACGAATTCTAGTTAAATAATCTGCAATAGGATCTGTATTCATTATTTGATATTTATGATCTTGGTTTTCAATTATTTCTTAACCGAACCTTAGACCAATTAATTTTTTGTTATTACCAACTAGCTTTAGTTACACCTGGAATTAATCCCTTATTTGCCATTTCTCGGAAAGTAACACGAGAAATTCCAAACTGACGCATATATCCTTTTGGTCTTCCTGTTAACTTACAACGATTGTGCATACGGATTGGCGAAGCGTTTTTCGGTAATTTTTGTAATGCTTCATAATCTCCAGCTTCTTTTAAAGCCTTACGCTTTTCAGCATATTTAGCAACCGTTTTAGCTCTCTTCACCTCACGGGCTTTCATTGATTCTTTAGCCATAATTAATTCTTTTTAAAAGGTAAACCTAGTTCAGTTAACAATGATTTTGCTTCTTTATCAGTATTCGCAGAAGTTTCGAAAGTGATATTCATTCCTGAAATTTTATTCACCTTATCAATATCAATCTCCGGGAAAATGATCTGCTCAGTAATCCCTAAAGAGTAATTACCTCTACCATCAAAACCAGTTGCTTTAATACCATTAAAATCTCTTACACGTGGTAAAGCTGAAGTAATCAAACGATCTAAAAACTCATACATTCTTTCTCCTCTTAACGTAACCTTAGCACCTATTGGCATTCCTTTACGTAATTTGAAAGAAGCAACATCCTTCTTAGAAATTGTAGCTACAGCTTTTTGCCCTGTAATTGTTGTTAATTCATCTACAGCGTAATCGATTAACTTTTTATCTGCTACAGCTGCACCAATACCTCTACTTAAAACTATTTTTTTAAGTTTTGGTACTTCCATTACATTACCGTAACTAAATTCTTCTGTAAGAGCTGACACGATTCTGTCTTTATACTCTTGTTTAAGTCTTGGGATATAAGCCATAACTATATTACTTCATTAGATTTTTTAGAAAATCTCACTTTCTTATCTCCTTCCATTCTATATCCAACTCTTGTAGTCTCACCATTAGATGTTAACAATGATAAATTGGAAATATGAATTGGTGCTTCTTGCTTTACTATACCACCTTGTGGATTAGCAGCACTAGGCTTTTTGTGTTTTGAAACAAGGTTTACACCTTCAACAATTGCCTTGTTCTTATCTTTCAATACCTTTTGTACAGTTCCTTGCTGACCTTTATTGTCTCCAGCAATAACCTTTACTGTATCTCCTGATTTAATTTTTAGTTTTGTCATGTCTGCAATACTATTAAAGCACTTCTGGCGCTAGTGATACAATCTTCATAAACTGCTTGTCACGAAGTTCTCTCGCTACAGGACCAAACACACGTGTTCCTCTCATTTCTCCAGCAGGGTTCAAAAGAACACATGCATTATCATCGAAACGAATATAAGAACCATCTGGTCTGCGCACTTCTTTTTTGGTACGAACTACAACTGCAGTTGAAACCGCTCCTTTTTTGATATTTCCATTTGGAGTTGCTTCTTTAACACTGACAACGATCTTGTCTCCTACAGAGGCGTATCTTCTTTTTGTACCACCTAAAACACGGATAACTAAAACTTCTTTACCACCTGTGTTGTCTGCTACTTTTAATCTAGACTCTTGTTGTACCATAATTACTTAGCTCTTTCAATTACTTCTACTAATCTCCAGCATTTGGTTCTACTCATAGGTCTTGTTTCCATGATCTTTACGGTATCACCAATATTGCAGTCATTTTTCTCGTCGTGCGCAACATATTTCTTTGTCTTTAACACGAACTTTCCGTACATCGGGTGTTTCACTTTTTTAACCTCAGAAACCACAATTGACTTCTGCATTTTGTTACTAGTAACTACACCTATACGTTCTTTTCTTAAGTTTCTTTTTTCCATCTTTCAGCAGAATTAACCGTTTAATTCTCTTTTAGTAAGCTCTGTTTCCATTCTCGCAATAGATCTTCTAACTTTACGGATTTGTAAAGGATTTTCTAATGGAGACATAGCATGAGCCATTTTTAAATCTGAATATTCTTTTCGATATTTTCCAAGTTCCTCTTGTAATTCAGCTGTCGACGATTCTTTTACTTGTGATTGTTTCATAATCTTCAATTATTAAGCTTGATAATCTCTAGCTACGATAAACTTAGTTTTAACTGGTAATTTCTGAGCGGCTAAGCGTAACGCCTCTTTAGCCACATCATGAGGAACACCACTTATCTCAAACAAGATTCTTCCTGGTTTTACAACTGCTGCCCAATATTCTACAGCACCTTTTCCTTTACCCATACGTACTTCAAGAGGTTTCTTTGTAATAGGCTTGTCTGGGAAAATTTTAATCCACAGAGAACCTTCTCTTTTCATATAACGAGTAGCAGAAATACGAGCTGCTTCTATTTGTCTAGCGGTTACAAAACTTGAATCTAATGCTTTGATTCCGAAAGTTCCATTTGAAAGCGTATGACCTCTTTGAGAAAGACCTTTCATACGTCCTTTTTGCTGCTTACGGAATTTTGTTCTTTTAGGCTGTAACATTGTTAATTTACTTTAAAAAATTACTTTCTACGACGTGATTTATTATTTCCACCTCGTCCGGCTCCTCTGTCGCCTCCTTTTCCTTGTTTCTTAGAAAGACCTACTAAAGGAGAAAGCTCTCTCTTACCATATACTTCGCCTTTCATAATCCATACTTTTACACCCAATCTACCATAAGTAGTGTGCGCTTCTACCAAAGCATAATCTATGTCAGCTCTAAATGTTGATAAAGGAATTCTTCCGTCTTTATAAGACTCTGAACGCGCCATTTCAGCACCATTTAATCTTCCTGAAATTTGAATTTTGATACCTTCAGCATTCATTCTCATTGCAGCCGCAATAGCCATCTTTATTGCTCTACGATAAGAGATACGACTCTCTATCTGTCTAGCAACACTAGATCCTACTAAAAACGCATCAAGCTCTGGTCTCTTGATTTCAAAAATATTAATCTGAACTTCCTTATCTGTAATCTTCTTAAGCTCTTCTTTTAACTTGTCTACCTCTTGGCCACCTTTTCCGATAATAATCCCAGGTCTAGCAGTAGTGATAGTAACGGTTACAAGTTTAAGCGTACGCTCAATAATTACTCTAGATACACTAGCTTTAGATAAACGTGCGTGTACGTACTTTCTAATCTTATCGTCTTCGGCTAATTTATCACCGTAGTCATTACCTCCATACCAGTTGGATTCCCATCCTCTAATGATACCAAGGCGATTTCCGATTGGATTTGTCTTCTGTCCCATACTATTTATATTAGCTTTGTGTATTATTTTTTGCCGCAACCACGATTGTAACGTGATTAGAGCGTTTTCTTATTCTGTGTGCACGACCCTGCGGTGCTGGACGTAATCTTTTTAACATACTTCCACCATCTACACGAATCTCTTTTACGAAAAGATCAGCATCTTCAATGCTTGCGTCTTCATTTTTTGCTTGCCAGTTTGCTATTGCAGAAAGCAATAACTTTTCTAAACGACGTGCAGCTTCTTTTTGACTAAATCTAAGAATATGAAGCGCTCTTTCTACCTTTTCACCACGAACTAAATCTGCTACTAAACGCATTTTGCGAGGTGACGTAGGACAGTTATTAAGTTTAGCAAAAGCAATCTGCTTTTTCTCTTCCTTAATTCTTTCTGCCATTTCTCTTTTACGAACTCCCATAGCTTAAATTATTTTTTACCTTTATTTTTAGCACCAGCGTGCCCTCTGAAAGAACGTGTTGGCGAAAACTCTCCTAATTTATGACCTACCATATTTTCTGTAATGTACACAGGAACAAACTGGCGACCATTGTGAACTGCGATCGTCTGACCAACAAAATCAGGAGAAATCATAGAAGCTCTTGACCAAGTCTTGATAACAGTTTTCTTATTAGCCTCAACATTCGCTGCAACTTTCTTCTCTAACTTGTAGTGAATGTAAGGTCCTTTTTTTAATGAACGTGCCATATCTTATTATTTCTTTCTACGTTCTACAATATACTTATTACTCGCTTTTGTCTTAGAACGGGTTCTAAATCCTTTAGCAGGAAGACCTTTTCTAGAACGTGGGTGACCTCCAGAAGAGCGTCCTTCACCACCACCCATTGGATGATCAACAGGGTTCATTGCTACTGGTCTAGTTCTAGGACGACGACCTAACCATCTTCCTCTACCCGCTTTACCACCAACAACTAATTGGTGATCACTGTTAGAAATTGCTCCGACAGTAGCCATACAATTTACTAACACCATTCTCACTTCGCCAGAAGGTAATTTTACTGTAGCAAACTTACCATCTCTCGCCATAAGCTGAGCAAAAGAACCAGCACTACGCGCCATTACAGCACCTTGACCTGGCCTTAATTCTATACAAGAAATAATAGTACCTAGAGGGATATCGCTAAGTGGCATTGCGTTTCCAATTTCTGGAGCAACATTATTACCAGAAACTACGTTCTGACCCACTTGCAGCCCATTCTGAGCGATAATATAACGCTTCTCACCATCTTGGTAGTTTAAAAGCGCTATAAAAGCAGTTCTGTTTGGATCATATTCGATAGTAGCAACAGTAGCAGGAATTCCTTGCTTGTCTCTTTTAAAATCGATAATACGATACCTTTTCTTATGACCTCCACCTTTGTAGCGCATGGTCATTTTTCCTTGATTGTTTCTACCGCCTGATCTTTTTTTCGGAGCTAATAAACTTTTCTCCGGCTTATCAGTAGTAATGGCATCAAACCCATTAACTACTCTAAAACGCTGACCTGGGGTAATTGGTTTCAATTTTCTTACTGACATTTTTTAGTCTTAAAGATTACTATATAAATCAATTACATCACCTTCCGCCACCTGTACAATAGCTTTTTTAATAGCTTTTGTTTTACCAGTGATCATTCCCGTTTTTGTATAACGAGTTTTACGATCTGGACGGACATTAATAGTTCGAACTTTAGTAACAGATACTCCATAAACAGCTTCTACTGCTTTTTTAATCTCTACCTTATTCGCATTTCTATCTACCACAAATCCATAGCGATTATAAACCTCACTATCTGCAGTAGCCTTTTCCGTAATAATAGGTTTTATTAAGATACTCATGGCTTCTATTTACTTAAATTCGTTTCAATTCCTTTCAAAGAACCCTCTAAAAGAACAACATTCTTAGCATTAAGTATTTTATAAGTACTTAATTCTGAGTAAGTTACAACTTCAGAGCTTTTTAAATTACGTGACGACAAATATACATTTTTATTTGACTCTCCCAACACAAATAAAGATTTTTTATCCTCCAGCCCTAACGACTTTAAAACTGCAGTAAAATTCTTTGTTTTAATTGTATCAAAAGTGAAGTCCTCTACCACTGTAATTGCCTTGTCATTTGCCTTTATACTTAGCGCAGATTTACGTGCTAATCTTTTTAAATTCTTATTTAATTTAAAAGAATAATTACGTGGTCTAGGTCCGAATATTCTACCTCCACCTTTGAAAATTGGAGACTTAATACTACCTGCTCTCGCCGTACCGGTTCCTTTTTGTTTCTTAATTTTTCTTGTACTACCTGCGATCTCAGCACGTTCTTTAGCTTTATGCGTTCCTTGACGTTGATTCGCCAAGTACTGCTTAACATCTAAATAAACAGCGTGATCATTAGGCTCTATACCAAAAACAGCATCAGAAAGATCTACCTTTCTACCTGTTTCTTTTCCGTTAATATCAATTACTGCTACCTTCATTACTTCTGAATAGTTACGTAAGCGTTTTTATGTCCAGGCACACAACCTTTCACAACTAGTAGATTCTTTTCAGCTACTACTTTTAACACTTTCAAGTTTTGAACCTTTACTTTATCTCCACCCATTCTTCCTGCCATACGCATTCCTTTAAACACTCTTGCAGGATACGATGCAGCTCCGATTGAACCAGGAGCTCTTAAACGGTTATGCTGACCATGTGTTGCTTGTCCAACACCACCAAAACCGTGTCTCTTTACAACTCCTTGGAAACCTTTTCCTTTAGAAGTTCCTGTTACATCCACGAACTCTCCTTCTACGAAGTGCTCTACAGTGATTGTATCACCTAACTTGTACTCCTCATCAAAACCTTGGAATTCCACAACTTCGCGCTTAGCAACAGTTCCTGCTTTTTTAAAGTGACCTAAAGCCGCTTTCGTAGCATTTTTGTCTGCTTTGTCATCGAAACCTAATTGAATAGCCTCATAACCATCCACTTCTTCAGTTCTGACTTGGGTAACCACGCATGGCCCAGCTTCGATCACAGTACATGGAATGTTTTTCCCATTCTCGTCGAAGATGCTGGTCATACCGATCTTTTTTCCTATTAACCCAGACATATTTATTAATTATTAATTAGTATACTTATTTAAAATTTCGCAAAAAAACAGGGTCAAAATACTTCAACCCTGAATGTATTTTTGCCGTTTTTCCCTCGCACGCAGCTTGGGACATTTCATGTAAGACTTTCTTACTGGAAGTTTTATCAAACTTTGATTTCCACTTCGACTCCACTAGGTAATTCTAACTTCATTAACGCATCGATCGTTTTTGAAGAAGAACTATAGATATCTAAAAGTCTTTTATAAGAACTTAATTGAAATTGCTCTCTTGACTTCTTATTTACGTGTGGAGATCTTAAAACAGTAAAGATCTTTTTATGTGTTGGTAATGGAATTGGTCCAGTCACCACAGCTCCAGTACTCTTAACAGTCTTAACAATCTTTTCAGCAGACTTATCTACTAAATTATGATCGTAAGATTTTAATTTTATTCTAATTTTTTGACTCATTTCTGTAAAATTAAGCGTTAACTCCTTTTGCTGCTGCAATCACTTCTTCCGATATATTTGAAGGAGTCTCAGCATAGTGAGAAAATTCCATTGTAGATGTCGCTCTACCAGATGATAAAGTTCTTAATGTTGTTACATATCCAAACATTTCAGAAAGAGGCACTGTAGCTTTAACCGTTTTAGCGCCCGCTCTATCACCCATATCACTTACCTGACCTCTACGTCTATTCAAATCACCTACGATATCACCCATGTTTTCCTCTGGTGTAATAACCTCTAGTTTCATGATAGGTTCCATCACCACAGCTTTAGCTGCTTTTGCCGCTGCTTTAAAACCAAGCTTAGCAGCCAATTCGAATGATAATTGATCAGAATCCACATCGTGATAAGAACCGTCCGTAAGTGTAACTTTCATAGCATCTACTTCATAACCCGCAAGCGGCCCATTTTGCATTGCCATTTTAAATCCTTTCTCTACAGAAGGAACAAATTCCTTAGGAACGTTACCTCCTTTAATCTCGGAAATAAACTCTAACCCTACTTTTCCTTCTTCTGCTGGCTCTAATGTAAATACAATATCCGCAAACTTACCACGCCCACCAGACTGCTTCTTATAAACCTCTCTGTGTTCGGCTCTAGCGGTAATAGCCTCTTTGTACTCTACTTGTGGCTGACCTTGATTAACCTCTACTTTGAATTCTCTTTTCAAACGGTCAACGATAATATCTAAATGAAGCTCTCCCATTCCAGAAATAATTGTCTGTCCTGAAGCCTCATCTGTTCTTACTGTAAATGTTGGATCTTCTTCTGCCAACTTAGCTAACGCCAAACCTAACTTATCAACATCAGCTTTAGTTTTTGGCTCAACAGCAATACCAATTACAGGATCAGGGAAATCCATAGATTCTAAAACGATAGGATTTTTCTCATCCGACATCGTATCACCCGTTTTGATATCTTTAAAACCTACTGCAGCTCCAATATCTCCAGCTTCAATATATTCTATCGCATTTTGCTTATTAGAATGCATTTGATAGATACGAGAAATACGCTCTTTTTTACCCGAACGATTGTTCAAGATATAAGAACCAGCATCTAAACGCCCTGAATATGCACGGAAGAATGCTAAGCGACCTACGAAAGGATCTGTAGCAATCTTAAATGCTAATGCAGCAAACGGCTCCTTAACATCTGGCTTACGTATTTCTTCTTGATCAGTATTTGGATTAACACCTACAATACCTTCCTTATCTGTTGGAGAAGGTAAGTAACGACATACTGCATCTAATAAAAATTGAACTCCTTTATTCTTGAAAGCAGAACCACAAATCATCGGTATGATAGACATATCCATTACCGCAGCTCTTAAAGCAGCGTGAACTTCTTCTTCTGTAATTGAATCTTCATCTTCCATGAACTTCTCAAGAAGCTCCTCATCGTAAGCAGCAACTTCTTCTATAAGTTTTCCTCTTAACTCTGCCGCTTCTTCTTTTAATTCTTCTGGAATATCAATTACATCAAAAGTAGATCCTTGTGTTTCATCATGCCACACGATAGCGCGGTTCTTAACTAAATCCACAATTCCTTTGAAATCAGCTTCATCACCAATATTCATTACAATAGGAACTGCATTAGAACCTAACATATCTTTTACTTGTTGACACACTGCCATAAAATTAGACCCTTGACGATCCATTTTATTTACAAATCCGATACGCGGTACTTTATAGTTATCTGCAAGTCTCCAGTTAGTTTCTGATTGAGGCTCAACACCATCAACCGCACTAAATAAAAACACCAACCCATCAAGAACACGTAAAGAACGGTTAACCTCTACCGTAAAATCAACGTGTCCAGGAGTATCGATAATATTAAAATGATATCCTTTTGTATCTGCAACAGCCTGACCATTTTCTGTCGGAAACTTCCACTCACAAGTGGTAGCAGCAGAAGTAATTGTAATACCTCTTTCTTGCTCTTGCTCCATCCAGTCCATAGTAGCAGCACCGTCGTGCACCTCACCGATCTTATGACTTACACCTGTGTAATATAAGATACGCTCTGTAGTTGTAGTTTTTCCTGCATCAATATGTGCAGCAATACCAATATTTCTTGTATATTTTAAATCTCTAGCCATTTCTGTTCGTGATTAAAATCTAAAGTGTGAGAATGCTTTATTTGCTTCAGCCATCTTATGGGTATCTACTCTTTTCTTAACCGCAGCACCTTCTTCTTTTTCTGCAGCAATAATCTCTGCAGCAAGTTTCTGTGCCATAGACTTTTCATTTCTCTTACGAGCAAACTGAATCAACCATTTCATCGCAGTTGATATCTTTCTGTCCGGTCTGATTGGATTAGGAATTTGGAAAGTAGCTCCTCCAACACGACGACTTCTTACTTCTACATGTGGCATTACGTTTGATAACGCATCTTTCCACATTTCCAAAGCTGTTTTTTCTTCGTTTTGTTTTTTCTCTTCTACGATATCAATCGCATCATAGAAAATCTTGAAAGCAACCGATTTCTTACCATCCCACATCATCATATTAACAAAACGAGTCACTAATTGATCATTAAAACGTGGATCAGGTAAAATAGGTCTTTTTTTAGCCTTTCTTTTTCTCATGTCTTCTTCTTAAAGTTTTTTAATTACTTTTTAGGGCGTTTTGCACCATATTTAGATCTACGTTGCGTTCTACCTTCAACACCAGCGGTGTCTAAAGCTCCACGAACAATGTGATATCTAACTCCTGGTAAATCTTTTACCCTTCCACCTCTAACTAATACTATCGAGTGCTCCTGTAGATTGTGACCCTCACCTCCGATGTATGCGTTCACTTCCTTACCATTAGTCAACCTAACACGAGCAACTTTTCTCATTGCTGAATTTGGTTTTTTTGGTGTAGTAGTATAAACACGCGTACAAACACCGCGACGTTGCGGGCACGAATCCAAAGCAGCCGATTTACTCTTCTTAGTTATTTTGGCTCTACCTTTTCTTACTAATTGTGAAATTGTTGGCATAATTTGCTTTACACTATTATTAAAATAATTTTAAATTACCTCTTTATAGAGGGCTGCAAAGGTAGAAATATTTTTCAGCAATTCAAATCCTAATGCATTAATTTTCAAACACATTTAAAATGATAGGATTAAACCGTAAGAAATACCTGTATTTTCCGTTATTTTAGCAGTATTAAATTGCAGTTTGAGAACCTTATATTTTTACATCTTCGTCCTTAATATATGTATACATTCTTTTTGTAATGGACAAAATTCGTCGATTACCCTTCAAGTAAAAGGAAAAGATTCTATCGAAACAGCAAAGATTGATAGCATTTCTTACAAGAAAACATTCGACAATTATATTGATTTAAGAACAGAAACGAGCAACCTACACAAAAAACTATTAAAAACAGGTTACCTTGACGCAGAATGGCGAAGCATCACAAAAACCTCAGACACTACATTTCTAAGTAATTTTAAACTTAACCAAAAATACACCGAACTTATTATAAAATATGACAATGAAACATTACCCTTAAAAATAATAGAAGAGATCTCTAAAAACCCCTCCACTACAGAATTTATCATCCCCATTGAAAAAACAGAAAACACCCTACAACACTTAACCAATTACCTGGTAAACCAAGGAAACACATTTACCAACCTTTCCTTAACCGAAATCAAAAAAAAAGAACAAAAGGTCTTTGCTAAACTTATAAGCAAAAAAGGAGTTGAAAGAAAAATCGATGATATCATTATAAAAGGTTATACCAAATTTCCAAATTCATTTTTAAAGTATAATAGTAAAATAAGAAAGGGAAGCGTTTTTAACAAAAGTGATGTTTTAAAAAAATCACAAGCAATCGACAATCTCGGTTTCAGCAAGAACATAAAACCTCCTGAAATATTATTTGAAAAAGATTCCACCAAAATCTATCTATATCTAGAAAAGAAATCGGCTAATAGCTTTGATGGCTTCCTTGGGTTTTCGAACGACTCCGAATCCAACAACCTTGAATTAAATGGATATCTAAATTTAAATTTGATAAACAATCTTAATTTTGGAGAAAGATTAAATCTAATATATAAGAGTGACGGAAATGAACAACAAAGATTCCAAGCCAATTTATTCCTACCTTATGTTTTCAAATCCCCTATTGGTATTGAAGCAGGTCTCGACATTTTCAAAAAAGACTCTAGTTTTTTGATTACCGAACAAAAACTAAAGCTTAACTATTTAATAAATGACAAAAATAATATTGCCTTAGGATACAAATCAATTTCTTCAGACAATCTTCTAGATGAACCACTACCAAGTTTAAACATAGAAAACTATTCCGCTAATTTTTTCGGAATAAGCTTCAACCATACAAAAAGACAAAACAACATATTATTTCCAATAAAAAACAATTACCTCTTAGAAATAGAATACGGGACACGAAATACTGATGCATTGAAGACTAATCAAATAAAAGGAACTATCAACATAGAACACATATTCAAGTTAAACACTAGAAATAACATTTTTATTAAAAATAGTTCGGCTGCAATTTTTTCTGAAGATCTTTTTTTTAATGAGCTTTATAGATTTGGTGGAATTAATTCTGTTAGAGGTTTTGAAGAAAACAGCATCAATGCCTCATTATTCAATGTTTTTTCAACTGAGTATCGATATATCTTATCAAATAACATATACATACACACAATTACTGACTACTCCTACTTCGAAGACGAAACCAACAACATATCCGATAATCTAACCAGCTTTGGATTTGGATTAGGCCTAAATACAAAAACTGGTTTATTCAGAATAATCTTCGCTAACGGAAAAAATAGCGACGCTAACTTTGAGTTTTCAAACACTAAGGTACACCTTAGCTTGAATGCTACGTTCTAAACACCAAATAGCTCAAAAAGCCATCTTCTGATAGAAAAAACACTAAAAATCTAATATTACAAGTCAATTTTAACTACAATTTCCATATTTAAGAAAATCCAAAAAATTAACATTTCAACAAGAAATCAATTAAAACTCTTAAAACCACCCTACCCACTAAAACCTAAAGAACACACCCAGACTATAACAAACTCAAAACAAAAGATTTAGACTAAAAAATGAATCCTAAAACAATAGTTTAATCCATCAAATTGAGGACCAAAAAACAGACCAAAAATATGCCTAATCACAGAACTACAACGTTATAGTGGGATTTCACATTATATTAACTTGACCTGAACAATAATTTAATTTTTAACTAAATAAAAGTTGTTTAATTAAGATATTATTATGATTTTTGGCATTGGCTAATTCAAATAAATTATAAAATGAGAACAAAGTTTAGAGGAATTCTAACGCTATTGCTGGCGTTTGTAGTGCAACTAACGTTTGCACAAGAAAAAACGATCTCAGGTAATGTGACCGACAATAGTGGGTTACCGCTTCCAGGGGTAAACATCGTTGTAAAAGGTACCAGTAAGGGTACTCAATCCGATTTTGATGGTAACTTTACTATCGAAGTGAACAGAGGAGCTGTACTTTCTTTCAGTTACTTAGGATTTACAACAAAAGAAGTTGTGGTTGGGGACAGCAACACCATCAATGTACAACTTGAAGAAGATGCAGCGACACTTGAAGAAGTTGTTGTAACTGCACAAGGTATTAAGAGAGAAAGAAAATCTTTAGGTTATGCTATCTCTACCGTTGCATCTGATGATATTCAAGAACAGTCTAGTGCAGACCTTGGTAGAATCCTATCGGGTGAAGCAGCTGGTTTGAATATCACATCTACAAACGGTACTGCAGGTTCTGGAACAAATATCATTATTCGTGGTTTATCTACTGTTTCAGGAAGTAACCAGCCACTATTTATTGTAGATGGTGTTCCTTTCGCTAATAATACAAACCAACAGAATGCTTTCTTTAACAACGTTACGGAATCAAGTAGATTCTTGGATATTGATCCAAATAACATCGAAAGCGTAAACGTACTTAAAGGTCTTAGTGCATCTGTATTATATGGACAAGAAGGTAGAAATGGGGTAATTCTTATTACTACAAAAACAGGAGCTGCAAAAGCTTCAAACAAAAAATTTGAAGTTACTTTTTCTCAATCTCTTTTTGCAGAAGAAGCTGTATTACCAAAATATCAGGACGAATACGGAGGTGGTTTCCACCAAAACTTTGGATTCTTCTTTAGTAACTGGGGTCCAAGTTTTAATAGAGACATAAGTGCTAACCCTTTATATAGAAGCGGTGCTCCTGGAAATACTTTTGTAGCCAATCCTTTATCTCAAATCGCTGACCAAAGTTTAGTGATTGGTTTTGAAGATATCGCTGCTTCAGAATATGCTTACAGACCTTATGATAGTGTTGATAGATTCTTTAAAACTGGTTTTATATCTAACACATCTATAGGTATGACTGGTGGTAATGAAAATGCATCTTTCAGTGCTAACTACAGTTATTTTGATCAAGACAGTTTTACACCAGGAAACCAATTAACAAGAAACAACATTGGTTTTGGTGGTAAAGCAAAATTAAGTAACAAAATTACTTTCCAAGGTACTGCAAACTATACTAATTCTAGATTAAAGACTCCTCCAATTTCAGCATCTGCTGGTAGTGGAACTGTTGGTGGTGGTAGTTCTGTTTTTGGTGATATCCTTTATACACCAAGAAGTGTTGATTTATTTGGATTACCTTTCCAAGCACAAGATGGACGAAGTGTTTATTATAGATCTGGAAACGATATTCAGAATCCATTATGGACTGTTGCAAATGCAAAAGTTACACAGGAAACAGATAACATTTTCGGAAATGCAAGTCTTACTTACAATTTCAACGATAACTACTCTTTAACATATAGAGCTGGTTTAAATACATTTACAGAATTTAACACTAACGGTCAAAACAAAGGTGGTGTTGATGGTGACGTAACAGGTTTCTACAGAACTATTCAGGTAAGAAACACTATATTTGATAACAGTTTAATCTTAAATGGTTATGAGCAACTTAACGAAAACCTTGGTTTAACTTTCATAGCTGGTTTAAATACCAGAAGAAACACATACCAACAAGAAGGTACTTTAAGTACTCAGCAGTTAGCTTTTGGAGTTTTAAGACACTTCAACTTCGTAAACCAGTCAACAGCTGACTTTGACGGTGGACGTTTAGACTTAGAATTTGAAGATAACACGATCGGTGTATATGCAGATGTTAGTCTAGATTATAAGAATTACTTATTCTTTAATGGAGTTGTTAGAAATGACTGGTTCTCTACATTAGAACAAGACAACAACTCAATCTTATATCCTGGAGCGAGTATCTCGTTAATTGCTACGGATGCTATACCTGGTTTACAAGGAGATATGTTTAACTACTTAAAAACAAGAGTAGCATATGGAGAATCTGCAGGAGCACCTGGAGCATTTAGCACTAGAAATACTTTAGGACTTAACTCTAGAGCATTTGTTGATGCACAAGGAAATGTAATTTCTAGTAATGCTGTTTCTAACGTTTTAGGAAACGCAGATCTTAAGCCTGAAAGATTCCAAGAATTTGAAATCGGTGTTGAAACTCGTTTCTTCAACAACAGAGTTGGATTAAACGTTAGTTTATTCAAAAGAAACACAAAAGATTTAATTACTAATCAAGCATTAGATCCTGCTTCTGGATTTACTAATAAGGTAGTAAACTTAGGTAAATCTGAAAACGAAGGGATTGAGGTAGATTTCGATATTACTCCATGGAAAACTGATAACTTTAAGTGGTTAATCAATGGTAACTTCTATGCTGATGAAAACGTAGTAACAGAGTTACCTACTGATCAGATTGCTCTTACTGCTTCTATTGGAGGAAGACCTGCAAACTATGCTATTGCTGGAGAAGCTTTTGGTATCCTTCAAGGAACTGCAATACAGAGAGATGCAGACGGTAATCCAATCGTAGGTAGTGATGGTTTATACTTAGCTACTACAGACATTGAAATTATCGGAGATCCAAATCCAGATTGGACAGGTACTTTAAAGAATACTTTTTCTTACAAAGGATTTAAATTCTCTTTTGATTTCCAATATAGACATGGTGGAGATATTTTCTCTCAAACAGCTTCTACTCTTGTAGGACGTGGAGTTGTTGATGCTGATGACCCATTAGACAGAAGAGGAGCTTACATATTACCAGGTGTTTTCCAAGATGGAACACCAAATAACATTCCAATCACTGCTACAAACGTATTCTTTGGTAACTTCGGTTTTGGACCAAACGAATCGCAAATATATGATGGTACTACTTTAAGATTAAATGAAGTTAGTCTTAGCTATGATTTCAAAAAAGAGTTCTTAAACAAAACTCCATTTGGATCATTATCAATTACGTTACTTGGATCTAATTTATGGTACAAAGCATTTAATTTCCCTGATGACGTTAATTTTGACACTAACACTCTAAGTACAGGAGTTGGTAACGGACAAGGTATTGATTTTATTACTGGTCCTAGTTCTAGAAGATACGGTCTTAGTTTTAGAGCTACTTTCTAATTTTATTTAATAAAAAAATGATAAACATGAAAAAAAATATAAAAAGAATTTTATTCCTAGCAGTATTAGCTTTGGGATTCAATTCTTGTGAAACAACGGAACTAGAGATTCTGGAAAGTCCGAACGTACTTCGTCCAGATCAGGCTGATGTAGATTTCTTTCTAAATAGTATGCAAATAAGTGCTTCAACGTTCTTTGAGCAAATTACTGAAGAAGGAATGGAAGTAACTCGTATTCTTCATCAAGCTGGACCTACATATGATAATGGTTATGGACCTGCTCAATTAGATGCTCCTTATACTACAGCTTATGCTGGTATTTTAGCAGACAATAGAGCAATGGCACCTTTAGCAGAAGAATTGGGTCTTTTCACTCATATCGCTATCGGTCAAATTATTGAAGCGTATACTATAGCAACAATGGTTGACTATTTAGGAGATGTTCCATACAGTGAAGCTATTTTAGGATTAGAAAATGAAAATCCAAATTTAGATAGTGGTCAAGCTGTTTACGATGAAATGTTTGCATTATTAGATAGTGCTATCGCTAATTTGAATGCTACTTCTACTGGTGAACCAGCTGTTGATTTATATTACGATGGAGATACTGATAACTGGATTCGTTTTGCGAATACTTTAAAAATCAAATTATTTTTACAAACTCGTTTAGTAAATGCTACAGCTTCGACTACAGGTATTAATGAAATCTTAGCTTCTGGAAACTATATAGTTTCTGCTGATCAAGATTTCCAATTTCAGTATTCTTCTGTAGATGCTAACCCAGATAGTAGACACCCAATATTTTCAAGAAACTTTGATAATGGAGTTACAGATTACCAATCAAACTCTTTCATGGATGTTTTATTAAATGGTAAAAGCGCACCAGATCCAAGAATCAGATACTATTTCTATAGAAACAGATCTAACGCTTCTACAGATCCTAATGCATTACCATGTATCACTGAAACTGCACCTGCTCATTATCCTGCTGGTACTGTATTCTGTGTAGCTGGTCAAGGTTATAATGGTAGAGATCACCATGATAATGATGGTATCCCACCAGATGAAGCTGACAGAACAGATTGGGGAGTTTATCCAATTGGAGCTCGTTTCGATGATAATAGTTTTGACGGAACAAACGACAGAACTGTAGGAGCTCAGGGAGCTGGTATATCTCCAATCATGTTAAGTTCTTATGTTGATTTTATGTTAGCAGAAGCTGCACTTGAATTAGGTACTACTGGAGATGCTAGAACATATCTTGAAGCTGGTTTGACCAAATCATTTGCTAAAGTTATGAACTTCAGACCTGACTTAACTGATGCTGCATTAGCACCTACTGCTTTAGATGTACAAGATTACATTGATGAAGTACTTGGCAACTATGATACTGCTGCTGATGATGATGAAAGATTAGAAATTATTGTTCAAGAATATTTCATCGCATTATACGGAAACGGTATTGAGGCATACAACACATATAGAAGAACTGGTAAACCAGAAAATTTACAGCCATCGTTATTAGCGAATCCAGGTGTATACATCAGATCTTTCTTATATCCAAGTGTTTTAGTTGACAGAAACTCTAATGTTGATCAGAAAGCTAATCAAGCTTCTCCAGTATTCTGGGATACAAACCCAGAAGGATTTGTTGACTAAATAAAAAATTAAAATTTTTATAAAATGAAAAAATTAATAAATATATTTTTAGTCGTTTTTATTGCGGCGATATTTTTCTCTTGTGAGGACGATGAGAAAAATCAGATAACAGATACAGTAGAGGCACCTTGGGTATACTTTGAGTCAATAGATGCGCCTGTAATCGATGTAACAAACCTTGAAGGTTCTGCATATACTGCTAAACTTGTTGCTCCATTTAATAATGTTGCATCTTACGAAATATTCGTTAATCTTAACGATGAGGAAGATGCTGATGAGAACTTGGTTTTAACTCCATTAAAGACTATAACTGAGTTCCCTGCTGATCTAAGTATAAATGCTACTGAAGTTACTACAGCTTTAGGTTTAACTTTAGCAGATTTAAATCCTGGAGACAAAATTAACTTCAGAGTTATCATTACAGATAACGATGGTGTTGAATTTAATGGTGCTGATGAAACTCAATTCTTAGGAGACATTAACAACCCTGGATTACAACAAGCTTTAAGTTACAATACTTTTATCTCTTGTCCGTTTAATGCGGCAGATGCTGCAGGAGAATATACTGTTTCTTTCCATAGATTTGATGGGTTTTTCCCAGGAGCTGTAGCTACTAGAACAGTTGTAGCTGGACCAGGAGAGAATCAGATCACAGTTGTAGGTGGAGCTGTTATCCAAGACGGAGCTGACGATTTAATTATTTCTGTTGACCCTAATACAGGTATTGCATCTTACGGAGGATCTGGTGAAGCTATTCACTTCAATACCTTCGGTCCTGCTGCGTATTTAGGTGTAAGTGGATTTGTTTTCTCTTGTACTGGAACTGTAGATATTTCTATCCAGTCTGCTGGATTTATAGATAACTTCTTAGTAATGTCTAAGAACTAGATAAAAACTTAAGAAATACATAAAATCTCATCCCGATGAAAATTCATCGGGATGATTTTTTTATATAGCATTATATTTGCACTATATGAAGAATAATGAATCCCAAATATTTGGTATACGCACAGTAATTGAAGCTATTCATTCCGGAAAAACAATTGATAAAATCTTTATCCAAAAAGGTTTGCAAGGTGAGCTATCCAAAGAATTGATAGCGCTACTTAAAAAAGAAAATATCTCTTTTTCTCAGGTTCCTGTAGAAAAGCTAAATAGACTAACTCGTAAAAATCATCAAGGTGTTGTAGCATTCATCTCACCCATAGAATTTCATGACTTAGAAAATCTAACAATGCAAGTAATTGAATCTGGAGAAACACCTCTATTTCTAATTCTTGATCAACTATCTGATGTTCGAAATTTTGGAGCAATTATTAGAACCGCAGAATGCACTGGAGTCCATGGTATTATAATTCAGAAAAAAGGAGGCGCTCCTGTGAGCTCGGACACAGTAAAAACATCGACCGGAGCTATTTTTAAAATTCCGATCTGTAAAGTTGATCATATTAAAGATGCTATGTTTTATCTCCAGGGCTCAGGAATGCAAATAGTAGCGGCAAGTGAAAAAGCAGTAACCCCTATTTATGATATAGATCTTAAAATACCAACTGCTATCGTAATGGGAAGTGAAGGAAAAGGTATTTCTAACTCTGTTTTAAAAATTGTTGATCATATGGCCAAACTTCCTATGTACGGAGAAATAGCTTCCTTAAACGTTTCTGTCGCGTGTGGAGTATTTTTGTATGAAACCATTAGACAAAGATTATAAACACATAGAAGATCATCATTCTTCTTCAGAATTATCGTTATCTGAAGACTTAAAGTTATAAATGATTTCTATATGTTCCTGTTCATCAGGTTCTGGTAAATTCTCTATAAAATTACCGTTTTCGTCAAAATGTTTTAAGAAGTCGTCTTCTTCAGGATCAAAATCATCTTCTTCCCAATTATACCTCTTAGGTGTAGCAATGCCTTTTTTAATACAAAAAGCCAAAAAAAATCCAACTAACAATCCTGATAAATGCCCTTCCCAAGAAATCTTTGGATCAATAGGAAATGTATACCAAATCATGCTACCATAGATAAAAACCACTACAAAAGATAGTGCTATTAGCCTGTAGTGCTTTGCAATAATACCCTTCAAAAACAAAAAACCAAATAACATATAAATTAATCCACTTGCACCTATATGGTTTGCTGTACGACCTAGAAACCAAGTCAAAAACCCTGTAAGAAGTCCTCCTATAAGAATAACTTTCCAAGAGTTTCTGGGATAAAAAAAGAAAAGTGAAGAAGACAAAATAAATAATGGCAAAGTATTATGCCACAAATGCGACAAATCTCCATGAATAAAAGGAGAAAACAGAATCCCCCTCAACCCTATTAAAGTTCTTGGATATATCCCAAAATTATTAAAATCAAAGCCAAATCTCACTTCAAACCAGAAAACTATCCATATCAGCAATACAAACAATAAAGGATATCCAATAACGCCTGTACTAAAAACAAATTGATCTCTTTTTCTCATAACTTTGTTAGATATATCAAAAAATCTTCCAAAGACTATATCACGCTAAATTGTCAGTAACTTAATTTTCATAGAGATCACGACAAAAGCAAACACCATTTACTACATTTGTAATTATGAACAAACCTCTAGCGGAAAGAATACGTCCTAGATCCTTAGAAGAGTATTTAAGTCAAGAACATTTGATTGGTGATGATGGTTCCTTAACCAAACAGATCAAAAATGGAATCATCCCATCTCTAATTTTTTGGGGCCCTCCGGGCGTGGGTAAAACAACACTAGCTAATATTATTGCCAGTGAATCTGATCGCCCATTTTATACACTCAGTGCTATTAATAGTGGTGTAAAGGAGGTACGAGAGGTAATTGATAAAGCAAAACAAAGCGGTGGATTGTTCACTTCTAAAAATCCAATTCTTTTTATTGATGAAATTCATCGTTTTAGTAAATCACAACAAGATTCCTTACTCGGAGCAGTAGAAAAAGGATGGGTAACTTTAATTGGAGCTACTACGGAAAACCCAAGTTTTGAAGTAATTCCTGCCTTACTCTCCAGATGTCAGGTTTATGTTTTAAAACCTTTCGAAAAAAAGGAATTAGAAGCACTTTTAGCTAGAGCAATGGTTCAAGATGAACATATATCATCAAAGAACATTGAACTCAAAGAAACGGAAGCTTTATTACGTTTAAGCGGTGGTGATGCTAGAAAATTATTAAACATTTTTGAACTGATTGTCAGTAGTCAAGAAAACAATGAAATAATAATTACGAATGATCTGGTTCTTAAACTGGTGCAACAAAACACTGTTAGGTATGACAAAACCGGAGAACAGCACTATGATATTATTTCCGCATTTATCAAATCAGTAAGAGGCAGTGACCCAAACGCAGCCGTGTATTGGTTAGCAAGAATGATAGAAGGTGGAGAAGATCTTAAATTTTTGGCCAGAAGAATGATTATTTTAGCTTCGGAAGATATTGGAAATGCGAATCCGACAGCACTTATTATGGCAAATAACACTTTTCAGGCTGTAACCACAGTTGGATACCCAGAAGCCAGAATCATCTTAAGCCAGTGTGCAGTTTATCTAGCAACTTCTCCAAAAAGTAATGCATCCTACATGGCAATTAATAAAGCGCAACAACTAGTTAGGCAAACTGGTGATTTACCTGTTCCTTTGCATATAAGAAATGCTCCTACTAAATTAATGAAAGAACTAGGATATGGAGAAGATTATAAATATGCTCATGACCATACAAATAACTTTGTAGATCAGGAGTTTTTACCAGAATCACTAGAAAACACAAAACTCTATGAACCTGGCAATAATCAACGAGAGGATGCTTTTAGATCATTTCTAAAATTGCGATGGAAAGATAAGTACAATTACTAGTTTATTGACGCGCAAAAGTATCCGTGATTAATTTATCAGTAACAGGATTAATTCTATCTAAAATAAAATTACCATAAGCATCAAAATAACCACTACCACTTAAATCCCCTGCTTTAACGATATAATCGTTTTTTCTACTAGACTTTAAAATCTTGCCTAAAGAAAGAACAGAACTCCCCTTTTTTTGTGATAACTCAAAACCAAACTCTTTCTTATTTAAAAGATATATTTCATCGTTATAAGTAAAAGAAATAGTTTTCTGAGAAGATACAATTGTTTTTTCCCGAACCTGCTCTTTAGTATTCTTTTCATTTATCATTGAGTTTGCACTCTCTGATTTAGACATAGTAGGCGCTGCGTTCTCAACTGAATTATTTACTTCTTTTGGCACATTGGACTGTGGACTGCTCACTGCAACCATATTCTCTTTTTTACCGTTATACTTATAATTCAAGGCTTGGATATCTTTAAAAGCATTTCTTAAAGCTTCATGATAAGATTTTTTATACTCTTTTTCTCTACTAGTCCCTTCTTTAGTACTGAATACAACTATTCCGTTGCAATCTTTTAAATCTACAATAAGTTTGGTCTTCAATAATCCAGAATTTTTCCTTACATCTGCTGTTAACCCCTTGCAACCATTAGTTTTTAAATCTTCCGGTAAATCCTCACCTCGAATAAAAGCAGTAAACCCATATTTTTCAAATAAAAACTTGGTTAACGAATTTAATTGATAGTCATCATTTTCTCTCAAAAAGACGTAACCTTCTGGCACAATTACATATTTATAATCATTCACCGAATTTTGAGCCCAGAAATTATTGATAAAGAAAAAAGCAAGCCCAAAAAAGAAAACACGTGTTATATTCATTACATTATTACATTAAATCCTAATTGGACGGATGCTCCTCTTGCATCGGCCAGATTAGAATATTCTAAAAGATTATTTGCCGAAATATAAAAATTAATTTTATTAAAATGAGTAGACATTAAAAAACCGATGTTTTTAAAGGAATAATCGTCTACCGTATATGTTAATTTTGTTCTCAGAAAACTGGATAATCGTTTGTAATAAAACAATGATGCCGCATATTGGGGTCTTTTTGGTCTAAATTGTGTAAATACTTGCAGTCCAAACGCATCTTGATATAAAGGTCCTTCTCCTTCTATCGCGCAGTTACAAGTACCGTCATCATATCTGTTAAACGAATACTTTATAGAACTATTCAGTTTTAAGGGTCTTAACGCGGCATAACTTGTACTTAGCGTATCAATCGGTATTGCTTCTTCTAATTCATTCAATATATCTTGCCCATTATCATCTGTAATGGGAGTTTCTAATCCCTCAAAAACAAAATTACCTCTTGCCCTATAAGTCTCCACATCTTTGGTATAAAAAATCATTCCTAAATCTGTCATACTTCCCGTAAGCGTCCACTGATCTTCTATTTTATAACTAAATCCTAGATCTACACCTACTCCTAAGTTTCCTCCAAGAAATGCTCTTCCAATAAACTTATTCACCACTTGACTAGCACCATCTGCATTATCCTCAGATTCGATATCTCGCAGAGACGCATAACCTGCTGTTTGTAGACTTACATCAGCATTGCTAATTACATGCTGATAGATGTTATTACCTTGTGGAGTCTCGATAGTAGTAAATGTCCCACGATTTTTTGTACTTCTAAAATTAAAAATACTAGAATACAACTTTGCTCTAGCTCCAAAAGTTAATTTCTTATTTACTTTTTTATTGTAACCAAAATGATACACTGTTAGCAATTCTCCTGTAGCTCTTATATTAGAAAACCGAAATGGGACATTTATAAAATCCTGATTTCCTTGATAAGCTAGAACTGCGAAGTCTTTAGGAAAATATACAATCAGATCAAGCTCCTGGTACAATCCGCCTGAATAATACAAATCTTTATTGTTTTTGCTACGCCAACCAAAACTAAGTAACTCTAATTGTTCTGTTAAAGTGAAGTAGTCGTTACTGGTAAGTGTATTGATTGTATTCTCTATTTTATCATTAATATCCCTACCATCATCTGCAAACACATCATAGATTGAGGCTCCTCTAAAGCCAACGTTTAGATGTATCTGAGATAAAAAAGGAACTCCAGCGTGATATTTAAAATTCACCTCTGCGCCTGGATTAAGCATAAGCGACTGCGGTAGATCAGTAAAATCGTATAAGGTTTCTTTATTTTGAGAATATAATGAGCATCCCAATAAACCTAAAAAAAGGCACAATAAGATTCTCATAATTCATAATTTACATAGTAACTGGCTTTTGATCTAATATGTAAAACACCTCTTAAGTCCGTGTTTAATGTGGGTACAATGATTTCTGTTGCAATTTTTTGGGCAGAAGACAATTGGTTTAAAGTAGCATTATCTAAAACAATTGGATCAGGATCTGAGAAAGATACAACCGGTTGTGTACCTGGTCCCATTCCTGCTTGCACAAGAACATTGTATAATTGTCCGATTGGTTGATCATTTTCGGTTAAAAATTGAAATTGAATAAGAAATGCTCGCTCAATAGTATTACGAACTTCGATTGTAAGTTCGACTCTATCTAAATTATCCACTGCAAAATCAGTTCCTACTAAATCATAATTTGCAGTATCCCTTACAACCTCAGGAGGTATGGTAAAATTTGTATCAGGAGGAAGTCCATCCGGGATATATTCCTCGATATCAAATTCTGAATAAATAAAATCAGCCTCGAAGACAGGTGTTAAAACAACATCTTCTAGTTGTTCAAAATCTAGCTCTTCAACGCACGAAACGGTTGACATTATTGCGCTAAAAAACAGCAGCAATGCATAAGTTTTTTTTGTTTTCATCTGGGGGAGTTGTTTAGTATGTAACGAAAATATACAAATATTTATTACTAAATGTAATTTTTTATTTCATTTAATGAAGAAACTTGCAATATATTCTGAGGTATTTGTTCCTTATGATAGTTGAAACATATTGACCTGATCCCCAAAGATTCTGCCCCTAAAATATCCGCTTCATAGTTATCTCCAATCATCAAACTATTATCAATATTCGCGCCAGAAATAGCTATCGCATGCTCAAATATAATTGGGTTTGGTTTTTTAACACCTACATCCTCACTATTCGTTACAGTCTTGAAATATTGCGCTATATTAGAATTAGATAGCTTGGTGTTTTGCACTTCCCTAAAGCCGTTTGTTATAATATGCAAATGATAGTTTGGTTTTAAATAGGTTAACAACTCCACAGCACCTTCTATCAAATAATTATTTAAAGGAAGAAAATTTATATAATCTTCAGACAACTGATCTATCACTTCAATTGAAAAAGATATACTAAAAGCATTAAAAGCTTTAATTAAACGCCCTCTGCGCAACTCTTGTTTCGTCACTTTTTCTTCTCTATACAACTTCCAATATTGTAAGTTGATAGGCTGATAAACACTCAAAAACTGATAAACGTCTATTTCGATATTGAATTTATCAAACATCTTTTGAAATGCTAAAGTCGAATTTCTATCAAAATCCCAAAGAGTGTGATCAAGATCAAAAAATATATGATCAATTTTTGTTAGTCTCATCCCTAGTCCAAATAAATTTAAAAATTGATTTCCAAAACGATTGTTCATTAAGATCCCCTAATAAGCCATTACTAAAAACAGGAATAAATAATCCATTTACTTTTTCCACTTTTTCCAAGTAATCTATAATTTCTTGCCTAACAACATATTCGTTATCAGCATTCTCAAAACTTTTAGGAGTGATACAAAAAGAATAAATCACCAAAGGTGTTTGTACTTCGTAATCCAAGTCATAAAACAAAAAAGGTGTACAAGTCCCTGCCCTAAAACCAGCATGTCCGGGATACCCCATTGAATAGTCTTCTTGAATTTCTAATTCAATAAAGTTTCGATATGCTTCAGGAAGTTTTATTTTATAAAAAGAACATAATGAAGACTTTAATTGTCTATTCACAATATTCTCTATTCTCGTTTTTTCTTGCTTTAATATTTCTAAGTCGGCAATAGCATCATATGAAACCTTCAAACCAACATCTAAATAATCTGATACATGTTTAATAACTTTCTTATGTTCTGGATTACTATGGTTGATATTTTTTTCAAAATTCGTGTAATCCCCTAAGCCAAAAAACATGAGACATTTTCTATGTATATTTTTTTGCAAATCAATCACAAAATCAAAAGTATTGTACGGATCTTTTTTAATCCCCAATATTACTTTGACTCTATCAGTAACTTCATTAACTTTTAACTGCCATAGATCTCTAATACCTCCTCCTACAGATCTTAAAATTCCTTTTTGCCAATACGCAAAAGTCTGACTCACATAAATAATAGGTTGAATCTTAAACTCTTTTTCTTTAAATCTAATATCTGGATACTTTTCCTTTAGTATTTTTTTAAACTTTAGCGCCCAAATATCAACAACAGGTTCATGCAAAAAACCATTCTGATAAGCAATACTTTCTGTTGCGGCAAATCTTCCGAGTTCGTCTTTTACGTGAGGTAAATACTCTTCATATCTTGTCAACAAATAAAATGTTGCCGCGAATATATCAAATGGCAAAGCCGTACTTTGGTTTTTAACCGAAAAAAAACACTGAGTATCTTCCCAAGGCATTACTTGTATTTCTACTTCGTTGAAACCGTGCTCAAAAAGCAAATCTACACTTTGAAAATAAAGCTCTTTTCCTAAAGGTTGTTTACCATAAGATAATTTTGGACCATCATGGGCAATAAAAGATTCAATTTTGGAAGTAAAATCAACTTCTAAACCCAAAACTCTTTTACAGATATGCTTAAAAGTGTATAATACTCTAGGTGTTATCTTGTAAACATGGATTAATAGCATAGTTATTAAAGTATAGCTTGATCTGCGAAGCTAAAATAATCCTTTTCTGTAATTATTAAGTGATCCAATAGTTTAATATCTAAACTCATACCTGCTTGTTTCAATTTTTGTGTCAAGGCTTTATCGGATTCACTTGGCACTAAAGTTCCGCTAGGGTGATTATGTGTCAATATAATTGCTGTGGCATTAAATTCTAGCGCAGATCTAAACACAATTCTTGGATCTACCAAAGTGCTGGTCTTCCCTCCTACACTTATTTGCTTCTTTTGTAAAACCTTATTAGAATTATTAAGAAACAAAACCCAAAACTCTTCATGTTCCAAATCCCCTATAATTGGATTCATTATATGAAATACATCCATACTCGACCCTATTTTAGGTATCATCGGAACACTTTCTTCTTTTCTTCTTTTTCCTAACTCTAAACCTGCTACGATTGATATTGCTTTAGCTTCTCCAATTCCTTTAAAATCCATGAGCTGTTTTACTGAAAGTTTACTAAGAGCATTTATTTGATGATCCACACTTGCTAAAATTCTTTTGCTTAATGCTACGGCACTTTCTTCTTTATTCCCAGAACCTATTAAAATCGCTATTAACTCCGAATCACTTAAAGAATTCTTCCCTTTAACCAATAATTTTTCTCTTGGACGATCATTTTCATTCCATTTTCTAATCGAAAATGAAGCATTATTTTCAATCATATATTTTTTTTTAGAAGTATTATTCCCTAAATTTTTCGATACTTATTTATAAACTAGTCCGCTCAAATACAATATATTATTCTATAATTTACAAAAATAAAAATTGTCTACCCTGTCGATATTCTAAGATTCTTTATACATATATTTGTTTGAAAATGAAAGTTTTACTATATTTGAACACCCATAATCTAAAAAAAGAGAATTTAACAACTTCAAATTAACCTATTTATGAAGAACATTATTACCTTCGCATTACTATTAGCTACCATTAGTTTTTATGGACAAGACAGGAAACGCATAAGCTTCTTAAATTTAGTAGGAAACCACATACAAGTGCCAAGAGGATGTCAAGCGCAATCAGAATTTGAGCTGCAAGCATGTAATGGAACCTCTATTAAATGGGATTATTACAGTGATGATATGTTAACTGCAGTATTTGACGCTACTATTGATGCTTTTGGAGCAGATAACTCTTCTAAGACGGCTGTAACATTTACTTCCTTTGGATCTGAATTGAAAGGTTTTAAATTTAAATCTGGTACTACTTTCCAATATTTTTTAATGGGAAAAATTAAAGATCAGCCTTTGATGATAAATCTTGGAACACCTTCGGATATATCAGCAAACGGAGATTTGGAAGGAATTCTTAAACTTGTCTTCGAAAAGGTCGGATAATTAAATCATTTATTTTTACGATTAATCTTTAAAGTTATTTTAGCAATAGCTTAGGTTTTTTATGGATCATATTTAAAATAATTCTGTTATTTTTGGTATGTACAGCTTAAATATGCCATAAGATGAAATCTCTTTTTGATGAACCCGTAAAAAATGAAATAGAAGGTAGAATTCAGAAATTATCTACAGAAAGCTCTCCAAATTGGGGCAAAATGGATATTTCTCAAATGTTATTTCATTGTCAGTTTCCTTTAAAAATTGCACTTAAAAAAAAGCATCCAACGGTAAAACCAAATTTATTGGCTAAGATATTCTTTAAAAAATCCTTGTATAACGACAAACCTTGGAAAAAAAATTTACCTACACATCCAAAATTAAAAGTTGTTGATAGTAAAGTTTTTGAAGAAGAAAAAAAGGTATTATTAAATTTAATCAGTGAATTCTCAGAAAAGAGAACTATTTCCGAATGGGATCCGCATCCTATGTTTGGACAGTTTACCAAAGATCAATGGGGAAAAATGCAATACAAGCATTTAGATCATCATTTACAACAATTTAACGTATAGTCTGTGTATCCACCAAAACATCATCAAGACTATAACGTAGAGAACATTAAAAGTGTAGCTAAAGCATATCCTTTTGCTACCTTAGTATCTGCCAAAGACAAAACACCATACATTACTCACGCACCATTAATTCTGAAAGGAGACACTCTTGTCGGCCACATAGACGCTAATAATCCACATGTAGAATTATTGCAAAATGACTATCCAGTCACAGCAATTTTCCAAGGACCTCAAACCTATATTTCTCCAACGATTTATACTACCAAGCAATTACCCACCTGGAATTACATTATTTCACACGCAGTAGGTATTGTAAAGACGATCAAAGATCCAGAATTAATCAAAGAATCAATGGTAGTAATGACTGACTTTTTAGAAAATCCCAATGATGGTTTTAAACTATTAAAAGAAGACCCTAGAATGGATCGTTTGGTTCCGTATATTCATTGTTTTGAGATTGAAGTACAACATTGGGAAGGTAAATTTAAATTAAGCCAAGATAAAATACCAGCTGACATAGAAAATGCAAAACATGAATTGATCAAAAATAACCAGATCAGTATTGTTGATTTTGTTAATGGTTTATTCCAAAATCATTTTTAAGCATCTCTTCAGATTCCTTATTCTCTAAAGGTTTTAACTACCATTCTATTCCTTTTCAATATAAGTTCTATGAACTTAAGAATACCATTAGATTAAAATATTACTTCTAACGTATACTAAACCTAATTTATTAAAGTTCTAAACACTAAATTGAGTTTACATAATTCTTAAGACTTTTAAAACCATAAATAATAGTTCCAAATCTACCTATATCAAAAGATCTCATAAAGAAAAGAACTGTAGCCATGACAAGAACATTAAATATTTCATTGATCTTACTTATATCATTTATCGTTATAAATTGTTCGAATGATGATAAAGATTCCGTTACCAATAACAATATAAATGTAGGTATATTGGATAAAGTCAAAACTTACGGAGGAAGCAATAATGATAGTGCACAAGCAATTAAAGCTGCCCAAGATGGAGGTTATATTGTTTTGGGGTATACATTAAGTAACGACCAAGACATCACTGATAAGGAAGGAGAAGATGCTGACTTCTATCTATTAAAATACGATGGGTTAAACGAATTGCAATGGAGCAAAACCTATGGAGGAACGGGTAATGACAGAGGTTATGATTTAATAGAAAATCAAGACGGAAGTTTAGTAATATTAGGCTATAGCACAAGCAATGATGGAGACGCTACTAATAATGAAGGTGATAAAGACTATTGGGTTCTTAAGTTATCTTCTATGGGAGTCATTATTTGGCAAAAATCCTTTGGCTATTCTGGTGAAGATTTTGGAACATCCCTAATTAAATCAAGTGAAGGTGGATATGTATTAGTTGGAGAACTAGACGTTGTAGGATCGAATGGCGAAGGTGACACTGCAAAAACTACTAGCAATAGACATACAGGAGGCAATTATTGGGCAATTAAAATTACCGAAGATGGGATGTTAGAATGGAGTAAACAATTTGGCGGTGGTTTTTCAGAAACTCCAAAAGATGTAATTCAAACGGATGATGGAGGTTATATTATTGTTGGCGAATCCGACAGTGATGATTTAGACATTACTAACAACAAAGGTTTTTATGATTTCTGGGTTATTAAAATCTCAAATACAGGAATTTTAGAATGGCAAAAGTCTTTTGGCGGAAGTAATATTGATAATGGATTTAGTATCACTAAAGCGAATGATGGGAATTATTTAATTGTTGGGGCTACCAAAAGCTCAGATATTGATGTTTCAGCTAACAAAGGTGTTACGGATATTTGGTTAGTAAAAATTTCGCCATCTGGAGATTTGATTTCTGAAAAAACTATTGGAGGTAGTAATTTTGATACAGCAGAAAAAATTATCAATACGGCTGATAGAGGTTATTTAATTGTGGGATCATCGCGGAGCGAAGATGGAGATACTTCCGAAAATCAAGGGCAAATCGACGGCTGGATTATCAAACTAGACAATAATCAAGATATTGTTTGGCAAATAAGTACTGGAGGGTCTCAGTTCGATTACATCTATGATGTGGCAGAACTAAGTAATGGTTCGATTATAGCTGTGGGGGACACCTTTAGTAATGATGGTACAATCGAAGAAAATAAAGGGCTTAGTGATATACTAACCATAACCATAAAACAATCAACAGAAAGTCGGTAAGTTTTTTTTAGAATAACAAAATATTATATCAACTCCTTTACCTCATCGAAATCTAATCCACCATAATTACCGCTACTCATAAGTAATAGTGCAGAATTAGCAAAATCCTTTTGTTGCAGATATTCCTTAAATTCTTCAGGATTTGTATAAATCAACAAATCTTTTCTGTTAAATGCTGTAGCAATTTGTTCTTCGGATACTTCTTCTAGCTGTTTAATCTTTACCGCATGAGGCGAATAAAAAACTATTGCCTGATCTGCTGCATCCAACGCTCCCTCGTATTCTTTTAAAAACTCTGCGTTTAGACTGCTATACGTATGTAGCTCTAGACATGCTATTAGTTGTCTGTCTTGATATTGCTCTTTTACTGCTTTTGTGGTAGCACTTACTTTAGAAGGACTATGGGCAAAATCTTTATATGCAACCGCAGCATTACTCTCTGCTATTTTTTCTAGTCTTTTAGAAGCACCAGTAAAGGATGCAATCGCCTCATAGAATTCATCCTCATCAATACCCATATGTTGACAAATCCACTTTGCTCCTGCTAAATTACTTAAGTTATGAGCCCCAAATACCTCGATAGGCATTTCACCTTCCGGTGTATTTAATAAGGTTTCTCCATTTTCTACTCTGTAATCGGGTGTAGTATAAGGTATTTTCCTAATTTGATTTTCAGAATGCTCAACTACCTTAACCACCTCAGGATCTTCTTCATTATAGTTAATACTTCCGCCGCGTACGATACTATCTACAAAAATCTGAAACTGTTCTACGTAATTATCAAAAGTTGGGAACACATTAATATGATCCCATGCGATCCCACTTAGTAATGCAATATTTGGTTTGTATAAATGAAATTTTGGTCTTCTATCTATCGGAGAGGACAGATATTCATCACCCTCTAACACCATAAAATCATTCTCTTCCGTTAGATGAACCATTGTATCAAAACCTTCTAATTGTGCTCCTACCATATAGTCTACTTCTTTATCATGGTAGTGTAGAACATGTAAAATCATAGAAGTAATAGTAGTCTTACCATGAGAACCACCAATCACAACACGAGTTTTATTCTTAGACTGCTCGTACAAAAACTCTGGATAAGAATATATCTTCAATCCTAATTCTTGGGCTTCCACCAACTCTGGATTATCTTCTTTGGCGTGCATTCCTAAAATAATAGCATCAATTTCTTTAGTAATTTTTTCAGGAAACCAACCAAAAGTTTCAGGCAGTAAACCATGATTAGCCAATCGTGATTTTGAAGGTTCAAAAATCACATCATCACTTCCTGTAACTTTATATCCTTTTTGATGCAATGCCATAGCAAGGTTGTGCATAGCACTCCCTCCTATCGCAATAAAATGTACGCGCATAATAGTGTTCTTAATTCTAAAAAGTAAAGATACAACCTACTTTTAATTATTAAAGAAACTAACTTTAAAATAACTAGTAGATTGTATCAATTTCAGATTTTCCTGTAAAATTATTGCGTAGCCAATAAGGGTCTTGTAGCTTCTTCTGGTAATTTCAAAAGTTCGCGAAGTGTTAAAACATCCAATATTCCATCCGGAAATAATTCATGTTTGTATTCAAAATCTTTTAGTGCCGTTTCTGTTTCTATTTTAAAATTCCCATCAACGGCAATCGTATACCCACTGGCGACCAAGCGCTTTTGCATTTCATACACCCATGGACCTCGATCTCCCGTTTTTAATGTTTTTTGCAAAACTGTTTTTTGAAATAAATCGTAAAATGCTTCCTTTCTATTGTTCTCTGCTATATCTTCTTGTGATAATTGATTCTGCTCTAGCAATTTTATTTCATCATTAGATAATCCTTTAGATTTATACACTGTAGATTGCATAAGGATAGCTTCGTAATATTTCACCTTTCCTAATTTCTTTTGATATTCGTTAATAGCATATCGAGTAGCTGAATTGTCTTTTTTCGGATTTCTAACGTCTATACGGTTTGTAGACCATTGTGAGATTATATATCCATTAAGCATTTCGATAGCTTCATAATAATTCATAACAACTTGCGGATCATGATAAGAATTATCTACAGTATCTTTGGATACATAGGCTACATTCTTAGGGTGAAATCTTTGGTATTTATGATATTGATTATACCCCATTACCAGAGTGATAATGACTAACAAAAAAATAATAATGCCCTTCATAGTTGAAAATTTGGTTTATAGTAATTGAAATAAATTAGTGTCTTTTCTACCTGATCAAAGTTTTTTTACGAAGTGGGGAAAAATTAAACCTGTAATCCTCTTAAAGATAATCATAAAATAAGAAATTACCGAAATCAACACTTATGTTTTGCAATTACCAAAAGATATCAATAGTAAAAATGAATCGATAATTAACCAACATAAACAAGTAGTACACCTTTAACATCCTTACTCATGAATTCATTATTTAATTTGTCATCGAACTCTAAAAACCAGCAGTTTACAAAATCCTAAAAACTCAATAAATTAAATAGTATACTAAACCACATAAGCTTTTCCCTAATTTATCGTTGCAATTATGTAGCTTTATAAAGTTATTTACTAGCAGTAAGTTTTTACATTATCATGAAATGGTATAAGACTTGCACTGAGTTTTAATAAACACAAAAAATCAAACAGATGAAAGAACGAATCATTCTTGTTTTCATACTCGTTATAATAAACCTAAATTATACAATGGCTCAAAACAATAATAACTACCAAGATGATTGGAAAAAAGTAGAAAGTTTTGATAAAGATGGGCTACCAAAATCCGCATTAGAAATTGTAGAAGCTATACACAGTAAAGCAAAAAAAGCTAACAATACAAATCAGATTACAAAAGCGCTGATTTATAAAGCCAAATACCTTTTAGTTTTAGAAGAAAACGCACAATTAAATATTATTAAGGAGTTCAAAAAAGAAATTGCAAATAGCAAATTTCCTGGTAAAAATATACTAGAAAGTATCTTAGCTAATTTATATTGGCAATATTTTCAGCAACATAGATGGCAATTTTATAACAGAACTAAAACTGCCGAAAAAGTTGATAAAGAAGATTTTAGAACTTGGGATTTAGAAACATTGTTTGCAGAAATTCATTTCTATTATCAGAAATCCTTAGATAATGGCTTGCTAGCCCAGCAAACAGATTTAATGCAGTTTAAGGATATCTTAGAACAATCGGGAGATTCTAAAATATACCGCCCAACTCTTTTTGATTTTTTATCTCATAATGCATTAGCATTTTACAAGACCTCTGAAACAAGTATTACTAAGCCAGCGTATGCTTTTGAAATTGATTCTCCAGACTATTTAAAAGACCACCAACAATTTTCTTTAATAAAACTAGAAACAAAAGATTCTTTATCATTACAATTTCATGCTTTAAAAATATATCAAAACCTTATCAATTTTCATAAAAGAGATAAGAAACCAGCTGCTTTGATCGAGGTAAATATCGAACGTCTAAAATTCGTGTATGAACATGCTATTTATAGCAACAAACAAGAACTACTGCTAACCACATTATTATCAGAAAAAGAAAAACACCAACAATTTCCTGCAGTTACCTTATACAATTATGAGATTGGCGATTTATATAAAACACAGGCAGCTACATACATCCCAAAAGAAAATGAAACACATCGCTGGACATTACAAAAAGCAATAGAAATATGTGATAATGCTATTTCTAAACATCCAAAATCCAGAGGAGCTAATAATTGTGCTTACCTAAAAGAACAAATTCTGGATCCAAATATTAATAGTATAACATTAGAAAGCTATATACCTATAAATAAGCCTTCCAAACTTCTAATCAATTACAAAAATCTAGATCAGGTGTATTTTAGGGTTTTAAAAATTAATAGAAGTGAATTAAAATTCTTTAACCAGCTTTACCAAAGCAAAGAAAAAATATCTTTTTTAAACAAGTTATCTACTGTAACTTCATGGAATTCTAAGCTGATCGACGAAAAGGATTATCAGAATCATACTATAGAAATTAACGTTCCTGTATTGCCTCAAGGATCTTATATGATTGTTGGATCTACCTCTAAAGATCTTAGTGTTAATACGTCTTTCTCTTTTGGTAATCTTCAGGTAACAGACTTAACTCTTGTAGAAAGCAAAACGAACAAGGTTACAAAATTTCAGGTAATCAATAGAACAAACGGAACTCCCATTTCTAATGCTTCTATTAAACTTACTTCTGATAGAGGAAGAAACCAACTAAATAAAAAACTTAGTACTAATGATAAAGGAGAAGCCTTTTTTACCCAAGAAGGATATTACTATAATGTATTAGCCACGGTTACTAAAGGAGAGGATACTGCTTATTTCAATGGTTTATACCTAAACCAATACGGTGGTGATTCTGAGCCTGACAATACTACGCGATATACTACATTTCTATTTACAGATAGAAGTATTTACAGACCAGGACAGACAGTTTATTTTAAAGGAATAATGATGTCTTCTGCTGGAAATGAAAAGCATAAAGTTGTAGCAAACAGAGCCACTTTTGCAAAACTTATAGACATGAATGGACAAGAAGTAAAACTTCTTAATTTCACCACTAACGAGTATGGATCATTTGCTGGAGAATTCATTTTACCTTCGTCGGGACTAACAGGTAATTACACAATTCAAACGGATAGTTATAACAGTACGTATATATCGGTTGAGGAATATAAACGACCAAAGTTTGAAACAAAATTTAATCCTGTTACCGAAACCTACAAAGTAAATGATAGTATCCATTTAACAGGAACTGCAACTGCATATGCTGGTAGTAACATTACCGATGCCAAAGTGGTATATCGTGTATATAGACAGGTGCAATATCCTCGTTGGTGTTATTGGTTCCCTTCATACGGATCCGAAGAACAAGAAATTACCCACGGAGAAACAAAAACAAATGATAGTGGTGAATATAAAATAACTTTTGCAGCATTACCTGACAAAAGTGTTTCTAAAGAAAATCAACCTACTTTTACTTATAAAGTAACCGCCGATGTAACTGATATCAATGGAGAAACCAGGAGTACTACAACCTATGTAAATGTAGGATACCATGCATTGATAGCCTCACTAAATATTAGTTCGGAAATTGATAGAACCAAAAAAGATCAAGTTTTATCTGTATCCACTAGAAATCTAAATGGAGAGCTTGTTGAAAATAGTGGAAACATTACAATATTCAAATTACAAGCTCCAGAATGTCCGCTTAGAGTTCGCCCATGGAAAGCACCAGATTATAAAAGTAGCACCAAAGAAGAATTTAAAAAACTATTCCCTCATGATGCCTTCCAGGATGAAGATGATTTTAGAAACTGGGAAAAAAGCAATCCGGTTTTAGAAGCATCATACGATACTAAGGAAACGAAAGACAATACCAAAGGAACCGCAGAAATAGAACTTAAAAACTTAAAAAAATGGGAAACAGGTAAATATATCATAGAACTTAAAACCAAGGACAAATTTGGACAAGAAGTAAAAGATATTACCTATATCAATGTATTCGATCAATCTGAAAAATCTATTGCAGACAATAAACTTTTCGAAATTACTACAGATAAGAATACCTACAATATTGGAGATGATGTTGTATTAAAAATTAGTTCTGCTTCTGAAGATATCGTCGTAACCTTAGATATCGAAAAAAACAAACAAGAAGTTGATACCAGAATTATTAAACTTTCTAACAATAGTAAAACGATTAAAATTCCGGTAAACAAAACTGATCTTGGAGGATTTGCTATTTCGTACAGTTTTGCCAACTATAACGCATATCAGAGTGGTACTATACCTATTACTGTACCTTATGAATCAACACAATTATCTATAGAAACTAAAACTTTCAGGGATAAACTACAACCTGGACAGCAAGAAACCTGGAGTTTTACTATCAAAGGACCTAAAGGAGATAAAGTATCTGCAGAACTATTAGCAAGTATGTACGATGCATCTTTGGATCAATTTAAACCGCACCAATGGTATTTCAACCCAATCAATAGACCAGTATTCTATTCGTATTCTCAGCGTAATGCTAACAAGAGTTTTACCAAAGGAAAATTTAATATCTATCCTCACAAACTCTGGAAAACCAGCTTTACCAGTCAATACTATGACCAGCTTAATTGGTTTGGGTTATATTTTGGAAACTCTTACAGAAGTCTAAACACTTTCTCTAATGTTCGCGGAAAGAAAATGAGCAGAATGGCAGAACGAAGTGCTCCTGCTCCTGCAGCTGCTATGGAAATGGTAGAAGATGAAGCTCAATTAGAAGAAGGTACTGTAGCTGGTTTAGCTAAGGAGGAATCACAAATAGTACAAAAACCACTTAATTCACTTACCGACGCAGTTGTTGATTCTCTAAAAGGGGTTTATGGCAAAAAAGGTCCCTCTTTAGAAGTAGTAAAAATTCGTAAAAACCTACAAGAAACAGCATTTTTCTTTCCACAATTAACTACTGATAATGAAGGAAACATAAGTTTTAATTTTACGACTCCAGAAGCATTAACAAAATGGAAAGTACAATTATTAGCACATACCAAAACATTAAACGCGGGAACGCAATTACTAGAAACAGTTACGCAAAAAGAATTAATGATCTTACCCAATCCACCAAGGTTTTTGCGAGAAGGAGATCAAATCATTCTGAGTTCTAAAGTATCTAATATTTCTACTAAGGATCTTACCGGTATTATAGAACTACAACTTACCGATGCACTCACTGGAAAATCAATAGATACAGACTTACAAAACAACAATATTCGACAGGAATTTGCTGTAAAAGCTGCGGGAAACACTAATATTTCTTGGGAATTAAAAATTCCGGATAATGTACAAACGGTGCAATACAAAATCATAGCAAAAGCAGGTGAATTTTCTGATGGAGAACAAAATGTATTACCCGTTCTATCCAATCGTATGATGGTTACAGAAACATTGCCCATGTGGATTCGATCTGATCAAACCAAGACATTTAACTTAGATAAGTTAAAGGATAACACTTCTAACACCTTAAAGAATCATAAGCTTACGTTAGAAATGACTTCTAATCCAGCTTGGTATGCAGTGCAAGCATTACCCTATTTAATGGAGTACCCTTATGAATGTGCAGAACAAACATTTTCTAGATATTATGCGAACTCTTTGGCAAGTCATATTGCCAATTCTAATCCTAGAATTCAGGAAGTCTTTAATCAATGGAAAAACACGGATGCTTTAGAAAGTAACTTAGAAAAGAATCAGGAATTAAAATCATTGATCATCCAAGAGACACCCTGGTTACGCGATGCGCAGAGCGAAAGTGAACAAAAGAAACGCATAGCTTTACTTTTTGATCTGAATAAAATGAATAATGAGCTGCAACGCGCTATTAATAAACTACAGCAAATGCAATATGGATCTGGTGCTTTTCCATGGTTTAAAGACGGAAGAGAAAACAGATTCATCACACAACATATTGCTTCAGGGTTTGGGCATCTTAAAAAACTTGGTGTTACGCAATACGATAGTAAAACCAAAGGAATGATGCAAAAAGCAGTTCGCTATCTAGACCAAGAGTTTGTAGATGAATATGAAGAGCTAAAAAGATATTGTAAAAAACATAATGTTGATATCAATAAAGATCATTTGAGTTATACCCAAATGCATTATCTCTATATGCGTAGTTTCTTTTCGGATATCAAAAGAAATAAGAACACCAATGAAGCTTGGGAGTATTACTTAGGTCAGTCTAAAAAATATTGGTTAAAAAGAGGTTTATATGCTCAAGGACTATTAGCGCTGATCTTGCATAGAAATAATGACTCCATCACCGCTACAAAAATCATAAGATCTCTAGATGAAAAAAGTATTACTAATGAAGAATTAGGAATGTACTGGAAATCTAACGTAGGTAGTTGGTACTGGTATCAAGCACCCATCGAAACACAAGCATTGATGATCGAAGTCTTTTCTGAAATTGAACAAGAACCTAAAAAAACAGAAATTGTAGACAACCTAAAGATTTGGTTATTAAAAAATAAACAGACTAATCAATGGAAGACTACAAAAGCTACTACCGAAGCTGTATATGCGTTACTACTACAAGGTAGTGATTGGTTATCTGTAACCGATATGGTAGAAATCGTGCTTGGAAATCAAAAGATTGATCCTAGTAAGATCGAAGATGTAAAAGTAGAAGCTGGAACAGGATATTTTAAAACCTCCTGGAATGGTAATGAAATCCAAAAGGATATGGCTACTGCCAAAATTACCAAAAAAGGAAAAGGAATCGCCTGGGGAGCTTTGTACTGGCAATACTTCGAAAACCTTGATAAAATCACCTCAGCAGAAACTCCTTTACAGCTTAAGAAAAAACTGTTTATAAAGAAAAACACAGATCGTGGTGAAGAGATTACAGAGATTACCGAAAAAACTAAACTACAACTTGGTGACTTAGTAAGAGTACGTATTGAGTTGCGATCTGATCGCGCTATGGAATTTGTACATATGAAAGATATGCGTGCTTCTGGATTAGAGCCAATAAATGTACTATCACAATACAAATATCAAGATGGACTAGGATATTATGAAAGCACGAAAGATGCATCTACTAATTTCTTCTTTGACTATTTACCAAAAGGAGTCTACGTATTTGAATATGATCTTCGTGTGAACAATAAAGGTAATTTCTCCAATGGAATTACCACTATTCAGAGTATGTATGCGCCAGAATTCAGTAGTCATTCAGAAGGGATTCGAGTTCAAATAGATTAATATTTAAGATTAAAAAAATGAACAAAACAGTATTACTTTTATTTTCGATAATAGTATTTGCAAGCTGCGGAAATGATAAAAAACCCAGAGTAGTCTATGATACTGATCCAAATAAAGAAGCGACAGAATTAAAAAAAGACTCAACACTAATTGAAGCTGCCGATCTCCCAGTTCAGATAGATAGTACTAATTATTTGATACACCCAATAGGATATCTAAAAGTATATGGATCGAGATCTAAAATCTCCTTCAGATCAAATTATGAAAATACAAATTTTGTTTTATCAAGACATTCAAACTATGAAATAACGGGAAAGCTTACGAATTTAAAATTCCAACATATAGATTCGGAAAAAATGATTCCACTTACCGAGAAAACACTAATCATAACATCCGTAAGATTTTTAAAAGAAGTTTTCGACAGAACAAAATCAAAATATCTACTCTATAAAGTAATTGATCAAGATACCAATAAGGATCAAAAATTAAATCATCAGGATATTACCTCTTTGTACATTAGCAAGATTGATGGATCTGATTTTATAAAATTGACTCCAGATTATGAGGAATTAATAAATTGGAAAATACTTACTTCTAAAAACAGGCTGTATATTAAAACAGTGCAAGACAAAAATAAAGATGGTGAATTTGATAAGACGGATGAAATACATTATCAATATTTAGATCTACAAGATAAAAACTGGGAGATCAAATATTACAATCCACTATAAGTTTTTAAATTTCTTTATAAATCAATACCATGATTAATATTAAACTGATTGAGAATAGCTTTTTGATTAACAATATCTCTGTTAGTTTCCCTATATCTTTTGAAAGTTTACACGAAATATTAAAAGTTCCATATCGGGTTCACAAAAAAAAATACAATACTATTTATACTTGGGATGATCTTGGTATTCTAGGATACTCAAAAGATCAACAACACATAGATAGCATCTATCTGGAACTACAAAAAGAAGATTTTGATTTTAGCCCTAAACAACTTTTCATAGGTAGTTTTCTTTTTGAAAACCAAGATGCTATTTCCTACTACAAAGAGCATAAGAATAAAAGAGTACAGCTATTTGAAGGAGATACTTCTGGTGCTTTAGTTTTAAATGACATTAGTGTTTGGTTTAGTACCGATCAAGGTTCTATTGAAGCCATTGAAATTAAAAGCTATCAAGGTACAAGTATAAAACAAATACCTAAAGACAAATACATTATTAGAAAACTAGATGAAGAAGAAATTATCTTTACAGATTTTGGATTCAAACTAGCGATCGTTCAAGAGTTGATGTATTCCAAAGAATTTATACAACCTAAATTTGACCTATTTGAATTTGTACTATGGTATTCCAAAAGAGAAATTGATCTCGAAGAAGAAGGGTATGATCCTATTGAAGAAGTAACTCAGTATTTCAGGGATTTACCGATCCCTAAACGATTAGCTTCAGAAGTAACTGAAATATACCAAGATGGTGGTAATGATATCTACCTAAATCTGATACGATATGCCGAAGGATGGGAAGATTATTGGGACATTGAAAATATTGAAGACGTCACAAAATTTCCAAATCTGAAAAAAGTAACTCTTTGCTATGCAAAGGAACATATAATTCCAGACCTTAAAAAAATGGGAGTTGATGCTGAATGGTTATAATGTTTATTTGAAATTTCAAAATGAAAGATGACATAAAACATATAAAATTTGACAATAAAACAAATCCAAAATCCTATTTTGAAATTGTTCAGATCGAAGAACTATTAACAAGAAAACTAGATCATGACATTTGCAAAAATCATCTCGTTAAATTCTATATCATCCTTTTTATTATAGAAGGTGAAGGATTTCATACTGTTGATTTTGTAGACTATCCGTATCAAAAAGGCACGATACTTTTAATAAGAAAAGATCAAATTCAAAAGTTTTTTAAAAGTCCTAACGTGAAAGGCTTTTTATTAATCTTTACAGAAGAATTTGTTATCAGTCATCTTAGCAAATTAGAAGCAATTAAATCGTTTCAATTATTTAATGAATTGCTTAGCTTTCCCAAAATCCAACTAGATCCTTATGATATTACATTTTCCGATTTTTCCACTCTGATTAATCAAATGCAATTAGAATATAAAATAAAAGATGAGTACTCTATTAGTATAACTCGTAGTGCCTTGCATATGGTAATTACAAAACTGTCTAGAACTAAATTCAAAAATGAACAGTTATTAGGAAAGAAAAAATACTTAGCAGAGTTTTTATCCTTTCAACAATTAGTAGAAGAGCATTGCTTTCAACATAAAAAAGTAATGTATTATGCTGATAAGATGGGATGTTCTACAAAAACCATCAATAATATCGTCAATGCTATACTGAACAAACCCGCTAAAACTTTCATTGATGAGATCGCGATTACCCAGATCAAAAGACTACTCATTGGTTCTAATGAATCCATAAAAGAAATTGCATATACATCTGGTTTCGATGATCCGGCTAATTTTTTTAAATACTTCAAAAAGCATGTCAGAACCTCACCAGAAATCTTCAGAAAATCACATCGTTAACATTTTTCCGATTTTGACACTATTTAGGATCAAATTCACCATCTAACTCTTGTATCTGTAAATTAATTTTGATGATAACTTTTAATTATTATCAAATACAGTAACATGAAACACGCAATCAACCTTACCTCAATAATTCTATTGGCTGTTTTATTTAGTCAATGTTCAGAAAAAAAAGGTACGTCAAAAGAAGCAAAAACAATTATGGAAGTAACTACTTTCGGAATTAACGGAACAGTAGACCCATTAGATTTTAAAACTAGACATGCACAAATTGAAACGAACTTTACCAGCAAACAACCTGGTTTTATCAAAAGACAAAGCGGAATTAATGAAAAAGGAGAGTATGTAGTCATCGTCTTTTGGGAAAGTCAAAAAGATGCAGAAGCATCTATGAATAAATTTATGAGTGATCCATCTGTTGCAGATTACGCTAAAATGATCAATGGTTCTACAATGAAAATGGAACGCTATGGAATGGATAAAACTTTTAACGCGGATAAAAGTGAGTTTGTAGAAGTAATGACTTTTAATCTAAAACCAGATACGGATATAGATAGTTTCGATACCTTAAATCAAAAAGTAGAAACAGATTTCACAGGAAAAAGGGATGGTTTTTTACAAAGACTCACTGGAGTTAATGAACAAGGAAAACAAGCTGTTGCAGTATATTGGACCACTAAAGAAGCATCGGATGCTTCGATCAATGATTTTATGGCAGATCCAACAGCCAAAGAATTCATGTCCAAAATGGACCAATCCAGTATGTTCATGGGACGTTATGAATTATTACCATTTCATAAGAGTAAGAAAGAAAAAGTAATAGCACTTTTAAACAGTTTCAATACTGGAGATCAAACACCAATTTCTTATATCAATCCGCAGAAATACATCCAGCACAATCTAGATGTAGCAGATGGATTAACAGGCTTTGGTAAGTTAATGAAAAATGCTCCAGAAGGTGGATTTAAAGCAAAAGTGGTTAGAGCTTTTGAAGATGGCGACTATGTATTCACACATACAGAGTATGACTTTTTTGGTCCAAAAGTAGGTTTCGACATCTTCAGATTCGAAAACGGTAAAATCGTAGAGCATTGGGACAACCTAGCTCCTATTACTCCACCAAACCCAAGCGGAAGAACACAATTAGACGGAACATCAGAAATTAGTGATCGTGATAAAACTGCAGCTAATAAAACTATCGTAAAAAACTTTATCAATGATGTATTACTGAATCACCAAAATGAAAAGATAACCTCCTATATCAATCCCGAAAAATACTTACAACACAATTCTGCAGTGGCAGATGGATTAAAGGGATTTGGAGAAGCCATGGAATACTTTGCTAAAAACGGTTTGGTTATGGAATACGATAAAGTACATATGACTATAGCTGAAGGTGATTTCGTATTAGCTGTTAGCGAAGGGAAATTCGGTAAAGGAGATCCTACCGCATTCTACGATCTATTTAGACTAGAAAATGGTCTTATCGTAGAGCATTGGGATGTAATAACTACCATACCTGCAAAATCAGATTGGAAAAACGAAAACGGGAAATTCTAAACCAAGATTCCCTTTTACTATTCAAATATTTCAAAACAAACGTAAACTTTTTAAAACCTTAATTATGAAAAAATTAAAGCAAAACACCCTATTTCTATTTTTAACAATAGTATCAACTTCACTATTTATTTCTTGCGATAGTGATGATGATAATAACACCATACCTCCCATCAATACAGGAGTAAGTGTAACAGTGGCAAACACATTTCAATCTGCTACCATTACGTCAGGAGTCGAAACCGCTATTGAAGATCTTTTCATGCAACCGGCAGGTTCTTTAGAAGCAACTGCAAATGTCAGTGATGCTACTGAATTCCCGGCATACTTACTAGGGTTGTATGATATTGACATCGATCAAAACAGTATTTCTTTTGAACTAGTAGCTGGGGCTAACGATCCAAACTACGGGCCTTTATTTAGAACATTAGAACCTGATACATTCGACAGATACTATTTAACTTTTGACGAAGCACAAAACGTAAAAGGATTTTCTTCTAGTAACAGTTCGGTAACTCTAAGAATCGACGCTAATAATATTTTAGTAGTTGAAATTGGAGAAGGATTCGAATTTCAACCAGGAGCTTCCTTTACAATTACCCTAAACTAACTAAATCTTCAACCCCACTACACAACTAACTTAACTAGGCGAGGTCTTAAAAGTTCATTCAGCAATTATAGATTGTTGAATGAACTACCTACTATTATCAACACATAAAAATCATACAAAACTCATGGAACCAAACAAATCATTTGACTATATCATTGTTGGCGGCGGAACTGCTGGTCCAGTAATTGCCACAAGGCTGACAGAAAATCCAGCTAACTCAGTGCTACTTATTGAAGCTGGAAAAGAAAATAACAAAGAAGCCATGGGGTATGTCCAAGGTGCGGGACAAATGTGGACACCTGATACTAATTGGGGCTATAATTCAACTCCACAAAAAGGGTTGAACGACAGAGCTATTATGCAACCTCGAGGAAAAGTTCTAGGTGGATCCGCTTCCATAAATATTGGATCTTGGTCTAGAGGTACTGCGTCGAATTATAATAGTTGGAATTTAGAAGGTTGGGATTGGGACACTGTATTAAAATGGTACCTAAAAATTGAAGGTAGTGATCATGGGAGTGGACAATATAGAGGATTCGATGGACCAATGAAATTAGAACGAACGCCAGAAGGAACATATATGACCCAAATCTTCAAACAAGCATCCAAAGAAGTAGGATTAGGCATAACCGATGATCTAAATGGTGAAAAATTAGAAGGTTTCGACATATGGCAATGCATATACAGAAATGGGAAAAGGCATAATACCGTAGTAAACTATCTCGATAATGCTCGATTACGTCCCAACTTAACTATTCAAACAGAATCTTTCGTTTCTAAGTTAATTATTGAAAACGGAAAAGCCACTGGAGCAGAGTATTTTCAAGATGGTCAAACTAAAATAGTGAAGGCCAACAAAGAAATTATCCTCTGTGCAGGTACTTATGCCACACCAAAAATTCTCATGTTATCGGGGATTGGCCCTTCCGGTTATCTAAAGGAAATAGGTATAGAAGTTGTTCAGGATTTACCTGGTGTAGGTAAAAACCTTAAAGATCACTTACGAACGGATATCGGTGTTACCGCTCCAGATGGAGTTGGTGTATCATTAAGAGCAAACCCTCAAGATCCCAATCAATTGCAAGAATGGAGAACGACAGGATATGGTCCACTTTCCGTTGCAGAAAACACAAGTGTTTCATTTTTCAAATCATCACCAGATCTTCCTGTTGCAGATATGGAGTTAATGTTCAACATTAATGCTCCAATGCAATGGGGCGCCCCACCACCAAAAAATGCAGGATACCATATTGATGTAGGTTTAGTACAACCTAAGAGTAGAGGTACTATTAGATTAGCTTCTTCGGATCCAAAAGATACAATCCTAGTGAATCCTAATTATCTGGGAGATGATAGGGATATAAAAACATATATCAAGGGTATGAAAATTGCCCTAAAGTTTTTTCAAACAGCGTCACTTAAGGCCTATACAGATCTAGATACAATTACATTACCTATCAATGCCTCAGACGAAGAAATTGAAAACTACATTAGAGCCAAAGCAGAATCTATCTATCATCCTGTAGGTACCGCCAAAATGGGATCAGATGATGATCCAATGGCTGTTGTAAATACTAAACTACAAGTACGAGGAATAGAGAATTTACGGGTAGCTGATGCTTCTGCAATTCCTGATCTTATATCTGGCCATACAATGGCGCCAACTATCCTAATTGCAGAGAGAGTCGCCGATTTTATTAAAAACCAAAATAACATATGACCTCAAAATTTAAAACTAACATATAATTCATATGTCTACATTAAATAATTTCAAAAAATTTACAGATTCCCTCCCAATTCAAGGAGGAAAAATGCCAGTATTATTTACTTCTCATGGAAATCCAATGGACATTATAAAATCCAGAGAAGAACGAGTTTTTTGGAATACTCTTTATGATTTGGGAAAGGAGTTGCAAAATACATTTGAGATAACAGCAGCACTGGTTGTTTCTGCCCATTGGTGTACCAATGATCAAACATTGGTTAACGTATCTCATACACAACAACAGATTTATGATTATTACGGATTTCCAAAAGAGTATTATGATGTCATTTATAATGCAAAAGGAGCACCGGATATAGCAAAAGAAGTTGTCAACCTTGTCTCTTCTGCAAAAGAGACAATCGATTGGGGTTTGGATCATGGAGCATGGCCAATGTTAATGCATTTATTCCCTGATGGAAATGTGCCTGTTTTTCAAATGAGTATTAATTATAATGCCAATCCCAATTATCATTATGAATTAGGAAAACAATTAAAGAGTTTACGTAAAAAAGGAGTATTAATAATTGGTAGTGGCGCTTTTATCCATAATATAAGGTTAGGGATGCAAAAAATGATGCAAAAAGACACATCATTATATGGGTGGGAAGCTGAATATGATGATTGGTTGAAAAAACAAATCGAAGCTAGAAATTTCAATGAATTGATAAATTACACTACCAGTCATAAATATGGAATTCTAGCCGCTCCAACTCCCGACCATTATGTTCCATCTTTATATAGCCTGGGACTTATGGAAAAGAAAGATGAAATCTCATTCTTTTTTGAAGGAGAAGAATCACTAACCGTTCCTGCTTTTGGAGAACGAAGTTTTTTAATACACCAAATGTAATTACCTATATCTAAAAATAGTAATTAAAATATAACTTACATGAACTATATACAATTAATAACAACACAACAATATAACGAAATATTATCCCAACTTTCTGATAATATAATTCTTAACCTACAAAGTGTAGGAGTCTCTAATGGGAAAGATGAAGCTCTTCAACTTCTGGAAAAACAACATAATTATCTAAAAGATGAAATTAAAGAGATTAAAATTTTTAAAGAATTTGAAGACAGCAAACATCTGGTAATAGAATACGACATACTGCTAAACAATACTTTTGATTTACCATTAGTGATAATTTTTGAAAAAGACGGAGATAAATACAGTGCGATACGAACATATCATTCTGTGTATCCTATTACGGAAGGACATGTTTTTAGAGCATCTATTTTATCAGAACGTATCGAATTAACCGAACCCACGGAAGTAGTAAACTATTTTAAGTCTATTGCTGTGGGATCAACCGAAGAAACCATGGAAACGCTGTCTTTTGAAGATGATGTGTATTTCCGAGAACCTGCAGGTTGGAGATGGAATCACAAAACCAAACAAGGTTTAAAAGAACATTTTGATCACTTTTTTAGCGATGGCGGTGTTCCTTTAAAATTCCATAATTACATTTTTGATAATAATAAAGGAACCTTCGCTGGTGAATATACTTGCGACGTATGGGGAAGTGCTTCCTTCAAACCCCAAGCAGGAGTTTCCATCTATGATATCAATGAAGAAACTGGTAAAATAACTGGTATTCGTGTATATGATAATGTAGACCCTAACTATAAATAGAATTTAACATTAATCATTACCCCTAAATTTAAGAACGCTATGATATTTTTTATTCATTGACAATGTTTCAAAAAGAATCATACACCAAATTTATTATTTCATATGAATACGATAAACAACGATAAAGTAAACTCAGTAATAAATGAATTATTTCTCGATTCTAGAGGTGATTTTTTCAAAATGATAAAGGCTGTTTCAAAAGGTGTGATCAGACCTTTACAACCCGAGGATTTTAAAGATCTATATCTTTCAATTTCCAAAGAGCAAGGCGAAGATCTAACACAACTTATCATAAAAAACAATTATAAAAATATTGTAGAATTTGGTACCTCTTTCGGAATATCAACCTTATACTTAGCGTTAGGTGTTATGGAAACTAATGGTTCTATAATAACTACAGAACTAATTGAATCCAAAGCTCAAAAAGCTATCACAACTTTCAAAAAAGCTGAAGTAGATCACCTTATTAACGTAAAAATTGGAGATGCTATGAAAACATTAAAAGATCATGAAACACCCATAGATCTTTTGGTTTTAGATGGTTGGAAAGATCTCTATCTACCACTATTCCGAATGTTAGCACCTAATTTCCATAAAGATACTTTAGTTTATGTAGATAATGCAGACATGAAAGAAACACAGCACTTTTTGGATGTCATAAGTCAAAATCCAACATATCATTTACAACCCATGTATAATGGTAAAGTTTATTTGATAAGCAGTCTATAACCCCAAATTAAAAACGATGGACACATCACTTTCTACATATAGCAATCGAACCGTATGGATTCATTGGGTTTCTACAGTATTGATTTTTGGACTCATCTTTACAGGAATTAAAATGGAACACCTATCCGTAAGTGCAGAAAAATACTTCCTATATCAATTGCATTTCTCAATGGGAAGTTTGGTATTTTTATTAACAATTATCAGAATCATTGCACTATTCAGCGATACTAAACCTAAGAACTTGTATCCAACTACATCATTCAGAGAAAAACTAAGAAAAGGTGTTTATTATGGATTCTATCTGGTTATTCTTTGGATGTGTACATCTGGATTCCTATCACTTGTTTTGGAAGGAATAGTACCTTCTTTACAATCAGGAAATTGGAAAGATTTACCCGAAATCAATGCAGATGGATTTCATCCGATTATGCTATCGCATCATATCATTGCTAAAATGATGTTCCTTTTATTACTATTACATATTGCTGGTTTTATACTCCATTTAATCCAGAAAAAAGAAAACACATTAAAACGAATTTGGTTTCACTAAAAATATTCATAAATGAAAGACAAAGAAATTATTAGAAACGGACAAGGAGAAAACTATAACTATTCTCAGGATCACTGTTTTATCAAACTTTCTTCAGATACAACAAATGGTGAATTATGCTTTGTAGAAGACACCTTAAAACCTGGTTTCTACCTGGCAAGACATCATCATAAAATTATGACCGAGGTATTTTATATCCTAGAAGGAGAAGTAGAATTAATTTTTGATGATGAGACCGTTATCGCAAAACCTGGAGATACCATAACCGTTCCTCCAAACGTATGGCATGCGGCTAGCTGTAAAGAAGGTGGTAAAATGCTAACCATTTTTAAAAATGGACAATTCGACCTCTACTTAGAAAAACTCTCTACAATGTCTGATAGTGATTTCGAAGATGGAGAATTAATGAAAGCTGTTTCTGCAGAATTTGATATCTATGAGGAATAAAGAATATTGTATTCTATATTAAACATTCTCTTCTTCCATATGTATTAAGAAGAGAATGTTTAACATATATCACTTCCCTAATCCAAATACCTCATTCGCTCATTCTTGATGTTATAAGTTGTATTGATTTATGTACTTCGTAGTAATAAACTAACTACTATGAGAAATCTATACTACATCTTCTTCCTACTTTTCTTTCTTACAATCAGCAGTAGTGCTCAATATAAGTACGATAAACTATGGGCAAAAATTGAAAACCTAGAACTTGAAGGCAAAACGAGATCTGCGTACAAAGAAATTGATCTAATACGTAAACTAGCACAGCGAGAAGACAACCAATCGCAAATCATCAAATCATTTTTATACCAAGCTAAGTATAAACTTCTATTGGAGGAAAATGCGGAAAGTAATGTATATGAAATGTTACTTTCTGAGATAAAGAAAACAAAATTCCCTACTAAAAATATTCTAGAGTCTATTCTTGCTAAAAGTTTAGAAAACTATCTAGACAGCAATGCATATAAAATCAGAAACCGAACTAGTACTGACACAATTATATCCTTAGATTATAGAACTTGGGATATCAACACATTAAACGAACAAATACACACATACTATCAAAACTCTCTAAAACAACCAGAACAACTTTTAATAATTAATGACACCGTATTTTCAGAAATTTTAAAACTTGGAGATAATGACCAAAAATACCGAAATACACTGTATGATCTTTTAGCCAATAGAGCTATTGGTTTTTATCATTCAAACAACTATTCCCATACAAAAAAGGATCTTGCTCCTATCCTACCCGATTATTATAGTATCCCCACCGTTTTTAGCACTAAAGAAATTGGTAATGAGAATGAATTTTCATTCATAAAAAACACTTTGAAATTATATCAAAGTATTGAAAAAATACACTTACTAAGAAAAGATTCTTTATCGCTTATTCATACAGCTTTAGATCGTTTAAAATTTGTTAAACAAAAAAATAACTCTCAAAAGAACTTGTATTTCGATGCATTAAAAAATTTACAATCACAATACACAGGAATATCTAGAATACCGATATTCTTAGATTTAGCAAAGTATTATAAAAATAATATGCATATCTATTTTCGTCCAGATTACAATACGAAAGCTATAGAAATATGTGATCAGATTCTAAAAGAAGCACCGAATACCCCTCCAGGAATTGAAGCAAAAAAACTTAAAGAATTAATTACCAATCCAAGTTTAAAAATTACCACAGAAAATTTTCTTATACCTAACAAAAAAAGTAGAGCTCTCATTAAATATAAAGATATCGATAGCATCCATATTTCATTTTATAAAGTACCTTTTTCTTATCAATCCATAAAGGATAGCTACTATGATATTGATTCTTTAATCACAGATTTTACCAAAAACCACATTCCTGTCAAAAAAAAGATATATAATTTACCAAAGGATCAGTATCACATAGAAAGATCAACCGAGGTAATTTTACCTGAATTAACATCAGGAAAATATCTTATTATCGTTAGAAAAAATCCTAGTACAGATTTCAAAAATGATATCTATGGTATTAATTATATCCAAGTTAGCTCTTTAGCATTAATTTCCTTCTCTGGAAACCAAAAAACCAGTTATCAGGTCGTGAATAGATATAGTGGATCACCCATAGAAAATGCTTCTATATCATTACAAGATATTAGAAAAGAAATGCCTTTTTTAAGAAAACTTACCACCAACGAAAACGGAAAAGCAACAATCAACCTAGAAGAGAAATCACATCAACTAAATACATTCGTATCAAAAGGTAATGATTCTCTTTTTCTGGAAACATTTATTAATCCCAAATATGTATCTAAAAGATATCATAGAAGTTATTCAAAGGATTTAGAAGCTAAAGCCAAAATATTCACAGATCGAAGTATTTATCGACCTGGGCAAAAAGTATATTTCAAAGGAGTTTTAACACAACGAAATAAGAAAAAATCTAGCCCAGTTGCTGGAGAATTTGTAACCGTCACATTATATGATGCCAATAATGATGAAGTTAAAGAACTACGTCTTAAAACAAACGAGTTCGGTTCTGTACATGGCGAATTTACGTTACCTACCAATAGACTAAATGGAGAATTCACTATAGAAATGGACGAAGATTATGAAGAGGACTCTAAGTTCTGGGAGGATATGTATAATTTTGAAGTAGAAGAACATACAATTAGGGTTGAGGAATATAAGCGTCCTAGGTTTGAAATTACATTCGATAAAATAACCGAAACCTATACCCTAAATGATTCTGTGAAAATTAAAGGAGTAGCTAAAGCTTTTTTAGGAGCAGCAATATCCAATACCAAAGTAAATTATACAATTACCAGAGAAAGAAATTATCAATTACTCGACGATCGAGAAGAAGTTGTGATCACAGGAAGTACAACGACAAATTCGCAAGGTAATTTTGTTATCTCTTTTATTCCTTCAATCAACTCTATAACTAAATCAGTATCTAACCTCATATATAATTATAACATAAATGCTGAGATTACTGATATCAATGGTGAAACGAGAAATGAAACGCAAGGCATTAGACTAGGCTACCATAGCTTAGAAGCTAATATCCTTATGAATCAGAACTTATTATCAGATAAAACAGATAATACACTTTATGTAAGCATCAAAAATCTGAACAATCATCCAATAGGTTATAAAGGAACGGTATCCATTTATAAATTAAAACATCCAAATAAAGTTTTACGTAAAAGACCTTGGAACTCACCAGATATTCAACAAATTCCAAAAGATACATTTGTTAAATTGTTTCCGAACGATGCATATAAAAACGAAGACCTCGATACACATAACGATAAGGATATTATAAAAACTTATACCATAAATACCGAGAAAGACGATAAAATAACATTAGGCAACATAAAAAATTGGAAAGGAGGAAAATACGTTGCTAAATTTCATACTAAAGATGAGTTTGGGTATGACATTACTGCAGAACACCAATTTACACTCACCAATCCAAAAGAAAAATACCTTGCAGATAATCAAATTTTTAATTTTAAAATAAATGATAGTCAAGTAGAGACTAAAAATATCCTAAACATAGAATTAAGAACCGCTGCAAAATCTTTATTTGTTCATGTAGAAGCTTATCAAAAAAATAAAGTGATTTTTAAAGATGTCGTAGAAATTATTAATGGTAAATACAACATACCAATACATTTAAAGCAAAAAAAAGATCAAATCGATATACAAGCTTCTTTTATAAAGTATAATTGCATCTGGACTGAAAGGATTGCGCATTATTTTCCACATCAAGATGAAAGTACGGATCTAAACATTGAGTTGGAGACCTTCAGAAATAAACTAGAACCAGGCAACAATGAGACTTGGAAGCTTAAAATTTTAAACAATAACAACAAAGCTGCTTCTGCAGAAATACTAGCTTCCATGTATGATATGTCTTTGGACACCTTCCTTAGTCACGAGTGGCAAGGTGATATAAAAATACCCATTGCAGAACCCTATTACTATAATAATCTTCCCAGTATACAAACACAGATTTCGTTTAGAAACCTTTCTATTTGGATAAAAAACCTACAGGTAAAATATTATCGCCCACGGAATTTCACCTATAATTCAATCAATACCTTTGGATTTCATTTTTCTAATCCAGAACGAGGTCATAGAAACTATCTAAGAACCATTTCATATCACTCTAAACCGACAAAACCTAAAAAAGGTAAACGATTAAAGGCAACAGGAGGAACAATCACCGGTATTGTAACAGATGCCGACGGGCATCCATTACCAGGAGTAAATATTGTGATTAAAGGAACAACTCGCGGAACACAAACAGATTTTGATGGGTTATTTACAATTGAAGCTGACAAAAATGATCTTCTTATATTTTCTTATCTAGGGTTTATTTCTTCGGAAATCAAAGGAAATAACAATAGAGCTTCCATAATGATGAGAGAAGATGCATCGGAGTTAGAAGAAGTGGTTGTAGTAGGTTATGGAACTAGGAAAACAAGAAGTGTAACTGCTTCTGTAGTAACTGTAAGTTCACAAGAGATTAGCAGTATATATCATCAGACGTTGATGGGAAAAGTTGCAGGGGTAGAAATTGCATCAGCAACAGCGGCGGCTGGATCTTCTTCCTCTATAAAAATACGAGGATATGCTTCTGTAAAAGATAAAGAAAAAGTACTAATCGTTGTTGATGGAGTACCCTTTCTAAAAGGTCGACAATCGCTAAACACCGAGGATATTATAGATATGCAAGTATTAAAAGGTAGTGCTGCCAAAGCCATCTATGGAAGTAAAGCCGTTAACGGTGTTATTATCATTACTACTAAAAAAGGTGTAGAAGCATTACAAAAAGTGATACCAAGAAAAAACTTGAAAGAAACGGCCTTCTTCTTTCCACAGTTACAAACCGATAAAAAAGGAAACGTAAGCTTTAGCTTTACTTCTCCGGAAGCGTTGACTCGATGGAAATTTCAGGCATTTGCTTATGACAAACAACTAAATACGAAATTAATTCAAAGCGAAGTAATTACCCAAAAACAACTAAGCATTGTTCCTAATATTCCTCGTTTTCTAAGAGAAGGCGATACTGTAACTATATCAGCTAAAATTGCTAATATGGACATTAAGAAAATGAAAGGACTGGCATCTCTAACCCTAATTGATGAAGTTTCTCAAAACGATTTAAAAACACTTTTTCTAGATAACAATACTGTACAAAACTTTGCTATAGATGCTAGAGGAAATACTTCTGTAAGTTGGAAATTATACATCCCAAAATCCGTACAAGCTATCCGCTACAAGATTGTAGCAAAAGCTGGTAAATTTAGTGATGGAGAAGAAAGTGTGATTCCAGTTTTAACCAATAGAATGTTAGTGACAGAAAGTATTCCTATGTGGGTACGTCCCGGAGAACAAAAAACGTTTGGGTTTCCTAAAATGATAGATCAACCTTCTGTTACCAGACAAAACCACCAGATCACCTTAGAATATACGACCAACCCTACCTGGTTTGCCATAAAATCATTGCCCTATCTAATGGAATATCCATACGAATGTGCAGAGCAAACCTTTGCCAAATATTATAGTAATGAGATCGCTAGTCATATCTTGAACAGCAATCCGAAAATTAAAAAAGTATTTGACCGCTGGAAAGCAAATGGAAAATTAGTATCTGATCTAGAAAAGAATCAAGAGTTAAAAAGCATATTGATTCAGGAAACACCATGGCTCAGAAATTCTAAAAATGAAAAAGAACAACAAACAAGATTAGCAGAATTATTTGATCTTGTCAAAATCACCACAAAACAAGAAACTATTTTGGATAAACTAAAAGGCATGCAAGATACTTCAGGAGGATTTCCATGGTTTAGTGGCGGTAATACAAATCAGTATATTACCAGACATATTGTATCTGGATTGGGACATCTTAAAAAACTACAAATAGATACAGAACATGCCTACACCTCTAATGTTATTGCAAAAAAAGCAATCGCTTATCTGGACAGTAAATACGTGGAAAATTATAAGCAGCAACTACGTATCGACAGCACATACGCTTTTTCCAGAAGTGATCTTCACTATTTCTATGCACGAAGCTTTTGGAATGAAAAATATCCAATAAGCAAAAAAATCGATAGTATTTACAGGAAACATATTCCCAAAGAGCAAAACAAATGGATGCAAGAAAGTCTATTTCAAAAAACTATGCTAGCATTAATACTATATAGATATGGTGACTCCAAAATCGCCAAAAACATTATTAGAACATTAGAAGAAAACGCAGTAATATCTAAGGAAAACGGAATGTACTGGAAAGAAAACAAACCTGGTTGGTATTGGTATCAATCTCCTATAGAATTGCAAGCATTGATAATAGAAGCTTTTTCTGAAATTACCGGTAACACTAATACTATTAATGAATTAAAAACGTGGTTACTAAAAAAGAAACAACTAGAAAGTTGGAGTACCACTAAAGCGACTACAGAAGCCATTTATGCCCTACTATTACAAGGTAGTGATTGGTTATCTGTAGAAAAAAACGCTGAAATTTCATTTGGAACAACATTAAATAAAACTGAATTGCTCCCAATGAATACAATTGAAGCAGGTACCGGATATAGTAAAATACAATGGAATGCAGAAGAGATCACTAATACAATGGACCATATAACGGTGCAAAACAAAAGTGCTGTGCCGCAGTACGGAGGATATTATTGGCAATATTTTGAAGATCTCGATAAAATTACTGGTCCAAAAGAAGATAAAATTATAATCAAAAAAGAACTTTTTCTTAAACAAAATACTACCGAAGGAACGATTTTAAAAAGAATTACGAGTAGCGAAAAACTTAAGATAGGTAACCTAATCACTGTGCGTGTAGAGCTCAATGTAAAAAACAACTTCGAGTTTGTACATATGAAAGATATGCGAGCATCTGGATTAGAACCTACCAATGTTATCTCTAAATACAAATGGCAGGATGGATTGGGTTATTATGAAAGTACCAAAGATGCATCTACCAATTTCTTCTTTGATTATTTACCAAAGGGAGTACACGTGTTTGAATATGATCTACGTGTCAATAATAAAGGGGATTTCTCTAATGGTATTACTACCATTCAAAGTATGTACGCTCCAGAATTTAGTAGCCATTCCAAAGGAGTACGGGTAAAAGTTCACTAAATACGCACACCTAATTATACATTTACAAGTAATTGCTAAATAAGAATTTAATATACCGTAAAAATTAGTCGTACATTAAGGGCTGGTTACCCATTATATCGGATGAACACCTCCAGAGGATATATCATCTTATTAAAAGAAATGCTAATAAAAATTGTTCAAAATGAAAACAACAAATCACTTAGTAAAAATTCTTTGTTTAATATGTATCCTATGCTGTTCTTGTAATTCTACTGAAAAATCTAATGCCGGTTGGCAAAAGGTTTTTCAAAATGATGAAAGTGGTGATGTCATTTACGGAGATAAATCAAAATTAATCGATGCGGTACGATTAGGATATCCAGTTAGAATTGGTTGGGGTGGTAATCGGGTCGAACATATTGCGGATGCAACCTTTTTAACCATTTTTGAAGGAAAAGAAGTTTTCGCACAAATCAATACCATTGTTGGTCAAGCTCCAGCAATTGATAATGATTCTCTTAAACTTCGATTCAGAACACAAAACCATTGGACAAAAATTTCAGGAACTAACGGCTATGCTACCAACTTCATGACCAATTATCTCAAAGATTCTATTGTTGGTGGTGGTACTGATCGATATACTGCAACAACTTGGTACGTTTTGTATCCCGAACACTCTTTAGATATAGAAGCAAAACCTCTTTGGCGAAAAGAATCTAAAAACTGGGAAGAGTGGAATAAAAAGAACAAAAAATAAAGGGAATTATGAACACCGTTAAAATACTATCCGTACTAATCGGTCTATGCTTCATCAGTTGCACTAATAACTCCAAACCCACTTATGAAATTTCAGGAAAGAATAGTAAAACGATTGTTTCTATAATTGATGCCGTTAACGAAAAAAATGCTGAAAAATACGTGCTTGGATTTGATCAAAATGTAAAGGTCTTTGTTGAATCTGAAATAAAGATACATGGAAGAGAAAATTTGAAAGCTAATAGAGCAAACCATTTTAAAAGTCATCCAAATGTTATATCTGAAATACAACACCTAGTGGAAATAGATGATAAAGTAATTCTACATGACAAAGTTTGGCTTGATGAATCTGATAAGGTTGGTCAAAACATTGTTGAAATTTTCACTTTTGAAAATGATAAAATAGTACGAGTAGATGTCATTCAACCTAAAAATTTATTCAACAGATAAAAGAATTGTATTTTTGAATAATTTTTTAGACAATAAACCTAAAAACACATAAATCCACTGTTGTTTATCGAGTTAGTATCCCAGCATTATTCTCAAAAAGCATATGAATAGAAGAAAGTTTATAAAAAAAGGAATATTAGGAACTGCTGGAATTGCTATTACCACAGGTTTTTACACTTGGCAAATAGAACCTTTTTGGTTAGAATTTGTTCATAGAAAAATGCCTGTGAAAAATCTCCCAGATCAATTTATTGGAAAAACACTGATGCAAATTAGTGATGTACATATTGGAAATGAATTTGATTATCAATACATCATTGATTCTTTTTTGAAAGCTCAAAGACTTAATCCAGATTTTGTGGTATATACAGGTGATTATGTTAGCTATGAAAATGAACAACAATTTGCACAGTTAAATGAAGTTCTGAAGTACACAGTTAGAGGAAAAATTGGCACATATGGAGTTCTTGGTAATCATGATTATGGAGAGGAATGGTCTGAACAAGATGTTGCAGATCAAATTACCAACCAACTCGAACAAGCTGGAATTCAAATTTTAAGTAATAACTCGGAAAAAATAAACGGGCTAAACATTATTGGAATTGATGATTATTGGGGATTAAATTTTAACCCAAAACAAATATTATCACAACAAAACCAAGACGAAGCCAATATCACACTTTGTCATAATCCTGATGTTTGTGATTTGGATGTTTGGAATAATTATGAAGGTTGGATATTATCCGGGCATACCCATGGAGGACAATGCAAACCACCTTTTCTAAAACCTCCTCTACTTCCGGTTAAGAATAAAAAATACGATGCTGGAGAGATTGATCTTAACAATGGAAGAAAACTATACATCAATAGAGCTATCGGGCATCTATATCAGGTACGATTTAATGTAAGACCAGAAATTACCGTTTTTGAATTAGCACAAACGTAAAATTTTAAATAGTACTACTATTACTTCAATTATGTTACAGAATTGTTATTTTAACATATACCATTGTGAAACAAAGAATTAAGCTTTATTTTTAATACGTTTTACAATTCATCTAATCAAATTCAATCAAAAACGGTATGTCTTTGTTTTCAAAACTGACACCAAAACCATATTTCTTTTTATTTATTTTTCAATCGATTATAGTATTTGGACAACAAAGTGAATTTATACAAGGAAAATTAGTCGATTCTAAAACCAAAGAACCGATTTCTTTTGCAACCATTAGAATCAAAAATAAATCTCAAGGTCTAATTTCAAATGCAGATGGTGGATTTAAGATTCCTACGAACATTCAAAACATAAGCGATACGCTAGTTGTATCTTCAATAGGATATATCTCTAAAAACATACTATTATCTCAACTCAAATCTGAACAAGTTAATGTCATATCATTAGTTCAGAAAATTGAAGAATTGGAAGAAGTCGTTGTAACGAATACCAAAAAGATAAAACGATATGGAGCAAATATAATTGTACGACTAGCCATAGAAAAGATACCAGAAAATCATCCATTTTCTCCTTTTTCATATGTAGGCTATTATAGAGATTACCAAATAAAAGATCAATCTTATATAAATTTAAATGAAGCCATTTTAGAAGTTTTTGATAAAGGTTTTGAATCTGATGATTTACAAGAAACCAAAATAAAAATATTAGAATACAAAAATAATTTAGACTTTCCCGTTGATACTATTGCCGCCAAACCCTATAATTATGTAAATAGAGATAAAATTATATCTAACAACGCAACATTGAATGGACAAGGCGGAAATGAATATACACTCTTAAGATTACATGATGCACTCCGAAACTATCGTATAAATACTTATGATTTTGTGAATAGATTTAACAGAAACTTCATAAAGAACCATAGATTTAAAATACTTCCCTCTACTTCTATTGATAATATACCATTATATACCATTGGTATTTCCAAAACCCAGCAAAACATAAAGGTTTCTGGAAAAATCTATATCAGCAAAGGAGATTTCAAAATCTATAAGATGATATATTCAGTTTTTGACTCATCTAAACCTGAAGATGAAGAAAAAAATACAACGGAAAAAACATCTGGAAAATTACTCTATGAAATCATTATAGAATACCAAGAACGTTTTGAAAAAATGTATCCAAGTTATATTTCATTTGATAATACATTTGAAACATCATATCCTCCAAAATTTTTCCCTGAAAAAGTATATGTAAATCAAATGCAAAAACGTTTCGAAATTGTTCTTAATAAAAGACCTTTTTCAAGAGAGGCTCTTAGAAAAAGAAATTATAGCCTATGGTATTATGGAACTAAACTACAAATAGACAGTATTCGACTACTACAAAAAAACATCTATATATATCCTAAAAAGAGAAAATTAGTTTTCGGCACCAAGCTTATTAGCAAGCAAAAAAAGCAAAGCCATAGAGCAATCGCTATAGAAATTAAAAACATCAGAGATTTAGAAGGAAACCTCATCAACCAAAGAGAATCAGTTTCTTTCCATCAGTACAGAGAGTTTTTTGTACAAGAATTATCCATAGATACAAAAGCAATACGTGACAGCTTATTTATGATAAAAACCAAACCAATCTTTAAAAGTAAATCTGTTATCTCTCCCGAAATATTATCCAACTACTGGATGAATACCCCTCTAAAGAATTAATAATCATTTTATGCAATAGAGTATGGATGAGTAACATTTCATGTATTTAATAGACCAGTAAGCATCAACAAAATTATTTTCATGACCGATTTATTGAAACTAGCGAGAATTCAAACGATACTAGTCTTCCTGTTTATTATACTCAAATTCATTCGACCAACTGTTTTAAATAGCAGCACCTATAACTGGGTTAAAATCGTGTTACTTTCATTACCCAATTTCTTTGAATCAATCATAGGGACATTCCTACTAACAGGAATAGGTCTTTATATTAATTTCCGTATACTCCCCGAAAAAACAAAAATCTCCATCTACAAACTTTACGTACTAGCAACTATACTAGCTGGAGTATATGTGATAACTCAAGAACTAAAAATTCATAACCTTGGAGGCAATAATGTCTATGATATTAATGACATCTTTTTTTCATTTATTGGTTTAATTGTTGGTTACTTTATGATAAGATGGATACAACCAAAGATTTACAATACAAATAGAGATTAACTCATTTAACTGCCAAGATAACTCTTCTTCACTCTGCAAAAAGCAATGTTTACCTATCTAAAAGCTGTGTTCCCTAATTCTACATTTTATATACAAAACAAAGCGTCTAAGTTTGATGTATAAACTAAAAAGAATAAGATTATGAATCAATTTACTGTAAACATCAAAGAGCCATGCCATCAGAATTTCGAAAACTTTTCTCCAACAGATAAAGGTGGATTTTGTAATCATTGTACAAAAGAAGTAATAGATTTTTCGGGTATGACTTCTGTAGAAATTACAAACTACTTTAAAAGCCAATCCTCGAATAACGTTTGTGGTCGATTTAAGAAACACCAATTAACTACTTACAAGGAATTTAGAAAAAGCCAGTTTAATGTTTTGGGAGCAATCACTATAGCTTGTATGGCATTATTCTCTTTTGCTAAGACTCATGCGCAAAACATAGATAATCAAACAAGAAACTCAATTAATAATCCTTCAAAACTTCAAAGTGCTATTAATGACAATTCGATTATAGTTAAGGGTATTGTTTCCGAAAGCGGAAATCCATTACCAGGTGCTAATATCCTACTAGAAGGAACTGCCATTGGTACATCAACAGATTTTGATGGCAATTTTGAATTTCCAGTAATGCTAAAAAAAGGAGATGTTCTGGTATTTAGCTATATTGGTTTTACGTCAAAAAAAGTAAAAATTCAAGATAACACCTCTGGAAACAATATTGCACTTAATGTAAATCTAAAACCAGATGGTTGTGTTCTGATGGGAAAAGTAGCTGTGAAAAAATTATATAGTTCTACAAAAGATTAATTTAAGCATACACATGAAATTTTTTCTTAGCACTACACTCTTTCTTCTAATTGCTTGCAATGTATTTTCCCAAGTTTCGGATTTTAAATCCGTAGACTTTACCAAAGCGGATAAGATTGCTTTTTCTTACAAAAGAGCTTCATTAGAAAATCTTCCGTTGTTAGCGTATCAGCTAACTAATGAATTACCTACTGAGGTAGAGAAATTCCGAGCGATATACACATGGGTTTGTCAAAATATAAAAGGAGATCAAGTGCAATTCTCTCAGGTAAGTAGAAAAAGAAGGAAGTATCGAAATGATTCCGTTTCATTTATGAAATGGAATCATCAATACAAGAAAAAAGTATTCAAGAGATTAGTAAACAAAAAGAAAACCATGTGTACAGGATATGCATATTTGGTTAAAGAACTTTGCAATTTGGTCGACATTTCTTGTAAAATTATTGATGGTTATGGCAGGTCTGTTTCCTCTAATATCAAAAAATTAGAAATGCCTAATCATTCTTGGAATGCTGTTAAGCTAAATAACAAATGGTACTTATGTGATGCTACTTGGTCTAGTGGCTACCTCGATGAATATGGTGTTTTTATCACTTCCTATAATGACGGCTATTTCTTAACTGATCCAGTATTTTTTGCCAAAAATCACTTTCCAATACATCAAGAATGGCTATTAGATGATACGATAAAAGTCTCTTCATTTGTAAGCGCTCCGTTGATCTATGGAGAAGCTTTTGCAAACGATATACAGCCCGTCTCACCGAATAAATTAGATACAGCTATACCTAAAAATACCGAAGTCGTTTTTAGTTTTAAATCTTCACGGAAAATCAAAAAAGATCATATTGAATTGGTTTATTACTCAGGATCAGAAGAAAAAAATATTCATATCTACAATACTCAAAACAACAATAACATCACATCTTTCACTTGTACTTTTAAAAATAAAGGACGTTATGACACACATCTTAGAATAAATGGTGATATTGTAGCTACTTATTCATTTAATGTTGGTAAAGGTTAAAGCAGAAATAAACCATGCTATTAAGAGGTTTTCTGCTCTATCTAAACTAATTGCTTTTGATATATATTATAGTTAGAAAACATATCAATTAATGAGCTATATCTTGTCATCATTAGTTCCATTTTTTAGGAAAAATCCTAAACTATTATTTTTAGTTGATGGAATAGGCGCATTACTAACTTTGGTGTTTTTATCCATTTTACTTCCTGCTATACGACAGCTCATAGGAATTCCACTAAAAGCACTACATTTTTTGGCCATAATAGCAATCGTACTGCTCCTATATTCTACTGTTTGCTTTTTCTTAAACCCTTTAAAATATGAATTTTTCGTAAAAATAATCGCATTTGCTAATCTAATCTATTGTTTTATAACTGTAGGGGCGGTTATCTTTTATTATGATCAGATGACGCTATGGGGATTCTTTTATTTTGGTCTTGAGGCTTTCATCATTCTGATTTTAGTTGCTCTAGAATTTAGAGTAGTTAGCAATAAAGTGTTTTCTAAACCTCTATAACCTTACAAAACAAAAAAAACCTCACAACTCTATCTATTGTGAGGTTTCCCGGTTTTAAACAAACACATTAAATTATGGTCTTTTATTTTTTCGGAAGCATAACTGTTTCAAGGGTATGAATCATTCCGTTTGTAGCTTCAATATCTGTTTTCATCAATCTTCCAGCATTTCCATTTTTATCGATCAAGTATATCTTTCCTCTTTTCCTACTAGCTATTAATTTGTTTCCTCCAAGAGTTCTTAATTTAACACTTCCGCCTCCTTCATTAATTGCTTTGATAATATCTTGTTCGTTTATCGTACCTGGTATAATATGACAATTTAAAATAGCTGCTAAGCTTTCTTTGTTTTCTTCTTTTTTAAGATCCTCTAACGTTCCTTTTGGAAGTTTAGAGAACGCTCCATTTAAAGGTGCAAAAACAGTAAATGATTTTTCTCCTTTGAATTTCTCAGAAAATTCTGAAGATTTTACGATTTCATTTAATTGAGTAAAAGCAATATCAAATGATAAAATCTCATTGATGGTAAGATTTTTATTTTCTTCTACAGGTATATCAGCTTGTGCAATTAACTTGTCATTTTTTCCTGCATTTGGATTTTTCTTTACAACCAAATTATCGCAAGAAACAAAAGTTATGATAAGAATAAGAGCTAAAAAATTAAATGGGGTTTTAATCTTCATTTTAAAAATTGATTTATTATTAATTCTTAAGTATGGATAACAACTTAATATCTATTCTATTACTTTATCTTGGGTTAAATCTATTGTAATTAACGTTAAGAAATGTTAACAAATGAGTATTCGTAAGTAGTAAGTTAGTAATCGTTTTTATGGACCTGTGGTTGTACCGTAAGCGTTTTATACAAATACATTTAAATCTTTAACCCCAGCTTATTACAGGTAATTCTTTATATAGGATTGAAACCATAAAAAAGTCTTATTTTTATGACTCGTATCACAAGCAAACTCATTCAATTCAGACTATCATATGAAATCATTCAACTTCATAAATCTATTCTTTTGTTCTGTATTAGCGTTTACTCCAATATATAGTCAAAAAAAGTTATCATCTACCAAGCAAGCCATTATTGCTTCTGTAGAAAAGCATCAAAAAGAGTTAATCGATATCAGCGATCAAATTTGGGCATTAGCAGAAACTGCTTTCGAGGAAAATCAATCATCTAAGTTACTGGCCGATTATGCAGAAAAACAAGGTTTCAAAGTAGAACGAGGTGTAGCAGGAATGCCAACTGCCTTTGTAGCTTCTTATGGTTCAGGAAAACCAGTAATTAGTGTACTTGGAGAGTTTGATGCATTACCAGGAATATCTCAAAAAGCACAACCTACAAAAGCTGCATTAACGGAAGGAGGCGCTGGTCACGGATGTGGACATAACCTGTTTGGTGCAGGAAGTTTAGGAGCTGCAATTGCAGTAAAAGAATTAATAGAATCTGGAAAAATTAAAGGAACTGTTAAGTTTTTTGGAACTCCGAGTGAAGAAAAGTACTTCGGGAAAATCTGGATGGTTAGAGAAGGCTTATGGGATGGTGTTGATGCTAATATTAGTTGGCATCCATCAGCTTCTACCAAAGCTGATGTTCAAAGTTCTCTGGCATTGGTAGATTTTAAAGTCGAATTTTTTGGGCAGGCAGCACATGCTTCTGCCGATCCATGGAACGGTAGAAGTGCTTCAGACGCATTAGAACTTTATACGACAGGTATCAACTATTACCGCGAACATGTAAAACCAACCGTGAGAATGCATTACCATATTCAGGATGGAGGGCAAGTAGTAAATGTAGTACCCGATTATTCCAGATTATGGATGCGAGTAAGAGACACTAAACGTTCTGGAATGATACCAGTATATGAGCGTGTTAAAAAAATGGCAGAAGGAGCTGCGATTATGGCGAATGTAGATTATAAAATCTCTCTAATTTCAGGAATTTATGAAGTCTTAGTTAATCGTGAAGGTGGAAAATTGATGCAACAGAACTTAGAACTTTTAGGACCAATCACTTATACAGATGAAGAAATTGCTTTTGGTAAAAAAATTCAAGAGGTTACCAAGAAAGAACAAGTTGGTATGGATAGTGCTATTAATCCGCTGGAAGAAACAAAAGAACATCCTGGTGGTGGTTCTACAGATGTTGGAGATGTTAGCTGGAATGTTCCGAATATCAATCTTGGAGTTACCACAGCTCCTAAAGACACACCATGGCATTCGTGGGCTGTTGTTGCTTGTGGTGGAATGAGTATTGGACATAAAGGAATGTTGTATGCATCAAAAGCAATGGCAATGACTATGACCGATCTTTACGAAGATCCAAAAGCTTTAGAAAAGGTAAAAGCTGAATATAAAGAACGTAAAGGAGATGAAGTTTATGAAGCTATTGTACCAGAAGGCCCTCCTCCAATTCCAAGCGATTCCAAAAAATAGTAAATAACAACTAGGAAGAACTTCTAGAAAAACTAATAAATTATTTTTTAAGTAAATTTTCGTAAAAAAATTTTAGTAAACAGAACAAAGATTTGCTTTTTACATTAGGTTTGCAGTATAACCAACGTAAACCATAAATAATAGTAAAGTAAATATTGTAGAGCTATACTATTATTTAGCAAACTCTTAACCTCATGAAGAAGAGATTGACATATCTCCTAGTATTTATTACATCCGTTACTTGCGTACATGCTCAATTATCAGGAACAGTAAAAGATCAATCAGGAAATCCAGTAGAAAATGCTTTAGTCTGTGATGCCAATAATGTATATAATTACACTAAAACTGATGAAAGCGGTAATTTTAATTTGCCCTCAGGTAATAGCAATACTCAATTAAGAATTGGCGCACTTAAGTACGAAACCATAAAGGTCACCTCAGAAAGAAATATAGTACTTGCTCCAGATCCATTATTAGCAAATGATGAATACCATATTAGCTTTGATCATTTGCGAGTTGGAGATACGTATACAGAAAATGAACTAAAGGATGACTTCCCCACTTCTAACGGAATTGGTTTTTACGACGGTCAGCTAGTAAATGGTCAAAAAGATGATACACAAGACAGAGCATCCGTAGATTATGAAAACAGTATCGATCCAGGAGGTGTTTCTTTAAAAGTAAAATACCCAAAAGGCTTATTAAAAACAGGGAATTCTGGAATAGACACTAGAATTCCATTAATGAATACCTTTAAAGATAATTATTATGAATCTTCGGATTTATATCTTTCGTACTGGATTAAATTTAGCGATGATTTTGACTTTAGTTTATGTGGCGGAAAGCTCCCAAGCTTAGGTGGATCAGATCCAAATACTCCTGATGGAGAAAGAGATAGAAATCGATGGAAAGGTAGAATTATGTTTCGAAAAGGAGGTGGAATTCAGTTTTATATGGAGCTTCCTGGAGAACAAGAACCTGCTGATGATGCTGCTAATGAAGATGAAAATGAATTACGCTTTTGGGGAGATCGAGTGGTAGATGGTGATAACATTTGTTCGTTTGAATATGAAAACTATCTGAAAGCACAAGGATGGCATAATATCGAACTACATTACGTATTGGAGAGTAGTCCAAATGGTAATGATGGCCTTTTTGAAGGTTGGGTAGATGGTGTGAATTATGATTTCGTTGGTTCTGACTATTTCAATTACTATAGAAACCCTTCAGAAAACAGAGAAAACATAACTATTAATCATATTCTCATTTCCACCTTCTTAGGAGGTTCTGATTATGACGATTACGCTCCTAAGGACAAAGATTTTTACGTATGGTTTGATGAATTTAGAGTATCCGAACAAAGAATCAACGAATGGGATTTTTACACCAATACTTTATCCGTCGAAGAGTCTAATGATATATCCAACAAAATTTTCCCAAATCCAAGTACCGGCGATTACAACTTACCTAAAAGCACAAATTGGATTGTATATGATATCACTGGAAAAGAAGTAAAAAATGGTAACGGTAAAACTGTTGACCTAAATGGATATTCCAAAGGAATATATTTTCTTAAAATGGAAAAATTTGATATTGCTACAAAACTAATTTTACAATAAGAAACAACAATAATGTTGTGTAAAAAAGTATACGTATAGATTAGTTAAGCATTTGCCATAACTTATCCTTAAGCTCTTGTAAACCTTGCTGAGCAACCGAAGAAATAAACAGATAAGGAATTTCTAACTGTTCATCTAGCTCAGCTCGCAACTCTGCTTTTAATTCATCATCGAGCATATCACATTTTGATATAGCAATTAATCGCTCTTTATCTAATAGATCTGGATTGTATCTTCGTAATTCATCTAATAGTATTTCGTATTGCTCCTTAATATCCTTTGCATCAGCAGGTATTAAAAACAATAAAGTAGAATTACGTTCTATATGCCTTAGGAAACGATGCCCGATTCCTTTTCCTTCTGCAGCCCCTTCTATAATACCAGGGATATCAGCCATCACAAAGGTCTGGAAGTCTCTGTATTCTACGATACCAAGATTTGGCTTTAATGTGGTAAACTCATAATCTGCAATTTTCGGTTTTGCAGAAGTAATCACAGATAATAATGTTGATTTTCCAGCATTCGGAAAACCTACCAATCCTACATCCGCTAAAATTTTTAATTCTAGCGTAATATCATGCTGCTGCCCTTCCACTCCAGGTTGTGCATATCGAGGTGTTTGATTTACAGAACTCTTAAAATGCCAGTTTCCTCTTCCTCCCATTCCTCCTTCGGCAATGATAATTTCTTGTCCTGCTTCCGTGATTTCATGAAGAATATTCTGTGTTTCTGTATCTCTTATTACAGTACCTAAAGGAACATCTATAAAAACATCTCCTCCATCGGCTCCTGTACTTCTATTTTTACTTCCGTGTCCTCCATGCTCCGCTCTAAAATGTCTTTTAAACTTTAGATGATACAGAGTCCACATATTAGCATTTGCTCTAATAATGATATGACCACCTCGACCTCCATCTCCTCCATCTGGTCCTCCTTTGGTGATATACTTTTCTCTATGTAAATGCACGGATCCTTTACCTCCATTTCCTGAAGTTACATGCAACTTTACATAATCTACAAAATTCCCTTCTGTCATCCTACGTGATATCTTTTTAGATCAATTGGAAGCGTATCCAATGGTTTGTTATCTGGTACTTTCTGAACAGGTCAAAAAACCTTACTAGTTTTTTGACCATATCATAAACTTTCTTAATTATAGAGTATCGATTACCGAACTAAGACGCTCAGTGATTTCTTCAATTCCTCCTACTCCATCTACTCCATAATATTTATCTTGTTTTTGGTAGTAGTTTTTAAGAATCGCAGTTTCGTTATAATATACTTTAATACGATTTCTAATCACTCCTTCATCGGCATCATCAGGACGTCCGGATGTTTTTCCACGCTCTAATAACCGTTGTACCAATACCTCATCATCCACTTCTAATGCGACCATAGCACTAACTTCTGATCCTTTAGAAGTTAATAGTTCTGCTAAGGAATCAGCCTGCGCTTCTGTTCTAGGAAAACCATCAAAAATAAATCCTTTTGCTTCAGGGTTTTTATCTACTTCAGCATTCAGCATATTAATAGTAACCTCATCAGGAACCAACTGACCTTTATCAATATATGATTTTGCCAATGTACCTAATTCTGTAGCATTTTTTATATTGTATCTAAATACATCTCCTGTAGAAATATGTACTAGATTGTATTTTTCTTTTAAAACTTCTGCTTGTGTTCCTTTTCCTGCTCCTGGAGGTCCGAATAACACTAAATTTGTCATGTTGTCTTGTTTTAATTGGTAAACTTCTGTAAGATTTCGTCCTAAACCATTATAATCTAATCCGTATCCCACAATAAATCGATTTGGGATCTCTATCCCAATATAGTCTATATGAATTTCTTTGGTATATGCCTCTGGTTTAAAAAATAAGGTAGCAATTTTTATATCGGTACAACCTTTACTTTTTAGTATGTCGATCAATTCCTCTATGGTATGACCTGTATCAATTATATCTTCTAGAATAACAACAGTTCTATCAGAAACATCTTCCTGTAAACCAATAAGTCGAGATACTTCAGAAGTTGTCTGAATACCATCATAAGAGGCTAATTTTACAAAACTTATCTCGCATTCATGATTAAATCGTTTCAATACTTCTGAAACAAACATAAACGCACCATTTAACACCCCTAAAAAAAGTGGTTTCTTATCCGATAAATCATTAGAAAGATTAAGAGATAATGTATCTATTGCTGCTGAGATTTCATCTTCGGCAATAAAGGGTGTAAATTTTAAATCGTGCAGTGTAATCGTCATAGTATTAGATTATCACGGTGGCCTTTTTGTTTTTAAAGGCGCAAAGATAGTGATTACAAACAACACTTATATTAGTTATCTACTGCATTTACTGTATAATATTAAGGTTTTTACTTATTAAAAATTTATTTTTGTTGCCCAAGGCAATTTTTAGATACTCCAAAACAATGACAAACTATTTTTCGTCAGAATTTAAGCTAGGTATTCTGGGTGGTGGCCAATTAGGTAAGATGATGCTGTATGAAACCCGGAAATATGATATTTGCACTTATGTTCTTGACCCCAACCCCGATGCCCCTTGTAGAATTGCTTGTGATCATTTTCAGCAAGGAGACTTAATGGATTATAATACTGTTTACAATTTTGGAAAAAAAGTAGATGTACTCACTTTTGAAATTGAAACAGTAAATACCAAAGCATTAGCACAATTAGAAAAAGAAGGCATAAAAGTATATCCTAATGCTGCCACTTTAGAAAAAATACAAAACAAAGGCAGGCAAAAGCTATTTTATAAAAAACAAGAAATACCAACTGCTCCTTTTGTACAATTTTCTAATAAAGCACACTTAGCAGAAGGCATAACAAATGGGAAGGTAAAACTTCCTTTTGTCTGGAAAAGTACGCAAGGTGGCTATGATGGTAAAGGTGTTTCTATTATTAGAACTGGAGCAGATATTGCCAAACTACCTGATAATGAATGTATCGCAGAAAAGTTGATTGATTTCAAAAATGAACTAGCGGTAATTGTTGTTCGTAACCCCAAAGGAGAAATTAAAACGTATCCTGTAGTAGAAATGGAATTTCATCCAGAAGCAAACCAAGTAGAATATGTTATTTGTCCTGCTAGAATAGACAATGAAATTGCGGAAAAAGCTAGAACAATAGCAGAACAAGTTTCGGAAGCTTTTGAACACGTAGGGCTACTGGCTGTAGAAATGTTTCAAACTAAAGATGATGAAATCTTAGTTAATGAAGTAGCTCCAAGACCGCACAATAGCGGACACTATAGTATTGAAGCAAGTTACACAAATCAATTTGAGCAACATATAAGAGCTATTTTAGATTTACCTTTAGGAGCTACAGAAAGTAAAGTAGCAGGAATTATGGTAAATCTTGTTGGTGCTGAAGGATTTTCGGGGAATGTAGTCTATGAAAATATTGAGACAATTATGAATATGGATGGAGTTACTCCTCATATTTATGGTAAAAAGAAAACAAGACCCTTCAGAAAAATGGGACACGTCACTATTGTAAATGAAGATATTTCAGAAGCCAGAAAAATAGCCGAAAAAGTAAAAAATACTATAAGAGTTATAAGCGAATAAATACGCTAAAAAATTGGTTTTTTGTAATTCGAAAGCATATGTATGCTTTGATTAAAAACATCAAATATTAATTAAAATCAAAAACAATTATATGAGCAAAGTAGGAATCATTATGGGAAGTACAAGCGATATGCCCGTAATGGAAAAAGCAATTGAAATTCTCAAAGGTTTTGATATAGAAGTTGAAGTAGACATTGTTTCTGCTCATCGTACTCCTGAAAAATTATTTGATTACGGTAAAAATGCTCATACTCGCGGAATATCTGTTATCATTGCAGGTGCTGGAGGAGCTGCACATCTGCCAGGTATGGTAGCATCTCTATCTCCTCTTCCTGTAATAGGAGTTCCTGTAAAATCAAGAAACTCTATCGATGGATGGGATTCTGTATTATCGATTCTTCAAATGCCTGGAGGAGTTCCTGTAGCAACTGTAGCCCTTGATGGTGCTATGAATGCGGGAATTCTTGCCGCACAAATTATCGGCGCATCAGACAAATGTGTATTAGACAAAATACTAGTTTACAAAGAAGGATTAAAGCAAAAAGTAATCGAAGGCGCTAAGCAGATTAATAAGTAATACATAAAAAAGAGTATAAAAAAAAGAGCCGCTCCTCAGCGGCTCTTCCAATATCAGGTCTTACAATAGAATATAACAATATTTATTAACCAACTTAAATATATTACACAAAAAATTCATCGTAAGACCATACTCTTAAAACCTAGCACAAAGGTAAACCCTTACTTTAATTACGCAATAATTATCTCTCAAAACTTATTAACAATTTCGATAAATTACATATTTTACCGATAAAAAGCTTAAATTTTACTTTTTTTTGAATTTTTCTCATAGAAAAACCAGACATTTTAAAGAATTCTCTATCAGAATAGTAGATTTTGACAGTTTATTAACAAAAAAAAGAGCTACATTTCATGCAACTCTTTTAATTTTTGATCTTTACAAAGAATATTATTGACATCCATACCCCTGATTACAATAATGTGTTTATTACTTTGCTTAGACCATTACTAATAAACCTACACAAATCTAATTCTATCCTATATCTTTGTAACAAAAAGTGATTGAATTAGATCCTTGATTATCGATAAAAAACATATTTTTTCGACAAAAGCACACTTTGTTTTAAAAAACAGATTTAAAGAACAGAATAATAAATCATGAGAAAACTCATCTCATTTAATATATAGAACAGCAAATGATTAATGATGAGTTCCATGTGACCTTCAAAAAAATAGTATAAGTACATGAAAAATCCTTTATTAGAATCTTTTGACCTAGCTCCTTTTTCTCAGATACAATCCGAGCATTTTTTACCAGCGATTAAAAATGCTATATCTATTGCAAAAGAAGAAGTAGACACTATTGTAACAAATACCGAAAAACCATCTTTTTCTAACACTATAGAAAAATTAGAATATAGTGGCGAGCTTTTAGACCGTGTTACAAGCATATTTTTTAACTTAAATAGTGCTGAAACTAATGAGGAGATTCAAAAAATAGCACAAGAGGCTTCTCCTCTATTATCAGAATTTAGAAATGATATTGCTTTAAATACAGATCTTTTTAAAAGAATTGAAACGGTTTATTTAAATAAAAGTAACCTTGATCTTTCTGCAGAACAAAGCACATTATTAGAAAAAAGATATAAATCGTTTTCTAGAAATGGAGCTAATCTTCCAGATGATAAAAAAGAACAACTAAGAGAAATTGACAAAGAACTTTCTCAATTGAGTCTAAAATTTGGTGAAAATGTATTAGCAGAAACAAATAAATTTGAGATGCTATTAACCGATGAAGCTGATCTTTCTGGTTTACCTGAAGGTGCTAAAGAAGCAGCAAAAGCGCTTGCCGAATCCAAGGAAAAAGAAGGATGGTTAATCACCTTAGACTATCCTAGCTATATTCCTTTTATGACCTATGCAGATAATAGAGAATTAAGAAAAAAAATGTCTCTGGCGTTTGCTTCTAAAGGTTTCCATAATGACGAGTTAGACAATCAACAGATTGTTTTAAAGATTGCAAAATTAAGACATCAACGTGCGGAAGTTCTTGGATATTCGTCTCACGCGGCGTACGTTTTAGAAGAACGTATGGCCGAAACTCCGGAAAGAGTATTCTCCTTTTTAAATGAGATATTAGAAAAAGCGAAACCAGCAGCAGAAAGAGAATTCAAACAATTAGAAAATTTTGCTAAAGAATTAGATGGTATTGATCAATTACAAAAATGGGATGGAGCTTATTATTCAGAAAAACTAAAACAAAAGCTTTTTGATCTAGATGATGAAAAATTAAAACCATATTTTAAATTAGAAAATGTAATTGATGGTGTTTTCCAAGTTTCTTCTAATTTATTTGGATTACAATTTGAAGAGACCAATGAAGTAGACAAATACCATGAAGAAGTAAAAACTTATCATGTAAAAGATACTTATGGCAATTTTATTGCAGTGTTCTATGCAGATTTTCACCCAAGAGCTGGAAAACGGAATGGTGCATGGATGACGTCTTATAAACCTCAAATGAGAAAAGATGGAGAAAATATAAGACCGCATATTTCAATAGTTTGCAATTTTACAAAACCAACACCTAGTAAGCCATCACTATTAACTTTTAATGAAGTTACTACCTTATTTCATGAATTTGGACATGCATTACACGGAATGCTCGCAGACACCATATATCCTGGATTATCTGGCACCAGTGTTTATTGGGATTTTGTAGAGTTGCCAAGTCAGGTTTTGGAGAACTGGTGTTATGAAAAAGAAGCTTTAGAACTATTCGCTAAACATTATGAAACAGGAGAAGTAATTCCGATGGAATTGATTCAAAAAATAAAGGAATCATCCACTTTTATGGAAGGGTTAGCTACGCTGCGCCAATTAAGCTTTGGACTATTAGACATGTCCTGGCATGCCAACGATCCAAGTGAAATTAAAGATGTAAAAAAACACGAGAAAAAGGCTTTTGAAGGCACGTCTTTATATCCTGATGTAGCAGAAAATTGTATGAGTACTGCCTTTTCTCATATCTTCCAAGGAGGATATTCTGCGGGGTATTACTCTTATAAATGGGCAGAAGTATTAGACGCAGATGCTTTTGACTATTTCAAAGAGCGAGGGATCTTTGATAAAGAAGTAGCAACCAAGTTTAAGGATCACGTACTTTCTAAAGGAGGTACAGAAAATCCAATGACCTTATATAAACGTTTCAGAGGGCAAGAACCAAAACCCGAAGCTTTATTAAAACGTGCAGGATTGATTAAGTAATATAACACAATGCTAAAAAACGGGGTTCAGTATGATATTGAACCCCGTTTTTTTATATCTCTGCTTAAAAAAATCATACCTTTTAAAGTAGTATGAATCCATGTTTTTATATGTCTATAAAAATTAAACTTTCAAAAATTACTGAAAGTTTAAAATATTTTATATATTTGTCCTATGAATTACAATGAAGCAAAAGATAAATTTATTTCCACTTGGGGAGCATTAGGAACTCTTTGGGGTATCAACAAAGCCATGGCACAAATTCATGCTTTGTTATGGATATCTCCAGAACCCCTCTCTATGGAGGACATTATGGAAGAGTTACATATCTCTAGAGGTAACACGAGTATGAACTTACGTCAATTAATGGATTGGGGTATTGTTTTTAAAGAAAGTAAACCAGGAGAACGTAAAGAGTATTTCGTTTCGGAAAAAGATGTACAAGAACTTGCCAGACAAGTAGCCAAAGAACGCAGCAGACGTGAAATAAAGCCTGTGATTAAAGTATTAAGAGAAGTATCTGGAATTGAAAATGACGGCTCTAAAAAAACAGAAGAGCTGATTAAGCAAACCAAATCGCTCTATGAACTGGCAGATAGTGCGGATACGATGATGAATAAAATTGTAAATCAAGAATCGAATTGGATCACTAAGACATTAATGAAACTGATTAAATAAACAACGAAAACATACTTTAAGCAAAAGAGAGGAAGCAATTCCTTTTCTTTTTCAAAATATGTTTCAAAAATTATTGAAACTTTAAAACTATTAGAATTATGAAAACGATACATAACATTAATAAATGGAGTTTTATTATCACGCTTATACTTTACATAACGGTTTATCTAGGACTATTAGCTCAAATTCCACTAGGTTTTATTCAGTTTGTTCTAGCGTGTTCTATACTGGCATATTGGAAAAAACTGAATATCCAATCTAAAAAATTGATAGTTGGCTATTGGTCTTTATTTGTCTTGTATTGGGTATCATTTCTTATCCTAAACCAAAACTTTGAAAGCCTATTTGGATTGTTTTTCTTTTCTGTAATCCCGATGAGTATTGCTTCTTATTTTGTCTATGTAACCTACAAAATAAAGAAGTATGTAGAACAAATTGAATTTAAGCCTTCTTTTTATAATTAATACTTAAAATTATGAACACCACCATCCCTCTTTTACATAAAATTAGATTTCAAAAATCAAACAAAGAAAAACTCATAGAGCTTTATAACGAAGCTACTGAAGATTATGAATTCTGGAGCAAAGATTTCAATATGCATTTTGGGTATTACATTCCTTTTAAAACTACCCTTTTTAAAAGAGACACTATGCTCAACGAGATGAATAATCAAGTTTTTAAAAGATTACAATTTAATAAGCAAAAAGGTATTGTAGCGGATCTTGGTTGTGGTATTGGAGGCACTATGAAATATGGACTCAGAAAATACCCAAGGCTTCATATGCTAGGTGTAACACTATCTTCTTTTCAGGTGACTGAAGGAAACAAGAGACTTCATAAAATGAATGGACTTATTTTACAGGAAAATTACAATCATACTTCTTTTGCCGATAACAGTTTTGATAGTGCTTACGCTATAGAGAGCTTTTGCCATTCTGGCCATAGTGATACTGCCCTCTCTGAGGCGTATAGAATTATTAAACCCGGAGGCAAGTTAGTGATTGCAGATGCCTTTCTTAAGAAAGAAGAAGATCAATTATGTATAGGAAGCCATTATTGTTATAAGCAACTGTGCAAGGGATGGAGTTTAGAAGGATTAGGAAGCATTCAAAATGTAAAAAAGTCATTAGAACGTATTGGATTCAAAAAAGTAGTTATAGAAGATGTATCCTTTAGAGTTGCTCCTTCCGTACTTCATGTACCATTTGCAATTACTGGATTTATTTTCAAAAAATTGATCAGAAAAGAAAATTTAAAAGTACAAAGCTGGAAAAACCTGAAAGGCTCTTTGTTTGCCTTGCTGTCTGGTTTGCATATGCAAAGTTTTGGATATTACATCCTAACAGCAGAAAAATAAGGTGTATTAAGGATGACAACTAAAATCATATATCAATGGAGTTATATTGGGATCGCTACCCTGATTTCAACAATTACATTATTTTATTATGCCAAAGAATTGCCAGAATTGATTACTAATGATAAACTATCCATAGAAATAGTAATGTGTGCAGGCCAATTAATCTGGCAAGGTGGTATTATAATGTTATGCATTAAAAGAAAAATTCATACATACTTATATCATATGATTACAGTTTCTTTATTAGGCTCTTTAGTACTAATTCCATTATTGTTTTTATATCAAGTAGCGTTGATAAGTGTAGAAATCAAAGTTCTTCTATTTCTAATAGTGGTTAGTTTAATGATCATTGAACATGCTAGGAGAGTAAAAAAACTAAAACTACCCTCCTATCTTACAGCAACTTGGGTTCTATACAGACTCGCTTGGTTACCTATTTTATTATTTTAAAAAGAATACGAATGAAAAAACTAGTTATAGCAGCAGGCACAGGGTTTTTAGGAGATATTTTGGTAGAATATTTCAAAAATAAAGTTGATACCATCATCATACTAACTCGTGGAGAAAACAGAACGTTGAATAATATCCGATATGTACAATGGGATGCAAAATCCATTGGTAATTGGCAAAGCGAATTAGAAGGTGCAGATGTCTTAATCAATATGACTGGAAAATCAGTGGATTGTAGATATCATCAAAAAAACAAAGACCTTATTCTTTCCTCTAGAGTAGAATCTACTAATGTTTTAGGAAAAGTAATTTCTAACTGTGTAAATCCTCCAAAAGTCTGGTTAAATTCTTCTACAGCTACAATCTACAGACATTCTCTAGATATGGAAATGGATGAAATCAACGGTGAAATAGGAACTGGATTTTCTGTAAACGTAGCCACCAATTGGGAACATGCATTCTTTTCTCATCATACTCCAAAAACTAGAAAAGTAGCACTAAGAACCTCTATCGTATTAGGAAAAAAGGGTGGTGCTTTACAACCAATTCTTAATCTTGTGAAAATTGGATTTGGAGGCAAACAAGGAAAAGGAAATCAAAAATTTAGTTGGATCCATGAAATTGATTTTGCAAGAAGCTTGGAGTTTATTATTAACAATCCTGAGATGGAAGGTCCAATTAATATCGTAGCACCTAATCCATCGGATAACAAGACGCTGATGCAAACATTAAGAAAAGTGACGAACATAAACATTGGAATCCCATTACCAAAATTTCTTTTGGAGATCGGAGCTCGTATGATCAAAACTGAAACTGAACTCATTTTAAAAAGTAGAAATGTAATTCCAAAAAAAATGCTAGAAGCAGGTTTTCAATTTACATATCCAGATCTTACTGAAGCAACTAAAGAACTTACTTCATAATTATGACTGTTATTACATTACATACAATGATTAAGGCTCCTATAGCAACTGTCTTTGATGCAGCTAGAAATATAGATCTTCATATGAAATCCGCTCACAAAACCAGAGAAAAAGCTATTGCTGGAAAAACATCAGGTTTGATCAATCTATACGAAACCGTAACTTGGAAAGGAAAACACTTTGGTTGCTCCCTACAACATCAAAGTAAAATAACATCACTTAGGTATCCTACTTATTTTATTGATGAAATGATCAAAGGTCATTTTAAAAGTTTTAAGCATCAGCATATTTTTAAAGAAACGTCTTCTGGGATCGAAATGATCGATGTTTTGGAATACAAAACTCCTTATGGTTTTATAGGTCGCCTATTTGATCGATTGCTTCTAAAAAAACATCTTAGGACGTTTTTAAAAATTAGAAATGATCATATTAAAATCGAAATTGAAAAAATAGCGCTAATCAAGAGTAAACCTGAAAAGTTCTGAAAAAACTATTACGAATCTGCCATCGTGGGCATTTCAGGCTGAGTATATAACCAAACATTACAAGGATTCATCACTCAATTCGGTAATAAGATTTCATTAATGACTTTTCAGGTTAACCACTCCCAATTTAACTATTGTATTAGGATATCAACTTTATATTACTCTTCGATCGCAAAACAATAAATACGTACATCTCCGGAAGTACCCATAATATTATTTGCTTCAGTTCCTTTATAAATTGGCTGAAAAGCATATTCTCCAGGAGCTAAAGCTGGCATTTCCATTTCGTATAAATTACCTTCTATTTTTTTTAATTCTGGAATCACCAAATGCTCACTAATATCTTTACTTCCTCCACCCATAGAGTTTCCTTTTTGTATAAATCGTCTGTATTTCTTTCGTTTTTTTACGACATCTGCCTTAGAGATAATAACAATATCTAGCGGATCGATTCCTTCGTCTAGTGCTATAATAAATTTCGGAAGTTCATTTGGACGAAATCTAACATCTGAATATTTACTATTAAATATGGTCAAATATTGATTCACTCCTCCGTATCCAAAACCTATTGCTTTGGCCTCTATTTTAGCACCTTTACGCTCAAATGATTGTACATTCCCATCCTTTATATAATAAGGAACAAAGTTTTTTTCTACTTCTTGCGCTTGCACACTAACCAAAAATCCTAGTTGAAGTATTAGTAACCAAGTAATTTTTTTCATTATTTCTACTTTTTTGTTTAACCGACAGATGATGATACTCCTGTTAATTTTATCAAACAGCGTTAATAAATCAGGATTTATCATATGACGGATTGATTAAAAATGTTTAAGCAAACTTAACCTCATCTTCCCCTTCAAAAAATACCCAATTACAGGTATATATCTATAGATAAGCTCTTTTTGCGGTAATTCGGAAGTACAAACTTCTTTGAGATTCAACTTTTTATCATATTTTTGGAAAAAAGAGCCGATAACATATGCCTACAAACACGATAGACCCTAATACGTGGATTGATAAATACAGTGATTATTTGTTTAATTATACTATAGTAAGGGTCGATGATAGAGAGATTGCACAAGATTTGGTGCAAGAGACCTTTTTTGCAGGTCTAAAATCAATGAAAAATTTTAAGGGTGAAGCTAGCGAACGCACATGGCTTATTTCGATTCTTAAAAGAAAGATTATTGATCATTACCGAAAAATTAATAGTAATAAAGGAAAAGCTGAAGTACGTATTAATTACACAAATGATGGTGAGACTGAAGGAGATTGGCTCGAAGAGAGAGTAGCGGATCCTTTTGATCAAAATGCCGAAGGAAAAATAGAGAATACGGAATTAGGAGTAGCTATACATAATTGTATTGGAAAATTACCAGAGAAACAAGCTCGTATTTTTTCTATGAAAACAATTCAAGGATTTGATACAGAAGCTATCTGTAATGAATTTGATATCACCGCGTCTAACCTCTGGGTAATCATTCACCGAGCACGTACAGCAATGGCAGAATGCTTAGAAAAAAACTGGTTTTAATATAATATGAGTACTGGAAACAAAATATTTGTAAGTTGTGAAGATGCAAATCACATTTGCGATAAAAATCAATATAAGGAAGCCTCACTTTGGGAAAAAATAAAATTAAATATCCATTTAATTTATTGTAAGGCTTGCAGAAAATATTCGTCTAAGAATACGAAACTAACAAAATTATTTAAAGACCCTAAAGTCATTAGTATCAATCAATCGGCTAAGGATTCTATGAAAGAGCAGTTAAAGAAAAAAATGTCTGAAATGGAATAAAAAAAGTTAATAATGCCCCGAAAAATAAGATTAAAATTGTAATGAAAACGAGTAATAGTTTATTTGTATCTTGCGAACAAGCAAAATTTATCTGTGATAAAAATCAATATGGTGAAGCCTCTTTTTTAGAGATCATCAAGTTAAATATCAGGTTAGTGTATTGCAAGGTAACCAGAGCATATTCTAAAAGGAATACAAAGCTCACAAAAACGATAAAAAATTCTAATGTTCAAGTAATGGAAACTTCTATAAAGGAGAAAATGAAAGAACAATTAAGAAAAAAATTAGCCGAATAGGCTTTGCATCAGAACCAATATAAACAACCATATCATCGGAATACTTTCGACCCAAAAGGAACAAAAGTATTCCGATTGTTTTTTATCAGTACCCCATAAAAACAATAAGCTGATAATAGTTATAAAAACTGTGCTTAAAATCTCGGTAGAAGTTAGTTCATCTCTAAATGCGGTAAGCAACAAAAAAGTTACTAAGACAATACTTCCAAAAACTTTAGTCCTGGTAATTCCTATTTTTTGAGGAATCGTTTCCAACTCTTTGGCATCATATTGTAGATCCCTTATTTCGAAAGGCAACATAATTACTACAATAAAAAGAAAACGTTGTATCGCCTCAATAGTCATATCAAAACCTAAGTTCCCTTCTGCGTATAATATGGGCACTATTACAGTAATTCCTGTCCACGTAACGGCGATAATAAAGATTTTAATTCCAGCAACACTTCTTAAGTTCTTTTTATTTGGGAAAACAGGTACCGTATATAAAATCGTCAATAATATAAATGGCAACATAAATACTATTGTATCTATGGATAATTGAAACCCAAAATAAACAAAAACAATACTGCTTATAACGGTTAACGCCCTAATTTTGGTCATAGATTTTGTTAATCTACGATGATACAATCTTGAAATTGAAGCATATTTTACGAAATTGTATGCTACGATTGATCCAAAAAATGCAAAATACACATAAGTATCTCCTCCTAAAATTTCGAACTTCAAAAAAGTTATTTTAACCAATGCCGCTACAGCTAATGCCACATGGATACTGCTGTTTAGGTAAAAATCAAATATACTTTTAATGGTTTTCACGTTCCAAATTTAGGGGAATCTGTTAATAACCGTCTAAGTTGGTTAAAAACTTGATAGCGTAAGGTTAATTAATTGTGAAATTTTTATGGATTAAATATGTACTTTTGCGCTTTCAATCTCAACTGTTTTTTGCTATGAAAACCGACTCGTTTAAACTACGTCATATAGGTCCTTCAGAAAAGGATCTTAATGATATGTTATCTATGATCAAGGCAGAATCTATGGATCAACTGATCTATGAAACTGTTCCTGATGATATTTTACTAAAAGCTCCACTGCAACTTGATGAAGCTATGAGCGAACAAGAGTATTCTGCTCATATACAGCAATTAGCTGCGAAGAATAAAGTTTTTAAAACTTATATTGGTTTAGGATATCATGAAGCATGTTTGCCGGCAGTGATACAGCGTAACATTTTAGAAAACCCTGGATGGTATACTGCTTATACTCCTTATCAGGCTGAAATTGCACAAGGAAGACTAGAAGCTTTGCTAAACTACCAGACTATGGTTTGTGACCTTACTGGCATGGAATTGGCAAATGCCTCGTTACTAGATGAAAGTACCGCTGCGGCAGAAGCAATGACCATGTTATTTGCTGTTAGATCCAGAACTCAGAAAAAAGAAAATGTTCATAAATTTTTCGTTTCTGAAGAAATCTTACCACAAACTATTTCATTGTTAAAAACAAGAGCGATTCCATTAGGAATTGAACTGGTTATTGGTGATCATACTAAATTTGATTTCTCTACTGATTTCTACGGTGCAATTTTGCAATATCCTGGAGTATCAGGACAAGTATATGATTATGCTTCATTTGTAGAACAAGCACATCAGTCAGAAATAAAAGTAGCCGTAGCTGCAGACATCTTAAGTCTTGTTTCTTTAAAGTCGCCTGGTAGTTTTGATGTTGATGTAGTAGTAGGAACAACCCAACGATTTGGAATTCCATTAGGATATGGAGGACCACATGCCGCTTATTTTGCTACTCGAGAAGCGTACAAAAGAAATATTCCTGGGAGAATTATTGGGGTTACTCAAGATATGAATGGCAATAGAGCGCTACGTATGGCCTTACAAACTCGTGAGCAGCATATCAAGCGCGACAAAGCGACTTCTAATATTTGTACCGCGCAGGTTTTATTAGCAGTAATGGCTGGTATGTACGCAGTATATCACGGAAAAGAAGGATTACAATATATCGCCACCAAAGTACATAGTGCCGCTACAACCCTAGCGGATACTATAACCAAACTTGGTTACAAACAACTAAATACTAGTTTCTTTGATACTATTAGAATTGAAGCAGATGCAAATAAAATCAAAGAAATAGCAGAAGCTCAAAGTATCAATTTTTACTATCCAGATACCAATGTAGTATCTATCTCATTAAATGAAGCAACAACACTAGCTGACCTAAATAACATAGTTTCGATTTTTGCAGAAGCTTCAGGAAAAGATGCTATTGATGTTACTCCTGACAATAGCGTAACTAACATTCCAGATTCAGTAAAAAGAAATACACCATTTTTAACAAATGATGTTTTCAATACCTATCATTCTGAAACTGAATTAATGCGTTATATCAAGAAACTTGAGCGTAAGGATTTATCGTTAAATCATTCTATGATTCCTCTTGGTTCTTGTACCATGAAATTGAATGCCGCTTCGGAGATGCTTCCTTTAAGTAATCCACAATGGGGTAATATCCATCCTTTGGTTCCTGTAGAGCAAGCACAAGGATATCAAGAAGTATTAAAAAAGTTAGAAGACCAATTAACAGAGATTACTGGTTTTGCAGCTACCTCTTTACAACCTAATTCTGGTGCACAAGGAGAGTTTGCAGGATTAATGGTTATTCGCGCTTATCATGAAGCGAGGGGTGATCACCACAGAAATATTTGTCTAATTCCTTCTTCTGCTCATGGAACCAATCCGGCATCAGCAGTGATGGCAGGAATGAAGGTAGTAGTTACAAAAGCTACCGAAGAAGGGAATATCGATGTTGAGGATCTAAGAGAAAAAGCAGAAAAATACAAAGACAATCTCTCTGCATTAATGGTAACTTATCCTTCTACTCACGGAGTATATGAGTCTGACATTAGAGAAATCACACAGATTATCCATGATAATGGTGGACAAGTATATATGGATGGTGCTAATATGAATGCCCAAGTAGGATTAACAAATCCTGGAGCAATTGGAGCAGATGTTTGTCACTTAAACTTACACAAAACATTTGCCATTCCTCATGGTGGTGGTGGACCTGGTGTAGGTCCTATTTGTGTAGCAAAACAATTAGTTCCATTTTTACCAGGCAACCCTATAATTACCACTGGTGGAGATCAAGCAATCACAGCGATCTCTGCAGCGCCTTGGGGATCTGCATTAGCTTGTTTAATATCCTATGGATACATTACCATGCTTGGTGCAAAAGGACTTAGAGAATCTACTGAATACGCTATCTTAAACGCAAACTATATCAAAGAGCGATTAGATGGTCATTACAGTACATTGTATTCTGGTGAAAGAGGACGTGCTGCACACGAAATGATTGTAGACTGTCGTCCTTTTAAAGCACATGGTATTGAAGTAACTGATATTGCAAAGCGCCTTATGGATTATGGATTCCATGCACCTACGGTTTCATTTCCTGTTGCAGGAACTATCATGATAGAACCTACAGAAAGTGAAAGTAAGGCAGAATTAGATCGTTTTTGTGACGCTATGATTAGTATACGTCAGGAGATTGCAGAAGCTAGTTCTGAAGATGCTAATAACGTTATGAAAAATGCGCCACATACCTTAGCTATGCTAACAGCAGATTCTTGGGATTTCCCATACACAAGAGAACAAGCTGCTTATCCATTAGCATATGTTGCTGATAATAAATTCTGGCCAACAGTAAGACGTGTGGATGATGCATACGGAGACAGAAATCTTATCTGTACTTGTGCGCCTATAGAAGAATATATGGAAGAGGTTTAATCTAAACTTCTTTATTTCAAATAAAAATGCCTGGTACTTTTTTTTAAGAGCCAGGCATTCTTATTTATATTAGATCGTTTCTAGAAAACCCTTTACAGCCTTCCAATAACTTTCATTATCAGAAAATCGTTCCCATAGCGCTCTAGACCCATGATTACCATCTGTTTCTGGAAGAAAGAACTGCTTTTTATCTGATACTATAGCTTCATAAATTCCTGACCAGTTCTTTTTCTCTTTTTTTGCCGAAGTAATAAATACCGGGGATTTAATATTAGTAGCACTACTAGAGATATAGTTTTTCTTACCAAAATATTCTCCTGGAGAAAATGACAGTACTCCATTGATATCATTAGGATGATCACCAGCATATTTTAAGACTAGAGATGAAGAATAGGAGCTTCCCCAAATGATCAACTTTTTAGGTTGATATGTATTTTTAACAAAGGCAATCGCTGCTTCTACTCTTGATAAGCATCAATAAATTCAGTTTTTTTACCTTCTTTTTTTGCTTCTCTTGCTGTATGATTTAATCGTTCGTTTACGATCATGCCAGATCTCTGATCTACCGCAAGACAATTATACCCCATCTTGGTAAGCTTAGGAGCTATTTCCATATACTCTCCTCTACTCCAACCTGCTTGATGAAAAAGAACGATAAAAGAATCACTATCCGTTGCTTCATATAAATCTGCAGTTATCATCAGTCCATCCTTTGATTGAAAATCAATTGTTTTCTGACCGTATATGGATATCGCTAAAAAGGAAATAAGTACTAAAAAGATATTTTTCATCAGTATATTTTTTGTATTTAATTGTCGAAAAAGCATGCTCAAAATAATTATCTCCACTGGAATCAAATTAGTCAGAACAGCTTATCATACAAGACAATTATGAGTTAATAAGTCTTTCAAAATACTAAATTAGCTGTTAGTGAAATGCTATTATTTTGTTATAATTTCTAAAAAACAAGAGACAATGATTCAATTTAGATAGGGACAATGTTTCTATCCCCATGTTTTCTCAAATAACTTTTTATGATTTTAGTAGTATGATAGGTGTGTTTTTGCAGTTGTAAATAAGTATCAAAATCTTCTGAATTTAGGATTTGCTCATCATTCTGAAGATACCCAAAACCTCTGTAGACACCATCCTGAATCATTACAAAACTTTGCTCATTAAAAGTTCTACCCTTCCCCTTAATAAAATAACTCTTCTGATCCTTTTTTAATGAAGACAATGCTTGCTGAGCTCTCATATTATACAACGCCACTGACTCATCTCCAATACAGATACCTTTGCAATTTTTAATCTTATAATGTGAACATCGTTCTGTGGTAGTTTGTAAACTGCAATACCTTGGACATAATTGAAACTTTTCGCATAATTGCTCTAATTTTTCAATCGCTTCAGCCCTCGTATAAAATATTTCTATAGAGTGATCAAAAGTATGTGATCTATCAATTGCTAATTGAATTACTCCTTTTCTATTTGTATAATACATGATACAATAAGGAGCTACTGGTTTTTTTTGCGCTCTATTAAATTTAGGATAGTGTTTTCTAATTTTTTCAGCTTCAAGCAATAACGCTACTAACTCATCACCAGTTACTTCATAATCGATCGTATAGGTTTCCTGACCTAAGGCATATTCTTTATTCTTTTTATCGTAAAAATGACTAACTACCCTTTGTTTTATATTCTTTGCTTTGCCAGCATAAATTACTTTCCCTTTTTGATCCTTAAACAAATATATCCCAGTCTCTTCTGGCAACTGATCAATGTTTTCTGCTTTTAGGTGTGGTGGTAATGTTGCCTCTTTAGAACGAACATTTAAAAACTTATTGATAACCTTAAACTCTGGATCTAAGCTTAAAATTCTTTGAAATAAAACAACAGTAGCATCCGTATCGCCTTCAGCCCTATGCCGATCTTCGAGAGGAATATTGAGAGCAGAACACAATTTACCAAGACTGTATGAAAACATTCCAGGAATGAGTTTTCTAGATAATCGAACGGTACATAATTTTTTTCGCACAAAAGAGTACCCCAGATTCTTGAACTCTTCTTTGATTACGTTATAATCAAAATTTACATTATGTGCTACAAAAATTGCTCCTGTAGTCAATTCAATGATTCGCTGAGCAATCTCATGGAATCTTGGAGCATCTCGTACCATATCATTATCGATACCTGTTAACCCAGTAATAAATGGAGGAATAGGACACTCAGGATTTACCAAAGAAGTAAACTTATCTATAACCGTATGCCCCTTTAATACAACAATACAAATTTCTGTAATGCGATTTCCATGAATGCCTTTACCCGTAGTTTCCACATCAATAACAGCATATAATTTTTCTGACATTACCTTTGTTTTGGGTTACAAATCTAAAAAGAAATATCTGAAATTTGGAATTTTTCCTTTTAAAATGGAATTTTTCCTATTCGCCAATAAAATTGCTATCTCAAAAGATAGGTTGCCAAGCAAGTAGCATTTTCCTGATATGCATTATCATAAGAAAGAGGAAGCTCATTTTTCTTATAATATGCCGTTAATGTCTGTTTAGAAACAAAAGTTATTTCCGTTTTTTTATAACATTGAATAAGTGCTTCTAGTTTAAAAGAAACTGAAGCTGCGGCAAACTTGCCTTTTGTTTGTCGACTAATAATACCAATACTGTTAGGTGCTACCTCATCAAAAAAAGTTTCTACCTTTTGCAGAAAATCTTGTATCTCTTGATTGTTATGATCATCCTTTATTTCGATGTATTTAGTCTTACCTGTTACATTCTGTAATATACCGTTAGCATCTTTAGACACGATAACACAAATAGCTCTTTTTTTATCAATTTCAATTCCTACGGCTTTCATCTTTCCAAAATTAGTATATAATTTTTTAAGTATTGTCGGTAGTCTTTTAAAAAATAAAGTTTACGAGAATCTGTAAAAATCTAGCACTGATATTCGAACCTATAAAAATGAAACATTGTATAATCAAAACCTACAACGAAAATAAACTACTCAATTAATTAACCTTTTTTTTGATATTTCATGATTTTTAAACACAAAAAATTGATATATCATCTATTTATTTTTAAATTGGTTGACCAATTTTATTTATTTAAACAACAGTATTTTTTTCAAAGCCCCCTTTTTTTTAAAACTCCCATATGAACTAACACCAACAAATACTTCACGATAAAACAACTATCTATTTAACAAATATCACATGAAAAATCACAACTCTTATTATCTATCTAGCAAACAAAAAAAACACCTTGTAGCCATTTTACCTGTTGACAAAAGAAGGTTCAAAAAAATATTAATCATTCTTTTTTTATTTTCCTCGCATCTATTTGCAACAGAATACTTCATTAACTCTATCGATGAGTTTAAAAATCTAAGTTTACTTCCTGGTGATATAGTAACCTGGAAAAACGGAACATATAATTCTGATGAAAGATTAGTTTTTAAAGCGAACGGAACTTCCTCCGATCCGATTATTTTAAGAGCAGAAACTCCAGGTGGAGTAATTTTTAATAATGGATTGCAGATGGATATTGCTGGAAACTTTCTGATTGTCGAAGGATTTCACTGGCAGGGAGGCTACGGAGCTAGTAATTTCATACAGTTTAGAAATGGAACAACTTACGCCCAGAATTCCACTATTCAAAACTGTGTCATCGATGGTTTAGGCGTGGAACCTGGCGATGCTGCAGAAGCCGAACAAGATGGAGCTGTTGTAAAACATCGATGGGTAGTTTTATACGGTAACAATAACAATGTGTTGTATTGCTCTTTTCTAAACAAGTCTACTGCTGGAGCCTTAGTTTTAGTAGAACTGGAATACAATGCAGCAAATAATCGCTGTGATATTGTAGGACATACCATAAGCCATAATTATTTTTATAAATACGAAAAAATAGATCCTTCTCTGTCAAATTCTGGAGATAGTGAAACCATCCGAGTAGGAACTAGCGAATTTCAGAATGTAGATTGTAGAACCATCGTTAGAAATAACTATTTTGTTGAAGCAGATGGTGAAAATGAAATAATTACCAATAAAAGTGATAATAACACCTATCAGAACAATACTTTTAGACGATGTAGAGGATCTTTAACTCTACGTCATGGTTCTGGAGCAACAGTAAAAAACAATTATTTCTTAGGAGAAAATGTTGATGGAACAGGCGGAATTAGAATCGTAGATAGCGACCACGAAATAAGCAATAACTACATTCAGGATTGTATTACAGTAATTGATCAGGCAAAATGGAATAACGGAATTACTTTTATGGGAGGCTCTACAAATTCTCAAGATAATTGCAACTCCACAAGTGTATCTAATGGTTATCAAAAATCTGAAGATATTACCGTTTCTAATAATACCATAGTAAACACCAATGCTCCATTATTCTTTAACGGAGACAAAGGTACCAACGACAATACTGGGATTGTTTCTAATAATGTTATTTTCTTTTCCGATGGATCACCAAATACGACTGATGTTATCACCGAAGATGATAATGGTGATTTTTCGGCTATTGGCTCCTCTTTATCTTATTCTGGAAATGTATATAGCAATACAACTTTAGGAGCATCAATAAGCGGATTTTCGGCAACAAACTTATCTGCATCCACTAATGGAGAAATATTTACTATTTCGGGGACTAACGCTGGATCTTCTATCTCACAATCGCCATATAGTGATAATGATATTGCTGTAAATGTTGGTGCTTGTTTTGTAAATGCTAATGGCAATCCTTTAAATTCCTGTGACAACTCTACAACAGATGTATTAATTGTATCTTCTGTAGATAATTTTAATGCTAGTGCTAGCAGTAAAGAACTTACAATTACTTCTAATGTAAATTGGACGGTTTCTGACGACAGTTCTTGGATTTCGGTAAGCCCTACTTCTGGTATTAATAATGGAATTACCAACATTAGCGTAACAGCAAATTCGGAAACATCTTCAAGAACAGGTATTGTAACCGTGACTGGCGGTTCTATAACCAGAACAATTACCATTATCCAATCTGGCACAACATCTAATATTCCAGTAGATTCGGTGAGTATTGTTCCTATTGATAGTCCTATAGAAGTTGGAAGTACAACATTTATAACATCGATCATATCTCCTGCTAATGCCACTAATCAAAATATAACTTATACTAGTAGTAATACAGCTATTGCCACTATCAATGCAGATGGACTTATCAATACCTTCAGTACAGGAGAAGCCACTATTACAGTAACAACAGAAGATGGTCAGTTTACAGATACCACTGTAATAACTGTAGTTCCTTTGACCTCTGGAACCAATTTAGCTTTAAACAAACCTGTGACTACTACCGGAACGCCAGATGGAGGTAATATTGCCTCTAATCTTGTTGATGGATCTACCAGTTCACGTTGGTCCGTTAACGGTTTTCCGCAATCTTTTACAGTGGACCTTGGTGATGTTTTTAGCATTCAGAAAACAGAATTGGTATTTTATCAAGATAGAGCATATCAATACTCTTTAGAAATCGCCACTGAATCTAATGGTTCTTTTACTGAAATAATTGACAGAAGAAATAATACCACACCAGGAACAATCTCCGCTCCTGTAACTGATATTATCTCTTCTATTGAGGCTCGCTATATTAGAGTTACTGTTGTTGGAGCATACGAATATTCTGGACCATGGATTAGTATATTAGAATTTAGAGCATTTGGCAACGCTATAGATATTCCAAATTGTACTTCTGGAAGCAACTTGAGTTTAGGTGGAAGCGTCTCTTCTTATAGCAATCAACAGACTACTAATCCTGCAAACAACATTATAGATGATAATACAGAAAACAGATGGTCTGCAGAAGGTTTTCCTCAAAATGTAGTAATAGATCTGGGAGATGAATACCCAGTTGGCGAAATTAATGTGTATCCTTATAATAATAGAGCCTATCAGTTTATTGTAGAAGGCTCTAGCAGTTCTGCGACTTCAGATTTTTCTGTGTTAACTGATGCTTCTAATAACACATCTGGTGGCGCTGTAATTCATAGAAGTTTTTCTACACAATCTGTACGATATGTAAAGCTTACCATTACTGGTGCCTCTGGCTATACAGGAAATTGGTCGTCGATCAGAGAATTCGAAATAATTTGTGCTGGCGCTAGTCAAAGTCTATCTAACAGAACGGGGGTTAATGAGATCATCAATGTTTCTATATACCCTAATCCTTTTTCAACAAACCTAACCATCGAACTACCTAATAATAGTACTGAAACCTTCAGTATACAACTTGTGGATGTATATGGTAGAGAAGTATATAAAACAGATAACATAAGATCTTCTAATAGTTTTAACGTACCCAAAAGCCTTCCTAACGGAATTTACTTTATAAGACTATTTAACTCGAACAACAAAATATTGAACACCAGTAAAGTAATAAAGAATTCTTATTAAAAGTATAAGATCATAATTTCATCGCTATATACAATGAAGGTTGAATTTTAAATTCAGCCTTCATTGTATTTTATAATATTTATAAAGTTTCCAGACGTGACTGTAACCAACGTTTTTGTAAGCAATAAAAACATATGTATTAAGATATTCATAAACGCTCACCTTTTACCAAAAAACTAGATTGGATAGAAGCTTCTTTGAGATGCAGAAACTCTTTTCTGCGTTTGTCATTGGCAAAACTAATAAAATCCTCGTCAGAAGGGAATGATAAAAAATGAATCTCGTATGGTAATTCTTCTTGATACGATATAAAAGTTTCTTTTGTAGGTCGGATTCTATAAATAAGTTTCCCATTATATTCAATCAATAAAGGAATTGCCATATCTTCAAACTCATGGAAAATACTTTCTTTCCCTTCTTTTACAAAAATTAACATGGTTAAATAGATCATGTTTAGATATAATTAAAAAACATTTATTTAAAAACTACCTCGAAACTAATAAACACATTTATTTAAGCTTAAAAAACCTATGTTCATCATATAATTTTCCATTTTTAAAAATGGCATTTTGAAATATACCTTCTTTCTGAAATCCATTCTTTTCTAGTACTTTCATAGAAGCTTTATTGTAATCAAAAATAGCTGCATAGATCCTTTGTACGTCTAAATCATTAAATCCATATTCGGTTATTAATCGTACTGCTCTAGTGGCAATTTCATTTCCCCAAAAGGGTTCTCCTATCCAATATCCAATTTCTGCTGATTTACGATATACATCTTGTTGTAGAATCACTCCTATGACGCCACAAAGTTTTCCTTGATAGACAATCCCAAAATTCTGTTTAGGATTTTCTTCTAGTGTTTGATTGATAAAATATTCAGCATCGTTTTCATCATACGGAAAAGGTATATAATCTCGTAAATTATCCCATATCTTCTTGTTATTAGCAAGCTTAGCTAATACAGATTTATCGGATATTCCCAAAGGTCTTAGCACAACATCTTGATCCATTCCTAAATGTTTTTAGAGCATGTTGATCAAAAATACGAATTACTATGATTTAAAAAATCAATCTACACCGACTTATAGATATGAAGATAACAATATGATTGGCATATGATTATTAATCTCCAATAGATTCAGAATATTGCAAGAACATATTACAACCTGCTACCGACCAAGCGTAGGTTTCTGCCAGTTCTCTTTCCTTACTATTTTCTGCAGCAGTTCCTTCTGCTACGCACACCTTACGAATTCGATCAATTGCTTTTACCATCAGCGTATATAATCGGTTATCTGATCTGGTAATTACTGGAGATTGGTTAGCGATTTCCAAATCATTTTTTATCGAAGCAATTTCACTACTTACCCCTACTTTCATTACTTGCATCATGGATACAAATCGAATTAATTCTGATAAAAATTTACTTGGCTTACAAAAGTATCCAGATCGAGCAGGATTGGGAATGGAATCTGCACTACTTTCACTTACAATTTGTGTAACCATCATAGAAAATGCGGTCGACATATTGAGTATTCTTTATAATTACTTTAATGGGGTGTTTTCCATCGCTAAAAATACAGATCCTTGTTTTTTTTAAAAATAGGGGAATATACCCGTTTTTCTATATTTTGCAATGATAGGGAATATTCCCATATTTTAATTATAAATAGCTCAATAATTCTAGAAAAAATCACCAACAAAAGATAACCCATTGGTGCTCTACGATATACGGAACAGAAAAAGACAAAAATTATAAATTCTCTGGGTTTACCGCTAGATTTTTAAACAATTTAGCTTTAGTACTAAAGTATTTATTTTGCAATTTGTTTCGTTTTAACTCAGCATCTATTAATTTACTTTCTCTGGAATTTATTAAAAAAACTGAGCTTTCGCCAAAACTAAACTTGCGCTCTTCCGCTCTTAAAAGCGTGGTATAATCATTTACGATATCAGCAATAAGTTGATTTTGCGTGGTAAAGGAATCCAATTCATTGGTAATTGCATTAACTTTATTTTCAATTTGTAATTGTACGCTAGCCAACTCATATTGACTATCCTGAATTTTGTACTTCGCTAACTTTACAGCTCCTCGTTCTTTGCGCAAAAACAAAGGAAACTCGAAAGTCACTCCTCCTTTATAGTCCGCATTATTAAACGAATTAGCAACTTCTGGTGACGGTGTTAAAAAATTGTATTCTAAATTGATTTTTGGTAACAATTTATTTGCTTTTAGTTTTCGATCCACTTCTAATCCTTCAATCTTATAATTTAAAGATCTTAGCTTAGGATGATTTTCTAAATCCACTTCAGAAATCATAGCTTGTTGTATTTGCAGTGTCTGATCGATTACCTCGTCTACATCATTATCAGGTATAACATTAGGCTGTAACTCTATAGGAATATTATTTCCGATCCATAAAAAATTAGAAAGCTCTAAGGATGATTTCATCAACTTCACTTTAGATTGTTCCAAGCTCAATTGGCGATTCTGCACCGTAATTTTGGCTTCTACCGTATCTATAATGGCTTTATCACCTGCTAATGCACTTTTCTTTATTCCTTCAAAACGAGTTTGCGCATTGATTAGGAAATTTTGATAGATTTCTTTTTCGTTATAAGCCTCCAACCAGTTAAAATAGGCCAAGGACGCATTATACAAAATCTCATTCACCAAAATATCTCTGTCCGCTTTAGTCTGATCTCTAAACAACCTCGCTTTTTTAAGGGCGGCCATACGCTCATTAATGAGCAATCCCTGAGCGATAGGTACTGAAATTCCTGCACTATACAGTCCTTCATCTGGTACTGTTCTTTCAGGATTTAGAAAGATTCCTTCATTCTGTTCGAAATTTGCTTTTAACTCAATCCCATACCACGTTGGCACTTTAAAAGTAGCATTTAGCAAATCATAATATTCCGAACCTTTAAAATCTTTACGATCGTAATCAACTTCGATCTTGGGATCAAAACCTCCTCTTGACTTTAACAAGTTTGCTTCACCTACACTAATTGTTAGTTCCGCTTGCTTCGCAATAGGATGATGTTTCTTTACAAATCCTAAGTACTCCTGGAAATTAAGAATTAAAGGATCTTGCTCTTGTGAAAACAATATTGCTGAGACAAAAAGAAAACTGAGTAACAAAAATTTGTTCATAGATTATTTTTTTGCTGTAGTGGCTACTTTATCTTCTGGCTGATAATAATTAGGAGGAAAACCATTTAATTGTCTCCAAAGCTCGAACCAAATAGGCACATCTTCTAATAAGGCAATGGTATTGGCTCCAGAACCTACTCGTATTCCATCAGGCCAAGCATGATCATTGGTGTCTGGTGATATTAAAACTCTATACTTTCCGTTAGGACTTATAAAGGTTTCTACGGCTACAATTTTTCCTCCGTAGGTACCGTAAGAAACATTGGGCCATCCACTAAATATAATAGCCGGCCAACCGTCGAATTGTATCCTAACTTCCTCTCCAAGATGAACTAAGGGTAAATCAATTGGCCTTACGAAAGTTTCTACGGCCAGATCATAATCCGAAGGCATAATCCCTACCAATCGATCTCCTTCTTTAAATGTTTCTCCGATTCCTGATTGAATGGCTTTATTAATATACCCGTTTTGAGGTGCTTTAATGTAATAAAGGCCATTTCTAATCTCATAATTGGTATACTCGTTCTCCAGTTTTGTCACCTGCGCTTCAGCATCAAACTGACTAGATTGTGCTGTAAAACGATCACTCTGAGATTTTGAAATCTTCTCAGCATACTCTGCCTGAATTCTGTTCATCTCGATCTGTGCATTAATCACATCATTCTTACTAGCCAGTAATTTGTTTTCCTGAGAAATTAATTTTGCCTGTGTCTCCTGAAGTTTTAGTCGTTTAGTTTCTACATCAGTAAGGGATTTTAAACCTTCATTCTCTAATTGTAGCGTACGGTTATATTGTCTCTCTGCAATACTAATATTCGTTTTAGCTGCTTCAAGATCTATACTATCACTCTTAACTTTTAATCTAGACTGTAGTAGTTTATTATTGGCCTGCTTTAATTTTAAAGCTCGTTCTTGTGTAAGCGCCGTTACCTGATTTCCTAGTGCCTTTACTTTTTCTTCATAAGAAGTAACAGCCATGGATTTCGCTTTGATCTGCTTTCCAGTTCTCTCTACCAGATTTGGATCAAAATACTCATTCTTAATTTCAGAAATTCGTAAAATAGTATCGCCCTTTTTTACAAAATCTCCTTCTTTTACATACCATTCTTCTATTCGACCTGGAATAGGTGACTGGATTGTTTGTGGCCTTTGATCTGGCGTTAATGTGGTAACATAGCCAGTTCCCGAAATATTCTGCGTCCAAGGAAAAAATAAAATTATAAATACTATAATCGTAAAAGCTAATAAGAATCTATTAAAGTACTTATAATGGTCTTTACCAAATACTTTCTGTGATGCTTTATACCCTAAAATATCAACAGTTTTATTCAATTTTTTATTTGAAATATTTAACATGACTCTTTTACTTTTCACTAATTATTTTACCATTATCCACTGTAATCACTCTACCACATCTTGAGATCCATTTCGTATTCTCACTTACAACCACTAGTGCCCAAGGATTTTCAGGATCTACCAGAAAGTCCATAATTCTGGTTGCTTCGGCTTCATTAAACTGATCTAAAGGATCTTTCAGTATTAATAATTTTGGTTTCGTAACGATCCCACGAGCTAATACTATTTTCTTAGCTACCGTAAACGGTATTTGTTTACCCTCTGGATATAACATAGTTAATAATCCTTTAGGCTGTTCTTTTACAAATTGTAGCAAACCTACTTTTTCCAAAGCCCAGTATACTTGCTCGCTAGAGATATTTGGATCTCCAAAAGTGATATTTTCTAAAATGGTTCCTTCAAAAGGAGATTCCTCAATCAAAGATTGCCCTATATATCCACGATAGTAGTTGAGATTCACTCCTTTTAGCGAAATATTATTGATATAGATACTTCCATTATCTGGTTCTATTAATCCGGCAATCAATCGCAAAAGTGTTGATTTACCTGAACCATTAGGTCCTTGAATTAGAATGGTGCAACTCTCTGTAATTTTTAATGAAATATCATCGATAATTTTTTTATCTCGATCTGGGACTGCATAAGAAACATGGTCTAACTCGATCTCAAATCCTTCATCATCTTTAAAAGGTTTTTCGCCTTCTTGAGGTTCTAATTCTTTGTCCACAACTTGACCTATCTTTTCTAAAGAAGTTAAAACATCATAAAAAGATTCTAATCCTACGATCAACTTTTCAACGGAACTTATCACTAAAATGATAATGATTTCCGCTGCAACGAATTGTCCGATATTCATTTGCTGATTTAATACCAGTACTCCACCAATAAGCAGCAGACCAGCTGTTACCAATACTTTAAAACCTATCATCTGAATAAATTGGAGTACTAAAATTCGGAAATGACTCTCTCGAGAATCCAAATAATCCGCCACCAGATTATCATTCTTACTAAGTGCTAAACTTGTTCTTCCTGACAATTTGAAACTTACTATAGACCTAGCAACTTCTTGTATCCAATGTGCTACTTTGTATTTACTTTTGGATTCACTTAAACTTGTTTCCAATCCTTTTGTAGCAGTATACTTAAATACAATGTAAATTAGCACCAATAGTAGTAATCCGTATATAATAAAAAACGGATGATAAAAGGATAGTAATAAAAGCCCAAATACAATCTGTACCAATGCAGTTGGGAAATCAACCAAAATTTTAGATAATCCTTTTTGTATGGTTAGCGTATCAAAAAATCTATTTGCTAATTCGGGCGGATAGTAATTTCGTAACTCACTCATTTTTATTTTTGGAAATCTATACGTAAACTCAAATGAGGCTCTTGTAAAGATTTTTTGCTGCACATTTTCTATAATACGTATTTGCATAAACTGCAGTATTCCCACAAACAGCACACCAGCTGTTACCAAAATTACAAGAATCACCCAAGATGTACTCACCTGAGCTCCTTGCAACAAATTGATAATCGCCTGAATACCCAAAGGAAGCGATAAACTTACCAATCCAGCAAAAATTGCATAATAAAAAATCTGTAGAATATCTCTTTTGTCCAGCTTTAATAACCCCATAAGACGTTGCCAAGCGGTAAGAATATTTTTAGCCATTAGTTGTGTGATTTAATGAATTAAATACTAAGTCGATAAAATAGGTTGTAGGGGTGATTTGGTCATCACAATCTGTTAATGACGAAAAATGATCTCTTAAAAAATGCTGATGTAAAGCACCTTCAGCTACAGTACTCGCTAAACTTGTAGGGTAACGATAGGTATTATCCACCTCTATGATCATATCTTTAATACGATTAATTAGTCTTTTATAAATAGAGAAATATCCTTCTTTATTTTCATTATCGACTTCTTTCGTCAGATACGATTTTGAATATTCGTTAATAACAATTTTATTAAGCAGTACTTCATTGATATGCGAAAATGCAGAATCCTCTTTAGTAGCTCTTGTAATAATTTCAATTGCTTTGGTTAGTTTTTCTTTGGCGTCTGAAATACTGTTCGTAGTAAAGACCAACTGATATTCTAACCAACCCCAATACCACGAAGTAAGATACAATAAGAGTTTATGCTTGTTTTCGAAATATCTATAGATAGAGCTTTCATTAGAGCCAATCTTTGCTCCTAGTTTTTTGAAGGTAAAACTATCAAACCCTATATCATTTATTAAAAGAATGCTGAACTCCACAATCTTCTTACCTAAATCAGATGATTCTGGATCTTTTAAATATATATTATTGTTGATATTTACTTTTAAGTCTTGAAGTATGTATTTCATAAGTAAAACTATTTGACACAAAATTAATAGTATTACTATCATATTATAATATATTAACTATTATTTAACCATAGTTTATGTTTTAGTGTTAACCTAAATACCTGTAAATTTAGGCTATACATTTCTCAATTATTAACTCAATACGTATAAACATGAAAAAATTAATTTTCCTTGCATGTCTTTCTATAGGCATACTGCAAGCTCAAGACTCGAACAAACTAAATTCCGAAACCGTGACTGTGGGAGACGTTATTACCATTGGGGCACCTTCTGGAAACACTTATCAACACATTTTATTTCCAAAAACTAACTTTATCATAAAAAGAGGAGGAAACCCAAATTACAAGAAAATCAAAGGATTACAGGTAACCGTAACCGAAAGAGCAGAAAAAAAATCGAAGACCGTTATTACTGTAAAAAGAAAAGACGGAAAGAAGTTTTTTAATAGTTTAAACACAGTAAATATAGATCTTGAAGAGGCTATAAAAACGAAAGAAATTTATTAAAAAGGAGTGCTAAAAATCCTTTATAATTCTCGATCTAATGATCAAAATTGTTAGTAATCTCAGCAAGTTTTTCTCTAATATCTTTATCATCAAGATATTGGAGTAAAACTTGTTTAAACAAATCATTTTTACCATATAAAGCTGCAGATTCTTGCATCATCTGCCCTTCTTTTAGCATATCCCCTTCTCCAGTAATCAGCCAAACTGGATTAATTTCTGTATACAATTGTATAATTTTTTCTATAAAATCACCACCAATATTACTATCTGCGGATTGTAATCTGTGCAAATAACCCGCACTTGCCCCTATAGAAAGGCTAAAACTTCTTAAACTAACGCCTAGATGTGCTGCAAATAGGATAACTCTATCTAAAATTTTATCTTTTTTATCCAAAATATTGACTATTATTTGTGTATATCCAATATTTTATATAATATTGTATACCAAAACGATAACATTATATTCACAAAGATACTTATACCAAAAACATTAGCCAACTTATTTATGATCACACCAGAGGAGCGTGCTGCAATTCTAAAGGTTATTGGAAGTAAGCACGTAAAAAAAATACAAGCATATTTAAATCAAAACAAAATCTATAATCCGAATAAAAAAGAATATTCAAAAACTAGTATATCCTATATTCTCTCTGGCGAACGAGAAAATGAAGTTGTTGAGAATGCCATTTTTGCATTTGCACATCAAAAAATGATCGAAAAAGAAAAACAACAAGAACTAAGAGATTTAATCGTATCCAAACAAAAAATGTAACCCAAAACCATCATTCTTGTCCATATACCTTGTAATTTTGTTCTTTTTAAGTAAATCAGGGTATTTTTGGACAAGAGTTTTATTAATGATATAAAAAGTCGCGAGGATATTGAATATATCCTTTGGGAGTTTTATCGGCGAGCTATTAAAAACCACAAAATTGGTGTTTTCTTCACAGAAATTGCTCAAATCAATCTAGAAGATCACATACCCCATATCACTGATTTCTGGGAACAGCAGTTATTCTATACTGGAAGTTATAAAAAAAACGTCTTACAAATTCATCAAAACTTAAACTCAAAAAAGACAATGCAAAAAATTGATTTTGATACGTGGATGGATTTATTTACAAGTGTTATAGATCAAAGCTTTAAAGGCGAAAAAGCCAATCTTATGAAAACAAGAGCGCTATCAATTGCTACAGTGATTCAATTAAAAATCAATTGATTCGTAACAAAATTTACTACAAACAACATCTGGATCTTGCTAAATGTCTATTTTTACATCCAATAGTAAGATTATAATCAGCAAGTAGATGTACGAAGGAACTTTTCCTCACAAGAGATACAAAGAAACACTAGAATTCTTAAGAACGCATGTAACTGCTCCTGCTACGATACTGGATCTGGGAGTTCCCAATCCGTTTGTAGAATTCATGGAAAAAGAGGGTTATACAGTAAGCAATACATCTGGAGAAGATCTTGATATAGAAACAAAAGCAGTAATGACCAGCGAAGCCGAAGTGGTCACTGCTTTCGAAATTTTCGAACACCTCATCGCTCCTTTCAATGTTTTAAGAGGTATTAAAGCCAACAAATTAGTTGCTTCCATACCATTAAAACTCTGGTTTTCTCCAGCCTATAGAAGTAAAACAGATCCTTGGGATCGACATTATCATGAGTTTGAAGATTGGCAATTCGATTGGTTACTAGAAAAAGCTGGTTGGGAGATAAAAGCCAAAAAGAAATGGACACATCCAATTAAAAAAATTGGTTTTAGACCTTTACTAAGGTATTTTACACCACGATATTATATTGTATACGCAGAACGGAAATAGATTTTATCAATTCGGATACTTTTGAACATCTATATTGTCATACCAGCACATAACGAAGAACTTTTGATTGGTCAAACCTTAACATCGTTAGTAAACCAAACAGTTCTTCCAAAAAAGATAGTCGTAGTAGACGACAATTCTACCGATGGCACCTATGCTAAAGTTCAAAAATTTATAGATAAACACCCTTATATTTCTTTAGTAAATACGAACTCTTCTACAGATCATATGCCAGGAAGCAAAGTCATCAATGCTTTTTATCAGGGTTTTAAAACTTTAGACAGTAACTACGATATCATCTCTAAATTTGATGCTGATCTTATTTTTCCTAAAAATTATTTGGAAACTCTTATTGCTAATTTTAAAAACAATCCCAAAACAGGGATGTTCGGAGGTTTTTGTTATATCCAAAAAAACGATGCATGGGTTTTGGAAAACTTAACTAACAAGGATCATATCCGAGGTGCGTTAAAATCATATCGAAAAGCTTGTTTTGATGCTATTGGAGGATTAAAACCCGCAATGGGTTGGGATACTATAGATGAGCTACTAGCACAGTACCATAATTGGGAAATAAAGACCGACACATCTTTACATGTAAAGCACTTAAAACCTACAGGTAACACTTATAATCCAAAGGCCAAATACAAACAAGGTGAAGCTTTTTACAGAATGCGCTATGGCTTTATCATTACATTAATTGCTTCTATAAAATTGGCTTTATTAAAAAAGAAACCAAAACTAATTATTGATTATATCAGAGGTTTTTTAAATGCAAAAAATGCACAGCAACCATTTCTGGTATCTGCTTCGGAAGGAACATTTATTCGAAAACTAAGATGGAAAAAAATGCTTAGTAAAATTTCAAAATCTACATAACTCCCCACTAGCCGATAGATCTTATTTTACTATTACTTAAACCATATGAAAGGTCTTAAGATGTAGTTCTGTTTTTTCATTTTTTTAAGTTAAAACATCATCTAACTTGGTAGTTATAAAAATTAAAACTAAATTGCCTTCACACACAATTTTAGGTATCCACTTCTATCGAAGCATTGAACAATTATAGTGTTTAGTGGGAAATGTTTAGTACGAATATTTCAAAAAAAACAAATGAAAAAAAGTGGATTCTACGGTTATTTAATGGCAATGCTTCTGGTTATCAATTCTTGTTCTGAAACGAACAAAACCAAAGCTTCTAATGACGACCAAACCGTAACCAATATTAAAGAATTTAATGCAACCATTGTAAGTGCAAAACCTGGAGATGAGATCGTTTTAAAAAATGGTATTTGGAAAGACGCCCAATTAGTTATCTCTGCCGAAGGAACAGAAGAAAAACCTATTATCATTAGCGCAGAAGAAAAAGGTAAGGTAATTTTTTCTGGTAATACTTCTATAAAAATAAGTGGACAACATTTAATTTTAAAAGGATTTGTTTTTACAGATGGTTTTACCAAAGAAGATGCTCTAATAAGTTTCAAAACAGATGATGGTAAATTGGCTAATCATTGCAGATTAACAGAAATTGCAATCGATCATTTTAATCCAGAAAATAGATTTGACAAATCTGAATGGATACATCTACATGGTCAGCATAATAGAGTGGATCATAGTTATTTTGGAGGAAAACTAAACGCAGGAGTTACCTTAGTTGTTCGATTAAACAATAAAAATAGTCTTGAGAATCACCACCAGATTGATCATAACTATTTTGGCTATAGACCTAATCTTGGGTCAAACGGAGGAGAAACGCTAAGAGTAGGTGTCTCTACATATTCCTTGAGTCCATCCAGAACGATCATAGAAAATAACTATTTCGAACAGTGTGATGGTGAAGTAGAAATTGTTTCTCTAAAATCTAGTGATAATATTGTTAGAAATAATGTGTTTTATGAGTCTGCGGGCGTATTAGCGCTTAGACACGGAAATAGAAATCTAATTGAAAATAATTTCTTTATCGGAAATAATAAACCGGGAACAGGTGGTGTTCGTGTTATCAATGCAGGACACACGATAAAAAATAATCATTTTCAAGAACTAAAGGGAAAACGTTTCTTTGGAGCTTTACCCATTATGAATGGAGTTCCTAACTCTTTAATAAATAGATACCATAAAGCAGAAAATACAGATATTGTAGGGAATAAATTTCTAAAGTGTGATCATATTCAGTTTGGAGTTGGAGCAGATAATGAGAGAACGGATCCTCCAATAGATATAAGATTTACAAATAACATCTTTTACCATCCCAATAGAAAACAGGTATTCGAGGCAATTTCTGAATATGGGACATTTACCTTTTCTGAAAATCAAGTAGTTTCTTCGGATAAAACATTTAACCATAAAGGTTTTCAAACAACGAATCTAGAGTTTACTAAAGATCCAGACGATGGCTTATTAAAAAGCACATCTTACCAACCTAAACTTCCTTTTACCAAAAAAGAAGTAGGTCCTACTTGGTATACTCCTCAAAAAAAATACTATCAGATAGTCAATAAAAATTCAAACGCTGTACAAGTATCAGGAAATGAAAATGATGTTTTGTTCCAAGCCATTAAAAGTGCTTCTTCTGGGGATACGATCCGTTTAAAACCAGGAACATATACATTTTCTAAACCGTTGATATTGGATAAGTCCATTGTTCTTATCAATTCTGACAGTAAAACGCCGACAGTATTTACCTACGACAAAAATGAATTTCAAAAACCTTTGATTATTATTGATAACGGCGGAAGTCTTTCTGTAGATGGTGTTATTTTCGATGGGGCTTCTGAAAATGGTATTGCACAATCTGCAATTACAACTTCTTCAAAACCAATGATTGCTCATTATAAACTAAAGGTAAACAACTGCGAATTCAAGAATTTCGATGCAAGTAGAAAAACAGCATTTAGAGCTCATAAAAATACGTATGCAGATACTATTGTTTTTAAGAATTCTATTTTTCATAATATTTCTGGTAATGCAATTAGTTTGGATGGCGAAAATGAAAATAGAGGTCGCTATAATGCGGAATATATCAAAATAGATAATTGTCATTTTAGTAAAGTAATGGGTAATGCAATATCCTTATTACGAATGGGTAATGATGAGAGTACAACTGGTCCTTTTTTGGAATTAAAAAACTCAACTTTTGTAAATGTTAACAACAAGGATCTAGGAAGCGTGGTACTGTTATGGGGCGTTCAAAAACTGAATATGGATAATTTGGTTTTTGTCGATTCAGGAAAAGGAGGGCGCGCAATAAAATATGAAGATCCAGGATGGGCTATTAGCACAATAGACCATATTAGCTTAATTAATTCTGGACGTATAGAATCTTTTGGAGATCGAACAGGACCTAACATCCAAAGAATAAACACCAACGACCCATTAACTTTTACACCAAAATATAAAGGATATACAGCATTGGATTAAGGCTTCATTTTTTGAATTCTTTTATTCACTAAAACTTTTACCAAGTGTAAAACTTGTTAATCAAATCACAAAAGTAGACAAGTCTGTCTGCTTTTGTGATTTTTTTATATATTTGTACCATGAGACACTCAAAAGTTAGGGATCATATCGTAACAACTGCTTCTAATTTATTCTATAGTAAAGGATATAATCTTACTGGAATCAATGAGATTATAAAAGAAGCTGGCATTGCCAAAGCTACGTTGTATAATCACTTCCCTTCTAAAGAGGATATATGTATCGCATACTTGCAATCCAAAAATGTCACTTTTACAAAAGATATCAATGCATTTGTAAATCAGGCAGCTCCAGGTAAAGATCGTATCTACGCACTATTTGAATTTTTAAAGTTGTTTTTTGACCAAAAAGACTTTAATGGATGTTGGTGTCTAAATACCTATACGGAAATGCCAAAAGAAAATGAAACTGTACGAGAAGAGATTCAGCAACAAAAGAATGATTTTATAGACTTCATTAAAGAATTGATTGCAGAAAATCATAGTCAAGAATCTGATAATGAAAATATGATATTAGCCAGAAAGGTTTATTTACTATATGAAGGAGCCATTTCAGAAAGTAAACTACATCAAAACACTTGGCCTATTGAAGCTTCGTTATCGCTATGTAAAAAAATTCTAGAATAAAAAAATTTGAATACACAAAGACAGACTTGTCTGTCTAATTATTAATTAAACTAAATATAATACAATGACACAATTTAAAGACAAAGTAGCACTAGTAATTGGTGGAACAAGTGGAATCGGAAAAGCAACAGTAGAATCATTAATCAATGGTGGCGCTGCAGTGCATGTAGTAGGAAGAAATACTTCTAAGATTGCGGATGGGGAAAATATCATTAAGCATCAGGTAGATATCACGAACAAGAGTAATGTAGAACAATTACGTACTGCTATTGGTAATTTAGATCGTTTGGATTATTTAGTAAATGCTTCCGGTATTTTTGGACCAAAAGCATTTTTAGATCATACGGTAGAGGATTACGATTCATATCAAGATTTAAACAGAGGATTCTTTTTTATCACGCAATCCGCTGCTCAAAAAATGAAAGAAAATAATACCGGATCTATCGTAAATGTAGGTTCTATGTGGGCAAAACAAGCCGTAAAAGCTACACCTTCTTCTGCCTACTCAATGCAAAAAGCAGGATTACATTCTTTAACACAGCATCTGGCCATGGAACTTGCGGATCATGGTATCCGAGTAAATGCAGTATCTCCTGCAGTGGTAGAAACTCCAGTTTATAATGGTGTTTTTGGAGGTGCTGACGAAGCTAAAAAAGCACTAGTAGGATTTAACAACTTTCATCCGATTGGAAGAAATGGTACTGCACAGGATGTAGCTAATAGCATCACTTTCCTTTTATCAGATCAAGCATCTTGGGTAACAGGAGCTATTTGGGATACTGATGGAGGTGTAATCGCAGGAAGAAACTAAACCTCTAAAAAGATAGCTATGTATGATATGAACCACCTAAAAAAATTAGGTACATTAGGGAAGAATGCATCAGAAGCTATGAAAGCTTTTCAGGCTTTTGACAGCATTGCATTACAAGAAGGAGCAATTCCAATGAAATATAAAGAACTCATGGCAGTTGCTGTAGCGCTTACTACACAATGCCCATATTGTTTAGAAATTCATAAAAAGAATGCTATTAAGGCAGGTGCCACGCAGGAAGAATTGGCGGAAGCGACTTTTATTTCTGCTGCATTACGAGCAGGAGCCGCAGTTGTTCACGGCACACATTTAATGGATAATTAAACTCATAATTAGATTTTAGTAGTAAAACTCCTATTTTTAGGAGTTTTACTCTTTTACTTTTACACCACAAAATGAAAACAGAAGTACTTATCATAGGTGCTGGACTCACCGGTTTATTATTAGCTTACAGGTTAAAAAACATTGGTGTTCCTGTTAAGGTTTTAGAAGCCAATCATAGAGTTGGAGGAAGAATACTAACTATAAACTCTGCAAAAAACACTCCAATAGAAATGGGTGCCACTTGGTTCGGAAACCACCATCAAAGACTACTACAATTATTAGAAGAATTGGAAATACCAATTTTTGAGCAATTTATGGAAGGAATTGCTCTTTTTGAACCGCTTTCTACAGCTCCTCCACAAAAAATTCAATTACCTACGAATCAACAACCCAGTTATAGAATTCAGCATGGAACTAGCACTATTATTCATAAACTCTCATCTTTTCTGGACAACACAGAATTACTTGTTAACGAGAAAGTAACGAAGATCGAATATGAGCATAATAAGTTCTCTATAAAAACAGAACGCAACACCTATTTCTGCGATAAAGTTGTCTCTACACTCCCGCCAAGGCTTCTAGCAAATTCAATTGAAATATATCCACCATTACCGCCAGAACTAACTACGATCGTAAACAAAACCCATACCTGGATGGGAGAATCTATTAAATTTGGCATCTCGTATACAAAGCCATTTTGGAAAGAAAAAAAGTATTCTGGTACTGTATTTAGTAATGTTGGCCCCATTACAGAATTATATGATCATTCTAATGTAGAAAATGATCGTTTTGCTTTAAAAGGATTCCTGCAAAACGGAATGTCGGAATATTCAAAAGAGGAAAGAATTTCTAGAGTATTTGATCAATTACAAAAATTATTCGGTGATGATGCACTAAATTACTTATCATACGAAGATATGGTATGGAAAAATGAGATCAATACATTTTTTCCTGCATCAGAATTTATTTTTCCGCATCAAAATAATGGCCATGCATGTTATCAGCAAGGATATTTAAATAACAATTTTTTCATCGGAGGAACAGAAACGTCTGCAATACATGGAGGATATATGGAAGGTGCAGTTCATAGTGCCGAATCTATTTACAAACAATTAACCTGAATTCCATACCTTTAGGAAATAAAACCCAAAGAATTTAATTTATATCAATTGAATAATTCTACAATGATTCCATCTCATCAGTAAAAACCATAAATATCCATAATAGATGAAAACTAAAATATTATATACTCTTATTACCATATTCTTACTAGCTTCTTGTTCAAAAGAAAAAACTACACCTACAGAATATGTCATTTTTTCAGGAAAAGTAGTTAATAAAAATGCAGATAAACTTTCGGTTCGAGGAAATGATTTCACTAAAAAAATTGACATCCAAGAGGACGGAACTTTTATGGACACCTTGGATATTACTAAAAATGGATACTATCGCTTTTCTATTGGTTCAGAATCATCTGAAATTTATCTAAAAAAAGGAGAAGACCTTACTTTATCTATTGATACAAAGGAATTTGATGAATCCATACAATACACAGGAAAAGCCGCTAATGTTAATAGTTATCTTGCTACCAAATATCTTGTAAAAGAAAAATTTGAAGAAACTGAAGGTCAAAGAGATACTTTAAACAATTCAAATCCCGTCGATTTTAAACAAAAAATTCTTTCTCATAAAAATGAGCTTTCTGGCTTACTTACTAATAGTAAAATAAATGATACCGCTTTTATTAGTGAGCAACAAAAATATAATCATTATGATTATTTATTTCACATCAATTTTTACCTGTATTATAATCCATCAACACTAAGCAAATCAGATTCAATAACTACTAATTCTTTAGAAAAAGAATTAAATAGTATTAATCTCACCAATGAAAGTGATTTTAAAACTTCAAATGCATACAGATTTCTAGTTTCTTCCAATTATGGTAGAGAAAAAAGAAAACAATCTTTTAAAGATAGTATTCCCTATTATGATGCTTTTATTGATGGTTTATCTGATGTTAAAAACGACTATATAAGAAATAGTCTTATGGATGAAATGACATGGTATATCTCAGCAGGAAATCCAGAGTCTGAAAAAATATACAAGGCTTTAATGGTAAAGTCAACTGACACAGCTTTTCAAAGAAGAATTACAGAAAGTTTTAATAAAATCAAGTTGCTAACAAAAGGAAATGACTCTCCTACTTTCGATTATGAAAACTACAACGGTGGTTCTACAAAACTTGCAGACTTAAAAGATCATTATGTATATATCGATGTATGGGCAACTTGGTGTAAACCCTGTATAGCAGAAATACCCTCCTTAAAAAAACTTGAAAAAGAATATGATGAGAAAATTAAGTTTGTTAGTATTTCTGTAGACAACAAACGAGATCATGATGCTTGGAAGACTATGATAAAAGAAAAAGAACTTTCAGGAATTCAACTATTTGCTGATAATAGTTGGAGTTCGAAGTTTATCAGAGACTATGATGTCCAAGGTATTCCAAGATTTATTCTTATTGACAAAGAAGGTAAAATTGTAAATGCGGATGCTCCAAGGCCGTCAGACCCTAGATTGGTTACGCTTTTTAAGGAATTAAAATTATGATAAAGACACTCACTCTATTCTAAAAAACAAACCCCTTATTATAAAGCATAATAAGGGGTTTCTTAGTAGTATTTTTTATTTTTCATCGAGCACGAATGATAATACATCACCAGTAGCTCCATTAGGAAATGTAATTCCTAACAAAGCGGAAATGGTGGGTGCTATATCTGGAATAGTCGTTTTTTGCGTAGTGCTTCCTTGTTTAATTCCTTTTCCCATAAATAATAATGGTGCATGTGTATCATAGTTTAGACCACTTCCATGGGTAGAACCTGTTCTAGAATAGGCGATCGTAGAAGGATTCAACACATATACTACATCACCACTTCTTTTTTGGTTATATCCTTTTTGAATCAATGCAGCAATACCTTCGGTAAATGTTCCTGTTTGCAATTGCTCTCTAGTAAATACCTTATCAATCTGATTGTACTGTAATATATGATGCGCTACTGCTTTTTGTAATTCCTGTGCATCAATATTGTTTTTCTCTAACACATCATACGCAAAAAACACCTGATCATTAGCTACTTTCTCTATCAACCCTTTTACTTTAAAGGTTTTCTTGGTGAATTCCATAATACTGGTTGCTATTTCAACCATATCAAAATAACCAGAAGGTATATTTACTTTTTGTAGATATGAAGGTACATGCACAGCACCATGATCTGCAGTTAAGAAAACCGTGTAGTTTCCTTTTCCAACTTCAGCATCCAATGTTATAAAAAAGCGCTCTAAATCCTTATCTAATCGCAAGTACGTGTCTTGAATCTCCTTAGAATTTACTCCAAAATTATGCCCAACATAATCTGTGCTAGAAAAACTAAGCGTAAGTATATCGGTAATATCATCCGCTCCCAGTGACTCTCCATCCAATGCGGCGATTGCAAAATCTGTCGTTAGGCTATTTCCAAATGCAGATCCTTTGATAATATCATACCCCGCATTTTGATCTTTAAGTTGTGCTAAATCATAAGGAAACGTGGCTTTTTCTTTTCCTTTAAAGCCTCTTTCAAAATCATTTTCATCATCACCGCTTTCTTCATAAGTAGAAATATCGTACAAAGTATTCCATTCCTTTAAGTAAGATGCTGCGACATCCGAATTATTAAATTTTTCTACCCATTCTGGTAGGTCGTCTCTATAATATGTGCTCGTAATCCATTTTCCTTCATCCTTTCCTCTAAACCAATACGCACCATTTGCTGAATGACCAGCAGGTAAAATCGCTCCTCTATCTTTTATGGCAATACCAATACTTTTTCCTTTTAGTTGTGTATGCAACCTATTTTGATCGGCAAATGTGGTCGTTTTCATACGCCGAGGAGACATCCTTTCCATCTCACTATCCGAACCAACAGCTCTTACCAAAGAATCACTCGCGCAATACACCATCGCTTTTCCAAATTTATCATACCAATTATTGGAAATAATACCATGATTTTGCGGAGTAGTACCTGTAAAAACCGAAGCGTGTCCAGGACCTGTATACGTAGGGATATAGTTAAAATGATTATTCTTACAATTAAATCCTTCTTTCACCATTCTTTTAAAACCTCCTTCTCCAAAGCGATCATAAAATCGAGTTAAATAATCATATCGCATTTGATCTATAACAATACCAACGACCAATTTTGGACGTACAGAAATTGCTTGATCAGAATTAACAGCTACCACATTCGTTTCTTTTGTGTTGCATTGAATGGTGATAACTAACAAAATTATACCTAAAAAAATCTTCCTTATCATTTCTTGTTCTCGTTTGGATGACAAAAATACCATATCCACAAAAGTAAAACTTTAATAGAAGGTTAAATGCTGTCGATATTTTTTTTTCTATTTTAGCCCTTCTAACGAAGAGTTTATGTTTTATCTCGACGATATAGGTCGCTATTTTTTAATGTTAAGAGGTGTTTTTAGTCGAATGACTAAAGGATCTGTACTTAAAAATTTGATTTTCAAAGAAATTAATGACCTTATTCTTGGGTCTTTAGGAATTACAGTGTTTTTAGCATTCTTTATCGGAGCAGTAGTTGCGATTCAAACTGCACTAAATCTCACCAACCCTTTGATTCCGAAACAGCTCATTGGTTTTGCATCTAGACAATCGGTAATACTGGAATTTGCTCCTACTTTTTTATCGGTGATTATGGCGGGTAAAGTGGGTTCATATATCACTTCTAGTATTGGTACTATGAGAGTTACCGAACAAATTGACGCTTTGGAGGTAATGGGAATTAATTCTCTAAACTACTTAGTTTTCCCAAAGGTTATCGCGATGTTTATGTACCCATTTGTAATTGCCATTGCTATGTTTGTCGGGATATTCGGAGCTTATATAGCAGGTGTTTATGGAGGTTTTGTATCTGGTACCGAATTTTTAGCAGGACTTAGAGAAGAGTTCATTCCATATCATTTGGTATATGCTTTTATAAAAACAACCATTTTTGCTTTCTTATTGGCAACTATCCCTTCTTTTCATGGATATTATATGAAAGGTGGTGCCTTAGGTGTGGGTAAAGCCAGTACATCCGCATTCGTATGGACAACAGTAGTAATTATTATCGCTAATTATGTACTAACTCAATTATTATTAAGCTAATGATAGAAGTAAAAGACATACATAAAGGGTTTAATGGAGAAGAAATTTTAAAAGGAATTACTACTACCTTCGAACGAGGAAAAACCAATCTAATTATTGGTACTAGTGGAAGTGGTAAAACAGTTTTCTTAAAATGTATGCTTGGTTTGTTTACTCCAGAACAAGGGAGCATTTGTTATGATGGCGCAACTTATTCTGAGTTAAACGAGCAACAGCAAAGGGATCTGAGAGAGCAAATGGGAATGGTTTTTCAAGGAAGTGCATTGTTCGACTCTATGACAGTTGAAGAAAATGTGATGTTTCCTTTGATGATGTTTACAAAACAAAAAAAGGAAGAAATGCTGGTACGTGTAAACGAGGTATTAGCACGTGTAAATCTAGAAAATGCGAATAACAAACTTCCTTCGGAAATTAGTGGTGGTATGCAGAAACGTGTTGCGATTGCAAGAGCGATTGTAACAAGACCAAAATACTTATTTTGCGATGAGCCAAACTCTGGCCTGGACCCTAGAACAGCAATCGTTATTGACAACCTCATCAAGGAGATTACTGAAGAAAATGACATTACTACCATCATTAATACACATGATATGAATTCTGTTATGGAAATTGGAGAAAAGATTGTCTTCCTACGATATGGTCATTTAGAATGGGAAGGTGATAAAAGTCAAATTTTCCGAACGGATAACGAAGCCGTTACCGAGTTTGTATACTCTTCTAACCTATTCAAAAAAGTTAGAGACGCACAATTAAAAGGATTGTAACAACAACTCAAATAATAGTTATTCTCGTTTACTTTGCTAATGACAATTCTTTAAAGTGTCGATTTTAAAAACTAAAATTTACATTTTTAGGATTTTATGCAAATACATATGAGAAAGTATCAGCAACCCAATAAAAACTATATTTATTAACGAGATGAATATAGAATCTTTATGAGCGATATGTGCAACGATTGCAGTTATAAAGAATAATCCAATACCAGCATATCCCCATTCCTTTATCGGAAGCGGAACTTGTGGAATTATTAATATAACGATTGCTAATATCTTAAGGATCGCTAATTGTATTCTGAAAAAATCCGGGAATCCCAAATCTCTAACGCCATCAATAGTAGCTTTGCTAAACATATAAGAATATGAGCTCCACAATAAAAACAGAGCAATTAGCGAAGTAGATATCCAGTATATTAATTTCATCCGATTTTTAGATTTTCAGAAAACAAGCAATTATATCATTTCTTAATTCCTTTAAGCTTTAAATTATATTTTGGATACTCAAGTTCAATTTCGTCCCTACCTGATACATCCTCTAGATATTTTAAAACTCCTGTTTTGTCCGAAGTATTAAAATTAACTGAATCTTTAGGAATAAGAATTGTATTTAGCCATACCCAAGAATTCGAATAAATAACTAAAGCCTCATTTTCTTTTGCAATGCTCAATTCTATATTATAATCTTCTACATAATACTGACCAACGATTGAACTCTTTACTCCCTTTTCTTCATAACTATCTTTTAAAGGAGGGAAAAAATTATCTGTTTCATTAAAATCAGGAAAATCTGAATTCAAAACTATTGATTCTACTTGATCATGATTTGGAATTGGAATAGCATAGGTTCTATTATCATTTTTCCAGACAGAAAGATCTATAATTTTAGAGTAGCTTTTTTTTGAATTTTTATAGACTACCTCAATACTTATTGGTATTGGTTTGTATCCTACTTTCTCTACAATTAATTTTCCTTCCTCAAATGATTTGATTCCTAAATCAGGATATCCCATTTCAAAATACCAAGGTTTCCAGAAAAAACTTAAATCCTCTCCGCTAACATTTTCAAATGTATTAAAGAAATCATATGGTGTTGGTGACTTCTTTGCCCATCTCTTTACATAAGAATTAAAGCATTCGAAAAACTTTTCTTCTCCTAAATATTGATATAGCAAAGCGTAAGTAAGCGAAGGCAAACTATAGGCTTGATATCCGTAACTATCACCAGTGTATTGAGAAGACGTTACCGTTGGTAAATCTCCAATAGTACCTAAGGTACCTTGTGTCACTAATTTAAAACGAGAGTAAAAAGAATTAGATTTATCTTCATTGAAGAATTTATGAATCACTAAATTCTCCATAAAGTCCGCCCAACCTTCATCCATCCATGCGAATCGTCTCTCGTTTATTCTAACATACATCGGAAAATACATATGAAACAACTCATGAACAGTAACCGCACCCCAGAACCACCATTATTAGCCATCATCGGAAATTCCATACCACTTCCAGAATATCTAAGACCGATGAATGTTGAAAAAACAGGATAAGGATAAGGAATACCAGGAACATCTTCAGAAAAGTGCTTCATTGCCTTTTGCTGAATAGAAGTGAGTTTCTTGTGTTTTTCAACCTCATCTTTAGGAAACGCAGAATTAATTAGTATATCTTTCCCAGCAACATTTACCGAAGCTGCATGCCATAAATAATGATCACTCATCGCAAAAGCAAAGTCTGTAACTTCCTTTGCTGTAAAATTCCAAGTATTATATTTTAGTTTTAATCCTTCTAGATCTTTCTCATTAACAACCTCTATTACCTCTTTAGATTCTTTTGCTTTTAAAAATTTTTTGTAAATATTATTAGGCAATACCTTTTCACCATTCTCTAACGTACCAGTAGCCCAAACTAGAAAATTATCTGGAACTGTAATATTTACATCAAAATTAGATAGGTTGTTATAAAATTCAGTATCTAAAGTATAATCTAGCCTATCCCAACCAAAAATATCATCATAAACGGATACTTGTGGATACCAATATCCTACAAAAAAAGAAGTATCATCTTTTGCTCCTGTTCTATCAAGAGTTAACGTCACTTTTTGTTGCCATTCAAATTCCAGCTTTAAATCTTGACCTGACTTTAAAGGTTCTCTTAGTCTAACAGTCAAATTGGTGCCATATCTTTTGATATTATCACTATTAGCAAGATCATAATCAACTCCATCAACGATAATCGTTTTCAGTTCTACACCTTCTCCTATATCTTTCGGGTTTACACGTGAATCTCTTTTATTTCCTTTTTTAAATACATCATAATATAAACGTATAACCATTTCAGATAATTCATCAGGGCTATTATTGGTAAAATTCACAATTTCATTCCCTTCCACTATTCTTGTCTCTGGAAATACCCTTACGTTTATTTTATAATCAACAGAATTTTGCCAATATTTTTTTCCGGGTTTACCATCAACAGATCTCGTCTGATTTTTATAAGCTTTTTGTATTTCCCTCGGTATATGTAAATTACTTTGAGAATAGACTATTGAAATCGTACATAAAGTAAGTAAGACACTTATTATTTTAGGTCTAATCATTTTGAAAGCTTAAACTTATTATTTCTAAAATCGACAATATTACCTCACCAATAAAGTATCTGCCTTTAGTTCTGCAGTAATCCATTCTCGTAAATCCTTATTTCTAACCGTATTCAAGCTATCAGAAACCTGAAATTTCCATTGCGGGAAGATAACTTTTACGGTATCTACTTTTAAGAAATTAGATTGTAGCACTTCTCCATATCCTAACTCAGAAAGATCTGGAAAACGAATTTTAGCATCTTTTGCGATATTATTATAAGGAAGTACATCTACGGGAACTACTTTTTGCGCCTCTGTTAATTGCGTTTCAAGCAATGCTAGACGAATTTTCAGATCTTCTACTTTGTCCAACAAGGCTTCATTCTCTGTTTCTAATCGATTCAATTCTACAATGTATCGATCATTCGCTTTTGATATTTGTTCAATTCCTCGTGCTTTATTACCGCTGATTTTCAGTGTAAAGTCACTGATATGTTCATACTTTTCAAGTTCATTTTGCAAATCACTAACGGTTGCATCTGCAATCTCTCCATCAAAATATAGCTTGATCGACTTATTATCAAAATCATAAAACTCTTTCCGCAAATACAAACTTTCATTTGCCTCTATTTCGTTAGCTAAGAACCCTTTATAATCACGATCTGCATTTGTCTCGTTCAGAATATTGTAAAACGTCCAAATTGCCGGTATCACCATGATAATTGCTACTGCAGAGGCTATTCTAGCAGTAAGTTTTCTTTTAGCTGCATTGGCATAACGCAACATTGGAAAACGCAACAACTTTGCTACAATAAAAGTAGATAAGGCAATAAAAATTGCATTAATACTAAATAAATACAAGGCACCTAACGCATATCCTGCATTTAGCTCAGCAATCCCATATCCTACCGTACACAAAGGAGGCATTAATGCTGTAGCTATTGCTACTCCTGCAATAGCATTAGGCATAGTCCCTTTTTTAGATTTAGCCACAATTAGTGCTAAACCACCTGATATAGCTACAAATACGTCTAAAATAGTAGGAGCAGTTCGCGATTCTAACTCAGGCGTTAATTCTGTTAACGGAGATAAGGCAAAATATAACGTAGCAGTAAGTACACTAAGTCCGACCATTACTCCTAGATTCACGAAAGAACGCTTGAGTGTATCGATATCATTAATTGCAATTGACAATCCTACTCCAACAATTGGACCCATTAATGGAGATATTAACATGGCTCCGATAACGACTGCTGTTGAACTAACATTTAAACCAATAGAAGCCACAAATACTGAAAATATCAAAATCCAAGCTGTATGCCCCTTAAAAGGTATATCCTTTTTTACATCTTCTATGGTTTGATCCCGATCAGTATCAGATCTTATATCCAATAAGCCAGAAAGAAATAGCTTCATACTTTCAAAAAGTCCTTTGGCATCTCTTTTTACAGATTCTTTGTATCCTTCGTGATCTGAATTAATAGGCTGATTTGTGTTTTCTTCCATTCGTATTATCCGTATTTTTCCCCGTAGGTCTCTTTAACTTTTTTCAGTACTTGTTTTATGTCTTGCTCTTTCATTTTAGGATAAATTAATAGTACTTCTTTTTTATCCACAATAATATAATCATTTAGACCATCAACAACAACTATTTTGTCATCCGACGTTCGAATCATATTCCCCGATGCATCTTCCGAAAGTACCCTAGCATTAACGATCGCATCATTACTTTCTGTTTTTTCTAATTTATCGTACAAAGAGCCCCAAGTTCCCAGATCATTCCAATCAAAAGTAGCGGGAAGCACATATACATTCTTAGCATTTTCTAAAATAGCATAGTCTATAGATATGTTTTCCGCAAGAGGGTAATTATTCGCTATAAAATCTTCTTCTTCATTGGTATTGTAAACATCCATTCCTTTTTCGAACAATGCTGTCATTTCTTTTTGAAATTCTTTAAAAGCACTCAAAATACTATTGGCACTCCAAATAAAGATTCCTGCATTCCATAAATAATTTCCTTGACTCAAAAACTGTTTTGCAGTTTCATAATCCGGTTTTTCGGTAAATTGAGCTACTTTTTTAATAGGCTTAGCCTCTTCCTGGTACTGTATGTATCCGTATCCAGTGTTTGGAAAAGCAGGTTGAATACCCAATGTCATTAAAATATTTTGAGCGCTACAAGCTTCAAAACACTGCTCTAAATTATTGGTAAATGCTGTTTCATCTTCAATCCAATGATCACTCGGCGCCACCACCATAACAGCATCAGAGTTTTCTTTATGAATCTTTAAAGCTGCATATAAAATACAAGGAGCTGTATTTCTCATTGCCGGCTCAGTGACTACTTGTCTTTGTGTCACCTTTGGAAGTTGACTTAATACCAGATCATTATAACGTTCATTTGTAAGAATAAAAATATTCTCTGTTGGAATAATTCTCTCCAAACGTTTAAATGTTCTTTGAATCAATGTTTCGCCTGTTCCTAACATATCATGGAACTGTTTCGGAAACTCTGCGGTGCTTACAGGCCAAAATCTAGACCCCACGCCACCTGCCATTAGGATGGCATAATAGTTTTTTTTCATAAGTTAGTTTAATAATTCGACCTCAGCATTGGGGTTAAATAGGTACGTCCTACCTGTGCTAATTTCGACGCATTCATAACGTTTTATTCGTTTATTCCCTCTTTGAAAAATTTTCCCATTATACAATCTGAATTTTCCTCCCAACGGTATTTCAAAGATATAATTTTTATCATTCTCTGGATCAAATTGTTTTAACGCAAGCGCTAATTTTGTATCGGTATCACTACTTGCTCTTGGATTTTTAAAATGATTTGCAATAACAGGTAATAATTTTGATGGAAAAATATCTGGATTAATATACGGAAGCATTAATTGTTGAAAAGTACGTTTCCACTCAATACCATGAGGTTTTATATAACGCCCGTATTTCTCAAAAGCTACTAAATGAGCTATTTCGTGAATTAAAGTGATCAAAAAACGATATGAATTAAGAGAAGCATTTACGGTAATCTGATGCCTTCCATCAGGAGTTTTTCTATAATCACCATGCCTTGTAACTCGTTCATTAACAATTTTAAGATGCACATTGCATTTTACGATAAGGTCAAATGCTGGGTCTAATGCTCTTTCCGGAATGTATCTTGCTAAGATTTCCTTCATTTTCGCAAAATACAAAAATAAGCGCATCTGCTCGATGCGCTTTATTTAAATTATGATTTCTTTTTTCTCCAAAAAAATCACCAAATTCAAGATTCTATATTTCTATTTCTCCTGCTCATAGTTTTCATAGCTATTCATTAACCGTATAAATTCCGCTCTATAACCTAACTCATCATCTCCTCTGTTCTCTTGTGCAAGTGAAATGATATCGGCCACTGTTCTATTTTCTAAATATTTAGAGTTTCTTAATTTCATTCCATACCAAGCTACCGAAGCAGCAAATCCAAAATCACTGGACATTAATTTTTCCGAACCCATTTTATGTGTATGGATGATTTCTATACTTTGATCTTCTTTTGGTTTTTTATACCGAAACTTTACCGTGAATAATTCATCCCGATAAGAATTATTAGTTTCTTTTTTTGTATACTTTAACTTAGAAACATCTTTAAGATACTTGCTTTCTACACCTACTGGAATTACTTCATATAAAGCAGTGACCGTATGTCCACTACCTAATTCACCCGCATCTTTAGTATCATCTATAAAATCTTCATCATGTAACAAACGATTTTCGTATCCTATCAATCGGTATGCTTGTACTTTATTAGGGTTAAATTCTACCTGAATTTTCACATCTTTTGCAAACGTGTAAAGTGTTCCACCAAATTCTGTTCCTAATACCCTTTGTGCTTCTTGCATAGAATCTATATATGCATGATTCCCATTTCCAGTATCTGCAAGTACTTCTAACTTACTATCCTTATAGTTTCCCATTCCAAAACCTAAACAAGTAAGAAATACTCCTGTTTTTCTTTGCTCCTCGATTAATTCTTTCATTGCTACATCACTACTTTCTCCCACATTAAAATCACCATCAGTAGCTAGAATAACTCTGTTGTTTCCATTTTTTATAAAATGCTCCTGAGCTATTTTATAGGCAAGCTGAATTCCTTCTCCACCGGCAGTAGATCCACCCGCTTCTAAATTATCTACTGCTTCTAATATTTTCTCTTTGTTTTTACCAGATGTTGGTTTTAAAACCACACCAGCAGCTCCCGCATATACTACAATCGACACCTTATCTTTTGGTCTAAGCTGTCCCACAAGTAATCTAAAAGCTTTCTTTAATAAAGAAAGTTTATTAGTAGCGTTCATCGATCCAGAAACATCTATTAAGAAGACAAGATTGGATGCAGGAAAATCATCCGTGGGTATTTCTTTTCCTTTGATTCCGATTTTTATTAATTGGGTACCTTCATTCCATGGAGTATTGACATCTTCCGTATGAATTGCAAAAGGATGTTGATCTTTTGGTTGTTCATAGCTATACTTAAAGTAATTAATCATTTCTTCGATCTTCACAGCATCTGCAGGAATCTCTTGGCCATTATTAATCATTCTTCGAATATTACTGTAGGAGGCTTTATCAACATCTATGGAGAATGTAGATAACGGAGAAAATGCTACTCTTTTAAAATCATTTTCTATAATTTCTTTATAATTTTCAGCATTAGCTGCTGTCTCTAAAGCAAGTTCATCATTTGTATCTAACACGATACTTTCTGTTACATTATAACTTCTATTCGTATGCTGATTGCATGAACTTAATATCATCATACACAAAACCAGAAATGCATATTCGATTTTCTTAATTGTCTTTGTTTTCATCTTAATTGTTTTTACATTGTTAAACTGAAAACAAAACTAGTATCACCATGGTAGAGACGCTTGTAGACCTGTTGTAAAACCTTTGTAAACTATTTTACAAAATCTAAAACACTATACTCCAATACATTGTAATCGAACAAACAAAAGAACATATCGTTTTTTCCCTTCTCAAAAAAAAGGTAGCAATACAATTTTTGAAGCATAATTCTGCCTCCAATAATGATATAACCGAGTGGAAAGGGCAAGATATTATCTTGTTTCAAGAAGACTTAAGAAAAGAAGTAAAGGGTAGTATTAGTGAAAAGTCATTCTATAATTATTTTAAAACCTCTTCAGAAAAAATTCCAAGAGTTGACATCCTTAATATGTTATCCGAATATTGTGGCTATGAAAATTGGAACGATTTTAAGACTCAAAATTCTAAGATAATATCCAACAATACCAAAAAGAAAACTGCAAAACGGAAATGGATTGTTTTCTTTCTCATTGGAATCTTATTTATTACCTCAGCATACTTTTTGATACCAAAATCAAACACCTTTAATTTTTGCTTTATAGATAGAGACAGAAACGAACCGATTATCAAAACACCTATTGAAATTATTGTACTTAATAATGAGCAATCTCCTTACTATACAAAAAGTGACAGTTTAGGCTGTTTTACCTGGACAACCAAAGATGATTTTATTCATTTTGTCATTAAATCACCTTATCACAAAACCGATACCATTTATAGAAGTATATCTACTATAACTAAAGAAAATATTAGGGTTAGCACGGATGATTATGCTTTAATGCTTCATTATTATGCCAATGGAAAATTGGATAACTGGAAGAATAGAAAGAAGGAATTATCAAAAATGATTGCCGATGATGCCGTGATATTCCAAGTATTACCATCGGGATTAGGAATAGAAGTATATTCTAAAATAGAATTTATAAATAAGCTAACTACCCCAACAAAAAGCTTGCAAAATATTGAGATTATCGAATCCAGAAGATCCGAAGGACAAGTTGTTAAATTAAAATTTAAGATCAAATCATGAAACAACTTATGTATATTCTCATATCATTTATACTTCTAGGGTGTTCTAACAACTCTTACAAAAACATGGAAGCTACTGAAGTGATTAATGATGAAATTGTTATGGATTCTTACGAAGAAGAAATGTCCTTTGATATTCTTGAAGATTCATACACGATTCTAGTTTCTGAAAAATTACAAGACTACTTGGATAAACAGCTACTCATTCAAAAACATCCAGAATTTAAAACCGTAACTGACACTGCATATTTATTCGATCTCAAGAATCGTAATCACATTGAAAAAATAAGGTTTCTAGATCAACCCAAAAACTTTTCGGACTCAATTACAATAATAACTACAGAAATTCAGTTTGGTAACTTAGAAAAAGACACAGTTATTTCTTACATTAAAACTTCATCAACACTGATTGATGGAGTTAAGTTTAGAACCTCTAAAGTTTCTTTTGAAAGGTTAAAAACCTCCAAAAAACGAAAGTAGCATCCTTGTTTTTATCTGATTTTTACGGTTTTACCACCTACTTAAACACATAAAACCATTAAAAACAAGGTTGTTTATCGTAAAAAAAATAGCATTTATCGAGTATTTTAACTTTTTAACTTGTTGTTAATCAATTATTAATATTTTTGAAACCCAAGATTTAACATTTGGAAGGGAAAATTTAAAGGAAAAAGTTATGAGAATTTTTACATTTTTAGTAGTACTTATGATCTGTTCCTCTAATATGGCGCAAGATCAATTGGAAGTTCATACGGAAACAGTAGAACTAACCAAAGAGCAGAAAAAAGAAGAAAAGAAAAAGAAAGAAGCTGAGGACAAAAGATTTATAGAATTAGCGGAAAAAAGAGCAGTTTTATTACAGCAGGAATTAAATCTGAGCAATTATGCCAGTGATCGTATCAAAAAGATGATCATTAAATACTCTAAGCAAGCTAATAAGGTGATTCAATCAAATGCTTCAGCTAGCGAAAAATCCAAAGATTTAAGTAATATCGTGTACTTCCAAAACGAAGATTTTAAAAAAGTACTTACTGTACACCAGTTTTATAAGTATTTAAAACTTAAGAATATCTAACAGATTTACAATAAAAATTCGCCTCATGGGCGAATGCTCTCTATATGATGTAATACGTCATTAGTTTTTTAGTACCTTAGAAGCGTTAACGTTAAGATTCACACAACTTATGACGTCTTTTTCTAAGGTATTTGCAATACTTGCAATAACTTTTCTCTTTTCTTGCACACAAAAACCCATCATTCATCCAGCTACCAGTGATGTTTCACTTACTAGTTTTGTTAATACATTTATAGGTACTGGTGGTCATGGACACACATATCCAGGTGCAACAATGCCCTTTGGGATGATACAACTAAGCCCTGATACTCGTCTAGACGGTTGGGATGGTTGTTCTGGATATCATTATACAGATTCATATATCTATGGGTTTTCCCATACACATCTTAGTGGCACTGGAGTTTCGGATTACGGAGATATCTTATTGATGCCTACCGATACGATTGTTTTTAATAATGGAGCAGATGGCCAAAAAGGATATCGAGCGCATTTTTCACATGCTAACGAAAAAGCTGCTCCAGGATTTTATCAAGTACATTTAGATACTACCGATATTAATGTTAGACTGACAGTAACCAAAAGAGCGGGCATACACCGCTATAAATTCCCAAAAGGTCAAAAACAAGTGGTGATTTTGGATCTAGAACATAGAGATGCTTTACTCGATCATAACATAAACATCATTTCTGATACAGAAATTAATGGTTATCGTCATTCCAAAGCATGGGCAGAAAAACAATTGTTGTTTTATCATATGCATTTTTCAAAACCAATTACCAACAAAACTTTTAACGAAAATAGAACTAAAGTAGCCTTAGAATTTGATAGCAAAACCTCTGAAGAATTAAGCATCCGTATAGGAATCTCTGCAGTTGATGAAGAGGGTGCTTTACAAAACCTCACTACAGAAGTTGGCAATAAAACCTTTGATCAAATCAAACAAGCAGCTAATGACAGTTGGGAAAAAGAGCTTAAAAAAATAGTAATCGAAAGTCCTAATACAGATTACAAAACAAATTTTTATACGGCTTTATATCATACGATGATCGCTCCTAATTTATATCAAGATGTGGATGGACGTTATCGTGGCATGGATCTCAACATCCATAATACCAAAGACTTTGAATACTACTCGGTATTTTCTCTTTGGGATACCTATCGTGCAACCCATCCTCTGTATACTATCATTGATCAAAAAAGGACTAATGATTATATCAATACATTTTTAGCCAAATATGATGAAGGTGGTATTATGCCAATTTGGGATCTAGCCGGTAACTATACCCATTGCATGATTGGATATCACGCTGTACCAGTCATTGCTGATGCTTACCTAAAAGGAATTTCGAATTATGATACCGAAAAAGCGTTAAAAGCTATGAAACATAGTGCAACCCGTGATAAATTAGGGTTAGCATCTTATAAAAGTGTAGGATTTATTCCTGTGGAAGAAGAGGCAGAATCGGTATCCAAAACCCTAGAATACGCGTATGACGATTGGACGATTGCACAAATGGCTCAAGCAATGGGTAAATCGGAAGATGTAAAAACTTATACCCAACGTGCTCAATACTATAAAAACGTTTTTGATCCGTCTACCAAATTTATGAGAGGACGTTACAGAAATACATGGTTTACACCATTTGATCCTTATGAAGTAAACTTTAATTATACCGAAGCAAATTCATGGCAGTATAGCTTTTACGTTCCACAGGATATTTCTGGGTTTATCAACCTAATGGGTGGCAAAGCAGCGTTAGAGCAGCAATTGGATGCACTTTTTACCGCAAAAGATCAAACTTCTGGAGCGCATCAAGTAGATATTACCGGACTGATTGGGCAATATGCACATGGCAATGAACCTAGTCACCATATTGCATACCTCTATAACTTTATCAACAAACCACACAAAACCCAAGAAAAAGTACACGAGATACTTACCAAGTTATATACCAATACTCCCGATGGGATTTCTGGTAATGAAGATTGCGGACAGATGAGTGCCTGGTATGTGTTAAGCAGTTTAGGTTTTTATCCAGTTACTCCTGGTAGTGATTATTATGTGATTAGTACTCCATTATTCGAAAAAGGAACGATACAATTAGAAAACGGAAATCAATTTACTATTGTAGCAAACAACATCAACGATGCTAACAAATATATCGCTAGTGCTTCTTTAAACGGAAAAGAGTATTCATATACCTATATCAAGCATCAAGATATTATGAATGGAGGTTCGTTGGTGTTTGAGATGACAGATACCCCTTCAACTTGGGGAAGCAATGATACCGACATCCCAAAAACACAAATCGAAGAGCACTTAATTACCTCTCCTCCTTTTATTGCTGAAGGTAACATTGCTTTTAAAGAGAAATCTCAAATTACGTTACAAAGTATCAATAAAGAAGCAGAGATCTTTTTCGCATTAGATAATGAAGAATTCAAAAAATATGAAACTCCAATCAGTATTACTCAACCTTCAATTTTAAAAACCTTTGCCGTAGAAAATGGAATTAAAAGTCCAATTATAGAAACCGAATTTTTTAAAATTAATCCTAATCTAAAAATATCACTTGAGAATGAATATGCCAATCGCTATAATGGTGGTGGACCCGATGCTTTAATTAATGGTATCAAAGGAGCTATGGATTATCGTTCAGGTTCATGGCAAGGCTTTCATAATCGAGATCTTATCGCTACTCTGGATTTAGGATCAATAAAAAATATCAACACCATATCCATTGGTTTTCTAGAAGATCAAAGAAGTTGGATCTTTTATCCACAAAAAGTAGAATTCTGGATCTCTGAAGATGGAAAACAGTGGAATCTATTAGATAAAAATACCTTTATAAAATCGACAACTCCTTCTGCGGAAGTATCTATAAAAAAAGTAGAAGCTTCCTCCATTGCAAACAAGGCTCAGTTTATAAAAATTAAAGCGCAAACCGTTGGGACCATTCCAGAATGGCATATTGGTAGTAACCATGATGGCAAAGCTTGGGTTTTTGCAGACGAAATCACTGTAAACTAATGAAAAGACGAAAATTTATTCAAAATACCTCACTGACAAGTGTTGGGATTACTCTAGGAACCACACTTATAAGCTGTAAAGAGGAATCTGAAGAACAACCACAAAAAGAACAAGAAATTATGACAAATACAACCTCTACTCCAATTGCAGTATGTACATGGCGTTTTACCAAAGCAAATGCAAAAGCTGGAGAAGCATTAGCATCTGGAAAATCTGCGTTGGATGCTGTTATCGAAGGTGTTGCTGTGGAAGAAGAAAATCTAAAAAATACAACTGTTGGAAAAGGAGGTGCACCTGATCGAGATGGTAACGTAACACTTGATGCTTGTGTTATGAACCCTGAAGGAGATTATGGCGCGGTTTTGTGTGTAGAGAATATCACTAATGTTGCTGCTTTAGCCAGAAAAGTTATGGAAGATACTCCTCATGTTATGCTTGCCGCTGAAGGGGCAGAAGAATTTGGATATCAATCTGGATTTACCAAAGAAAACTTACTCACTGAAGATTCCAAAAAAGCTTGGGAAGAATGGAAAAAAACTTCAGAGTACAAACCGATCATTAATATCGAAAATCATGACACTATTGGTATGTTAGCAATTGATAATAATGGAGATATTGCAGGTGCCTGTACCACATCGGGCTTATCGTATAAAATGAAAGGTCGTGTTGGGGATTCTCCCATCATTGGATCCGGTTTATTTATAGATAATGAGGTAGGTGGTGCTGTGGCTACAGGAATGGGCGAAGAAGTGCTGAAAACTGTCGGGAGTTTTCTAATCGTAGAATTAATGCGTGGCGGAATGAGTCCTCAGAAAGCATGTGAAGAAGCGATCCGACGTATTGTAACTAAAAATGATAAATACAAAGATTTTCAAGTAGCCTATGTAGCTATTAATAAAGCTGGAGAAATTGGTCATTATTGCATCCATGAAGGTTTTTCTATTATGAAATACCAAGATGGAGTTAATGAGAATGTACTTACCAAATTTTATCATACTTCTTAAATAATAAAAGCATGTCAAACAACTCATCCTATCGTAGTTCTTTTATTCTATTAACCTTACTCTTTTTTCTTTGGGGTTTTATAACTGTGCTGGTAGATTCTTTGATTCCCAGACTAAGAGAATTATTCACCTTATCTTATTTTCAAGCTGGTTTGGTACAATTTGCCTTTTTTGGGGCATATTTTTTATTATCGATCCCAGCTAGTTACATCCTTTCAAAAATTGGATATAAAAAGGGAATTATCTTAGGATTATTAACAATGGCTACTGGTTGTTTACTATTTTATCCTGCAGCTTCCTATCGTGTTTTCGGGATTTTTATGCTGGCCTATTTTATACTCGCTGGCGGAATGACCATTTTGCAAGTTGCAGCTAATCCTTTTGTGGCTGTACTAGGTAGTGAAGATGGAGCATCGAGTCGACTAAATCTCTCCCAAGCATTTAACTCTTTAGGAACTGCAATTGCACCAGCTGTAGGAGCTCTATTCATTTTGAGTGATAGTATCAAAAGCAAAGAGGAAATTGCACAATTATCAGAAAGTGCAAAAGAAACGTATTTAACATCCGAAGCTGCAGCTGTTCAAAATCCTTTCCTGGGATTAGCAATATTTATTATTGCTATTAGTGGGATCTTTTTCTTCGCAAAACTCCCAAAACTAATTAACGAAACATCTACCGGAACTTATGCGGAAGCTTTTGCAAAAAAAGGACTTATTTTAGGAGTCTTAGGTATTTGCTTTTATGTAGGTGCAGAAGTAGCTATTGGTAGCTATTTGGTCAATTATTTTCTAGACATGAATATGGTTCCTCTTATTAAAGAGAGTAGTACTTTGATGAGTATAGCTGATTTTGTTGCCACTATTTTCTTTAAAAGTTTGGAAGGAGCAGATGCAAAAGCACTACTTGGAATTTTTGTAATTTTTTATTGGTCTGGTGCTATGATTGGACGCTTTGTGGGGTCTTATCTTACCAAAATCTTGAAACCAGGAAAAGTTTTAGCACTTTTTGCTTCTTTGGCAATTATGTCGATATTAATTTCTATCGCTAGTAGTGGTTTTATAGCTATGTGGAGTATTCTGGCAGTTGGACTATTTAATTCTATTATGTTTCCAACTATATTTACTTTGGCCATCGATGGACTAGGAGATCTAAAACCAAAAGCCTCAGGATTGTTATGTACGGCTATAGTAGGTGGAGCGATTATTCCTCCTTTATTTGGTTTACTAACTGATCATATTGGCTTTAAGCTTGCATTTATTTTAGTGATTTGTTGTTACGGATATATCCTATATTATGGATGGATGAAGAGTAAAACCATCTTATAATCTTCGAATTAAATTGTATCCTATAAAACAAAGCGGTTGCAACCTATAAATTTGGTCACAACCGCTTACAAATTCTAATCAACCTAAAAGTTTTATTGCACTGCTACCTTTACAGTTTTCACAAATCGATTGCTCCCATCTCCTATTCTAAAGAAATATAGGCCTGTTGTTGCTTGTGCCATATCTACATTTATTCTATACTCATTTCCTATTTGGCTAAGAGAAGATGCTTTTAGTTGTTGTCCTAACATATTAAACACACCGATATAAATTTCTGTATCTAATGTATTCTGAGGAACCAAACTAATTTCAAACTTATTATCTGGTTTCGTTAACACTGTTAATTGAGCATTGTTAAATTCTCTTTCATCTACACTTAATGTCTGATCAATTTCTACAGTGTAGTCGTGTACCTCTCCGAAATCAAAATCCCCACAAGGATCATTAATATCTCCACCTGCTGATGTATCAATAGCTTTCGCTCTTAAAATGTGACTTCCTGGATTAGCTCCGACTGGGATTACCAAATTAAAGTCTTCTAAAACACCAAAAGATCGGAAAAATTCTCCTGCAATTAGCTGCTCAGATGGTTCGAAAATAAAGTTGTCGTTAAAATCGATCCAAACCGAAAGTGCTTCTATATCAGCTCCATCTTGCCAATTGTGTTGTGCTTGTAATATATATTCGTTATCACCATCAACATTAGATAATACCGTAGATAGATTGGTACGGTCCGAATACCCATTAACGTTAAGACCTCCTTCTGTATTGCACCCACTACCTCCATCATCGACGTTAATTGTATTAAGAACAAATTGTTTAATTCCATCTACATTACATCCCGCAGTAGCTTCTGGCGTACAAACCGTATGAGTAACGCTTTTAGAAAAATCATCGTTACTTGCTAATTGATCTCCACTAAAATTTGTTCTAGCATCTATCGTATAAGTAACATTAATCGTACTTAAATCTGCCTGAGCTGTAAATGTATAACTAGCAGTTTCTTGCGGTGCAATTGGTCCTGGAACAGTCTCTACAACAGGTGTACCTCCATCTAAAATGTATTGTACTTCTATATTGGTAGCAGTTTCTCCTCCAAAATTAGTGATATCCACTATTACATCTTCTAAACCTAATCCTGATCCAGTTGAAGGAGCAGAAATATCAACAACACCTACATCTCTTGCTAATAAACTTTTAACTTCTTTTGAAGCGTCATCATTTTGTGTTAACCCATCACCTGTTAACACAGTATTTGCTTCTATGGTATATACTTGCCCTGGATTAGAAAGATCAACAGTAGCAGTAAACGTATAACTTACGGATTCATTTGGATTCACTGTACCTGTAAAAGTTTCAGTAGCTATTAAAACCCCATCAACTCTTAATTCTACAGGAATATTTTGTTGAGGATCTGTACCAAAATTTCTAATATTTACCTCTACAGTTTCTGCATTGGTAAGCAAGCCGTCATTTGGCGAAACAATAGCACTTACCCCAACATCAGTAGGCAAACCAGAAGTAAGACTAAAAGAAGCAATTCTAGTGGCCCATATATTATCATCTTTAAAATATTCAGCCGTATGCCAAAAAGTAAATTGATCAGGATCCATCGTTAAGTGAGAATAATCACCGAATCTATTTGATATTGTCTGTACTCCTGCTCCATCTATAATAGTCTCTTCTGCTAATGTCATTTGTCCTAATGGATCATTTACATATCGTCCAGTATATCTAATACCAGGCTCTAGTGTTGCACTTGCAATATTAAATGCTAGACCGATGTTTCCTAAAGCATCAATACATCCACTTCCCATAAATCTACTATGCCCGTCATTTGGAGCATACGTTCCTTCTTGGTATACAGACCAACCTTCGGTATCACTATTTCTTAATTCTATCCAACGAATTCCTGCAGTATCATTACCGTCTACATCTACATTAAAAGTAATCAGCCAAGAGTTATGATCTGTAAACGATCTATAGTTAGCCGCATACGATATCACTCCTCCTATCATATCGACCTTTTGAGAAGTTCCAGGTTGTTCCACGTCTCCTGTTCCAAACGGCGCAAAAACGCTATCAAAAGCAGTAATAGGAATATCTAAAGGTTGTGAGATTGTACTATTACCTGGATTGGTAAAATCAATATCAATCTCCCATATTTTTAATTCATCTTGGGTAATTGAATTACTCCATCCATCATCTTGGAAATACACAATATACCCAGGTACATCTACAGGAAAGTCGTTTCCAACCAAATTTGCAGGCTCTGGACTAAAAACGGTATTAGGATTTCTTTCAATTCCTGGAAGATCAAATCCTATAATTTGAGCATCTGGATCTCCCGCAATCATGGCCTGACGATCTAAAACATATGTAGTATTTCCTGCGTTTTTATTTGCGGTTAAATAATATCCATCTGGCCATATAGCATAATGAGGATAATCAGGAAATGCATCTAATGGAAACTCATACATATTATAAGCTCCTGTAGGATCTGGTGTTTCTGAAATAGCTACGATTAAGGCATTATCAGAAACTCTGAATTGGCTTACAAAAAATCGATCTGATAAGTGATCATACATGATTATTGGATCTCCATCATTGTTACCAGAACCTAAAAAATCAGATAACGAAGTGGGACCTGCCAACACATTCCCACTTTTATCAAATATCTTTATAGCAACATTAACTCCATGAACATAATGATTAGGACCAACTGCTCCTGATGGATCAGGAGGTAATGCGCCTCCTGCATCATTACGGTCTATACCTTCTATATTAAGCCCTAAATTATTATTCGCAGATATACCAAACTGTTCCTGTCTTTTAGGATCAGGACCTATTGGCAAAGCATTTTGATTTACTTTTTCATTAGCTCGAAGATTATTAAAAATTATTGTAAGATCCTTAACAGATTCTTCCGCTTTAGACTGACTAATAGTTGGATAATCTTTAAACGGTTTGGTTTTTCCTTTGTAGTTTCCTTTTGCAATCGTACTTGGACCAACCCCTTGTTGTGAAAACAAACTTGTTATGTAAAAACAACATAACAAACAAAATAAAAATTTTTTCATTTTTTTGAATTAAGAGTAAATTATTAAACTGTGTGACATACATAAAAAACAGTTGTACTAGTAAAAACCCTACTCTTAATCGACAATTATTACAAAAAAATTACCTTATCATTTTATAGCTTCTTTAATTTTCTGAATTTTTTGTAAATCCGAAAACATAGTCAAGTCATCATCAACCATCTTAAGATTATTCATAGATAATTTAACAGGTGTTCCTGATTTTACAATTGAAATTACAGATAAATGTATTTCTTCGAAATTATTGTCTTTAAAAACTTTAGCATTATCTGCATTAATTCCCCCTCCAGGTAAAATCTTTAATTTTGAAACTTTATCCCTTAGCTTTACAAGTAAATTAATACCATCCAGCGCTTTTACCTGCTGTCCTGAGGTTAAAACTCGATCTGTTCCTATCTCTTCTAAAATTCGAATTGTCTTTTCTGGATTAGGGATCCAATCAAAGGCCCTATGAAATGTAAAAGATAGTGGTGAAGCAAGCTCAATCAATTCTTCAGTCCTTTTTACATCTAGTGTATGATCTTCGTGTAATACCCCAGAAACAATTCCAGTGCAACCTATGGACTTGCAAAAAACAATATCTCTTTTCATAATATCGAATTCAGTATCTGAATACGTAAAGTTTCCGCTTCGGGGTCTAATCAATATATGAATAGGAATAGCAATTTCTTCTACAGTTTTTTTTATCAAACCATAAGAAGGAGTAATCCCTCCTACTGCCAATTCTGAACATAGTTCAATTCTATCTGCTCCTCCTTTTTCCGCATTCACAGCAGACTCAAAGGAATTAGCACAAATTTCCATTGTAATTGTTTTCACAAGAATGATATACTATTTATTATTCCACAATAATTTCATCAATAAATGTCCAAGCTTTATTTCCTGCTCCTTGTAGTCCTTCAGGAATAACACCGTAATTTTTGACTTTTATTTTTATAAAACGACATTTTATATTATTATCAATTGTAATTGACACAATTGACCCCTTTGATAATTTCATATCTAATTCCTTAGAAACTCCGTTGGAATAAGAAACATTGTCCTGAGAGAAGGAAACTTCAACCTTTTTGGGTGCATAGATCCACTGTCCATTTGCATTATAAAACCGAGTTTTTATTGCATGTATTTCTGATGCTTGTTTTAGATCTAAAGTAATTTCCACATCGTCTCCCCAAAATCCTAACCACTCTTTATCGCCATACCTACTATTACTACCATTTATCCCATTTATTAAAGCTTCTTTACCACCAGCATTGTATGATGGATGTGGTTTTGTATTCATAGTTACGGCAGCACCAATTGCTTTATGGATCAAAAAATTCTGAGTAAATAAAGCTCCCAAAGGCTCTTTTCCTTGAAAGACCTTCGCTTTTAGCATATAATTTTTGTCGATCAAAATAGGTTGGTTATATACTAATGAAGTTCCAATCGGATCAGTTCCATCTAAAGTATATCTAATCGTTTTATCCTTAAAAAATGTTTCTAAAGAGTACTTTACATTGTGATTCTTAACACCTATATCTCCATTAATTTCATATAAATGATTTGCATAATAAATACCTAGCATATCTAATCGTTTTTGAAAAGGCACTAATCGATTTACAAAATCGGAATAATTCTTTGTTTCAGTTGGACTCCAAACTACTTCACTTAATGCTATAGCTCTAGGAAATGCCATATAAGTTACTTTATCAAAAGTTTTCATATACTCTGTCCAAACATTTCCTTGAGCTCCTATAATGTATGTTGCTTCTTCTTTTGATATTCCGTCTGGAATTGGCTCAAAACTATATACTTTCTCTAATGGCAAATAACCTCCTATCGCCAGAGGTTCATCGGTTCTGTCACTCTGATAATAATCAAAGTAGCAATGAGAAGATGGTGTTAAAATAGCTTGATGCTTTTCTTTAACCGCAGAAATAGCTCCTTCTGTACCTCTCCAGGACATTACTACAGCATTTGGCGCTAAACCACCTTCTAGAATTTCATCCCAACCAATAATTTTTCTTCCTTTACTATTCAAGTATTTTTCAATTCTTTTTATAAAATAACTTTGTAATCCAAACTCATCTTTAAGTCCTTCTTTCTGAATCAGATTCTGGCAATATTCGTTAGCTTTCCATTGTGCTTTTGGGGTTTCATCTCCTCCGATGTGAATGTACTCGCTCGGAAAAAGTTCCATAACCTCATCCAACACATCTTGTAAAAAAGTAAATGTCGTTTCGGTAGGACAATACACATCTTCAAAAACTCCCCATTTTGTAGCAACTTCTACAATTTTATCTCCACAACCAAGCTCTGGATATGCTGCAATTGCTGCTTTAGAATGTCCTGGCATTTCGATTTCAGGGATGATCGTAACATTCCGTTCTTGCGCAAATGCAACAATCTCTTTTACTTCTTCCTGTGTATAAAATCCTCCATATTTTTTTCTATCAAATTGATGTGGTTGATCATTATAATGGCCTACCAAAGTCTCCTTTCGGTACGCTCCTACTTGTGTCAGCTTCGGATATTTTTTGATTTCGATTCGCCAACCTTGATCTTCGGTAAGATGCCAATGAAACGTATTGAACTTTAATAAGGAAAGAATCTCTATATATTGTTTGATCTCCTTAACAGAAAAAAGGTGTCGTCCTACATCTAAATGCATTCCACGGTACGAAAATCTAGGCGCATCAGAAATGGAAATCACTGGTAATTGCAAAGGGGTATTACAACTGTTATTTTCAAAACAAGGTGGAAATAATTGTCGTAACGTCTGGATTGCATAGAAACTACCTTTTGGATCTTTGGAGCGGATCAAAACTTCTTTCCCAGAGATAGTTAGTTGATAACCTTCTATATTGGTGATGGTAGTATCTATTTCAAAAGAAACAAAATTCGAATTTTTGGAAGGTTGTATTTCCAGCGATTTTCCAATTCCTTTTTCAACCAGTTTATTAAAATACAGTACAGTTTTTTTAAGATCTGGATGATACTTTATGGACGTATTTTGAGAAAACAGAAAATGACCTTTTCCTACTTTTTGTTCTTTTGGGACAGGAATAATACCTCCAAACACTACAGGATCTTGAGCCTTACTACAGCTACTGATTAGATAGAAAATTAATAGAATTCTTATATAATTTATCCTCCTATCCATTTCTTACACAGATGTGGTTTTTATAACACTATTCAATGTTTTGACTTTGATATCTTCAAGCTTTATATCACCTTTAGTTTGAAATAAAAGCTTTTTGGTTTCTCCTGGTAAAATATCAAAAAAATTATCTTCAAAATGTCCTTTCTTATCAGTGTACAGAAATACATCTTTTTGTAATGATGAAGATGAAACTGTTATTTCGTACCCCTCTGAAACCTTTGTCATCTCTAATTGCACGTTATGCTCTGGTAATCTTAGATCTTTGGGACGCACCAAGTAAAAATTAGCTTTTTTTCCTTCAAATTCAGTTGTAATGACCACGCTTTGTGCATCTACAATTTCATTTGGTATTTTTTGCTCTAATACTTTTGTTGAAGCATTCGCTTTAGCTTTTATATTCACTTTATTCTTCCTCAATACATTCCCTTCAAAATCCATGAACGTAATCTTTAAAGCTCCTTCTTTGTCTTGAAGATGATCATTCACAACATGTAGATATAAAGAATCATTTTTTACTTGTGAGGACAGTATTAAGTTTTCAAAACTTCTCTTTGCTTTGTAATGTAAGGCCTTCCAGTTTCCTAATCCATCGATTCCAGACCATGACACTACCGGCCAACAATCATTAAACTGCCAATATAGCGATCCCATATTATAGGGCATTGCTCTTCTATGGGCATGAATACCTTTCGTTATACCATACGCTTGTAACAATTGACTAACATATACATAATCTTCTGGATCAGACGGAACTGGAAAATCTCTTTCCATATATTCTCTAATCAATGAAAATCCTCTATTATGTTTTTGATGTGTTTGGAAACTAGAATGATTAATATTGATGCTATCTAACTGCGTAAAATATCTAATTGCTTCATAGGATGGAAAAGATTGAAATCCATATTCGCTCATAAATCTTGGAATTTCTTCTTCAAATCTTTCAAAAGGTAATGCATCATGCCATACGCCCCAATCGTGTGCGCTTCCTTCTAGCTTAAATCTTTTATCTGCTCGTCCGTATTTAGGAGAACTTTCCCAATAAGAGTTATCTGTTAAACTTGCTACTGCTTCTGGCAAGATTCCATTAAAAAGCTTTTGATAATTGTTCCATATTTCTTCTTTTTCTTCTTCGGATCTATCGATTTGCCAACCCCAATTATGCCAAGCTTCATTATTTTCATTATTGCCACACCAAACAGCTATACTTGAATGATTACGTAATCTTTTGATATTGTCTACAGCTTCTTGCTTTACATTTTCTAAAAACTCATCATCACCAGGATACATCGCACAAGCAAACATAAAATCTTGCCAAACCAGGATTCCATTTTTATCCGCTAAATCGTAGAAAATATCTTCTTCATAAATTCCTCCTCCCCAAACACGAAGCATATTCATATTGGCTGCCATAGCATCTGTAAAGATTTGTTTATAATCCTCAGCCCTTACTTCTGGTTGAAAAATATGTTGAGGAATATAGTTGGCTCCTTTCATAAATACAGGAACATCGTTTAATTTGAAATAAAAAGTACTTCCTACACTGTCTTGATCTTGTATTAATTGTATAGTACGTAATCCTTTCTTAACACTCTTGGAAACGATCTCTTTACTACCCTTAATTATCTGTAGTTTGATATCATATAGATATGGTTCTCCTAGATTATGAGTCCACCACCTTTTAGGATTCAAAATCTCAAAATCCAAATCGTATAAGTGATTTCCTGGAACGGAAGCAATCTCTTTTTGTAAAACCACAGAATCATTAACATAAACCTTGCAGGTGAGCTCAATTTCTGATGTTATGGTAAGATCTAGCTTTGCTTGCAACGATGCTTTTTGATCTGTAAGGGATTGTTGTTTGAGATATAAATCATTTAAAAAAACATCATCCCAAGATTCTAGAATAATTGGTCTCCATACGCCAGAAGTAATGAACATGGGACCCCAATCCCATCCGTAGTGAAATTGTGGCTTGCGAGTAAAAACTCTTCCCGATACCGGAAGTTCATAAGCTAGTTTACTCATCTTTTGTTTTTCGATCGTATCAGTATGCTTAAATATAATGCTAAGCGTATTCTCTTTACGAACTCGATTAGAAACATCAATATTCCAAGTTCTAAAAGCATTATCTGTATTGATCAATAAACTATCATTCAAAAAAACAGTAGCATAGGTATCTAATCCTTTAAATTGAAGTTGATGATATTTTCTCTTTAACTGTTCTTCGTCTAATTGAAATGTAGCACTATATTCCCAGTCTTCATCTGAAATCCATTGTAGTTTCTCTTCATTATTACCAATAAATGGTTCTTCGATTTTCTTGTTTTTCAATAAATCGGTATGAACGGTACCAGGAACATTAGCAGGAAGCCAAAGTGTATCTCTCGTATTTTTAAACTTCCAATTCTGACTGATTTCTGTGGTAAGATTTGGTTTTTCTTTTGCACAAGAAATTAAGATTACCAATAGCAGAAGTAATCCTATTTTTTTAGACATATTTAAAATGATTTTGTGAGTATTTATTAAAGAAAATTAGCTTCTCTAAAATAGAAAAATTAATCTACTTAAATAGATAACACTTAAAACCAAAAATTTAAAAGCTAATGAATCAAGGAGTGGAGCTTGAAACCTGCAATACCTTACCATTATAAAACTTATTTCCGGTAAGTGAAAAATTAGTGATATATGTCGCCATTTCTATTGCTGTCAATGGTGCTTGATATCCAGGAAATGCTTCTTCCAACATTTCTGTTTGTACTGCTCCTAGTGCTAATACATTAAATGCTATTCCGCTATCTTTATATTCTTCTGCCAATAATTCGCTTAAAGTAATAACTGCTCCCTTGCTAGAACTATATGCCGCTAGACCTGGAAACTTCATACTCCCTTGTATTCCTCCCATACTACTTACAGTTACAACATGACTTCCAGATTTCATAAAAGGCAGTAATAAACGTGTGATTTCTGCTACACCAAAAACATTTACTTTATATACTTCTTCAAATTCTTTGGAACTAATTTCTGCAAAAGGTTTATTCAATAATTTACCTGCGTTATTGATCAAAATATCTACGCTATTCCAATTTTCTTTAATATAACTGGACACTTTTGAAAGATCATCGGAACTACATAAATCACAAGAAAAAGCATAAATATTCTTGTGGTTTAACGCTGATATAGGTTTTTCATTTCTTGAAAGTGCAAGTACCCGGTGCCCTTCATCAGCGAATAATTTTGCCATTTCAAATCCTATTCCTCTACTGGCTCCGGTAATTATTACGTTTTTCATTTGGTTGTTTTATCGTTTCTTCGCGGTCGTATAGAAACATTTCGGTTTGATCTAGACTTAATCGTTTATTTATTTTTCGAAGGATTACTTGAGTTTAATCTCCTGTGTTTTCGAATTCAATATGTTTGTCATTACTGGAACGCAATCGTTGATAAGTTCTGCCATAAATTCAAAATTCATTTCTGATACTTCATCATCTACATGATGGTAGTAGTCATAGTTAGTGAAGTCGAATGTTGAAATCGTTTGGCAAGGCACATTAAATTCTTTATGAAAAGGATAGTTATCACTTCTGCGAAATAACTGAAACTCTTTAGCTTTAGGCAGAAACCCTATTAATTCCTTCCCTGCGTATTCATTCATTTTCTCCGCCATATTAGATATTTCAAATCCTGTGATATATGCTTTATAAGACTTGTCATTCAACGGTACTCCAATCATTTCAAAATTTACCATCGTATATAGATTCAAGTTTTTCTCTTTTAAAACCTTAGCCAAATGCTTTGATCCAAGCAAACCTTTTTCTTCTGCCCCAAATAACACAAACAGAACGCTACGCTTATTATCCTTAGCTTTTGCAAAATGTTTGGCTAAAGAAATTACAGCTGTACTTCCTGCAGCATTATCGTTAGCGCCATTAGCAATAATATCTCCATTAACTTCTTTTCCTTTTCCGATATGATCGAAATGAGCGCCCACTATTACAAATTCATTCGCCAAATCAGGATCTGTACCATTTAAATATCCTACTACATTATAGGTTTCCGTTCCTTTCGCATCAAAAGATGGTAAATAGGTGTCGAAATATGGACTAATACCAGCATCTTTAAATATATCTTCTATATACTTTGCTGCTTTTTTCAATCCTTCAGATCCAGTATCTCTGCCTTCTAACTCATCACTAGCCAAAAAATTCATAATAGTTTCTACTTCTGAAGCTTTAATTTTTGATTCACTGGACTGAGCTGTAGTTACTTGTTTACAATTAATAAACACTATAGCTATTATAAAAAGTGCAATACGTTTCATATTCTGTTTTTTTACTTCTTTCATTACTATAATTTAATATCCTTTTGTGATACTCGTTATAGTTCTTATTTTGATTAACGAATTATTTTTTGCTAAATATACTTAAAAAGCGAACTTATCTAACTGGAATTAGCTTTTCATTATACCTTTTATCTTTAGATATTGTAAAAGCATTACTGTTCTTGCATCTTTGATCTCGCCTAAGGCTATCATACCAAATGCTTTTTCGAACTCGATCTCTAAAACATCTATATATTCTTGTTCTTCTGATAAACCTCCACCATTATTTACCTTTTGATTATCATCATACTCAGCAATAAACAAATGGGCGATTTCTGTCATTACCGCTGGAGAAGCGTATACTTCAAATGCTTTTTCAAGTGTCTCAATAATAAATCCTGTTTCTTCCTCCGCTTCTTTTTTAGCACATACTTCTGGAGTATCACCATCCAAAGATCCGGCACATACTTCTATACTCATACCCGATGAACTCCCATTCAAAAGGGTTGGCAATCTAAATTGTTGAGTTAATACAACTGTATTTTTAGATCGGTTATATAATAAAACAGAAGCTCCATCTCCATGATCATATACCTCCCTTAAATGTTCTTCGACAATATCATCTTCTGTATGCTGATAGTTGAAGGTATATTCTTTTAGTAAGAAAGTTTTATCTGATAAAGTTGTGCTTTGGATATTACTAATATGTGCTTTCATTAATTTGAAAAAGTTTTACTTTAATGGAAATGAATTAAATAAAAAATCCTACTTCACAAGAAGTAGGATCTATAGTATGAAATTTCCATTTCTGGAATTATGCTAACATCGTTACTGGATTTTCCAGATATTGTTTCAAGGTTTGTAAGAACTGTGCTCCTGTAGCTCCATCAACAGTTCTATGATCGCAAGCTAACGTTAATTTCATCGTATTACCTACAACAATCTGACCATCTTTAACAACTGGTTTCTCTACAATAGTACCTACAGATAATATCGCAGAATTAGGCTGATTAATGATCGAAGTAAATTCTTGAATACCGAACATACCTAAATTAGAAACTGTGAATGTACTTCCACTCATTTCCTGAGGAGTTAATTTTTTATTTCTTGCTTTACCAGCTAGATCTTTTACATTCGCTCCAATTTGTGTAAGTGACATTTGATCTGTAAATGGCAATACTGGCACTACTAATCCATCAGGTACCGCAACAGCAACTCCGATACTAATATGTTTTGCATACTTGGTAACATCATCAGACCATTGTGTATTTACTTGTGGATGTTTTCTAAGCGCCATAGCACATGCCTTTACAACCATATCATTAAATGACACTTTTGTATCTGGTAATCCGTTAATATATTTCCTAGAAGCCATTGCATTCTCCATATCTACCTCTATAGTTAGATAATAGTGAGGTGCATTGAACTTTGAAGCAGAAAGTCCTCTAGCAATTGCTTTACGCATCTGAGAATTTTTCACTTCCTCAAAACTTTCTTCTCCAGCAGGTACATATGGTTGTACTGTTGGTGTGGAAGTTGTTTCTTTAACACTGTCAGTACTTGTCGGTGCAGCAGCAGGAGTAAATGATTCTATATCTTTCTTAACTATTCTTCCATTCTCTCCTGTACCTTTTACCTGAGATAAATCAATTCCTTTATCTGCAGCAATCTTTTTAGCTAAAGGAGAAGCAAATATTCTTCCTCCAGATGATGTATTATTTGTAGAAGCGGCGACTGGCTCTTCTTTTTTAGGAGCTGGTGCGTCTTCAGCTTTTGTTGGAGCTGAAGCTTTTGTGACACCTCCATCCTTAATACCTGACACATCAGTTCCTGCAGGCCCTATAATGGCTAATAAAGCATCCACAGGTGCTGTTTGTCCTTCTTCTATACCAATATGCAGTAAGGTACCATTGTAGAAGGATTCAAATTCCATAGTAGCTTTATCAGTTTCTATCTCTGCTAGAATATCTCCTTCTTCGACAGTTTCTCCAACTTTTTTAAGCCAAGAAGCCACTGTTCCTTCTTCCATAGTATCACTAAGTCTTGGCATGGTAATTACCTCTACTCCTTCAGGAATTTCAGCAGATGCCTCGCTACTAGTATTTGTTTCTTCTACCTTTTCTTCTTTTGGCTCATCAGATGAGGAAGAAGGTGTACTTCCGTTTAATAATCCTGAAATATCTTCTCCTTCATCTCCTATAATCGCCAATAGTTTATCAACAGGAGCTGTTTCTCCTTCTTCTATCCCAATATGAAGTAAAATCCCATCATAAAAGGATTCAAACTCCATTGTTGCTTTATCAGTTTCAATTTCTGCAAGAATATCTCCTTCGCTAATCTTGTCTCCTTTTTTAACAAGCCACTTCGCAACCACTCCTTCTTCCATGGTATCGCTCAATCGCGGCATATTAATTACTGTAGCCATAATTTATTGTGGTTTGTGTGATAAAAACGGATAATTTTCTTGTTCGTAAACAACATCATACATAAGGTTTTTTTCAGGGAATGCTGATTCTTCTGCAAACTTTTGACATTCTGCTACCTTATCTTTTACAGCTTTATCAATTGCTGCTATTTCATCATCCGTTGCATATTTCTTTTCTTTGATAACATCCAATACCTGAGTAATTGGATCTATTTTTTGATATTCTGCAACCTCATCTTTTGTACGATACTTTTGGGCATCACTCATAGAATGTCCTCTATAACGATACGTTTTTAGCTCTAAGAAAGTTGGTCCACCTCCTGTTCTTGCTCTTGTAATCGCTTCATCCATAGCTTCCGCTACTTTTACTGGATTCATAGCATCTACTGGTCCGCAAGGCATTTCATAACCTAATCCTAACTTCCAGATATCTGTATGATTTGCAGTTCTTTCAACAGAAGTTCCCATAGCATATCCGTTATTTTCCACACAGAATACTACAGGCAAATTCCAAAGCATTGCTAAATTGAACGTTTCGTGAAGTGATCCTTGTCTTGTTGCACCATCTCCCATAAATGTTAAAGTAACTGCATCTCTTTTATGGTATTTATCTGCGAATGCAAGTCCAGCACCTAAAGGTATTTGTCCTCCTACGATACCATGACCTCCATAAAATCTATGTTCTTTAGAAAAAATATGCATAGAACCACCCATTCCTTGTGAAGTTCCGGTTCCTTTTCCATATAATTCTGCCATTACACGTCTAGGATCTTCTCCCATTCCGATTGGCTGAACATGGTTACGGTATGCAGTAATCATTCTATCTTTAGTGAGATCCATTGCATGTAATGCTCCAGCTAAAATAGCTTCTTGACCATTATATAAATGTAAAAATCCTCTTACTTTTTGTTGGATATAAACTTGTGCTAATTTGTCTTCGAACTTTCTCCAGAAGAGCATATCTTCGTACCACTTCAGGTAAACTTCTTTGGTTACTTTTTTCATCTAAAATGTAATGATATTTCAAAATTAAGTCAGTTTCACAACTGACCTCTCTAACAATTACAGAATTTTTCTGCTAATTTTTCAATTAAGCGAAAAACAAAAATAAGATATTCATTACTAAGGAGAAAGCAGTTTTTGGATAAAAATCTACGAAAACGTTATAAATACGAATTATCAAAAATAAGAGGCAATAAATTAGCTAAAGAGTAAGATTTTACTACTTTTCCTGTCTCTCCCATAAAATAAATCTCAATTGGCTTCTTTTGGTTCAATTCATATTCTGCTATTGCTTGCCTACAAGCTCCACAGGGTGGAGTCGGTATTACTAACTGATGTTTTAGGGATTTTGCCGAAAGTGCCATTCTTATAATCGGCACACCAGGAAAATTAGCTCCTGCAGCGTATATCGCCACTCTCTCAGCACATAAGCCTGAAGGATAACAGGCATTCTCTTGATTATTTCCTAACACAATCTCATCATTTTCTAATAGCAAAGCTGCGCCTACTAAGAATTCAGAATACGGAGCATATGCTTGATCTCTTATTTTAAAAGATTTTTCCATCAAACTCTGAACATCTAATGGTAATTCTTCGAAAGAGTCGAACACCTGTAGCGTTGATTTAATTTCTATTTCTTTCATATGCTTGCATTTTTGTAATTAAATATCAAAAAAATGATTACAAAATTGAGAATCCTTACTACCATCTTTTTGTCTCTTTTAAAAATATCGATATCGGAAATTATTGAATATATAATATTCTTAAAGGATTGCACAATGTACTATAAACAAAAAAAGTATCAAACATAAAGCCTGATACTTTTTCTTATATTATTTCTGAAATTTTTATCTGTCGTAAAAATCTTCTCCAAAATTGAATGAAAGACCAAAACGAAGTGTTCCTTCTAATGGACTCTGTACAGAAGAAGCGTTAAATAAATATGACACATCTAGATTCACTATGGTATACTTAAATCCAAGACCAAGAGACACAAATTTACGTGCTCCTTTTTCTTCAGCTTCGTTAAAGTATCCTCCTCTAAAAGAGAAAACATCTTTATAAACATACTCCGCTCCCAGAGACCATGTGAATTCTTGTAATTCTTCGCTAAAACCTCCATCAGCATCTCCCCATGAAGAGAATATTGCTCCAAAAGAACTGATACTTTGGTACTCCGCATTATCTTCTGCATCTATATCACCATCTCCATCAAAATCTTGTGGACTAGGAACTAATAGTTTAGCAAATTCTAAAGAAGGTGTAATCCTGTTATATTCATCTAATAGGAAATCAAATCCAGCACCTAATCTAAAGGTAGTTGGTATAAAGTTTTCCTGACCTGCATCATCATACTTGATTTTAGGTCCTATATTAGAAATATTTAATCCAGCTCTCCATCTACCATTAAAAGAATTATATGCTATCTCTTCACTACGGTAAAAAGCAGCTACATCAACTCCAAAACTTCCTGCAGCACTTGCATCGGCTCCCAAACCTTGCAATCTTAAATCTGATCTCAAATAACGACCAGCAATACCCATAGAAAATGTTGGACTTAATTGTAATGCATAAGAAACATCTAATGTTAATTCATTTGGTTTTTGAACATTTGGTTCATCATTAGGCCCTTGTCTAAATTCGATATCTCCCAAACTAAAATATCTAAAACTAGCTGCAACAGCACTTCTACCATCTTGCCCGAAACGGTTATAGTAATTTACACTCCCTAAAAAGATATCATCAACTAGATTACTCAGATAAGGGGTATAGTTAATACCAACTCCCTGTTGCTTACCAATAAACGCATACTTTGCAGGATTCCATTGTTGTGAAAATGCATCTGCTGAAGTTGCAACCCCTTGATCAGCTAGACCAGCTGCTCTAGCATCTGCTGCAATTAAAAGAAATGGCGTAGCTGTTGTTATAGCTCGATTCGGTTCTTCTTGTGCCTGTGTCTTGTAGTTGAATAGTGTAAAAAACACTAAGCCAAGGATTATGATTTTTCTCATGTGAAAATTAATTTAGACAAATATATAGTTATTTAGTTATTATAAGATGACGAGTTTTTCAAATTTCTCAACCCGCTGATTTGTTAACGTCGATTTTACAGATATCTTGTATACGTATACTCCTTTTCCTAATTTATCTCCAAAATCATCTCGCCCATCCCACTGGATGTCTTCTCGATAACTCGTTTTACCAGATAAGGTTTGATTATTGGTCCAAATTACTTTTCCAGAAACGGTAAACACCTGAACCTGAACCTCCAAAACATCATTTATAGCCCCAGAATGCTCAAACCAAAACTCGGTATGACTTACGAAAGGATTAGGGTAATTTAATACATTATTAAGTGCAAAACCTGATGCATCTGCTACAACAAATTGTATTTCTTGTGTAGAAGAATTGTTATAAACATCCCAACTTTTGAATGTGAGCGTATGTAAACCAGGTTCCAAATCTCTGAACTTGAAATTGACAATACCTCTAGTAAAATCATCCAATTCGGTTTCATAAAAATCATTTAAAATAAAAGGATTAGATTCATCTCCATCTAGTATTGCTGAAATATCATGACCAATTCCACTAGCTGTATTTATTCCATTTTCATCTTCTAATTTTGCAATTAATATGGGAGAGTCATTAGTTACACCACCAGAAACAAAACTTTCATCATTCATAAACAATTGAATTTGTGGCCCCACATTATCCTCAGGTGCATTTTCATTGAGTCCACCTACTAAGATGGTTTCGTCTGATCCTGTTTGATCCTCTAAAGCTCCATTTCTTGATGCATAAAAACTTATCCTTCCATTATCTACTGGTATACCTATGTCTCTAGGAACTATAAATTCAAAATCGAACAATCCATTTGTGATAGATGCTTTTCCTCTAAAAATAATTTCTCCAAGGGTTTCAAAGTCTAACTTAATGATTTCTCCCGAACTATTTCGTACACCATCATTGGCTAATGTAACTCTATCCACATCTTTATCATATATTGTGGTAGACAAAACACCATTATAATCAGACAATAAAGTACCTGATTCGCTGACCACTTCTCCAGAAATTTTCATCCTAGCTAAGGCTTCAAAAGTGTCTACTGTTCCCGTTACAGGAGCATCATTAATAGCAGTTAACCGAATATTTGGTTTAGGAATTGCCATTTTCATTGCAGGATCTCCAAAAAAGAACACTACTCGCCTACTATTGGTTGTATAGGTATTCTTTAATTGCCGAACTGCTTCTGCAATTGAAGGATATTCAGAACCATCAGGAAACAAAAATTCTGATAATCGGTCATTTACTGAAATACCAAATGTAACGATAACATCTCTGGTAGTACTAATTAAACCTACTGCTCCACCTTGTGTATTCCAATAGGTAAGCTCACCTGCAGAATCCCTACAAGGGTTATCGAATTTTGTAAATTCACAAGTAACCGTTATAAATATAGGAAGGCGATTTGTATTTGCTAAATCTACCGCATCGGACTTATTAAATATAAATTCTTTTGCTAGGCCATCTTCTCCACCATGACCAAAATAATCTATTGCCACAGCACCTGTTTCTATAGCGGTGGAGATTGCTTCATTTACTTTAGGATACCTACTCCCTGATGCTGAAGATTCTTGTTGAAAAGCATCGGCATATATTTTCGTTAGGTTTAGGTACGGTTTTCTTACTATTAAATCATCACCAAGCTCATCTAAGTTTCTCTGAATAGTTTCCTCCCAATCTTCATCAACATCATCTGCAATTAACAGAACAGAATTCCTCCATCTTCCATAAGATTGCTCACTATCATAGTTGATGATTTTAGTAACCATAGCATCTGCTAATTGTGGAGAATCTGCTAAAATTCGTCCTACTGCAACATCTAATTGATCACTAGAAATCATTCTTCCTTCTACAGGATCCATTGAACCAAAGAAATCATCGGTTGCGAAAGAACTTACCAAAGAAAAACTACTCAAACTTTCAAAGGTGGGTACAATATTACTGTCCGGACAATTTTCTCTAAGTAATATTCCTTTATAATCCACAGAAGCATCTCCAAAAAGACATACATATTTTAGTCGCTCATTTGGATCTGAAGCATTATCATAAATATATCTCACAAGATTCCTAATGGCGGAAATGTCTTGCTTACCACTTCCAAATTCGTGATAAATTTGGTCTAATGTAACTACTTTTACATTATAATTATTAAGATTGCGATGATGATCTGCTAAACGATTAGCAGATTGCACTAAATCATTATTTGCTACAATTAAATAATCAATATCTTCGAATTGACCTTGGCTATTTAAAAATATAGTTCCTTTAATATCCTGATTATTTACCCTACTGGTCTGGTCAGCTAATGGATTAAAATAATCTGTAGGAACAACTGATATATACTGCCTAGCCTCACCCATTGTAGCTTTAAAGCTAAGAGTGGCAGCATTATTATCATTTGAAATTCGACTAATCGCCTCAGGATTGGTAACATCCCATACCTGAGATATTGACGAAGCATTAGTTATATTATATTGACCTATACCGGTTAAAGTGGCCGCTTCCTCATAAACAAATGGCATCTGACTATTCGTTCCTGTAAGAGCTCTTTTAGCCTCCAGACTTATAAAATCAAGATATCCTATTGCTGAGGGATTACCATTATTATTATAGCTTAACCCAACTGTTATTCTATCTGATGATGATGTTATATCTTGAGTAATGTTTCTAGGAGAACCTAAAGTAGTTCCAGTGATCTGCGAAAAACTCAAAATTGCTTCTTGAGTGCCATTGACTGTTACATTCATACTAGAGGTTCTAGCCGATGTAGCCGCAGCGTAAACATTAAGTTCTATGGGTTCTGAAGTAATTAAATTAGGAAAGTCAAAATCATAGGTGCGATCACTTTGTATATCAAATCTATCACCAAACCATCTTCTACCTACTTTCACTATATTATATTCGTCTACTTCGTAAAACTGATAATCTGTAAACGAGTTTATCTGAGTAACTGCTGTTCCTGTTGGCTCTGTGTAATTAGAGATCCTTCTTCCGTTAGACCCATCCGCAGTTATGTAATAATAAGACTTATCAGCATATAAATTTAGGTTCGTAATATTTTCTTCGCTATAATATCCTTCAGTCCCTTCACCATAAAATAAAATGTAATCACTTCCAGAAAAAGTACCATCTTCCCCACCTACTACCTGAATAGCATTTTCTCTAAGATCGAACTCATTATTTTCTTCATTAAGCAATGGTAACATTCGACCTCCATTACCATAAATTTTTATGGTACTAGGATTAATAGCACTAACATTCATTCCTAAGCTAGCTAAGAACTCTGGAGTAATCCTAAAAACACCGGTTTTATCTACATAAAATCTAAACCAGTCTCCTGTAGCCAATACGGAATTAGTTATAGGAGCTCTCTTCGCAACTGCACTTGCGCTTCTTCCTATTTGATAAACCACATCAAATGAAATGATTTTCTTAAAGCTATTACCTGTTCTTATAATAGGAAAAACACTTAAAAAGCCTGCTTTTTTATTCCTGGCCGATGTAGACCTAATATTATAGCTTAACTTTCTTGGAATAAAATCAATATTCAAACCTTTTAACTCTTGTCTAGAAATACTTTTATATACTACGTTTTCTAGTCTTGCTGTCTGATCATTTATCGGAGAAGTTTCTTCCCATCTGGTCACAAATTGAACTCCTAAGCCATCCTGGTATTCAAAATTTTCTTCATCAAACCCAGGAACTGTAAATGAAATAGTAGAAGTGTTTATTTCTACATCTTTCCAGTTTATGTCTATGTGAATCGATTTCTGTGCCGAAATAAACGTAGAAATCAATAGCGCATATAAAATTGTAATTTTCTTCATCATAGCGTATAACGGGTTTGGCGCCGTTTTAGTGTCTCTAAAATTATTGTTTTTCTTCAAAAATAATAATAAAGACAAAAATATTACGTTTAACCAAAGTCAATCGTGAAAACATAAATTTTCAAAGATTTGATATTATTTTAAAAATATTAGGGTAAATTTAACGTTAATTATTATATTGCAAGCCCTAATTTCTACTTTAACGAACTTAAGATTATGAAAAACGCGTTAGTTTTTAAGTCTCTGATGGCCCTAACCATTAGTACCTTACTGTTTAGTTGTAACAAAACCGATTACGGCAGCAGTTCTAGAGCCACTGGCTGGAAATATAATTCCAAAGACGGCGGATTCCAGGTAAACACAAATTACAAAGAACAAGAAACAGGACCAGGATTAGTTTTTGTTGAAGGAGGTACCTTCACTATGGGACGAGTTCAGGATGATGTGATGCATGATTGGAATAATACTCCAACACAACAACACGTTCAATCCTTTTATATGGACGAAACAGAGGTAACCAATGTGATGTATTTGGAATACCTTGATTGGTTAAAAGGGGTTTATCCTCCTACAGAACCAAAATATAAAAATATTTATCACGGAGCACTTCCAGATACTTTAGTTTGGAGAAATCGATTAGGATTTAATGAAATGATGACGAACAACTATCTTCGTCACCCAGCATACGCTAACTATCCAGTAGTAGGTGTTAACTGGATCCAAGCAGTGGAATTCAGTAAATGGAGAACAGACAGAGTTAATGAAAGAATTCTTGAAGAAGAAAGAGTAATTAAGGAAAATGCTCCTTTCGAAGATGTTTCTGCTGAGAGCACTTTTAATACTGACACATATCTAAATGCACCTTCACAAACTTACGGAGGTAATGACGAAGCTACCAGAGGAGGAAAGAAGTCAGAGCAATATGAAAAAAGAAATGATTCAACAGGATTATATATCCAGCGTAAAGATGGATTATTACTTCCAAAGTACAGACTACCAACAGAAGCAGAATGGGAATATGCTGCTCTAGGACTTGTAGAATTAAGAAGTTATAATATTTACAGAGGTAGAAAAAAATACCCATGGGATGGGCAATATACACGTTCTGGAAAAAGAAGAACTCGTGGAGACCAATTAGCTAACTTTAAGCAAGGTGATGGTGACTACGGTGGAATCGCTGGATGGAGTGATGATGGTGCAGATATTACAGCTCCAGTAGCTTCTTACGATCCTAATGACTATGGTCTTTATGACATGGCAGGAAACGTTGCAGAATGGGTAGCAGATGTCTACAGACCAATCGTAGACGATGAGTATAACGATTTCAACTACTACAGAGGAAATGTATACACTAAAAATGCAATCAATCCTGACGGAACAGTAAAAATTGTTACTACAGATTCTATTATATACGATACTTTAAGTAATGGAAAAATCGTAGCAAGAGTTTTACCTGGAGGAATATTACAAACTCCAGTTGATGAGAATGAAACGTATTTAAGAACTAACTTTACACAAAGTGACAACCGTAACTTTAGAGACGGTGACAAAAGTTCTTCAAGATATTACGAAGGTTTCCAAGATGAAAACATTCCTAATAGAAGAATGTACAACTCTCCTATCCATAGTGTGGAACCAAGTGCAGCAGACAGTACTAAGCTAGATAGAAGATATGATGAATCTAGTAAGAGGACTACTATTGTAAGTGAAGAGGTAAGAGTTTACAAAGGAGGTTCTTGGAAGGATAGAGCATATTGGTTAGACCCTGCTCAGAGAAGATTCTTCCCACAAGATATGGCTACGGATTATATTGGATTCCGAAATGCAATGTCTCGTGTAGGTGAAAAAGCAAAAAGCAAGAAAACACCTAAGCACAGAAAGCCTAGATAAAACTTTAAGAAAAGTTCGTTAAAATATATAAAGCCCTGACATTTGTTCAGGGCTTTTTAATACAATTACATTATTCATAATATGAACATCTCTAACATACATCAATTATTTCTCGAAAGTAGCGGCATTTGCACAGATACCAGAAAAATTGCGAAAAACAATCTTTTTTTCGCCTTAAAAGGAGCAAACTTTAACGGTAATGAATATGCAGAAGAAGCCATTAAACAAGGAGCATCTTATGCCATAATTGATGATAAACAATATCATACTTCAGACCAATTTATAGTAGTTAATGATGTACTAGATACATTGCAGCATTTAGCAACTTATCACAGAAACTATCTTGCCATTCCGATAATTGCACTTACCGGAAGTAACGGAAAAACAACTACTAAAGAATTGATCAATTGCGTTCTCTCTGCACAATTTAATACCACAGCGACCAGCGGCAACTTAAACAACCACATTGGCGTTCCCTTAACCTTATTATCTATGGATAAGAACACCGAAATTGGAATTGTAGAAATGGGAGCAAATCACTTAAGAGAGATAGCGTTTTTATGCAATATAGCACAGCCAGACTTTGGATACATAACCAATATAGGAAAAGCTCATCTCGAAGGATTCGGAGGAATAGAAGGAGTCTTAAAAGGAAAAACCGAACTTTATCAACATCTACGAGAAAAAGACAAACTCGTTTTTTTGAATTCAGAAGACCCTAAGCTTCTAAAAGCATCAAGCGGTATGAACACCTACACTTTTTCTCAACAAGGCAGTAGTAACGCTAGTATACAATTACAGAACGCAGATCCCATGGTTAGCGTCGCCTATAAAAATCTAGAAATCCAAAGTAACCTAATCGGAGTTTACAATTTTACCAATATTGCAGCTGCAATAGCAATCGGTTCTTACTTTAAAGTAGACGAGAAATTAATCAAGAAAGCTATAGAATCTTACATTCCATCGAATAATAGATCTCAAATCATTGCTAAAAATGACTTTACCATTATCATGGACGCTTATAACGCAAACCCTTCGAGCATGAATGCTGCAATTGATAATTTAAAACAATTAGAAAGCTATCCGAAAACAGTATTTCTTGGAGACATGTTCGAACTTGGAAAAACAGCAGAAGAGGAGCATCAAAAAATAGCAGACAAGGCGTCATCCACATCTTTTGATGTTATATTTCTAATTGGTGAAAATTTCTATCAAGCATCTACGACAGATCCTAGGGTTAAAAAATATCGATCTTTTGAAGATTTACAACAAAACGAAACATTTGAAAAATTGCAAGGTACTGTTCTAATCAAAGGATCTCGTGGAATGAAATTAGAACGTGTTTTGGATATTCTAAACTAAGGCGCTACCTAATCTTAAGCTGTAGCTATATAATTCTCTAGGTTATTAAGAGATTCTTTTATTGATTTTTGAAAACTTCGTTTCATTATAAAATACAGGATCATCTTTTTAAAAATTGAGTTCGCTTTAGGATACAATTCTATTATGATTTCACACGAACTTTGAGACACAGGAATGATAGTATAAAATTGATACATCCCATCAATAATAGGAATATCGGTTGTATATTCTCCATAAATTAATTTACCAGTATCTACAGGTTTTGTCACCGTAGTAAAATTGAGTCGTTTTCCATCAATCACACAAACATGCTCCGTTCCTAAACGAGTAACTTCATCTGGATTGTACTCGAACTCATCAACACCTTTAACCCAATGATGACGATAACTGTAATTTGTAATATATTCCAACAAACCCTCTGCGGAAGTTTTATATTTTTTTTGGATTGTTAAGAAAGGGGCTTTATCAAAATGTACTTCATAAGGAGTTTCATAAGAAGTAAGTTTAAGATATTGTTTATCAATCTCATAATACAAATAATCAATCTTCTTACCGTCATATTCATTTTCTCCTTTCGAAAAATTAAATAATTGACTTTTATAGTCATCCGAAAGCCCTATTTGATACGACAAATCTCTACTTAAAAGAACATAATTATCACTAGGAATAGAATTCTTTAATAACCTATGCGCTTCTATCACAACTTGACCAAATGGTTTTCTTTTATTCTGAACAGTAATAAATTGCAAATCTCCACAATGCGCAATAATTTTAAGCTGAAGATTTGGTGCTGTAGCACAGGCATTACAAGGACAAATACGATTATTCTCCAACAACTTGAGATGACTATAAAAAGCAGTAAACATAGTTTCAATCTGTGCTAATAGCTTTTCTTGGGAAGGCACTTCTCCTTCTTTATAAAAAAACAAAGCATCCCCTTCTACTTCTGCTAGTCTTAAATTTTGGGTATTAGCATTAATTAACACCTCTAACAACTCTGCTATTACATGCTGACTATGCTCTATTTCTGTAGTTTGGACAAATTGTGTATACCCAGAAATATCAGGGATAAATAGTAAAGATTTAGACATTTAGTACTTTTTTCTACAAACTAATTCTAAATCTAACGATTTATACTCAACACTAACTCTTTTTATAAATTATTTAAGGAAATAACTAACTAATCTTTATCCATCTTTAAGACTTGTTATCATGTGAATATAAATGCACATCTCTTTGAGGAAACGGAATAGATATCCCTTTATCCTCTAATCTTTTCTTAGCCTCTTCAATTGTATAAAAATGAACTTGCCAAAAATCATCATTAAGAGCCCAAAACCTTAGAGACAAGGTTACAGCACTATCTCCTAATTCGGTAACATAAATTTCTGGAGCAGGATCCTTAATCACCTTTTCCTGATTGTTGATAAGATCTAAAAGAATTTCTTTCGCTTCTTTAATATTACTTTCATAGGAAATACCAATTTCTATCTTTCCTCTTCTTCTTTCTTCTGCCGAATAATTGATAATGTTTCCATTAGATATCTTACCATTAGGTATGACAGCTAATTGATTTCCAAAAGTATTTACTTTTGTTGTAAATATCGAGATCTCCTTTACTGTACCAGATACACCTTGCGCTTCTATATAATCTCCAATCTTGAATGGCTTGAAAAACAGGATTAGAACTCCTCCAGCAAAATTTGAAAGAGATCCTTGTAACGCTAACCCTATTGCCAAACCAGCTGCACCCAAAATCGCTACAAGTGAAGATGTCTGAACTCCTAATTGAGTTACAACTAACACCACTAATAAAATTTTAAGACCTATATTAATTAAGTCGTATAAAAATCTCTCTAATGTTTCGTCATAGTCTTTTTGTTGAAAGAATTTACGCAGTGCTTTGCTAAAAATATTAATCACCCACACTCCTACAAAAAAAATAATGACAGCAGAGATCAAATCAGGTATAAAATTCCATAACCATTCTAAAAACTGATCCCAATTCTCTTTAGTAAGTCCAAATCTTTCCATATGATCTTTATATTTTATAATTTACTTAAAACACATGTTATTCTAGCTATAAACTTTATCTACACAGTTTTTATAAATAGAAACTACTTTTATAGGCAACTATTGTGTATAAAAAAATCCATTCATAAATGAATGGATTTTCTTGTGGGCAATGAGGGATTCGAACCCCCGACCCCCTCGGTGTAAACGAGGTGCTCTGAACCAACTGAGCTAATTGCCCTTATGTTTTTAACAACCCTTATTCGTGATTGCGGATGCAAATATAACACAGTTTTGCAGTCTACCAAAAGATTTTGAAAGAAAAATTAAATTATTTCTGAAACCACAAACGTACTACCTCCTACATATATCAAATCTTCATTCATAGCATTCTGTATAGCAGTATCATACGCCAATTGCACGGAATTATATGCTATTCCTTTTAATTTAAATTTTAACGCTTGCTCCTGTAATTTTTTTTCATTCAAACCTCTTTTAATATCAGGTTTTGCAAAATAATACGTAGCATGTTTCGGAAACAATGGTAAAATTTCATCTAAATTTTTATCAGAAACAACTCCTAATACGATATGTAATTTTTGATATTTTTCTTCGGATAACTGATCCATTACAATTTTCAACCCATCTTGATTATGAGCGGTGTCACACACTACTTTGGGTGAACTTTTTAATATTTGCCATCTGCCAAGCAAACTTGTATTTCTTACTACATTAGCTAATCCAGATTTAATAGCTTCTTCTTGTACGCTCCATCCTCTATCTTTTAAAATAGATATCGTTTGCAACGCAGTTTTTATATTTTCTTGTTGATAATTTCCTTTTAAGTCACTTTCATAAACAGGTCCTGCATAGTTGTATGCATATAAAATATCACTCTTGCGTTCATTAGCAATTTCTGAAAACACTTTTTTAGTTTCTGGTGTAGTTCTACCTACAACAACTGGAACATCTTCTTTAATAACCCCAGCTTTCTCATAAGCTATTTTAGCAAGAGTATCTCCTAAGAACTGGGTATGATCCAAGCCTATATTTGTAATAACAGAAACTTCTGGCATTATAATATTAGTAGAATCCAGTCTACCTCCTAAACCTACTTCTATAATCGCCACATCAACTTTCTGATCTGAAAAATATTGAAAGGCTAAACCGACTGTCATTTCGAAAAAGGATAATTGATTTTTTTCTAAATAAGATTTATGCTTAGCAATAAAATCCACTACATAATTTTCATCAATCACAATACCATTTATTCGAATACGCTCTCTAAAATCTTTTAGATGTGGAGAAGTGTACAAACCTACCTTATAGCCTGATTCTTGTAACACTGAAGCCAACATATGACTCGTAGACCCTTTTCCATTGGTACCTGCAACATGAACACTCTTAAACTTATTTTCTGGGTTATCTAGATGAGCTGCTAACTTAATAATATTAGTTAGATCTATTTTGTATGCACTTGCCCCTTGACGTTGATACATGGGTAATTGCGCAAACATCCATTCTGTAGTCTCTTTATAGTTGATGATTCTATACTTTAGATTTAATATCTGCTATTTAAAAAAAATGAATATCTGGAAACACTAATTATTCTCCTAAACCAAAGGTAACTTCTACAAAACCTATTTGTTTTGCAGGAGCTTTAGGGTCTGCTTTCCATTTAAAAGTAAGCGCAGTCTTCTTTGCAGGATCCAAAAGACATTGTGCACTATTGGTAGTTCCTTTAACACCAGGAATTGCCTGTATAACACGTCCTTGTCTATTTACTACAATTTTAACTACTACTCTACCAGCTTCATTACATTTCTGAACAACTTTAGAATTCGTAGGACGTCCACGTCCATTAAGACCGTATCCTACACCTCCTGTTCCGCCTGGACCAGGTTGCCCATAATAACTAGTAGCATAAGGATTTCCGTTAGGATTCCCCTTATCTCCAGGTTTCCCATCATCTCCTTCTCCCCCTTTAGCTTTACCATCACTCTTAGGACCATTGGCAAAGCTATCTAGGATGTCTAAAGTAGATTTATCAGGTTTAGGATCCGGTTTCTTTTCTTCAACCTTCTCCACTGGCTTTTTTACAGGCTTATCTATTGGTTTTTCTTCTGAAGGTTTGTCTTTTGGTTTCTCCTTAGGCTTTTCAACCTTCTTTTTAGGCTCTTTTTTAGGTTTTTCCTCTACCACTGGAGCATCATCAACATCTTGGGTAACGACTTCTTCTGTAATCTCAGGTGTTTCAGGCTCTGGTTCAGATGGATCGACTGGTGTAGATTCCGGAGTGGTTTGTTTAGGAGAAGACTTAATTGCCTCTGTTGGCTGTACTTTACCCGAACCAGTTAATGTAGTTCCAAAATTAACCGCAATACCTCCTTCAGGATCAGGATCGATATTACTTAATCCTAAATAAAACAACAGCAGTATAATTAACACGTGTAATATCGTGGTAATAACAAAAGATTTCTTTTTATGTTTAGTATCTAATTTCAGCATTAAAACTATTCTGGTTTTACCGCCAGGATTACTTTAAATTTATTTCGATTTGCTATATCCATAACACCTACTGCTTTCTCGATAGGCACTCCTTCTTCTGCTCTTAGTATTATGGTAGGTTCGTTTTGTCCTGCAAGCTTTGATTTCAATGTAGATTCTAACCTCGTTTGACTTACTCTTTCACTATCTACGTAGTATTGCAACTTATTTGTTATGCTAACAGATATATTCTGAACATTAGAACTTTTTCCTTTTGCCTTTGGTAATATCAGATCTAATGCCTCTGGAGTAATTGTCGGGGATGTTAAAAGAAAAAACACTAACAACAAAAACACTATATCCGTCATTGAGGACATACTAAATTCTGGGCTTACCTTATTTCTTCCTCGCAAATTCATATTATGCAGGTTCGTTAAGTAAATCAAGGAAATCTACCGTAGTTGCTTCCATTTGATGAATAACCTTATCGGTTCTAACCACCAAATGGTTATATCCAATATATGCAACAATACCAACTACCAATCCTGCAACCGTTGTTGTCATAGCTGTATAAATACCCTCTGCTAATGATCCCATATCAGCACTCCCAGAGCTTGAAGCCAAATTATGGAATGCTAAGATCATACCAATTACGGTACCTAGAAACCCAATCATTGGTGCTGCTCCTGCCACAGTAGCAAGTATACTTACATTCTTCTCTAATTTATAAACTTCTAAACGACCAGCGTTTTCTATTGCCTTATTAATATCCTCAAGGGGGTTTCCTATTCTAGAAATCCCTTTTTCCGTTAATCTTGAAACTGGGTTATTTGTTTGTGCACATAAAATTTTCGCAGCTTCAATTTTACCGCTAGCTACATTATCCCTTATCTGATGCATAAAACTTTCATCATATTTTGAAGCCGCCTTGATGGCAAATATCCTTTCAAAATATATATAAACCGCAACAAACAAAAGCACAAAGAGAATGGCTATAATAACTACTCCACCAGTTCCACCACTTAATAATAAGTCAATTATGGAAAGTGTTTTCTCTTCTGCTTCCGGATCAATTTCTTTGGTATTTTGGGCTAACATACCGAGCGTCAATAAATAGGTCATATGTCCTTCTGTTAATTTAGTGTTAGTATACTAACGTTAATTCTATAGGTTAAGTATATTGTTATTAAATCTTATAATACATAAATTATTCCTAATAATCCTACTCCACCTAATATTATCGTGTAAGGCAAAGCCATTTTTACCATTCTCCCATAAGACAAGCCAATTAGAGGAGCCAAGGAAGAGGTTAACAAGAATAAAAACGCTGCTTGACCATTAGGTGTTGCAACACTTGGTAAATTCGTTCCTGTATTTATGGCTATTGCTAATTTTTCGAACTGTTCTCTAGTGATTGCTCCATTATCAAAAGCTTGCTTAACTTCACCAATATATACTGTCGCTACAAACACATTATCACTGATCATTGATAATACTCCATTTGCCACATAAAACATAGAAGGCTGTTTTGCAGGATCTAATGACAATGCCCATTCGATAATTGGAGAGAATAGGTGTTGATCATGAATCATTGCTACAATAACAAAGAAAACTACTAGTAATCCTGTAAAAGGTAATGCTTCTTCGAACGCTTTTCCTAACTGATGTTCTTCTGTAATACCCATAAAAGCAGTTTGTACAATGATCAGCGCTAAACCAATAAACCCAACAGGTGCCAAATGCAATGCTAATCCAATAATTAGTAATATAGCCGACACACCTTGTACAATTAATCCATATTTTGATTTATCTGACCTGTTCGCATCTTCTTCATCGGTATAATTTTCAATAATTCTTCTGGCTACTTCTGGTAATTTTTCACCAAAGCCAAACCACCCTGTAGTTTCTAGCACCATTGTTGTTATGATTCCTGCAACTAGCACTGGCAATGAAATCGGAGCCATTTTTAAGAAAAACTCTATAAAATCCCATCCCATTCTTTCTCCGATTAGTAAGTTTTGAGGTTCTCCAACCAAAGTACAAACACCACCAAGTGCTGTACCCACAACACCATGCATCACTAAGCTTCTTAGAAAACTTCTAAACTGCTCTAAAGTTTCTCCACTCAAATCCTTTCTGTCCAAAGATCCATCTTTATCAAAATCAGACTCTGGCATCGAATGAATTTTATGATACACACCATAAAAACCTACCGCTACACTAATCAGAACTGCCGTAACTGTTAGTGCGTCTAGAAAAGCTGATAGTACCGCTGCTAGAAAAACAAATAGTACAGACAGTACCATTTTTGATTTAATCTTTGTAAACACTTTACTAAAAATATACATTAGTAAAGGCTTCATAAAATAAATCCCAGCTACCATAAAAACTAGTAATAATACTACTTCTAGGTTTTGATCTACCTCATGATAAGCATTTTTTGGAGTTGTAAGGTTTAACGCTAAAATTTCTATAGCTAAAAGTCCTCCAGATTGTAGAGGATAACATTTTAATGCCATAGCAAGTGTGAATATAAATTCAGCAATAAAAAGCCAAGCACAAACTGTTGGGTTTATAAAATAGACCGCGATATTGATAAGCAAAAAACCTATCATTACCATTTTGAACCATTTTGGACTATTACCTAAAAAATATTTTAACATGATATATTTAAATTATTTATGTGACGATTATACTAATTGTTTGAATGCTATTTCAAACGCTGTTCTACTAATATTTGTTTTAGAACTATTTTTATTAAAAATTTTCTGAATGGCATCTTTAATGGTTTTAGAAGTATCATTAAAAATCGCCTCATCTGTCATTAATACTCTTCTTTCCATGAAATAGGCAAAAACTCTTGCCATTCCACAATTAGAAATAAAATCTGGAATCAAACTTACTTGCTCATCTGTATATTCCATAATTGAGCCGAAAAATATTTCTTTATCAGCAAAAGGAACGTTAGCTCCACAAGAAATCACTTCTAAACCAGAATTGATCATTTGGGTAATCTGGTCTTTAGTAATCAATCTGGATGCTGCACAAGGAGCAAATATCTCCGTCTGTAAAGACCAAATTTTACTATTCAACTCCTCGAAAGGAATGAGTGTTTCGCTATATAGTTTATTTCCTTTCTTATTAAGGTATAATTCCTTGATTTCTTCAAAAGAAAATCCATCTTCTTTAATCAATCCTCCAGCATGATCAATAATACCCACTACTTTCGCTCCCATTTCCGAAAGGTAATACGCTGCAGCGGATCCAACATTACCAAAACCTTGCACTACAGCTCTTTTGCCTTCTACAGATCCACCATAGATATCATAATAATGTCGAACTGCTTCTGACACTCCGTATCCTGTAATCATATCGGCTACAGTATACTTTCTAGAAACATCTGGAGAAAACACTGTATTTTCTAATACTTTAATCACTCCTTGACGTAGTTGTCCTATTCTATTAATCTTATCGGCTTCTGTTGGTTGAAAATGTCCATTAAAAACACCTTCTTGAGGATGCCAAACACCACAATTTTCAGTAATGGGAATTACTTCATGAATTTCATCTACATTTAAATCCCCTCCAGTTCCATAATAACTTTTTAGTAATGGAGAAACCGCTTTATACCATCTTTCCAAAACTCCTTTTTTCCTTGGATCATTGGGATCAAAATTAATTCCTGACTTCGCACCTCCAATTTCAGGGCCTGATACGGTAAATTTAACTTCCATCGTTTTGGCTAGCGAAAGTACTTCATTCATATCTAATCCTAATCGCATTCTAGTACCACCACCAGCAGCACCTCCTCTTAAAGAGTTGATTACAGTCCAACCTTCTGCTTCAGTTTCAGAATCCCTCCAATTAAAAACAATTTCTGGGGCTTTATTCTCGTATTTTTTTAATAGTTCTTTCATTTTTTAATTTCAATTTATTAAACACACTTTTACTAACAGTCTCTGTTAAAAACCTAACTTCTATAATTAATAATCACTCCTAAAACGGAGTTAGTGCTGTCTCATAAAAAATCATTTAATAAATTGAATATATAATCACATCAAAGTGACTTCACAAATATAAAAAACTAAACAGGTCAAACCCTGAATTTAAAAAAATAATAACTCAAAAATATTTTCTATTGACAAATGAATAATAAAGCTTCAAAACAGCACTAAATTCAATAAAAATGGAATCAAAATTCAAACCTTTGAAAGAAAATATCAAAAAATTAAAAAAACATCAAAACTATCATATTATAGCTTATATTTGTAGAATTAATAAAAAAATCGAGGTTATCTCGATTTTTTTTCATCGAAATGTTGAATTTGCGTGTTATGCACGCACAGTAAATAAGGATCAAATATGGACTTTAAATTATCCGAAGAACAATTAATGATACGTGATGCTGCTCGTGATTTTGCGAAAGCAGAACTTTTACCAGGAGTAATAGAAAGAGATAATAAACAAGAATTCCCTACAGAACAAGTAAAAAAAATGGGAGAACTTGGATTTTTAGGAATGATGGCATCTCCGGAATACGGTGGTGGAGGAATGGATACTTTATCCTATGTTCTTGTTATGGAAGAGTTATCCAAAATCGATGCATCATCTTCTGTAATCGTATCCGTGAATAATTCTTTGGTATGTTGGGGACTTGATACTTATGGAACACCTGAACAGAAAGAAAAGTATTTAACCAAACTAACTACTGGAGAATCTATTGGAGCTTTTTGTTTATCAGAACCCGAAGCTGGTAGTGATGCAACATCCCAAAGAACTACTGCTATAGACATGGGTGATCATTATGTTCTTAATGGAACCAAAAACTGGATTACTAACGGTGGTACTTCAGATTATTATTTAGTAATAGCACAAACCGATAAGGAAAAGAAACATAGAGGAATCAATGCTTTTATTGTAGAAAAAGGATGGAAAGGATTCGAAATAGGACCTAAAGAAGATAAATTAGGAATTAGAGGTAGTGATACACACTCATTAATTTTTAACGATGTAAAAGTACCGAAAGAAAACCGTATCGGTGAAGATGGGTTCGGATTCAAGTTTGCGATGAAAACCTTAGCTGGAGGTCGTATCGGTATCGCAGCCCAAGCATTAGGAATCGCGCAAGGAGCATATGAATTAGCCAAAGAATATGCTAAAGTGAGAAAAGCTTTTGGTACTGAGATTATGAATCACCAGGCAATCGCATTCAAATTAGCAGATATGCATGTACAGATAGAAGCTGCAAGAATGCTAGTATACAAAGCTGCTATGGACAAGGATAATCATGAAAATTATGATTTATCAGGTGCAATGGCAAAATTAGCTGCTTCTCAAGCTGCCATGGACGTAACTGTAGAAGCTGTACAAGTTCACGGAGGAAACGGGTTTGTGAAAGAATATCATGTAGAACGATTGATGAGGGATGCTAAAATCACTCAGATATATGAAGGAACTAGCGAAATACAAAAAATTGTAATTTCAAGAGCTATTCTTAGAGACTAATTAGTTAAATAATCTCTATTAAAAACCCCCAAATTGAAGTACCAATTTGGGGGTTTATTTTTAGCAAAAATAAATCCATAATATTTACCCTAGACCAATCTATTAACTATTCAATTAAACAAGCAAGGGTAATCCATTATAAATAGTGGTTATCAGTCTAGTTGTCCATCTAATGGCAGTGGCGCTACAGGTCAGAGTTGTAGTGTTGCTTCTCAATGTAGACTCATCCTTCCTAGTTTTCCAGCAGCGCGTATTCGTGGTTGTTGTCTGAGTGCTTTTTAATTCTTTGCTGCTATTAGCAGTAAAAGTTATGTATTCTATACAGCTTCAGTTTACTGCATAAAAAAACCCTTCATTGTCATAATGAAGGGTTT
>NZ_CANLMM010000007.1:0-217326 GCF_947492115.1 uncultured Aquimarina sp.
GCCTTGTCATAGGTTACTTTTGTTTCCTTTCTCTTTCATAAATATCTAAAAAACAAATCTAAAGGAGCTTGTCGAAGACCTATAAAAACTTAGTTTTCAATTTCACTTCGACAAGCTCAGTGTGACAAAGAACACAAACCCTCTTAACTTTATAAAGGCTCTTCGAGGTATTAAAAGACAACCTCTTACTAGTTAATTAATCCTTACTACCCCTTACCAAACTACTTCGAAGGGTTACTGAACTATTTCGAAGGATCAAATTAATCCATAAAAGGAGAATTCTTTGGCCCGATACCCCATTTGGGATGGGATAAAAGGCTTTTTGTATAGCAAAAAAAGGTTGAATCATGGCCTGGAAGCACTTTTGTAAGGGCTCACAACCCTAAAATCACCAGCTCGAAGTATTAATTTGATCCTTAAAAGGAGTGCGCTAAGGGGTATGGGGCATACTCGTATGGGGTGTTGGTAAAAAAACAATATTGTATAAGTGGGGAATTTTTAGTTATATTAGGACGTTTAATGAGCGTAAGTTTACTCCGGTATATGTTATAACTGATATAACTGTACTAGTGTATATATAGCTCCGTTAGTTATAAGCTAAAGAAACACTAATTATAAAATTAAACTACATGAAATTAGAGAAAATTTTGGATAAACTCGGTTCAATAGAAAAGAATTCATTTATTAAAATTATCGATAACATAATATCTAAAAGTCCGAAAAACACAAAACAGATTGACAAGATTTTGAGCTCGTCAGACAAAGGACTAAAATCCGTTGATAATCAAAATATTTCAAAAATTTTTTCTCTTACCTCAGAAGAATTTCAAGAACATATAAAATGTGAGTTTCAAGAAATTACATCACAATTAGATATTCTCATTGATATAATAATTCGGGATGGAAATTGTATTATGAAACAAGATTGGTTCTCACGTTTATACGAGACTGAAATTAAACACATAAAGAACAAAATAAAAACCTTAAATGCTGATTTTGAAAATGACAAATCAGAATTAAGTGCTATTAGAAAGAGAGACTACAGAATTTATAAAGCTTGTTTGAATACTGCTTATCATAATGATATTGAAAATAACAGGGATGCTAAAATAACTTCAGACGAATTATCAATAATTCTTACACTATCAAAACAATTAGGTCTATCCCAAGAAGAAATAAAGTTAATTAACTATTCCATTTTACCTATTAAAAAGCTTGATATTCAAGATGTAATCAAAGCTCTCAAAAATATAGGTGTTATTTTTTACTCAAATAAAGAAAATACAATCTATGTAGCAGATGAAATGGTCAGAATTTTACGCAGAGTAAGGCAAAAAGAAGTCGCAGAAAAATTCTACCGTAGAACTTTAAAACTGTTGAGAGAACCAATTATTAACCAAATTAGTCGTGAACATAATATTGATAGAAAGTTATCTTATTCTCAAAAAATAGAGGAAATCATTAAAGAAGGGGTTTCTTTTACAAATTTACTTTCTGAAAATATTTACAAATCAGGAAGTACATTAACCGAAAAGAAAAAAACATTAAACGAATTGTGTGAAAAGGGTTTGAATATTCAAAACCTAAAAGGCAGTGTACTTGAAGATAAGATTAGTAGTTTGATTGAACATTTTGAAAATGTTGAACGAGACGAAAAAGTTGGAATTTCATTAGATGGATTTGATAAACTTCTTACAGAATTAAACCAATCATTGCCCAAACTAAATAAACAGATCAAAGAACAATTTGAACTACAAGAAGAATTTGTGTTAAAAGCAGATTTTTTACTTGATTACAATATCAAACCAAGAGATATCTTAGACTTAATTGTTAAACAAGACTTGACCAAATTCATAAAGGATAATGGTATCAAACAACGTGGCGATGATATTTTGAATATTCTTGAACATTACAAAGATGTTGAAAACCTTTATCTAGAGAATTACGAGAATGTAGCGTTTAGGAATCTGAACTTACTAAAAGAGAATGGAATAACTGTAAAGGAAAGTGAACTAGGTTTAAAATTTGAAGAATTAACTAAAATCATTTTTACTGGATTAGGCTTTAATGTGGATGATACACTTAAAAACAGACTAAATACTAAAAAAGACATGATGGATATTCTTTTGAACTTAGATAACAACGAAATAATTATCGTTGAGTGCAAGACAAGTAAGGAAAGAGGTTATAATAAATTTAGTTCAGTTTCTAGACAGTTAAAATCCTATCAAAATGTAGCATTGAAAAATGATTTGCGAATTGTAAAAATTTTGCTCGTTGCACCAGAATTTAGTGATGATTTTGTTACTGATTGTGAAATGGATACAGAAATGAATTTATCATTGATTACGGCTTCAACTTTATCAAACATCTCTGAGGCTTTTAAAACATCCAAATATCCCAAATTTCCGCACATTCTGTTCCGTGATATTATAATCAACGAAGAACGAATTATTAAAGCCTTAAGCAAATAATGGAAAAGCAATGGCTAACAATGTATAAAAATAATAGCAGTTTAATCGCTAAAAATAAAGTATTTAAATATAAAAAGGCCTGTGTTTAATCAAAAAATTAGCGTTTCAAAAGTCGCTACTATTCTTATATGAAACCATTGACCTCATATTAAAAAAATAGAACATAAATGAAATTTGAATTACGAGATATTAAAGATGCTTATAAGAGACTAAAAACCTATATTTATTATGATAATACAGATATTATTTTAAGACGAAAATTAGTTGAGTTTGAAACAAATTTGACTAAAGATTTTAATTCATTATTCAGAGGAAGTGAAAAACCTTATCAAATAGGAGATGAACTAGATATTTTTAAAAATGATTTTGGTGTACCTCAATCAATTGATAGTAAACTACAAATCTTCACGGATGAATTGAATAACTTTCATAACTCTTCGGATTTCTTTGATTTTTTTCTCAATAAAATCGATGCAAATATTTATCCTAAAAGATATGAGAAAACTGAAATTGCAGATAATTTCATTACAAATCAAAGAGTTCAGAAAGAATATCCTATACATCGACTTACGGCTTTTATAGATGCACCCATCGAAATACACTTATTATCTGTTATTTGGACTATAAATTATGGAGTTCAAATTGACTCTAAACTTGGAGATAATTGTATTGGAAATCGATTATTACTTACTAAAGACAAAAAAAGTATTGTTCACGGATCTGGTTTATTTAAACCTTATTTCAAACAATACCAAAAATGGAGAGACGATTCTGTAAATATTGCTCAGGAATTAATAAAAACTAAAAGAGATGTTCTTTTTCTCAATATAGATATAAAAGATTATTTCCACTCAGTAAGGATATCAAATGATTTAATTTACAGTGATAATAAAACGCATCATAATCTATCTCACAATAATTTAAATAAGTTATTTTTAAAAATTCATCATATATATACCGAGAAAATTTCGGCACACTATGAACAACCTTATAACTTCTACAATGAAATAGAGCGTAACGAAAAAAATGAACTTCGTGAATTTATTTTGCCTATTGGTCTTTTATCATCTTTTGTTCTTGCTAATGACTATCTAAAGGATTTTGATAAAAGAATAGTAGAGAAATACAAACCTGCTTACTATGGAAGATATGTCGATGATATTTTATTGGTCCTAGCTGACCCAAATCCAAATTCTAATAATGAGGAATTAAATGAAGAATTTAAATTTTCATTTAATGATTACAAGAAAAAGATTAAAGAAAAACATAATAAAAAAAATAATATTCATTATAACATAACCTTCGAAGAAGATAATCTTAATGAAATTGAGAAGTATATTATTTCAAATCTTAGTCCATTAATAAACCTAGTTGATTCTCCATTTTCGAAAGATTCTAGTAATTCTAAAGGAAGAGTTTTTAAAATAAATGGCAAGAAATCATTGTTCTGTCAAAGTGAAAAAACACTTCTTTACTATTTTGATTCTGAAGAATCAGATATGGTAATAAACAAATTAAAAAGAGAGTTAGAAGAAAGGACCAGTGAGTTTAGAGATTTGCCAAGTCATGATAATTCTTTAGGAGAATTTGAATCAAGTGCGTATCATTTAGATTACAATGGAACAGAAGGAAAAATTAAGACCTTACAAGATTATAAAGAAAATAGATATGGTTTAACTTTATTTCTTTCCAACCAGATATTCAGTTCTTTAAATCACGAAAGAAGTATTTCTGATAAAGAAAAAAATCAAGTTCTTAAATTTTTCAAAGGCTCTACCTGTCTAGAATTTTATCGTTTATGGGAAAGAATTTTTACCTATTTTTTAGTCAATAAGGAACCTAAATCATACATTGATTTTTATATTCATTGCGCAGAACAAATTGATAAAATTGGAAAAAAGAATATTAATTTTATTGAAAACACTAAAGTTGAATATAAAATTATTCAAAATTCAATGGCTGAATATTTAGATTGTGCTCATGAATTAACTATTTCATTAAATCCTATGTTCTTAAGTCAAAGTAGAGATGTAGAACGTCACTTTGATTTCAAAACAAAAGAACTATCAAATTCTCTTTTAGTTTATTATTTAAATAATACTGAAATCACAAAATCAAATTCATTTTGGAAAAATAGATTTAGAGAAACTAATATGATTAGACATCAATATGTTTCCACTCCATTGTTAAACTACACTAAAAATTCTAAAAGAGGATATAGTAATTTACTAAAACTTCAATTTGATGTTAAATCTTTTGAATTAGATGAAAAACTTATAGAAAATTCTCCGAGACCAATAAAATTTTGGGAATGCTGTTTTGCTTCAACTTTTACGGAATTATTTAAATTCGACAAGTCAGAATGTAAAGAAAAAAATGGATATCCTTTAATAGATATTCTAGGTCCTAAAATAAAAACTAAAAAAGAATTAGGTACAGAAAAAGAAATTAAAGAGGAAGAATATTATTTAGATTATGCTTTTGATATTTATTTAAAAGGGAACTCAAATCATTTACCTCATTACATCTTAAATGATGAAAGTTTAAAATCAAGCTTTTATGATATAGTAAATAGAAACAATAATATAGAAGCCTTAAATCAAATCAAGGAATTTCGCTTTAATTCTAAAGATAAAATCAAGGAACCTAGTATTTCTTTTACTAATACAGAAGTGATAGAAGCGAACATTGTCAAAGGCGTCAGGAATGAACCTAATCTATCTATTGAAAGATACCAACGTTTAGCTTTAATTTTAAATCAAGCTAGAAAAGAAAATTCGGATATTGTCTTATTCCCTGAGTTTTTTATACCAATAAACTTGCTTCCTAGTTTAGCCCGATATTCACAAAAAAATCAAACTCTTTTGATCTCTGGACTAGAACATATAATTTCAAGTAATACTGCCTTCAATTTCGTTACAACTATAATTCCCATTGAAGTAAATGGTATTAAAGATGCAACTATAGTATTTAGATTAAAAAACCATTATGCACCAGTTGAAGAACACTTAATCTCACAAAATCATTTAACTGTACCTAAACCAGCTATTAGTAGGTATGATATTTTCAATTGGAAAAACATTTATTTCTCAGTATTTTATTGTTTCGAATTAGCAGATTTAGAACATAGGAGTTTACTTAGAAGTAAAATTGACTTATTGGTTGCTTTAGAATGGAATAAAGACACTCCTTATTTTTCAAGCATAATTGAGTCGAGCGCGAGAGATTTGCATTGCTATGTTGCACAAGTCAACACAAGTCAGTTCGGAGATACTAGGTTAACACAACCTGCTGAAACTGCAAGAAGAGATTTACTTCGATTAAAAGGTGGTACGAACGATGCAATTCTTGTTTCAAAATTGAATATTCCAAAAATGAGAGAATTTCAACGTAAAAAGTTCTCTGTTTCAAATAAAAATTTCAAACCACTACCTCCAAATTTTTCAATTGAGGAAGTAATGAAAAGAATTAAAAACAAAAACATTACGTGAAAAATACAACATTGTATAAAACAATAACAGCTTAATTGTCTAAACGAAAGCAAATACATAAAAAAGACTTGTATTTAAATAAAACGTTTGTCCATAAAAACCCACTTTTACTCTTCAGCTAACGAAATTAATGATAAGCTCCAAAATTAATGTAAATAGAATAATTAACTAAAATATTATAAACAATCAATTATGAGACCATCAGTACAATACAATGATAGAATTGGTCACGCTGCTGCCGATATTTACAATATTAACTATAATCAAATAGCAGAGCGATGCAATTTAGGAGAGCGATATTCTATTATAGGAATTTCACTTTACGGAACTGAGGAAGTAAGTATTTCGCTTTTATGTAGGGATAATGTGGAAAGCACAAACGAAAATGAGGTATTAGTAGAGGTATATCCGAATGTTGAGCTCTCAATTAGTGATGTTCTAGAACGCCTTAATGTAACTATTAACATTACTAATAATGCAGTCTATGATGATCCAAATCTTGAAACTAGTAGAGAAGTCAGCATTGAGGACATGGGTTAAGGGCCCGGTATAATTAAATAAGATTCAATGTCAGAAGCTAACAATTTAGATTGGAAAACCTACGAATCAATTACTAGATACATCTATGAAACATTGGGAAAACAAATAGGTGTTAAAGTAATAGATCATGGAAATACCTGCCGTGTGACTGGTAAATCAGGTGTCACTCATCAAATTGATGTATTAACTGAACACTCTGATGGAATTCATTCATACAAGACTGCTATCGAATGTAAATACTGGAATAAAAAAGTAAATAAGGACATTGTGATGAAATTATCGGATACTATTGAGGATACTAACATAAACAAGGGTGTAATTGTTTCCAAGAGCGGATTCACAAAAGATGCGTTAGAATACGCAAAATATAGAAATATTGGATTAGTTGAACTACGTGAAATAGGTACAAAAGACTTGCCGAATACTCCTAAAGAAATGGACATTGCAAACTTCGAGATTAACGCAAAAGTATTTGTATCACGAGCTGTAATATTAAAAATTGACATTGGTAACAATCAAGAAATACCAATTACAAATGAATTTGATTTTTATAAATTCTTGATTATAGGACAAAATGAAAAAAAAGTCCCGCTAATTGATTACATCAATAAGTTTCGCAAGGAGGTAAGTCGACAAAATAAAATGAATGAAAAAATCACAAAACGTTTCGCAAATGCGCAAGGCGTTTTATTCAATCGTCAAACAAAGGAAACAACAAAAATAGACGGAATAACTATTACTGCACAGTTAACTAAAATAGATGCTAGTAAAAAACAGCAATTCACTTTAGTTGATAAAGTTTTGCTTATCATGAAATCTATTTTCGACGAACGAACATTTACATTATCAGAAAATGGTTTTATTGTAGAACACAAAGATTGAAAAAATAATACGGATAACCACGGCTAGCGGATGCTAGTCTGTGACAGGTGCCATTTTAATATAAATGGATTCCAATCTATACCTTCAACAAGATTTTGATAGACACGAGGTGTCCGGAATGACAAAATCAGGAGCTAACGCATACCAACAAAATGGTGGTTATGGATTTTGGTAGAAAACTGTATATTAGTATAATAAAGCTGTTGAATCCATATTGAATAATCTTCAAGAAAGCAGAAAAGAACCGCTGTTATGGATGTTTGAACGAGCTGCTAAAAAACAGTCAAACGTTAGCAAATATCAATTTTGGCAGCATCATAATCAACCTGTAGAGTTATGGAGTCCAGATGTCATAAAGCAAAAGATAGATTATATTCATAATAATCCGGTAGAAAGTGGTTTTGTTACCAATCCAATCGATTGGAAATATAGCAGTGCTAGAAACTTTCAAGATGATCATACTGTGTTGGAAATAGACAACACTGGATTTTTATAAATTATTCGGCGTACGTGGCACCCGAAAGGATTCGGTCGCTAGCGTGCTTTAGTGATAAGTTACAGAAACCTACATGATCTAAATAGATTCCGCATCAAGTACGGAATGACAAAATAGTGGGATTCGGGTACTGGCGATGGGATTTTTATAAGGTATTCAGCATGTGTAGCACCCGAAAGGATTCTGGCGCTGGCGATGGGATAGCGATAGACTTTATGTTTAAAAAAAGTACACTTTAAAAAAATTTATACAATGAATAAAAAAAACATCAACCTACTAACAGCTTTTTTCATGCTTACCGGATGCGTCTCACTAAATAGTTGTCTGAATACGAGTAATAGTGCTACTAAAGAAGAAACCTCTGCTCCAACTCAAAAAATCACATACCCAAATGATGTAATTCCTTTTATGGATAAATTTAAAATACTACTTGGAAATGGAAAGCACGTAAAGGACCTGGATAAGTTTGAGGAAAAAGATTTTTTCTATACTGCTATGGATAGCACAGGGCCTTGGGTTGTTTATAAAACGCCCAACTCTGGAGTCACTTCTAAAAACTCTAGTAATACAAGAACGGAGTTACAGGAAAAAAGAGAATGGACACCCGAAGAAGGCGGTAAACTAACAGGAACGTGTAAAGTTATGCATGTTTCTACTTCTGGCGATGCTAGAGTTGCGGCTTCCTATTCTACGGTGATCGGCCAGATTCATAGTGGTGAAGGACATGAAAATGAACCCTTAAAGATATTTTACAAGAAATTTCCAGGTCATACGAAAGGCTCCGTTTTTTGGAATTATGAAATCAACACCGAAGGTGATGACAACTCAGGAAGATGGGATTATTCTAGTGCCGTTTGGGGATATGATATGTCTGTTGTGGGAACAGCAAAAGATGAGTTTCCTGCAGAACCGGAGGATGGTATAGTATTAGGAGAAAAAATTAGTTATGAAGTAAACGTATATAAAGGCATTATGTATCTTACGTTTAAAAGTGATGGCCATACAACCAAAACATTTACTAAAAACCTTATTACGTCTGAATATACAAAACGCTCAGATTTGCCAGAACAGGTTAAAAACATGTTTGTACCTATAGGGCGAGACGGAATAGAACGGGACACGGCCTATAAAGGAGAGTTGGTTTATTTTAAACAAGGCGTTTATAATCAAACCAATGGTAAAGATCCTGAAAAAAATATGCTTTGGCATACCGGTGCAGCAACTTATGGTGGTGATATCGCTAAGCAATATGAAAATGGCAGCTATACGGAAGTATGGTTTTTAGAAGCTAGTATTGGTTCAGGCACGCCTCCAAAATAGAAGATGATCATACTGTTTTAAGGTAGACAAAATAAACGCTACCCCACAAACATAATTACCCTTTTGGACAACTATGTCCGTTATATTTACCGTTGTGGATAATCACCAAATTTGCCCTTTTTACCAATTTTTGGTATTTTTGAAATAAATAATGCTAAAATGAGTAAAAATACATCAATATCACTTGGAAATTATTTTGATCAGTTTATTCAGAGTAGAATTAAGGAAGGACGGTTTAAAAATGTAAGTGAAGTAATTCGTGCAGGACTAAGACTTTTAGAAGAAGAGGAAAGTAAAGCTGTAGCCCTAAAAAATGCAATTCAAGAAGGAATTGACAGTGGAATTGCTCATGATTTTAACCCCAAAGACCATCTTAAATCTCTAAAAGCAAGAAAACAATCGAATGGCTAAATTCAAACTGACCAATAAAGCGGTTGAGGATTTATCAAAAATTTGGGATTATACTTTAGAGGTTTGGTCAGAACAACAAGCCGACAAATATTATGAAATGTTGATTTCCAATTGCCAAGAAATAGCTTATAATCCAGATTTAGGAAAAAACTACCAGGGAATTACTAAAAATCTCTATGGAGCAAAAGCAAATCAATATATTATTTTCTATCGAACTACGGACGAAAATTATGTAGAAATCACAAGGATTTTGCATGAAAGAATGGATTTAAAAAAACGAATACTTGAATAAAACTACTCACAACAATTTCTATAGTTCATCTGTTCTCACGCTAGCGCTCGTCTGTGACGAGTGTCATACACCATACATTACGCAAATAAATTCCGCATCAAGTGCGGAATGACAAAACTGTGATCTAGCGGATTTGTAATACGTGTAAATTACCTCAATGCACTCACACTAGTGCTAATCAGTTACGAATGACATCGGCCTTACATTCTGTAAATGGATTCCGCATCAAGTGCGGAATGACAAAATTATGATCTAGCGGATTTGTAATCCGTGCGAATACCTTTTGACTTTGAAAACTAACTATGTAAAGATGTATACCAAAAAATGGTTGTTACCAATTTTAATAGAAAACAGTATATTCGTCTAAAGAAACCACATCGATGAATTATATTGATATTATTCTTGGCATTTTACTTCTTTGGGGACTTATCAAAGGGTTTAGCAAAGGGCTGTTTGTTTCCTTAGCCTCCTTAGTAGCGCTAGTGGCTGGTATTTATATTTCTGTACACTTTTCTTATTACGTAGGTGATTATCTAGCACAATATGTGGATTGGAGCGATGGAGCACTTAAATTAACCGCCTTTGCGATCACGTTTATTGGTGTTGTCATTCTGATCTCTTTGGCAGGAAAACTACTGACAAAAATTGCTGATTTTGCTTCCTTAGGGATACTTAATAAGTTGTTGGGCGCTGCTTTTGGCGTATTAAAATTTGCTTTTATCGCCAGTGTGGTCATTATCTTTATCGACGCTGCCAACAGATCTTTAAAAATCATCAAGCAGGAAACCTTAGATGCATCGATTTTGTATGCTCCTGTAAAAAGTTTGGCTCCAGCCATTTTACCGAATATCCTAAAAGACAACAACACTACTTCTGAAGAAAGTACACAGGTTTAGGATAATTTTTTAAACCGTATCCTTCACATTATTCTGAATGTATTCTAAACAAGAATCAAAGTCTTCGAATATATAATTTTCAGGAACCAAATCAGGCACAATATCGATATGCTCCATCATATATCTTGGTTGCTTTGCCAAGCCTACAAATAGTACTTTAATTCCTTTTTGCTGGAGTCCTAGAATGATTTCTTCCATTGTATACAAACCAGACTGATCCATATACTGCATTTTGGCCAATCGTGCGATCACTACTTTAGACGTATCTGGAATCTGCGCAGCTAAATTCTGGAAGTCACTGGTAGATCCAAAGAATAATGGTCCTTTTAGATGTTTAATAAATACCTCTTCTTTCAACTTCTCCGGAAAGTTTTTCTCATCACTCCAAGCTTCTTCTTTAAGCGGTTTTACATCCGATCGTTCTGCTGTAAGATCCCCAATTTTTTTCATAAACATCAAACAAGCTATCACCAATCCAATACCTACAGCATACACCAAATTCCAAAAAGTAGATAAGATCAATACCACAAACATGATCAATACTTCAGAACTTACTTTAATAGGTCCTAATTTAATGTCTTTTGGCATACTTGGTACTGCTTTTAGTCCTTTATAATCCATGACACCTATTCCTACAGTAATTAAGATTCCTGCAAGTACAGCAGCAGGTATTTTAGAAGCTACAGGTGCTAATCCCAGCATTACTACAAATAGTACCAATCCTGCGATCATACCAGATAATTTGGTTTTACCACCTGCATTGATATTTACCACAGTTCGTATCGTCGCTCCTGCTCCAGGAATACCTCCAAATAATGATGCTATGGCGTTACCAATACCTTGTCCTACCAATTCTTTATTAGGTTTGTGTCTGGTTTTGGTCATATTATCTGCAATCACACTGGTTAACAAAGAGTCAATCGCTCCTAATAATGCCAATGTAAATGCTGTAAAAATATAGGGTGTAACACTAGCTAGACTAAATCCTGTAAATATTTCCCATCTTGGAATGGGTAAACCGCTTGGAATCTCCTTTATAGGTCGATAATCTAACCCAAAACCATAGGCAATTCCTGACATCACTACCAATGCGACTAATGTACTAGGTATCGCTTTTGTAATTCGTTTAAAACCATAAATGATAAAAATGGTTCCCAGCGCTAATAGTAACTCTAACCAATTAATATTTTGTAAAGCTCTCGGTAGTGCTTTAATAGCTCCTAAAGCACCGGAGGTTTCTTTTCCTGCTAATGTTTGAGATTCTTTTAAGATATCAGCTTCCGAAATTGTTTCGGCTTTGGTAATGGTTTGTTTAAAATCTTCTAGCACTAAAATACCTTTACCTGCTTCTTCTTGTAAAATGTTCTTTAGGATTACCTCTTCTGCCTCTATTTTGAATTTTGAAACAAACTCAACATCTTCTTTCGGATAATATCCGACAGATGGTAATATTTGGGTTAACAAGATAATCACTCCAATCGCAGTCATAAATCCAGAAACTACTGGATATGGAATATATTTAATGTATTTCCCAATTCCGATGGCTCCTAACAAGATTTGTATCAATCCGCATAATAAAAAGATCGTAAGGATGGCTGGTAATGCTTTTTCTACACTACCATCATTAGCTGCAATAATTCCTGCAATCACCACCATACTTACCGCAGTCATTGGTGCTGTAGGACCAGAGATTTGCGTATTGGTTCCTCCGAATAAGGCAGCGAAGAAACTGATAAAAATAGCTCCGTATAATCCCGCTGTTGGTCCTAATCCAGATGATACTCCAAATGCTAAAGCCAGTGGCAATGCTACGATACCAGAAGTTAATCCCCCAAAAGCATCTCCTTTAAAATTGCTAAAAAATCCTTTCATTACACGTATATTATTTCCTAGAAGTTTAAATGTCTAATGTAAAACTATTAAAATAAAACAAAAAACCGGCATTTATTTACGAATGCCGGTTCTATTAGAAGATCTATATCTTATTTAATTTTCGAAAAATGTTACACTTCCATTGCTAATGTCATACATTCCTCCAATAATCATAATCTCACCATTTTCTTCCATTTCCTTAAGCACTTCACTTTGATTTTTTATGTTTTGGATCGTCATATTCACATTTTGCTCTGCAACTTCATTCACAAAATCAATATTTTTAGAAGTTCTTTCTGCTGGATCTGCAGGTTCTGTTACCGCTGCTACCGCTGGTTTAATCTTACTTAACAACGCAGTAAGATTTCCTAGTTTTGCATCATCACAAGCTCCTTTTACCGCTCCGCATGCTGTATGACCAAGTACCAAAACTAATTTAGTACCTGCCAATTTACAAGCAAATTCCATACTTCCTAAAATATCTTCATTTACGAAATTACCTGCTACTCTAGCGCTAAAAATGTCTCCTATTCCCTGATCAAAAATCAACTCAGAAGACACTCTAGAATCTATACAACTAAGAATAGTAGCAAAAGGAAACTGACCTGATTTGGTATCATTTACCTGATCCAAAAGATCTCTATCTGCCATATGCTTTTCCTGAAATCTTTGGTTTCCCTCTTTAAGCAATTGTAATGCTATCTGTGGCGTTATTGCCGCTTGTGTATCTTTAGTATGTGCTTTCATATGTTCTTTTTTTAATATTTTTTATGTTTAAAAGAAATTTCCCTAAAAATAACAATGATCTTATCATTCATCAATAAGGTTATTTCCTACTTTTTTAGTTTATTAATTCAATTTTGGTCTCAACTTAAAAAAGTCAATATAACTTTCTGGATTTTCCTCTATACCTCTTTGGGATATTAACTTTACTGTGATATTTCTGTTTTTTGCTTTTTCTTTAAAATCATCCAATATTTCGATCACATCATGATCTAAATAGGTTGTTTTCGTCACATCTAATTCTAAATGAGAATTTTTTGGTAAAGCATCAAGCTCTTTTAATATCGTTGCTTTATTGAAAAAAGTAACCTCTTCTGCCAAGGTCATTTTAATTTTAGAGGTACCTTCGCTTTCCTCTTTATGAAGGAAGTGAGAGTTTTGGTAACTCTTTATAAGTGTAATTACAATTCCTACCGCAAGTCCAATTCCTATTCCCCATAAAAGGTCTTTAAATACGATAAATACTACTGTAACGATAAAAGGAACAAATTGCTTCCATCCAGCAGTCCACATGTTTTTAAACGTAGAAGGTTTTGCTAATTTATACCCTACTAAAAGTAGAATTGCTGCTAATACAGAAAGTGGAATTTTATTAAGCAAGGTTGGAATCAACATTACTGAAATCAATAAGAAAAACCCATGAATAATGGCAGACATTTTGGATTTACCACCAGACTGAATATTTGCAGAACTACGAACGATTACCTGTGTAATTGGAAGTCCTCCAATTAATCCAGATATTACATTACCTGCTCCTTGCGCAATTAACTCTCTATTAGTTGGTGTTACTCTTTTCTGTGGATCTAACTTATCTGTTGCTTCTACACAAAGCAAGGTTTCTAAACTTGCAACCAGTGCAATAGTAAACGCAGTAACATAAATTTCAGTTTTTGTAATTACTTCCCAATTTGGCATGGTAAACTGTGCTAAAAAAGAATCTGCATCTGCAGGAACTGGAACATTTACTAGGTTTTCTGTACTAATTGCTAAACTTCCTGAATCTCCAAAGACTACATAAAATATGATTCCTAAAACTACAGCTACTAAAGGTCCTTGTACCAATTGAAAGATCTTACCTTTTTTAGATAGTACATTTTGCCATAATAATAAAATACCTAAACCTATTACTGCAATCAGTGTATCACCCATACTGATATTTAGTAATGAGTTGTATATAGGTGCGAATAATCCCTCCCCTTTTTGTGGAATATAGCCGAAGAAATATGGAATCTCTTTAAGAAAAATGATAATACCGATACCTGTTAACATCCCTTTGATCACCGAAGAAGGAAAAAAGTACCCGATAACACCAGCTTTTAAAACTCCGAATAAAATTTGAATAACTCCCGCTAATACAACAGCTACTAAAAAATCTTCGAATCCAAGAGAAACAATAGCTGCAAAAACGATTGCCGCAAGACCAGCCGCTGGTCCACTTACTCCGATTTGAGAACCACTAATAGCTCCTACTACGATACCTCCTACAATTCCGGCAATTAACCCCGAAAATAAAGGAGCACCACTAGCCAAGGCAATACCCAAACATAAGGGTAGCGCCACAAAAAACACGACAATACTAGCTGGTATGTCTGATTTTAAACTTTGAAATAATTTTGAATTACTCATAACATAATAAGTAACGAAGTTAACAATCGTTACATTTTTTTAAAAAATTGAAAAATTGATTTTCTCAGTCAAATAATACGTTTTATTCGACCTAAGTGTGTGGTTTACATTACCCCAATTCTGGTGGTGGAGTTGTATATTCTAGATATACTGATAAATTTTCATATATCAGATCTGGGTAGTATTTTATACTATAATAGGATATACCTGTATGCTTACTATCTGCATACTGAGAAATCTTATCTTTTTCTTTCAGATCTTCTTTCTCAGATCCGTCTTTCTCATTGGATTCAGATTTTTCTTCGGTATCATCAATTGCATAGCTGATAGCAGCGCTATCTCCTCCATAAAAGTCAAACAAATTGCCAACATAATTACAGGTATTCAAAAGAAAACCTGAAATAATCAAAAATTTAGCAATTTTTATTTTTATGAATAGCATAAATAATTTTTATGGATTATAAAAATAATAGTATTACTTTCAAAATCTGTTAAATCCATTGTAAAATTAATTAACAATTTACCTTTAGAGCACAAATTCTCACCAATAAATCCTTGATAATTAATACATTTTAACTTTCTCTACATTGTATAAAAAGTAACAATAGGCTAACTTTATTCCTATTGGAAAATAAGACTTCAAATAGAATAATAGTAATCGATGCTTTACGAGGTTTTGCATTGGCTGGTGTCTGCTTAGTTCATATGAATGAGCAATATATAGCTTCCGCTCCTTCAGAAAGCCTTATGGAAGTAACTAACTCTGTTTTTGATCAAGTTCTAGGAGGAATCATAGGTTTTTTTATTGTTGGAAAATTCTTTGCGTTGTTTTCGATCCTTTTTGGGCTTAGCTTCTTTATCCAGATGAACTCTGCATCGAAGCGCAATGAAAATTTTGGGTTACGCTTTTTATGGAGAGCTTTTTTATTGCTGATCATAGGCTATATCCATCAATTATTTTACAAAGGTGATATTCTAACGATATATGCTTTATTAGCTCCTTTTTTAATTCCATTTTATCGCGTATCCAATAAATGGATTCTACTGGTATCTGGATTGTTTTTAATTAGTATTCCAAGATTTATTGCTTTTGCCATCTTAGGAAATGAAAGCGCCTTCGGATTTCCTTCTATTATGGATGGGAACAGTCCAACTAATTTAGCATATATCGCTACATTGAAAGAAGGAAGTATTACCGAGGTTTTTATAGCTAACGGTACGCAAGGAATGCTTCAAAAAATGGATTTTCAGATCAGTTTATTTGCAAGATTTTATATGACATTTGGTTATTTCCTCATAGGGTTATGGTTGGGTAAAATTGCACTATTTCAGACTATGACAGAGAAAAGACCCTTACTTAGAAAATGGCTGAAACGAGCCTCGATATTTTTCTTTATTGCTCTTGCGCTTACAGCAGGTATATTTGCCATTTCTCCGCAACCCGTAGATTTCAAAAGTTGGCTACACGTCATTGGCATAAATATCTTTGATTGGTCTAATATTGCACTAACCGCTATTATTCTTTGTAGTTTTCTTTTACTCTACCCAAACAAAAAATGGAATCGATTTTTCTCTTTTTTCGAATCTTATGGCAGAATGGCACTTACCAATTATGTGTTACAATCCATAATCGGTACTTTTTTACTTTTTGGATGGGGATTAGGTCTTATCGGTAAGTTACAAACCGTATACCTGGTCATCATAGCTGTAGCTCTTATCATCATACAATCCGTAATCAGCAAATTCTGGTTACAAAAATTCTACTTTGGCCCTTTAGAATGGGCATGGAGAAGCGCAACAAAAGGTAAAATTCAACGATTCCAAAAGTAGTTTTAAAGCTCTTTTAAATCTGTAGCTGGAATCCATCCTATTTTACCATCAGCAAGTTTGATTTTCTTCCAATCATTTACTGTTTCGGTAACTTTTACTTTGGTTCCCTCATGAAGTTCAAAAACCTCTTCACTTCTTAAGTTGGGTTCGCTTTTTACTGTACTTTCTTGTGCAAAAATAATGGCATATTGGTTATTCGTGATGTAGCCATACTGTTTAAAAGCAAAAACCACAGCAAAAACTGCTATGAGTAATGACACCCACGAACCTAAGAAGAAAAGTCTTTTTTTGGAAGATATACGTGCTGTGTAATACAATAAAAACAATACTACAAAAATGACTACGCAAAGAACTGCAATCCAAGCCCAAGAATCAAAACTAAACATATTAGTAAAACCGTTTATAGTTCTCGAAATAACTCCTTCTGGAATTACATCGATTGCATCTATGGTAGCATTGTTGGCAAAAGCCAAGTTATTCTTTATGTCTTCATCATTCGGTTTCAGTTCTAATGCCTTCTCATAATAATAAATGCTTTGCCCTATATTACTCAGTTTATAATTAGCATTCGCTAGATTGTAATATAGTGAAGCTGATTCCTGGCCACTTTCTAAAATGGCAGAATAAGCATCTATAGCCTCCTGATATTTTTCTTGATTATAAAAGGAATTTCCTTTTTCAAATAATTGATCGTTTTGTGCTAAGCCCAAAACACTCACTAGAAAAACAACTATTATAATTAAATTCTTCACTACTATCAATATTTTATAATTGTTTATCAATTGCCGCAATCACTCTAGATGCTTTATCATAATCCTGTTGCATTGCTGAAGTAGAAGATGGTGTATATCTTGCAAATTCACAACTTTCTAATAAAGCAATAAACTCTATTGAGGTAGCGTCCTCTACATCTCTTTCTTTTAATAATCGTTGGATACGATCTTTACTCATCTCGCTAGTTTGTATATTCAGCTTTGCTTTTAGATAGTTATGCAGAGCTCGTTCCATTGCGATATAAAAATCCTTTTGATTTCCTAGGTTCTTTTTCGCTTCAGAAAGATATTTTCTTGCCAATTTATCAGCTTTTCGAACTCTGTTTCCACTAACATCACTCAATCTTTCTTCTCTCTTTTTACCAAAGAACATAAACAATGGAATTGCTAATAAAGGTGCTGTTAGTATTACCCAAAATCCAGTAGACTTAAAGAAATATTCTTTTTGAATTGGTTCCAGATCAGCATCCAACTTTAAAAATCTAAATTGGCTACCTGTTTGCGTTACCAATTTTTTAGTAGTTCCTGAAGATTCAGAGTTGGTTACAATGCTTCCACTATCAGGACCATTTTTTACATTAATTACGATCTCTGGAGAAGTAATTCGCTTATAGGTTTCTGTTTTTAAATCAAAATATGAAAAAGAAACAGGTGGAATTGGATAGGTTCCTTTGAACTGTGGTACTAATGTATATGAGTCTGATATACTACCGGACATTCCTGTAATATTCGTTCTTACTCTCTCATTATGTTCTGGTTCATATTGTTCTAAACCATTAGGTACACTTAACTTCGGTAAATCGAATAATTTAAGATTCCCATTACCAGACACCTGAATTTTGGTTTCCAAAGATTCAGTTGCATCTAATTCTGTTCTATTAGGTGTTATCTTAAAATCAAACGAACCTACAGCTCCAGAAAAATCATCTGGTTTTCCTTCTATCGGAAGTGGCTTTACATTAATAGTTCTGGTTCCTGCAGCCACTGTTTTGTTAACCGTAGAGTATAATTTACCTCCAAAAATATCTCTTCGGTTTGTAGGAACATCAACAGCAATTGATAAGGTAAGAGGTTCTATCTCTAGTTTTCCTGTTTTTTGCGGGTACAACACTGTTTTTCCGCATACTACAAAATTATAGGGCTCTCCTTTATACTCTCCTCGTTCGACTCTTAATTGTCCTATTTTTATAGCCTGACTCCAAAAATCACTATACTTTGGATTATCAATTTCTCTTAAATTACTTATTTGAATTCTTGGACTCACATAAAGCTTATACACTACAGTAATCGCTTCATTTAGATATGGATTTGTTTTAGAAACCTCAGCTACCAGATGTAAATTTTCACTTGCTACGTAATCGGCATTATTACCGTCTTTTGGTTTTTCTACGGCTGCAGTTACCTGAACCTTTACCGGTAGCGTTTTATAAATTTGACCATCTATTTCTATGGTTGCTTGTCCTATGGTAAAGTTTCCTCTTTTAGTTGGTGATAAAAAATAGCTAAATGTCTTTGCATATGATCTCTTCCCATTAATCCAAGAGTTACTGATAGACTGATTTGGTCCTCCTACAACGGTAAACCCCTTGAAACTAGGCTGAGTAAAATTATCTCCATCCTGATTCATTTCGAAATCTACGCGCAATCTCTCATTTATACCCAACTTTTTCTTGCTCACTTTGGCCTCGAACTTCACCTGAGCCACACCTAGCTGGGAAACTGCTAAAAATAATGCTACAAAAATTAATCTTATATTCATCAGTTTACCAATCTTTTTCTGTTTTTGTTTTTGCTCCTTTCGCCTTTTTGGCATTTATCTTATCCTGCACTTTTCTTTCTTCATTATTCATCGCCTCCAAAAGGCTTTTTACCTGCTGAGGAGATAATTGTCCTTGTACTTGCTGAGGTTGTTGCTTCTTTTCTTCAGGTTTTCCTTCGCCTTCTTTATTATCTTTTTTCTTCTCTTTTCCCTCTTCATTAGGATCATCCTGCTTATCTTCTTCATCCTTTCCTTTCTCATCTTTTTTATCTTCTCCTTCATCTCCTTTTTGATCTTTCTCGTCGCCTCCTTCTTTCTTATCTTCTTTATTCTCTCCGTCTTTTTTATCCTTGTTTTCCTGGTCCTTATTCTCGTCTTTATTCTGATCTTTATTATCCTTATCTCCGTCTCCTCCTTTATCCTCGTTCTGCTGCTTTTCTAACATCTTCTTTGCTAATGCAAGGTTATATCGAGTTTCATCATCTTTAGGATTGTTTCTCAATGCATTTTTATAAGCTTCCACAGCTTCCTTATATTTCTTTTGCTCCATAAAGGTATTTCCCTGGTTATGAAACGCCTTATGTTTCTCTTCTTTGGTAGTTGCAGTTTTTGCAGCCTCTACATAACGATTATTTGCTTCATCATATTTTTCGGTATTATAGTAAGCATTAGCCAAATTATATTTGGCAACCGGATCTACAGGATTCTTAGAAATTGCCTTTCTATATTCTCCTTCTGCCTTTGGAAAATTACCATCTTTTTGTAATACTTCATTTCCATTTGCAACATATCTATCCGCCTCAGCGATAATCTCTGCTCTATCTTCTTCCTGAGAAAAAGTAATTCCTATTTGAAAACATAATAATATGATAAGTAAATTTCTCATAGTATTCTAATTTTTTAACTACTCCTCATTAAAAAGGTTTAATCTTTTAACCCATGATGTTTTTCTTTCTAACAAGAAAACATCTAAAAATAATAACAATAATCCAGCTCCCAAAAACCACTGAAATTGATCCTTGAAGTCTGCAAATTGCTTTGCCTCGAACTCCTTCTTATCCATTCCCTGTAACAACTCCGTTACATTTTCTATCACCTCATTGGTATTCGTACCATCGATGTATACTCCGTTTGCCTCTTCCGCAATTTCTTGTAGAATTGTGGTATTCAATTTAGTAATAACGGTTTCTCCTTGGTTATTTTTCTTGTAGGTCTGAACGATTCCATTACGTTTTATCGGAATCGGACCTCCTTTTGTTGTTCCAACACCAATAGTAAATATTTTAATTCCTTCTTTAGCTGCATCTTCGGCGATAGAACCGACATCTCCTTCATGATCTTCTCCATCACTAATGATAAATAAAACCCGATTCGTTTGTTCTTCGTCGTTATAATATGTCTTTGCTAATTCGATAGCTTCATTAATTGCGGTACCCTGAGAAGATAACATATCTGTATTCATAGACTGCAAAAACATCTTTGCAGAACCATAATCGGTTGTAATTGGCAACTGCGGAAACGCACTTGCAGCATATGCAATGATACCTACTCGATCACTTGCTAAATTATTAATGATTTGAGTGACTAATTGCTTTGATTTTTCTATTCGATTTGGAGCAATATCCTCGGCAAGCATACTTTTAGAAACATCTATGGCAAAGACCACATCCACACCTTCTCGTTTTACTGTTTCGAGCTTCGTTCCGATTTTCGGATTTACCAAGGCTACCACAAAACAAGCAAAAGCCAAACTGATTACAACTATTTTCAATATAGACTTAAAAACAGATTGATTTGGACTCAATTTTTTTAATAGTTCCTTATCTGCAAATCGCTTTTGTGTTGTTTTCTTCCATATCAAAACACCGATAAATATTACAATTAGTATCGGGATCACCAATAACAACCAGAAATATATTTTCTCTTCTAATAAGTACATCTTAAATAGTTCTTAGTTTATGGTTTTTGGTTGATTGATTTCTATATCTACAATAATAAAATTACATTTCACTTCTCTTCAACCTGCTTTTATTAACCTTTAATTTTTAATGCAAATGCATTTATTTTTTCTTTTACCTCCGAAGAAAGCTCGTTATTCTTTATCCAAGCATGCACATCTCCTACATATTCCATTCCTAAATAAGCAGCACTTCTCGAAAACGGCATACTAAATTCTTCGACTCGATCATCATCATTACTACAACTAATCATAGCCATTTCTTTTCCTCTAAGCATACGCCCAAAATCTTTCTCTTTATAAAGGTAATCCGAAATTCGATCTAAGAAAACCTTCATAACGCCACTCATCGTGTACCAATATACCGGTGTTGCCAATACAATCGTTTGATAATTCTGAACCATATTTTTAAATATAATTTCAAAATCGTCTTTATTCTGAAACTCATAATCAAAATAGTTGATATCTCTTTGATTAAGGTCTATTACATCAAATCCAGTTACATTCTCCAAATAAGAAACAACAGTATGTGTATCTCCATTACTTCTAGAACTTCCCTGAATTATAATCCCTTTTTTCAAACTTCTAAATTTTATACAAAACTTCTAAATACAGTGAATCTCAAAAGAAATTCGAACAGTAATAAGATTCCCGCTAATAGTACTAAGGGTCTAAACTTTTCTTCGTAATTATAAAACTTAAACTCTTCTACATCTGTCTTTTCTAACTTATCAATCTCTTCATATATCTGCTCCAGTTTCTTATTATCTGTCGCCCTGAAGTATTTTCCTTTTGTAACCTTAGCTATTTCTTTAAGAAGCTCTTCATCTATTTCTACTTTTACGTTTCCGTATTGAAAAGTTCCATTAGGTCTAATCGCTACAGGGGCTAATGCCATACCGTTTGTTCCTAAACCAATCGTATATGTTTTTATCCCATATTCTACCGCTAATTCTGAAGCAATTTTAGGGTCAATAAAACCTGCATTATTAGATCCATCGGTTAGCAGTATGATTACTTTACTCTTCGCTTTGCTATCTTTTAATCGATTGACGGATGTTGCCAATCCCATTCCAATAGCGGTACCATTTTCCAACAAATTGTTGTATTCGATTTCTTTCATCGCACTAAGTACAATAGACTTATCACTAGTAATAGGCGTTTTTGTAAAGCTCTCTGCGGCATACATTACCAATCCAATTCTATCATTAGGTCTTCCCTGAATAAATTCGGCTGCTACATCTTTTAGTGCTTCTAAACGATTAGGTCTTAAATCCCTGGCCAACATACTCGCAGAAACATCAATTGCCATTACAATATCGATTCCTCTCGTAGTTTTTGTTTTGGTCGATACATCAACCGTTCGAGGTCTTGCCAATGCTATGATAATTAATGTCATTGCTATCAATCTTAACAACAACAATAACGGTCTCAATTTTGCAAGTAAGCTACCAGATGCCTTAAATCCTTTTATACTGGATATTTTTAACTCGGCTTGCTGCTTATTCCTTTTCCATATATACCAAGTAATTGCTAGTGGTAGTATTAAAAACAACCAAAAAAACTGTGGATTTTCAAATGTAAAATTTTCAAACATTTTTATTTGGCATTTCTAAGTTCTACTGAGTTTATAATACGTTGAGCCACATCTTTGGCATAACGATCTTCTTTATTAAAAACGACCATTATTTGTTGAAAGCCTCCATTTTCTGCAAAATTGAGCATTAAATAATCGCTTTTTTGCTCTTTTTTAGTCAAGGAATTCAATACCTCCAAACTACCGTATACTTTTATTCCTTTGGCTCCTGCTAGGGTTTCATATTCTTCGTCCTTTACCGTAATATTTTTTGCCCCTTGAGACTCAAAATTGCCTACGACTCCTTCTACCACCTTATTAAGATCCACCTCGGTTTTCTGATTATATTGTATCGTTGAAACAGAAATAAAGAAGTTTCCTATTAAACTTCCGTATACGAAGGTTTCATTTCCTTTTAAAATCTGTTTTTGCTCTTCTGTTAGTTGGAAATTATTTCTGATCAACACTTTTGGCGTAGAAATGGTAACTGGAGGAGCGCCATATGCACTGCTGATCCATTCGGTTTCTGCCAATTCTTTTGTAGGATGACCAAGTAATGAATCCTTTACGACATCATACCCTTTTACGAAGATAAATATCATTAAAGTGATTACAATAACACCAAAACCAGCAATACTTCCGAATATGATTCTCTTTCTTAATCTTTTCTCGGCAGTAGCTTTTCGGTACTCTTCATCGGCTAATAATTCTTCTTCTGTAGGTTCCGGAATCGCATCTTTAGTTTCATTAATAACTCTTTCTATCACATTTCTATCTGCCTTTGCCGTACCGATATCAGGTTTGGATTTAGCAAACTTAGCCATATCTGCCGTTTTAAGAACGGTCTTAAGCTCTTTGATAGTTTGTTTATCTAGATTTAACGACCCTTTTTTGATTTCTTCATCCAGACGAGCAATTAACTCATCGGTAGTACTTTCCATCGCATGATCATAAACTTCTTCGTCTATATATTTACGAGCAGTATCACTTAATTGCGAATAATACTCCTTATGAGAGTCTTGTTCTAAAAGATGGGATTCATCTATTCTTCGTAATGCAAGAATTGCTCTTTCATAAGGTGGTAATTCATCTTCTTGTGCCTCTTTTTTCTTTTTTCTTCGTAGTACAAAAAAGACGACTAAACCTGCTATAATTAATGGGATTAAAATCCACCATATGTATTTTTTCCAATTAAAAAAAGAAGCATCTACCTCTACCAAAGGTTTGATTTCATACATCTTCTGTTTGGTCGTATCTACCAATACATCGCGAACTTGTACTTTTAGGGAATCCGTAAAAAATACCCGATCTCCTATCATTACTTTTTGCCTTGGAATGGTATAAAATCCAGAATCGAATTGGGTTAATGCATATTCTTTAATCAGATTAAACTTTTTGCCATTTTTGGTCGTATCCGTTTTATAAGATTCTATTACTTCTAGCGGAGAGAAGGTCTGCCCTTCTGGAAAAATTACAATTTCCGAAGAATCAGATTCAACCTGCATTTTATATCTTATCTCTTCTCCAATTAAAATAGACGTAGAATCAATGCTAGTAACTACTTGGGCATTGATTTGAAATCCTCCCAAGACCATAAAAAACAGTAGCAATAACGTTTTGGTAGTTTTTCCAAAAAATGGAAAACTGATATTGTTATCTATAATTAGTAATTTATAATTCTTCATTCTTAATTATCGCCTATCCTCTTCGTTTAAAATATCCTAATAATTTTTTTACGTAGCTTTCGTCTACTCTACTACTCAATGATCCAGCACCACTTCTGGTAAAACTGTCTTTAAAATAATCTACACGATCACGATAGTAGTTGGCGTAGTTCATTCGTACTTTTTTAGAACCTGTGTTTACCATCAGTAATTCTCCAGTTTCTTCATCCTCCATTTGAACCATTCCCAGGTTTGGAATTTCTTCTTCTCGTTGATCATATACCCTAATTCCTGTTACATCATGTTTGCCACCAACTATTTTTAACGTTTGCTGGTAACCGTCTGTTATAAAATCGGAGAGTACAAATACTATTGCTTTCTTTTTCATCACATTCGACAAAAACTTTAATGCTTCAGTGATATCCGTTTTTGTACTCTTTGGTTCGTATTCTAATAGCTCTCTAATAATTCGCAGTACATGAGATCTACCTTTCTTTGGTGGAATAAAAAGTTCTATTTCATCGGTAAAAAGAATCAATCCAATTTTATCATTATTCTGAGTAGCAGAAAAGGCTAAGGTAGCCGCTATTTCGGTAATAATTTCTTTTTTGAATTGCTGTTTTGTACCAAATAATTGAGACCCAGAAACATCTACCATCAACATCATGGTCAACTCTCGTTCTTCTTCGAAGACTTTGATGTAAGGCTCATTATATCTTGCAGTTACATTCCAATCAATATTTCGAACGTCATCTCCAAATTGATACTGACGCACTTCGCTAAAAGTCATACCTCGCCCCTTGAAGGTAGAATGGTATTCTCCTCCAAAAATGTGATCGCTCAAGCGTCTTGTCTTGATCTCAATTTTCCGAACTTTTTTTAGTAACTCTTTAGTATCCATTTTTTATTTTGTCATTCCGCACCAAATGCGGAATCTATCAAATCATACTTCTTATCTAATAATTATGAGATTCCTGCCTTCGCAGGAATGACAATCCTATGGTACTTCGATCTCGTTTACAATTTTATTGATAATATCTTCCGAAGTAACATTTTCTGCTTCTGCTTCGTAAGTTATTCCAATACGATGACGTAATACATCGTGTACTACCGCTCTAACATCTTCAGGAATTACATATCCTCTTCTTTTTATAAAAGCGAAACATTTTGCAGCCGTTGCTAAATTGATACTTCCCCTTGGAGAAGCTCCAAAGTTGATAAGAGGCTTTAGATCTTCTAAACCATATTTTTCAGGATAACGAGTAGCAAAAATAATATCGAGTATATATTTTTCTATTTTTTCATCCATATAAACTTCTCTTACTGCTTTCTGCGCACTAAGAATTTGATCTATGGACACCACAGGATTTACTTTTTCGAAACTACCTTTTAGATTGGCCCTAACTATTAATTGCTCTTCTTCTAACTTAGGATAATCAATAACTGTTTTTAGCATAAAACGGTCTACCTGTGCTTCTGGTAATGGATAAGTACCCTCTTGTTCTACAGGGTTTTGTGTTGCCATTACTAAAAATGGTTTATCCAGTACAAAGGTTTCATCTCCGATTGTAACCTGTTTCTCCTGCATCGCTTCTAGCAGCGCACTTTGAACTTTTGCTGGAGCACGGTTGATCTCATCTGCCAAAACAAAATTTGCAAAAATAGGTCCTTTCTTTATAGAGAAATCATTCTCTTTCATATTATAAATAAGGGTTCCTACCACATCTGCGGGTAATAAGTCTGGAGTAAACTGTATACGACTAAAGCTTCCTTGTACCGCTTTAGACAAGGTATTAATAGCTAGTGTTTTTGCTAATCCGGGAACCCCTTCTAACAAAATATGTCCTTGTCCTAGTAATCCTATAAGTAATCGTTCCACCATATGTTTTTGACCTACAATTACTTTATTCATTTCTAAAGTAAGTAGATCGACAAAGGCAGATTCTCTTTGTATCTTCTCATTGATTGAAGCAATATCAATAGAACTATTTTCTTCCATCTATTCTTTTTTTTAAAGGCGTGAATTTAACATTCATGTTTCAGCAATGCAAATTGTTAAAATATTTTTCTTGTTCTTGTTAATTATAGGTTAAATGTATCCTCCTAAAATACGCTTACGCCCAAATTTTACAGTATATTTAGATCTTTTACTGAAAAACGGACGTAACAGTTTTCATCGGCTTTCGCGATGATGTTCTAAAAAGACGAAGGAGGAAGATGGATGTTGCAAAAAAAGAAATTAAACAAAATAATTCGATATATGAAAACGGCATTGATAACAGGAGCAACTAGTGGTATAGGAAGATCAACCGCTTTTGAACTTGCTAAACATCAAATAAATTTAATATTATGCGGAAGAAGACAAGAGCGTTTGGATCAGTTAAAAAGTGAATTAGAAACTGTAGTAAAGGTACATACGCTGTGTTTCGATGTAAGAGAAAAAGAAAACGTATTTAAAAACATTTCAGAACTTCCCAAAGAATTTGAATCTATTGATATTTTAATCAATAATGCTGGAAATGCTCATGGACTAGACCCTGTACAAACGGGAGATATAGAAGATTGGGATGCTATGCTAGACATTAATGTAAAAGGATTATTGTATGTTTCTAAAGCAATAATCCCAAAAATGATTGCTAAAAAGTCTGGTCATATCATTAACATTGGATCCATTGCTGGTAAAGAAGTATACCCTAACGGAAATGTATATTGCGCAAGTAAACACGCTGTTGATGCTATCAACAAAGGAATGCTAATCGATCTCAATGTTCACGGAATTAGAGTTGGCGCAATACATCCTGGATTAGTAGAAACAGAATTTAGCAATGTTAGATTTAAAGGAGATGATACCAGAGCAGATGGAGTATATAAAGGTTTTGATCCTCTAAGACCAGAGGATATTGCCGATATTATTGCCTTTGTGGTAACTAGACCTTATCATGTGAATATTTCGGATCTCGTTGTACTCCCAACAGCACAAGCTAATAGTGTTATTGTGAACAAAAATTGATAATTTGTTTATTATCATCCTATTGCAGACCCAATAAAAATAACTAAGTTTAACAGGGAAACGTGTGGACTGTTATTTGTGAATGGAATGATTAATAAACGCCTTCTTATCAAAAACCTACTTGCTCATAATGACGAAAACAGTTTTTATGACAAAAAACGCAAACTTAATATTGGTGAAAAAGAAGGCAAAGCAAAGTTTTTAAAACATATTTGCGCTTTATCCAATTCCAATCCTAAAAACAATTCTTATATCGTTATTGGTGTAGAAGATGAGGATAATGAAATTGAAGGTGTAGATTTCTTTGATGATAGTAAAATCCAAAATTTGGTTAATGCATATTTACAGAACCCTCCCATAGTGTCCTATGAGAATATTCCTTTTCCTCATTTACCATCTGACAAAGTCGTAGGTTTGGTAACCATAAGACCGCAAGGAGGAAAATTATGTGCGCTTCGAAAAAACATATGGAAATACTATGGTGGTAGCGTCTTTTTTAGAGATGGAAGCATTAGTATGCCCAAAGTTTTTGATATCGAAATCAAAGATGTAAACTCTGAAATTGTTAGTGCTATTGAAAGTCATGCTCAAAATAATATCGAACTGACTCTCGACGGTGTTTTTGATTTTATGAACTCCCGTAAAGACTATAGCCCTGCTTATAAAGTTTTTAAAGAGTATTTTGTGGTATGCTGGGCAGCGAAAGAAAAGCGTAAAAATGGTAAAACCTACTATTCTCGAGTAGATATAGAGCTTATTAATGAACATGTAAAACTATTTTATTCAGAATTGGATGAAGTATCTATTACTTTATCAGAAGATCAGTTTAAAATTGTGGAGTATGTATATATGGGACTACAAGATACTTATGAATATTATCCTCTGGAAGAAGTAGTCATTACCTTTAAAGCGAATGGAAGTTACGATATTGATAATAAACTACTCTTTAAACCTCCTCAATTTGACAAAAAAACACTTTATCATCTGTACAACAGTAATAATGCCTTGATTGAAAAATTAAGAAATAAAATACCTCTTAACAAGAATGATAAAGCGGATATGATAAATCTTCCTGCTACCTATCTTATTTGTTATTTAAATAAATTCTCTGAAGCCAAAGACAAATTGGAAGAAGCAAAACCATATCTTAAAGCATACAATTCTGATGTATATTCTATGTACAAAGAAAGTATGCGGATTTTGAGAAAAGTAAGATATAATTAAAACAATGCAATCACCAAGCTGTATTCTTTCGATTTTCGTAAAAACATTCTTATATAAACCTGTTCTTACCTCTCAAAAAAATGTAAAACAGTATCTTGGCTTTTTAAATATTAAACATGAGTAGGACTATTGTTATTGGAGATATTCATGGAGCTTTAAAAGCGCTTCAACAACTAATTGAAAAAGCTAACATCACCAAGGATGACACCATAATTTTTCTAGGAGATTATGTAGATGGATGGAGCGACAGCGCTCAATTAATATCTTTTCTTATGGATTTACAGGAAACTCATAATTGCATTTTTATTAAAGGCAATCATGATGAACTCTGCTATACTTGGTTAACTAAGAACACCCATAATCCAAAATGGATGCAACATGGAGGTCAGGCGACTATTGATTCCTATAGCCAATTACCTAAAGAAGAGAAAACAGCACACCTTAGATTTTATGAAAGACTATTAAATTATCATATTGATAATCACAATCGATTATTTTTGCATGCAGGATTTACAAATTTGCATGGTCCTCATCATGAATATTTTAACAAATTATTTTATTGGGATCGAACGCTTTGGGAAACTGCTCTTGCCATAGATCCTAAACTAAAAAAAACAGATTTAAATTACCCAAAAAGACTGCTGCTTTTTGATGAGATCTATATTGGTCACACACCCGTGACAAGAATAAACAAAACCGTACCTGTAAACGCTACTTGTATTTGGAATATTGATACTGGAGCAGCTTTTAAAGGTCCCTTAACTGCAATGGATATTGATACTAAAGAATATTGGCAAAGCGATCCTGTGTATACATTATACCCTGATGAAAATGGGAGAAATTAATACCTCTTTATAGTAATCTAATACGTAATCATCGCTCTAAGGAGCGATTTTTTTTGCAATATGTTTACCAAATCCTATTACAGCATACTAATGATAAATAAAAGATTAACAAATATATTCCCTACATATGAAAACTTTATCATTCATCATTGCTTTTTTGGCTTTAACAAACTGTATCGCTCAAAACAATTGTAGTCCTTACTATCCTTCAAAAAAAGGAACAGAAATTACTTTGCATCATTTTAATCACAAAGACAAGCTAACTTCTAAAACAAATTATAAAATAGTAGATATAAATTCTACAAGTTCAGGATCAACCATTAGCATTCAAATGTCTATGATCGATGCAAAAAAGAAAAAAACAATAACCGATACTCAATTTTCTATTGAATGTAAAGATGGTGTTACTTCTATTGATCCTGAAACTATTATTTCCCCTCAGCTATACAAACAATATCAGAATATGGATTATACGATTGAAGGAAAAGGTATTGATATTCCTAATTCATTAACTGTTGGTCAACAGCTAGAAGATGGATATGTATCTATGTCGATCGATGCAGGTGTTATGAGTATTGACATGAAAGTGAACTTACTAAATAGAGAAGTGCAATCAAAAGAAATCATTACAACCTCAGCAGGATCCTTTGAATGTTATCTGATTAGCTATACCAACGAAGTTACTATGAGCATGGGAATGAAACAGACATTTATAGTAAAACAATGGATTTCCAAAAATGTTGGTTTGGTGCAACAAGAAACCTCCAAACCTAATGGGAAATTGGTAAGCAAATCTGTTTTAGCAGCCTTAAATTAATGCTGGTATTCTCCAAAAAATATTACATTAAACAGATATAATTTCGCTATCTTGGAGAAGTTCTTCTTGTCGAAGTCGAAGTAATATCTGAGCTACCGCCACAGTATCTTTTTCACAATAAATTAGTATACGATCGATATCATTTTCTTCGTAATACACATTTCTTACCTGACTGCCATCGATATCATCTTTTGGAGAAGGAATACCTAATATATTTGTTAGCAACTTAAGAGAAGTATAATGTTTATAATCACCAAATTTCCATAAATCCATGGTGTCTAAATGAGGAACTTCCCATGGTTTTTTACCAAATAAATTAAGCTTATAAGGCAAACTTATATTATGGATAATCATCCTTCTGGCAATGTATGGAAAATCGAATTCTTTTCCATTATGAGCACATAGTAAATGATGTGGAGTATTAAAGTGAGATTCTATCAAGTTTTTAAAATCAACTAGTAGCTGTTTTTCTTCCCCGTAAAAAGAAGTTGTTCTAAAGGATCTTGTTTCACCTTTAAACTTAAAATACCCGACAGAAATACAAACAATTTTTCCAAACTCTGCCCAAATACCTGCTCGTTCGTAAAACTCTTCTGGAGAGAATTCTTCTTTTCGTTGATATTTTGTTTTATCAGCCCACAGATACTTCATTTCATCTGTCAACTGATCAAAGTTTTTTTGCTCGGGAACTGTTTCTATATCCAGAAACAATATATGTTCTAAATTAATCTTATGAAGCATTTTCTAACATTTGATAAGCTTCTTCTATGTAGATAAAAAAATCTTCACTAAAAGAACCTTCTGGTAATCCACGATGATGACCTAATCTTACAATAATAACATCATCCTCTGGAATAGTAATTACATATTGACCTAAAATACCACGCATTACAAAAATCTCTTTATCTAAATGATCTGACAACCAAAATCCATAACCGTACATATCATCATTTTCAAACCGCTTTTGAGTAGCCAACTTCACAAATTCTTTAGGTAATATTTCCTTACCATCAAAGTTTCCATCATTCTTAAAAAGAACCCCAAAACGCGCAAAATCTCTTGCATTACTTGCAATACAACAATATGATTTTTCCATTCCACTCTCTTCACTATCTACTTGCCAAAGTGCATCTTCTTCCATACCCATAGGTTTCCAAAAACTTTCACTCAGATAATCGGACAGCGTTTTTTGTGTAGCCTTTTCAATGACCATCCCCAATAATTGAGTATTACCGCTTAAATACACAAACTCTTTTCCGGGTTCATCAATAATTTCTAGGCCATTCATAACTTCTCTTAGTTCTGGATCATAATACGCTCTGGCTGTAATTGAGAAAGGACTCGTATAATGCTCTGTCCAATTTAATCCAGAAGACATAGAAGAAAGATCACCAACGGTTACGTTAGCTGCTAATCCTTCTGAAAAAGCAGGCAAAAAATCGCCTATGGGTTGATCTATACTTTTAATATATCCATCCATAATAGCCTTTCCTAAGAGAGCTGTTGTAATACTCTTGGCCATCGAAAATGAATTGGTCTTAGAGGTTGTACCATAACCATCCGCATAGTTTTCGTACCATATTTCATCATTCTTGATGATCATAAAAGCTACGGTCCCCATTTCTTTATTTACTCTATTTAATGTTTCTGTTGGAGTAGCTTTGTTATAATCGGGATGTAATTTCCAGGGAATAGGTGTATCAGATTTTTTTATAACATGGTTATCAAAATAGGTGTAGTCGTCGATATAAGCAGTTGTGTGTCCTGTCATGTACACAACTCTAACTCCTTTAAGAATATAATCATAATCAAATATGTAAAGTAGTATGACGCACAGTAAAATAATTGCAACTAAACCTTTGAATAATATTTTAATAATTTTCATGCAGATCGTTATTTGAATGTCTAAGGTATGAAATAAGCCATTATCAACGTATTGATACTAATTAAAAAGATTCTACAGCTATTTTATTAGGCCCATAAAAACAATAAATATAATCAGATGAAAATAAAGTAGGTATAAAAAAATGCCTGAAAGATATCCAGGCATTTATTTCAACGTTAGTTTAATTCGATTAAGCTATATTGCTGTTACACTTAACTTTGTTAGATACCAGCGTTGAGTTTGTGCAATATATGTAAGCAAAAAGAAACATCAGTTTAATATTTCTATTTATAACAATCTTAAGTTGTAACTTTACTACAAACCGAAAATTGGGGTTTCGGCAGACGTAACCATAGTGTGTTTACAATATTATTCTCATCAAAGCTATATACCGACGTTGTTCTTATCAAAGTTAGAAGATAATTCTCTAATAAAAATCGATACTTTTTTTTTGGTAGTTCTGAGTGTATAAAGTGTATGTTTGAATGTATAAGTTGCACATGGACTACCAAAAATATTATGCATTCATAACATTTATTGTGGGAAAAAAGCTATAATTCTACTTATCAAATTAAGGAAAAAGAGATTGTCTAACACTAAATTAAATCACATTTAGCCTTTGATAAAGTTCTTTTTTGGAGTCTCTTGCTATAGGTAATGATTTTTCATCCGACATTACTACATATCCGCCCTGATCCTTAACCAAAGTATTAACCTGATCTAAATTGATCAAATAGGATCTATGAATTCTAAAAAAACCAAAAGGTTCTAGCTTGGATTCTATGTATTTTAAATTTTTAGAAATAACAATTTCTTTTTCGTTCTTTCGGATCAAGGTTGTATAGTTCCCGTTACTTATACAGTATAAAACGCTGGGAATCTTAATTACATGCGTTCCTCTCGAATCGGTAATAGAGATTTTTGGAACTTCATGAATTTTAGAATATAATTCTTTAAAATTGGCAATTACTTCTTCCTTACTCTCTACTTTTTCCTGTAACTGAATTGTCTTATTAATGTTTTCTACTAAAAGTCTTGGTTCTATAGGTTTTAGCAAATATCCTATAGCATTATACTTATACCCTTCTACGGCGTATTGATTATAGGCAGACACAAAAATAATTTTGAAATCAATAGTTTCCAGCTCTTCCAAAATATCAAAAATGGTAATCGACCCTAATTGCACATCGAGGAATACCAAATCTGGATTTTCATTCGATAGTCCTTCAATAATAGAAATTTTATCCCAAGCTTCGCCTATTATTTCTACTTGTGGACAATAGTTTTTTAGTAGTAGACTTATATTTTCTCTATCCTTTTTTTCATCATCAATTATAAAACATTTCAAAACATTTTCCATCTGCTAACTTTCTTTAATAATTGGCAACGTAATAATCACTTCGGTTCCTGCTGGCAACCCTTCATCATTTTTCAGATCATTTATGATTATATTCGCTTTGGCAGCTACTATTTCGTTTAAGATTTCAAGCCTCTCATAAGTATTCTCGGTAGCAATTGACAAATGAGACGTTTCATTTTTTTTATTTTTCAGCTTTTCTGAGGCTTCTCTACCAATACCATTATCTCTAACGTTACATACTACCGTATTGTTTTCCTTTTTAAGTTTTATATTTAATTTCCCTTTAAAAGGAGAATGAGAAAACCCATGAATAATTGCATTTTCTATATATGGCTGGATCACCATTGAAGGAATTTTAGGATCCTGATCTTCTAAAATAGGATCCACATCAAATACTGCATCAAAACCTTCTTGAAATCGACCTCGTTGCAAACTAACATATGACCTAATTACCTCAACTTCTTTATTAAAATTAATATAGACACTATCTGAGCTGTTTAGTACATTTCTAATCAATCCAGAAAGCTCCGTCATATATTCATTCGCCTTTAGATTGTCTTTTTTCAAAATATAATTTTGTAGTGTACTAAAGGTATTAAACAAGAAATGCGGATTCATAGAAGATCTCAACGAAGTAAGTCTTGTTAATGCTAATTTTTCATTGATCTGATAATACTTTATTTTACTTCGGTATGCCCTAAACATAAAGACCAAAACAGTGATGCATAACAATATTCCTAATAAATAACTCAACCATTTTGATTTACTTACTTCTTTTTCAATCTCAGAGTTTTTCTCCTCTAAACCTGAAATAACCTCTTCTTTTTCGAGAAGTAAATTCTTGCTTTCATTTTTTGCTACCTCTTTACTCACTTTAACCTTTAGCTGGAGAGATTCTAAATCTCTAATCTCTCGCAATGTCTTAAGACTAGCTTTAATATTTCCTCTTTTTTCATATAGCTTGGAAAGATCTTCTTTTACTGTAATAAGATCCGAAACATCCTTTTTTCTTTCAAAATATTTTTGAGAAATTAGAAAGTACTCCAAAGCCTTTTCATAATTTCCTAGGCCTGTTTGTATAGCTCCCATCGTGTGCATTAATCCAGGATATAAATCATCTCCATCTTTATAAGTAAGATTATCATTATCCCATGATATATTGGTTCTAATTACTTCTAAAGCTTCTTTGGGCATGTTCTTCAAATAATACGACCAAGCGATATTATTATACACCATGATACAATGTCGTGAGTTTACTTTTTCCTTTTCACAACCTAATGATGCCATTCTAGAATAATATAAAATTGAATCTACCTGATGATCCGGATATGAAGCTGATAAATTTAGATAGGTAGTGGGTTTTCTTTTCTTCGTATCTGCCGAATCAACATAGGATAATGCTTTTTTAAAATCCATTTTAGCCTGCTCCTGATCTCCGATATCCAAAAATAGCACTCCTCTATTTAAAGAAAGCTCCCACAAGAATCTCGTATTATTTTCCTTATGCGAAAGTTCCAAACCTTCTCCAAAATACTCTAAAGCCTTTATGTATTCACCTATCCGATTATGAATAGTCCCTAACCTACTTTTTATATAAATCAGGCAATCTACATCATTGGTTTCTTTGCAATTCTTCTCTAAAAAATCCAGAACTTGTAATGACCTTATATATTCTCTGGTCTTGGTGGTAAAAAAGTATTCAACTCGTTTAATGGACAGTTGTAAACTATCTACTTCATAACTATTCTGAATCAAAGTAAAAGCTCTGTCGTAGGAATCTTTAGACGCTTGGATTTGTTCAGCGTTAAAGAGACTATCTCCTTCTTTTATTAACTTTTCTATAGATTTCTTCTCTAGATCGTATGTTTTTTTTAATTCCTTGTCTAAACCATCTTGGCCTACCATTTGGAAACTTACTCCTAATAAGAAAAAGAAAAAATAGTATTTGAAGCTTAACATTAAAAAAGAGTTTGTTGTTTTATGGGACTTTCATGATCTAACAACCATTTTTTACGCCATAATCCACCAGCATAACCTGTAAGAGAGCCATCACTGCCAATTACACGGTGACAAGGAATCACTATCCAAAGTGGGTTTTTTCCATTTGCAGAAGCAGCAGCTCTAATGCATTTTGGATCTCCTAAATTTTTGGCGATATCTAAATAAGTAACCGTTTTACCAAACGGAATTTTGGTTAGCTCTTTCCATACTTTTTTCTGAAAATCAGTTCCTGATGGATTAAGTTTTATATCAAAGTGATCTCTTTTCCCTTCAAAATAATCCTGCAGCTGTGTCACAGCTTCCTTAAGTGTTTCTGGAATAGTATTAGAATGTTCTTCTTCGGTATTATTTGTAATTGAAATTTCAGAAACCCCCTTTTCATCGCCTGTAATAGAAGCAATGCCTAACGGAGTTTCTATGAAGGCAGTGGCAATCACTCTCCTTGTTTTTCAGTTAAAATACCCAATTTTCTTGCTCTGATTTCCCAGTTTTTACGTGCTAAAATCTGCATATCAGTCTCATTATCACTTTCATCTACAATCTCTAGACCTAATAGTGTTTCGATAACATCTTCCATGGTTACCAATCCACTCACAGAACCATACTCATCTACTACCAAAGCAATATGATTTTTGGTTTGAATCAATTCGTTAAACAAATCAGGAATAGGTAGATTTCTGGTTGTAAAGATTATAGGTCTTTTTATCTCTCCTAAAAGCTTATGACCATTTTGATTAGCCATTTCTTTGAAAATTTCGTCTTTAAGTACCTGACCTGTTATATTATCAGCTTTATCCTTATATACAGGAATTCTAGAAAATCGTAGATTTTGATTTTCATTAAAAAATTGTTCCACCGTTGTGTTTTCTGAAGCAGTTTTAATAACCGTTCTAGGCGTCATTACATCTTTGGTCAATACTTCTTTAAACGTTAGCAAGTTTTTAATGACTCTAGATTCAGACTCTTCAAAAACACCTTCTTCTTCTGCAATATCAGCCATTGCTGTAAAATCTTCTCTACTTAATACAGAACCATGATGTCCTTTACCACCTATTAATTTTGTGGTTAATTGTAAAATCCACAGAATACCCGTCCATTTTAATGGCCAAATTAGTATGTTTAAGGCTTTCGCAGTAAAATTAGCAAGTTGTTTCCAATAGGTAGCTCCAATAGTCTTTGGAATAATCTCCGAAGCCACTAAAATTAATATGGTCATGATCGATGATACCACTCCTACCATAAGATCTTCGGTCATTTCCATGCCCAAAATTGTTGTGGTCTTTGATCCATAAATTTCTGCATATGCTACTTTTGCCTGAACACCTACTAGAATTGCACCAACCGTATGCGCAATGGTATTAAGTGTTAAAATAGCGATCAACGGTCGATCAACGTCTTTTTTTAATTTTTCTAAAGCGGTTGCATATGCTTTACCTTCCTTTTTCTTAACGTTTATAAAGGTTGGAGTAATACTTAATAATACTGCCTCTAAAATAGAACACAAGAAAGAAAAGAAAATAGATACAACTCCGTATACGATTAGTAATGCCATAATTATTTATTAGTTGGTTTTGCTAAAGTACGGATTTGGTATTCATTTGTAAAAATAAAAAGTAAGAATACTTATTGCTACCAACCCACATATTTAGGAGGTTTGATTTCATTTAGATTAAGATATACGATAAGCTGCCCTCTATGATGGGTAACATGATCCTGTAACAAATTTAATATTTGAAGCTTTGATTTAGGCCCTGCAAAAAAATCAACTTTATCTGCTAAAGTCTCCTCTGATGTCTGTTCTATCCGCGCATGTGCCTTATCGAAAGAATCTTTTACAAACTGTATCAATTCATTTTTGGTATCAGGTGCACTTTCGCTAAATTTTTGTCTATCAAATTCCTCTTCAGAAAAATAGGTTGTGCTTAACCATGTCATATTACCACAGATATGTAGTAACTGAGATTTAAAGTCCATTTCTCTCTCTGAAGGTCTAAAGGCATACTTATCATCAGGCATTGATTCTGCCATTGCTACTAGATATGCTTTAGAGTTCTCCCATTTTTCTAAAAATGCAGATTTAGGAGTAAGCTGTTGTGCCATAACAGGAAATGTTATGAAAACTAAAACAAAAAATACATGCTTCATTACTTAGAACTCACTTCATTCATATACAAAGCAATTGCTTCTAATTCTTCATCGGTAAACTTTTCCAGTCTTGTGAAATTGGTTTTCATTACAGCATAATTCTCAGGATCTACAATAGGATCTTTCTTTTGTCTCAAAAACCCAACTACATCTCCGTTCTGTTCTTTATAAATCTTCATAATAGCAGTTACACTTGGACCAACAGATTTTTTATCCATTCTATGGCAGGAGTAACAATTTCCCTTTCCTTTGAATAATTTCTCACCTAATTCAAACTCAGGAGACGTTGTTTCTTTCTTCCCTCCGATTACAATTTTTTCTTTTTCCTGCTTTTTTTCTGACTGACAACTTGTAGCGATACATACAACGCTTAAGAGTGCAATAACAATGTTTTTCATTTGTGTGATCTTAGGTGTTAAATAAATTATCTATATCTTTTTTAAATCTCTCTAAAAGGTCTTTAGAGAAATTAGTGATTACTTTTTGTTCGTTAGCTTCAATTCCATCTTTAGCTTCAGCAATTCTAGTTAAGGCATAGATCATAAAATCGTACTCTTCATCCGGACCGTTATCCGAAAAAACTTCAATTATTTTTTTATATAAGGTTTCGATATCACTATCATTCCTGTTTTCATAATCAAAAGACCATTTTATATCTTGTCCTTTTGGATGCGCTTTTAAAATTTCTTCTAATACATTGACTTCTTCTTTTTGAATGACACCATCGCTCATTGCAATTACATACAAAAGTTCTCCAAAAGTCTGATACAATCGATCTCTGCTTACCATAAAATTTTTCTTTAAAACTATCCTAAAAGTCGAACTACATCTTTTGCAAAATAACTAGCAATGATATTAGCTCCTGCTCTTTTAAATGCTATTAATTGTTCCATCATAATAGCATCGTGATCCAACCATCCTTTTTCTGCTGCGGCTTTTAGCATGGCATACTCTCCGCTAACTTGATACACGGCTACTGGCACATCCACAGCATCACTTACATCTCGCAAAATATCCAGGTAAGCTAATCCAGGTTTTACCATCACAATATCGGCACCTTCATCGATATCCATCAATGTTTCTTTTATTGCCTCATCTCGATTAGCAAAATCCATTTGGTATGTTTTTTTATCTCCAAAACCTGGTGCCGAATCTAATGCGTCTCTAAATGGACCGTAAAAAGCTGAGGCATATTTAGCACTATAACTCATGATGCCTGTATTTTTATAACCTTCGGATTCTAGCAATTCTCGGATAGCTAGTATTCTTCCATCCATCATATCACTGGGTGCCACAAAATCCGCACCTGCTTGTGCATGAGATAAAGACATTTTGGCTAAGACTTCGCAAGTAGGGTCATTTACAATATACCCATCTTCTACAATACCATCGTGTCCGTAAGAAGAGTACGGATCCAAAGCTACATCGGTCATTACCAACATTTCGGGAGCTACTTCTTTTACTGTTTTTATAGCACGCTGCATAAGACCATCTGCATTGATTGCTTCGGTTCCTTGATTATCTTTTAAATTATCGGGTACTTTTACAAAGAGTAAAACCGCTTTTAGTCCCATTGCCCATAACTCTTTGACTTCATTCTTTAATAAATCCAAGCTATATCGATAATATCCAGGCATCGAAAGTATCTCTTGCTTTACATTCGTTCCTTCGACCACAAAAAGTGGCACTAAAAAATCATTGGGTGTTATAGTATGTTCTCGAACTAAAGATCTAATAGCTTCTATAGTTCGTAATCTTCTATTTCTGCGTAGTTGATGCATTACAATGTGCTAGTAATTAATAAGAATGGTAAATATACCAACTTATCCCTTAATTCCTCACTCAAGATTTTCATAAAATTGAACCTAATTTGTAACAATCTATTCACATTCCCTACTAATTTCATTGAAGTCCATTTTAAAAAAAGAAAAATGATAAAGAAAATCATAATTGTTGTAGGAATTATCATTGGTATTGTCATATTACTTGGTGCAGCGGGTATATACTATACTCAACCGAATGAACATTTCGTTTTGGACTTTATAAAGAAAAATCCCGATAAAGCTGCAATAAAACTTATACGTAATGATTCTATAATCGCTGAAAAAAATGTTGATAAGGAGATGCCTTTGGCAAGTACTGTTAAAATAATTCTAGCTATCGAATATGCCATCCAATCCGCAAGTGGAACATTAAATCCGGACGAAGCTATTGCAATCGAAGAACTAGATAAGTTTTACATCCCTAATACCGATGGTGGTGCACACCCACAATGGTTAACATCCGTGAAATCAAAAATTACTGATAACGGTATATCCATTAGAGAAATTGCGAAAGGAATGATTCGATATAGCTCGAATGCTAATACCGAATGGTTAAGTAGAAAGTTAGGCTTGGAAAAAATCAACCAAAGAGTAGATAGCTTAGGTATTTCTGATCATACAGACATATACTATCTTGTATCTTCCTTATTTGTTGGGAAAGAAAAGTTTCCTAATAGCAAGGGAAAAGATTTAGAAAACAAACTTAGAGACCTAAGCATCGAAGAGTACAGAGAAATTACCAATACGATCCATTCAAAATTAGTAAAGGACACTATGTATAAAGCCGACATTGGAGATCTAGGAATGAATATTCAAAGAATCTGGTCTGATAATTTACCTGCATCCACAGTAAATGAATACGCTCAATTAATGCAAAAGTTAAATTCTAAGTCATATTTTGATTCAAAAACCTATGAGTATTTGGATGAAGTGATGGAAGGGCTAATGGAAAGTGCAGGAAATCAAAAATGGTTTACCCATGCTGGTATGAAAGGAGGATCTACAGCATTTGTTCTTACCAAAGCGCTATACGCTACTGACAAAAAAGGCAATACTACAGAGTTAGCGTATTTTCTAAATGATTTAGGAATTATGGAAAGTACAAAGCTTCAAGCTAGTATGAATCAATTCGAACTAAAGATTTTAACGGATAAAGAATTCCGTGACAAAATTGTCACAACATTAAAAAACGAATAATTACAAACAATAACTTATATAATAGTACAGTACAGAAAAGTTGTACGACTTACTAAACTTAATAAACGATAATTACTTATGCTCACAATAAAAAATTTAAGCAAAACATATCCAAATGGAACCAAAGCTCTTAATGATGTAAATCTTACCTTAGAAAAAGGAATGTTTGGCTTATTAGGGCCTAACGGTGCTGGTAAATCAACATTAATGAGAACCATTGCTACCCTGCAATTAGCAGATACTGGATCTATTAATTTCGACGGAATTGATGTATTTAAACAGCCAGAAGAATTAAGAAAGATATTAGGATATTTACCACAGGATTTTGGTGTATATCCAAAGGTTTCTGCAGAAATGATGCTTAATCATATAGCAAAAGTAAAAGGAATTACCAACAGTGCTGAACGAAAAGGATATGTTGCTGATCTATTAAACAAAGTAAATCTATATAAGTTTAGAGATCGTAATCTTGGCGATTTCTCTGGTGGAATGCGACAACGTTTTGGTATTGCACAGGCATTACTGGGAAATCCAAAACTTATCATCGTTGATGAACCGACGGCGGGTTTAGATCCTCTAGAACGTAATCGTTTTCATAATTTATTAAGTGAACTAGGAGAAAATGCGGTTGTAATTCTGTCCACTCATATTGTAGACGATGTGACCAATCTATGTAAGCATATGGCAGTGTTTAATGAAGGAACGATTCTTGCTCAAGGAAACCCTCAAGAATTGTCTGCTACTCTTAACGGTAAAATATTTAAAAAACAAATTGAAAAATCTCAATTAGAGCATTACCAAAACAACTATACTGTACTCTCGAATTACCTAAGAGGTGGTCAGTTTTTTATCAATATTTATAGTGAAACAACTCCTGAAGAAGGTTTTGAGCAAATGGAAAATGGCTTAGAAGAATTTTACTTCTTTAGTATCAATAAAAATCAAAAGCAACCTGTATAATTATGAAAGAAATATTTTTATTCGAATTACAATATCGCTTTCGTAGACCAGCTACCTGGATTTATGCTGGTTTAGGTTTAGCTATGGCACTTTTAGTAGCGGTATTTCAGAAATCAATTACTGCTCAGTTTGTTAATAGTCCTAATAATATTATCGATGTTATTGCTCCTATTTCTGTTATTTCCATTTTCTTTTATGCGGCAATTATGGGAGTTCCTATTTTTAGAGATCAGGATCATAAAACTGCACAAACGTATTTTACCTTTCCGATTACACAAAAATCGTACGTTTTAGGAAGGTTTTTTGGAAGTTTTGCCATAGTAACTTTCCTAAACTTATTTATTGTTATTGGAGCCATTATCGGCTTTACAACAGGAATGTATTTGGATCGACCAGATTATGGTAGCTATGACTCTTTTAACTTGGCGTCCTACATACTACCATTTATATTTATTTTAGAAATAAATGCATTTTTAATTGGATCTCTATTCTTCTGTTTGATGGCTTTTTTCAAAAAAATGCCAATCATTTATCTAGGAGGTATCTTTTTATTCTTGCTTTATAGTATCTCTGGAAATTTATTATCCAATTTAGATAATCAGTGGTTAACGGTTTATTTAGACCCTTTTGGTGGTAGAGTATTTTCTTATGTGAAAAAATATTGGTCTATCAATGAACTAAATACAAACCAATTACCAATCTATGGTAAGTTTCTACTTAATAGGATGATGTGGCTTGGTCTCGGATTGTTATTTTTCCTGTTGACCTTATTCAAATTCGACTATAAAAAGTTCTTAATTTCTGGTAAGAAAGAAAAGAAAAGTAAAAATGATCAGGAAGCACCATCTTTTGTCGGTGGTATTTCTCAGATATTTGATAAAAAAACAGAACGAGGAAATCTTTTATCACTTAGTAAAATTGAGTTTTTATCGATCGTAAGAGACCCCGTTTTTATCATATTAATCATTATTGGTATTATCATATCCTTGATTACCATTTTTAATGCCAATGAAACCTACGGTACACCCAACTCTCCGTTAACGAGATTTATAGTGACCTTTATCTCTGGAGGAATCTCTCTTTTATCTGTAGTAATTTTAATTATCTATTCCGGTGAAGCTGTTCATAGAACTAGAAAAAACAAAACCTTTGTATTTTATGATGCGCTGCCAATAAACAATACCAGTTTATACTTTTCTAAAGTGCTATCTTTAGTGGGAATAGCTTTAGTATTGGCGTTGGTAAATATTATCATTGGTATTTTATTCCAAACTTTTAATGGTTATTTTGGGTATGAATTAGGAATGGCTGCCTTGTACAATTTTGCATTAATCCTTCCGAATTTTATTGCTACCATTTTCTTGTGCTTTTTTGTGCATGTTTTGGTAAACAATAAGTTTTTAGGTCATTTTATCATTATTCTAATATATATCGGACTTCCTCTTTTAGTGGCATTAGCGTTTAAAAGTAGTAATCCTTTACTTATATTTTCGGGAACCACACCCTTCTTCTTAAGTGACCTTAATGGATTTGGTCATTATATGCATGGTGCTTTTACACTTAGCATGTACTGGATTTTAATGATGGGTATTCTATTAGTAGTAGGAACCTTATTCTGGAATCGAGGGTTTTTCTCTTCGGCAAAAGAGCGATTTATACTCGCTAAAAGAAGGCTTAACTTTAAACTGGTAGGTGCTTTCCTTTTAGTAATAATTTCATTCTCATCGGTGGCGGGTTACAGCTACTATAACCTGAAGGTACTGAATCGTATCGAAGATGGTGATTATTTTAATGAAATTGCTGCCAATGCGGAGAAAAAATATGGTCGATTGATCAATCAGGCACATCCACAGGTAACAAATCTAAAAGCTTATATAGATGTATATCCTAATGAAAGAGGATTAAAAGCAATCGGAGAGTTTAGCTTAATCAACAACTATAGCACTCCTATTGACACCCTGTTATTAAATGTACAATATCCTGCATTACATACACAACTTGAGGAAATCACCTATAATGGCGAAAACATCAAGCCTGTTATTTCTGATACTGTTAATAGAATGTATTTCTATAAATTACCTAATACACTGCAACCCAAAGGAACAGCAGAGTTATCTATTGCTATGTCTGCAGAAACCAAGGGATTCTCTAATAGTATGGAAACGCAGGTGCTAAACAATGGTACATTTTTAAACAATTCTATTTTTCCTAGTTTTCATTATGATCGAACGCTTTCGGATAATGGAGTTCGTAAAAAATATGACTTAGAAAAATTAGATTACTTATTTCCACCGAGAACTGATTCTACAGCGCTTAAGAAGAATTTATTTAACGAGGATGCGAATTATATCAATTTTGAAGCTGTCGTAAGCACTTCTTCTGATCAGATTGCCATTGCACCTGGTAAGTTGGTAAAAGAATGGAAAGAAGGCGAAAGGGCTTACTTTCATTATAAATTAGAATCCCAAACAGATCTTTTCTTTAATGTAGTCTCTGCAAGATACGATGTAGAAAAATCTACGTGGACGTCTCCTAGCGGCAAAAAGGTGGATATAGAGATTTATCATTCTCCAAAACACAAAAAGAATCTACAACATTTTATAGATGGAACCAAAGTAGCTTTAGAATATTGTTCTAGAAACTTTTATGAATATCCGAATTCTGTAATCAGAATTGTAGAGTTTCCAGCACATTCTACGTTTGCACAATCATTTGTAACTACGATTCCATATTCTGAAGATTTTGGATTTGTAGCAGATTTCGAAAAAGCAGAAGATTTTAACTATGCATTTCGTGTTACAGCCCATGAGGTTGCACATCAATGGTGGGGACATATTGTTACTCCTAGTAAAACTTCTGGAGCTAATATTATTTCAGAAACCTTAGCAGAATATTCTTCTTTAATGACCATGAAAAAGGAATATGGAGAAAACGGTATAAAAAACTTTCTTAAGTACTCTTTGGATACGTACTTACGAAGTCGTGCCTTTAGTTTTAAACCTGAAAGATCTTTAATCAATGTGGAAACGGGAGGTTATATCTGGTATCGAAAAGGATCAATGATCATGTATGAATTACAGGATATCATTGGCGAAGAAAAAATCAATACCGCCTTAAAAGGGTTCTTAAATGAATATAAAAATTATGAAAAAGGAGTTTATCCTACCTCAGAAAATTTATATGATGTGATCTATAAAGTAGCACCAGATTCTCTTAAATATTCTGTAGAAGATGGTTTTAAAAAGATTGTGTTGTATGAAAACCGTGTTAAAAAAGCGCAGACAAAAAAACTAGATAACGGAAAATACGAAACTACCTTTACTGTAGATTCTAAAAAAATCTACTACGATGATGAAGGAAAAGAAGAACGTACCGATGATAAAACCAATTATATCGAAATTGGTCTGTTTGGAGAGGATATTATCGATGAACAAGACGTTCCTCTTAAAAACCCATACTATCTAGAAAGAAAGTGGTTAAAACCTGGCGAAAATACCTTTACGATTACCACGGATCAAAAACCAGAAAAAGCAGGAATTGATCCATATAATAAATTAATAGATCGAAATTCTAATGATAATCTATTAGGAGTAGAAGAATAGATCTTATAAGATTTTAGTTAGTTAAATGCTGAAAATCACGATATGAAACATCTGTTTCTATTGTGATTTTCTTTTTATATCGCATTCTGTAACAATTAATTCTACCATTCGTCTTCTTCATATAGTAATAAACCAAGCAACCCTTATAGACATTTCTGCGTCTATACATATAGATCAAAAAACGAAATCATCAAATCATGAATATCAAAAAACTTACAGTATTTTCTATTTCCTTATTATCAGGTCTTATGCTATCGGCACAAACCATAAGTTCTACCGTAGTTGATAAAAAGACTAATGAGCCCATTCCATACGCTACTATAGAATTAGCAAAAAATAGAGGCGTCATTACAAACGAAGAAGGAAAATTCAGCATCACGTTAGATGAAAAACTTGCTCAAATAGATTCTATCTATATCTCTTCTATGGGATATCAAAAAGTTGGAATTGCATTAAATGCAATTTCTGATAGTATTATCTATATAGAACCTAAAGCTATTGAACTTAGCGGTGTTTTTATCTCTAATAAAAACCTAACTATCGATGAGATTATCGATAATGTAAAAGATAATCTAGCACAAAACTACAGCACTGATTTATCTCATAAAAAACTATTCTACCGACAATCCGATTTTAGTGATTTACATAAAATCAATGTGAAATTTAAAAAATCTACGATTAAAGAATTTAATAAGAAATTTATCGATAGCGTTATCTCTATCATTCCTAGAAAATCTGCGTATTATACGGAAGCATTATGTGACTTATATGGTGATTATGATAAACAAAAACTGAATATCATTAAAGGAGCAGAGTTATATGACAAGAGTAATGATGGTTCTATGGAAGCGCTCTCGGATAAACTCGAAGATATCCTGAAAAAGAATGTAAAGCCTAATTCCTACCTAAAGATTAAATCAGGTTGGATTCTGGGTACAAAAGTACAGATGGATTCTATTTTTGATGCTAACGAAGAAGCTGCAGAAGTTAAAGAAGAGATCGAAAAACCTAATAAAAATGAAGAAAATTACTTCTTAAACTACAGAAAATCTTCCTTAAAAAGTTTATTATCTAGCATGTTCTTTCAGGAAGACTCTCAGCTGAATTTTATTGATAAATCCGGAAGATATCGATTCGAGTTAATCGATTATACTACCATGGATGACAGCAGCGTATATATTATCAATTTTGAACCAAAACGAGGAGCTGATTTTAAAGGCACCATGTACGTAAACACCGAAGATTTTGCGATCATGAGAGTGGATTATGAAAATGTAAAAAACTTAAGAAATTTTGGGTTATTGGGAATCAGTTTTCACGATACTATGTATAAAGGAAAAACAATTTTTGCAAAAGGTGAAGATGGTAAATATGGTGTGCGTTATATAGAAAAAACGAGAGGAAATGTATTCGGAATCGATCGACCACTAAAGATCATCGAAAAAAATAAGTTTGTAAAAGGAAGACGCAAACAAAACGAACTATCCTTAGGTTTAGATATTGGTGCTGGTGAGATCAGCAAATACGAAGTAGTTGTTTTCGACACCAAACCTATTACAGAAGCTGAATATCAAAATAGCAAAGAGAATAAAAGCATTAAACCACAATATATGTCTAAGTATGATCCAGAATTTTGGAAAGGTTATAATATCATAGAACCCAATACAGCGATCAAACAATTTACGGCTATCGAAGGAGAGTCCTAGAAGTAGATCAACTTTAGTTGGTTTCTATACTATCCAGACCTTTGAACCAATAAGATATTCGTCTTATTTTAAGAATAAATTACCATATTGGTATAGTTTTTAGTTGTAACTATGTAATAGATACAATAGAAGTTAGACTTTTATCCTGTAATTTTACGAATCTACTGATTTATGAAAAAGAATAAGATTACATTATTACTTATTGGTTTAGGGTTCATTTTTTCTACCGCAACTGGGCAAACGATACGCTCTAAAGTAGTGGATAAAAAAACTAATCAACCAATCCCTTATGCAACCATACAGATTGGAGAAAATGAAGGTGTGGTTACCAATGAAGAAGGAAGCTTCAATATTACGCTGGATGATATTCAATCTAAAAAAATAGACTCTATTTACATTTCTTCCATGGGATATGCAACTGTAGGTGTATCTGTGCAAAGCATCACTGATAGCATCATTTATATAGAACCAAAAGCTATAGAGCTTAAAAGTGTATTTATATCCAACAAAAATCTGGATATTGATGATATCATTGATAATGTAGACGATAATATGGAAGACAATTATCGCTCTGACTTATCTAAAAAACGACTCTTCTTTAGAGAAACCAATACCAACTTCATCAAAAAAATGGACCTTGAGTTCAAAAAATCTACGATTGAAGAGATTGATGAAAAGTTGATAGATAGCATCTCTAAAGTGATTCCTAAGAATTCTGTTTTTTATGCAGAAGCCTTATGTGATTTTTATGGAAATGAAGACAAACAAAAACTAAGAGTAATTAAAGGAGCTCGCTTGTATGACAAAAATAATAATGGTTCTATAGAGGGGATTTTCAAAAAGATGGAGAAAATTTTTAAAGACAATGTAAAACCCAATTCATATATCAAAATTAGATCTGGATTGTTCAGCCAAAAGGTTCAGGTAGATTCTATTTTAAAAAACAATCAAGACGCAAAGGATATTGCTGATGGCATTGATAATCCAAAGGAAAATTTGTTTTTCAAATCTAGAAAAATGAACCTTAAAAACCTTTTTAATCAGACTTTTTATCAATCTGACACCAAGCTAAATGTGATTAAAAATTCGGGGCGATACGAGTTCGAACGCGTGGATTATACCATCTTGGATGATGTTGGAGTATATGTTATTAAGTTTACACCCAAAAGAAGAGGCGATTTTAAAGGTACTTTATATGTAAATACCGAAGATTTTGCAATAATTCGAATTGATTATCAAAACGTAAAACGATTAAGAAGCTTTAACCTACTTGGACTTAGTTTTCAGGAAAATGGATACAGTGGTACCACCATCTTTAAAAAAGGAAGTGATGGCAAGTATGATGTAAAGTTTATCGAAAAAGTAACAGAAAACAAATTTGGAGTTGACAGACCTTTAAGTATTATCGAAAAAAATAAGTATGTAAAAGGGAGAAACAAGCAAAATCAGGTATCGTTAGATCTAGATGTAATTAGCTACGCGAAAAACAAATATGAAGTTATTGTATTTGATGCTAAAACAATTACCGAAAGCGAATATAAAAGCAGTAAAGAAAATAAAAACGTACAATCTACCTATTTATCCAAATACAATCCTGATTTCTGGAAAGGATACAACATTATCGAACCTAATACAGCTATAAAGCAGTTTAAGGCTATCGATGATGAAATCGAAGAATAATACTCCAATTCATAAAATCTTATCCTAATATGAAGTCTGAAATACTTTTCAGAAAAGCTAAAAAAGAAGATGCATTACAACTTTCTATTCTTTTTAAGCAAGTATATATGAAAACCTATGCTGTAGAAGGAATCACCCACGAGTTTGCCAATTTTGTATCACAAAAATTCTCTGTGGAAGCAATTAAAAATACTATTGAAAAAGAGAACTCAATGATCGTTGCTACTTATAAAGATAATCCAGTGGGAGTAGCAGAAATTGTATATGATAGTACATGCCCAATAAGAAATATCGTTTCTCCAGAATTAGGGAAGTTATATGTTCTAGATTGGTTCTTCGGAAAAGGAATAGGCAACGGATTGATTGCGTCTGTTGAAACAGAACTGAAGAACAAAGGCCACAATGAGTACTGGCTTTGGGTGTATATAAAAAATAATAGAGCTATTTCCTTTTACGAAAAACAACAGTTCGTTGTCATTGGTAATGCATTCTTTGATATGGAAATGCATAGCTATGAAAACAAAGTAATGCAGAAAGTTATTACTTAACTAGTTTTAGTGTTTTTAATAGTGCTTCGAAATATAAATCCTCCTGTTTAGGAAAAATGGTAGTGGTATAAGCAGTATTTTTAACTACGTAGAATGAAGATGCTTCGTCTACATCATTTTGGTGCAGATTTACAATATTCTGTATAAAATCATTTATTAGTAGTACCTCATCATAGGTAATCTCTCTCCTAAATGTGGGTGCATTACTTTTATAAACCAGATAGTCATTTCTAAAACTAATAGATTTTTTGGACTCACCAGATTGATGGAACTCAAATGTAAAATCCTGCGAAGCAAATATTTTATTGATATTATCAGGAGTTGGTTCTACTTCTTTAGCACAACTCATAAAACCAATACATATCATTAATAAAATAAATCTTTTCACATGTTTGAATTTTAGTAATTCTCTAATAATTAAAAAAGGTACTGATAAAAATCAATACCTTTTTTATAAGTTGTATTAAAACCCAATTAAATTCTTCTTCTTCTTATTTTGAAGCAAGTCGTTTAATAGAACTTTCAAAATCTACGTTTTCTAGGTTACTAATAAGTAATCCAATTCCTCCTGATCTGGAAGCAACAATATATTCTGCTTGATATTTCTTTTCCATTTTATATCCTTTCAGATACTTTAACTTCACGATTTTTGAAGTTGGGGTAAAGAAAAATCTTCCGTGTATTCTTTTGTAGCGTACGTCTTGACTTTGAGCCTCATCTTTTAGTTGTCTGCTTAAAGCTTCTACTACTGTAGCCGCTCTGTGCTCATCTAATTGATAATAATCGCAAGCGTAGATAAAAACGTAATTTTCTACATTTCTTTCATCAACGAATAATTGGAAATCAACATTCTTATCTTCGATTTTCTTTAATTCTTCTAAAGCAATCTTTTTAAACTTAGGACTATCTTGTAGTGAATCTAGTCTTACTTTAAATTCCTCAGGAGTTGTTTTCTCGTACCCTTTCGTAAGCATAATAGTATTCTTACGAAACGTTATGGTATTTTTTGAAAATTTAGCAAATTTGGGTTTCGAACTACCACCGCCGGAAAAATATTCACATCCCGTAATACAGATGACAGTTAATAACAATAGTAGAATTTTTTTCATACAAATTTGGGTATTAATCGGTTAATAATTATACATTAAGCCACATTAGTTGACGCAAGGTAATAAAAAAATCCTTATAATCAACACTTTATCCTAATTTTTAAGCACTTTAACGAGTGAATTTTTAATAATTACCGTTTTTCACCTTCTTTTTCGTAAGATTACACCCACTCAATAGGATTTTTTAACACTTCCAGTAAACGCGCCTCCTCGCTTCCTTTAGCAGGATGGTGATCATATTTCCACTGTACCTGAGGTGGTAAGCTCATTAATATACTTTCTATTCTTCCATTTGTTTTTAATCCAAATAATGTTCCCTTATCATGCACCAAATTAAACTCTACGTATCTTCCTCTGCGAATCTCTTGCCAATCTTTTTGGTCAGTTGTGTAGGATATTTCCTTTCTTTTCTCTACAATAGGTACATAAGCCTCTAGAAAACTGTTTCCAACCTCAGTTACAAACTCATACCACTGAGACATATTTCTATTATCCGTTTTTTTGCAATAATCAAAAAACAAGCCTCCTACTCCTCTTCCTTCTCCTCTGTGCGCGTTGTAGAAGTATTCATCGCACTTCTTTTTATATAATGGGTAAAAATCTAAATCATGTTTGTCACATGCTGATTTACAAACCTGATGAAAATGTTTGGCATCTTCATCAAACAAATAATACGGAGTAAGATCTTGTCCCCCACCAAACCAACTATCTACTATGGTACCTTCTTCATCATACATTTCAAAATATCTCCAATTTGCATGAACTGTAGGTACCATTGGGCTATTTGGATGTAAAACCAGTGATAAACCACAAGCAAAAAAATCGACATCTCCTACATTAAAGTAACTTTGCATTGCTTTTGGCAGTTTACCATGAACTCCCGAAATATTTACTCCTCCTTTTGCAAAGACCGCTCCATTCTCAATCACTCGAGTTCTTCCACCACCACCTTCTTCTCTTTTCCAGATATCCTCTTTAAAAGTTGCCTCTCCATCTATTTTCTCAAGTGTTGTAGTAATAGTATCTTGTAAATCCTGGATATACTGATAAAATTTTTCTTTCATGTATTTTTATATTATTCTAAAAGCCAAATGAAACTCATCATTACTAATTCTGATGTATATCAAATCTGTTATAACTTGTTTCATTTATTTTTTTATGCTTCAATTTTTGAAACTTCTTCAAAAGATTCCTTAAGAATCAAACCTTTTTTATCTAATATTGTCACTGTTTCTGTAGAAGCAGCCACTACAGATATAGGTAATGTGATGATAAATCCTACTATTGGGATGAACAACATTAACATAAATACAATTCCATTTCCAATAGCAGTGCCTCTGTTTTTACGAACAAATTCAATACTATCTTTGTATTTAAAATGACGCTCCATTGTGTAATCCATATTGCCAAAACCAATATAATAAGCCTGAACTGCAAATATTAAAATCGTTGCTATTATTCCTACCACTGGAATTAAACTAAGAATAAGCAGTGGAATAATAAACAATAGTTCTCTAAATAAATTTCTAACATTAATACGTATACCTCGTATCAACTGTTCTCTAAACGAAGTATTACGGTGCGCATGATGTTTATGCTGATCTCCTAAAATATGTGCTTCCACCTTTTCAGAAACAGGACTCATAAAAGGTGCTGATAATGCCATTACAATATGTTTGTATAAGACCAGTCCTAAAGCTAATATCAACAAAATACCAAAATATTTACTAATAACTGCAAAAGTTTCAGAACCCCAATCCCATACCCATGCTTTTGCAATAAATCCTCCTAGCGGATCAGACAAAAACCACGAAAGCGCAAAAAACAAGATTCCTGTTAGAAAACTGATCAAAATCGGGATCGCAAAATACTTCCATAAGCCTAATTTAGAAATCAATCCAAAACTGCCGAAATACGCTTTAATACCGTTTATTATATTTTTAATCATGATACTACAAATTGGTTAACTCCTTATAAGTAGTGTTTTAAACAAATTTGTTTCAAAATTTACACAGCAATATCTTCCTCTGGCACCTGATCTTCTCCATTTACAACACTTTTAGACCATATTGCTAATCCAAAAGTAAGAACTCCCAATCGACCTATAAACATTAAAATTATAATGATCAATTTCCCTATTTCACTTAGTTCTGAGGTAATCCCAGTACTTAATCCGACTGTTCCAAGCGCTGATGCAACTTCAAACAATATTTGTTCAAAACTAAAAGATTCTGTAAAAGATAAAATAAATGTTCCGAGAAATATTAAGGTTGTATAAAAAATAAAGGATGAAGTTGCTATGTACAATCTTTCAAAAGGAATTGTTCGTCCTAAAAAGGTGATCCTTTTTCTTCCTTTCAGTCTACTTTTCATTATTGAAAAAACCGCTGTTAATGTAGTTATTTTCATTCCTCCGGCTGTTCCTGAAGGAGAAGCTCCAATATACATCAATATCGTAGTAACCAACAACATTGGTAAGACAAAAGCCCCAAAATCAACTGTATTAAAACCAACTGTAGTCATAGCACTCATAACTTGAAAGAAAGATGCTAATACTCTCTCTTTTATTGGAAGTCCATATATCTCTGGCTCAAAAAAATAGAAAAACACAAAACCAAAACTTAATAAGATAATGAAACCTATCAATACTATTTTAGTAGTAAAACTAATTCTATGTGACTTTTTTTTTAGTCTAAGAGTAAAATCTGTGGCCACAATAAAACCCAAAGATCCCGAAATAGCTAAAAAAGCAATAATAGCATTCATAAAAGTATTATCAACATATTCCGTAAATCCAGTATTAAACAGACTAAACCCAGCTGTACAAAAAGCACTTACACTATGAAAAACTGCATTCCACAATGCTATTCCTGTAGACATTCCTTCTATTTTAAAAGCAATAAAAAACAGAATACTTCCCAAAATCTCCATAAAAAAAGTAAAGAAAATAACAGATTTTAAGAAGTCTTTTACCCTTATTGTTTGAGGTAAGGTAAACTCGGAAGTTAATAGTGTTTTATGCCAATGCGTTATCTTTCTGGTAGTTGAAAGAATCATAAATGTTGTAAAAGTTAAATAACCAATACCTCCTAATTGAAAAAGAATCAATATAATGAATTGACCAAAAAAATTATAACTATCAGCAATACCAACTGTAATTAAACCTGTTGTAGAAACTGCAGATGTAGCCATGAAAAGGTTATCAAGAACAGGTATAGATACTTTTTGAAATAACGGAAAACAAAGCAAACAAAAACCAACCAGAACATAAGTAAAAAAGCCGTATAGTAAATTTTGTTGTGGAGACCAGCTTTTCTTGAGACTCAAGTAGTTCTTGTAAAAAAGTTTAAGTTTATTCTTCATCATCTGTAGACTACTATACTTTCATAATAATACCTTAATCCTCCTCAATATAAACCAAATCGTTCGAATAGTTATGCAATTTAGATACCTCTAACACTTTTTTGGCATTTTTAATTTTTAATTCTAAAAAACTAATAATTTCTCCTTCTGTAGCATCCTTTAATTTTTTGAAATATATCCTGCCAAGCTCGTTGTTATGTAAATCCATAGCTTGCTCCAAAGGTTCATTTGGAGCTAACTTTTCATGCAAATCAGTTATTCTTTTTGCCCAATATTCAGATTTAGTAGCATCTCCCGAAACTTTCAACACTCTTTGGCATATAAGTACATTCCATAAGCAATGCCTAAACGCATTTGCTTTTCCATGAAAATGATGTTCACCTTCGTATAAAGAATCACAGATAGCTAAGGTTCTTTTTGTAGCAATAAATGTCGGAATAATATACAACGGTTTTTGTAAACCCAAGCCTATTACCTTAAACAATTGCCTAATATTAAGACGTTTGATTAGGCTTACTATTGTCATTATTACCCTTTGTACTCTTTTACTGCGTCTACAAATGCCTTCGCATTATCCACTGGAATATTTGGTAAAATTCCATGTCCTAGATTCACAACATATTTATCTTTACCAAACTCATCGATCATTTGTTTGACCATCTTCTTAATATCCGACGGCGGTGATAACAGTCTAGAAGGGTCAAAATTACCTTGTAATGTTATATTTCCTCCTGTAAGATATCTTGCATTTCTTGCAGAACAAGTCCAATCTACACCCAATGCTGATGCACCTGATTTTGCCATCTCACCCAAAGCAAACCAACAACCTTTTCCAAAAACGATTACTTCCGTTTCATCTTTTAAAGCGTCTACTATCTGCTGAATATATTTCCAGGAAAACTCCTGATAATCTACAGGTGAAAGCATACCTCCCCAACTATCAAAAACTTGCACTGCATTGACCCCAGTAGCCACTTTTTTCTTCAAATAAGCAATCGTAGTATCTGTAATTTTCTGCAGTAACTGATGAGCAGCTTCGGGTTGTGTAAAACAAAATCCTTTCGCCTTGTCAAAATTCTTAGAACCTTGTCCTTGCACTGCATAACATAGTATCGTCCAAGGAGAACCTGCAAAACCAATAAGAGGCACTCTATTATCTAATTTCTCTTTCGTAAGCGTAATAGCGTCCATTACATATCCTAACTCTTCATCGACATCTGGAACTACCACTTGATCAACATCCGCCTGAGTTCGAATTGGATTTGGTAACCAAGGACCAATTCCATCTTTCATCTGTACTTCGATATTCATAGCTTGTGGAATCACCAAGATATCACTAAATAGTATTGCTGCATCAGGACCAATAATATCAATAGGCTGTACAGTAATTTCAGAAGCCAATTCTGGTGTTCTACATCGTGTAAAGAAGTCATATTTTTTCTTCAAAGCCATAAACTCTGGTAAATATCTTCCTGCCTGACGCATCATCCAAACAGGTGGACGTTCCACAGTTTCTCCTTTTAAAGCTTTAAGAAATAAATCATTTTTAATCATATCCTTTTATCAAAGTATTTGACCGCCTGAACAATCACGTTCTCTACGGTTGGTTTATTGGCAATAATAATATTATCTGTATGCGCTTTTGCCTCAGAGGCGGTTGTACTTCCGATACAAAAAACCATACTCTCTTTAATCTCATTCGTAGAAGTATAACTTTCTACTCCCGAAGGGCTAAAGAACAGTATTCCATCAAAAACTCTATCAATTTTTGTAGACTTCTTTAGTGTTTTATAGGCTACTATTTCTTCTAAACTTATTTTATTCTGAGAAAGAATAGATGGTAGTTCATCCCTTCTAAGGTTTCCGCAAAAAAAGTGAAATTTCTCTTGCTGATAATTCCTAACAATAATTTCGGCAAGATCTTTCGCGTTCTGGGCTGTTTCAATCACCTCGATACCTCCTTGCTGCAATAGCTTTTTCGTATTATCTCCAACACAAAAGCATCGTTGGATCGTAACTCCAGAATTTAGCATTACTTTTACCGCGTTCTTGCTGGTAAATATTGCATTTTGTATGAGTTGATCAATGGTTACGTTCAAAAATTCAATCTCGATCGCATCATATTCTACAAATCCGATTCCCGAGTTTAACAACAATTCTTTTTGCGAATAGGATAATTTTTTTGTGGATAATATGGTAGGCTCTGCTTTCAATTATTGTAACACTGCTTTAATTTTATGCATTAACTCCTTACCTCCATTATCCAATACCTTTTTGGCACAGCGGATTCCAAATTCATTTACATCCTCTAATTTAATAGTCTCTGCAACTTCAATTTTCTCTTTTCCATCTAAACTAAATAATGCTCCAGTAAAATGAAGTTCATCTTCTTCTATAGTTGCCAAAGCTCCAATTGGTGCTGTACAACCACCTTCTAATTTTCTTAGAAATTCTCTTTCTACATGAACACATATTTTAGAATGCTCATGATCTAGCTTTTCGAGTGCTTCTAGACAATAAGTATCATCTTCTTTGGCTACTACCAGCATAGCTCCTTGGGCAGGAGCTGGAATCATCCAATCTAGATCGATATATTCCTTAGGTTTTAAGTTGATTCTTTCTAGTCCTGCGGCTGCAAAAATAGCTCCGTTCCAATCACTATCTTGTAACTTTTGCATTCTGGTATTTACATTTCCTCTAAGATCTACAACAGAATGTTTAGGATATTTATGTAACCATTGTGCTTTTCTACGCAAACTTCCTGTAGCAATTGTTCCATTGGTATTTAAAAAATCAACGCCTTTATGTACTAAAATATCATTTGAATTTGCACGTTCCAAAATCGCAGCCTCTACAATACCTTTGGGTAAGGCCGTGGGAACATCTTTCATAGAATGTACGGCAATATCAATATCGTTATTAATCATAGCGACATCCAATGTTTTGGTAAAAATGCCAGTGATCCCTAATTCATATAAAGGTTTATCCAAAATAACATCTCCAGTAGACTTCACAGGAATCAAGATCGTCTCGTGTCCAAGCTTTTCTAATTTATTCTGAACTGTTTTTGCTTGCCAAAGTGCTAATTCACTGTCTCTTGTTCCAATGCGGATTTTCTTATGTGTCACTATTTATTTTGTATTTGGAATACTTTCTGAATCAATTCAATACTTTCCTCAGAAGCAGTGTTTTCATCTTTGAGATGACTAGCAAAATGATTCGTTATTTTTTGTATAATGCGATCACTAATAATCGTAGCTTGCTCTTCGTTAAAATCTACCATTTTTTTACGCTGTAAATTGATTTCAGCATCCTTAAATGAGGCTAGTTTATTTCTTAAGGCTTTAATGGTAGGAGCAAATTTTCTAGTTTCTAACCAACTATCAAATTCAGACTTTACTTCTTCTATAATAACCTCTGCTTTCGGTATATGAACTCTTCTTCGCTGTAAGGTATCATCTGTGATTTTCGATAAATCATCCATATGCACTAAAGTAACATTTGGGAATTCTGACACATTAGAATGAACATTTTTTGGAACTGATAAGTCTAAAATCAATAAAGACTTATTGGTATTAATAATTTCCTTCGTAATCGTTGGTTGCTGAGCTCCAGTAGCCACAATTAGAACATCCGCTTTGTTCACCTCATCTTTGAGTGTTTCATAATCTTTTACAATAAGATTAAATTTTCCTGCTACTCTTTCGGCTTTGTCCCTTGTTCTATTTATCAATACAATGTGATCATTTTTAGTATGTTTTACTAAATTTTCACAAGTGTTTCTTCCTATTTTTCCTGTTCCAAAAAGTAATATGTTTTTGTCAGAGACATAAGGAACTCTAGCTAAAATATATTGTACTGCTGCAAAACTCACAGAAGTAGCGCCACTGGATATTTCAGTTTCATTTTTAATCCTTTTACTTGCCTGAATTACCGCATTGGTTAAACGCTCCAAAAAAGGATTAATCATCTGTATCTTTTTAGATGTTCGAAATCCGGATTTTAATTGTCCGATAATTTCAAAATCACCTAAAATCTGGCTATCCAAACCTGTTCCTACTCTAAAAAGATGATGTACAGCTTTGCTATTTTTATGAACATAAGCAACCTGTTCAAACTCTTCTACAGTTCCAACAGTATGTTTACATAAAAGCTTTATTAACTGAAAAGGATGTTGTGCAAAACCATACAGCTCTGTACGATTACAAGTAGACATTACCAAAAGACCTTCGATACCATCATCCTTTGCTTCCTGAAGAACTAGACTCTTTGCCTCATCATTAAGACTAAAATGACCGCGCACCTCAGCATCAGCCTTTTTATAGCTGAGACCAATTGCATAAAAATGTGATCCTTTTGTACGTAGGTGAGGTTCCATTGGGCCGTCTCAATTTTTCCGTAGCAAAAATATCCTACATCTAGTTTAAAAAATAACGCTTAAAGGTTTTAAAGTATCGAAATGCGTTGTTTATCTCTTTAAATAGTCAAAATCACGTAAAAACACTTATTTTTGTACAGCTACCGTAGATTTCAAAAATATCAATTTAGATTTATTCTAAATAAATACCACATAGAAGATGGAAATACAGTTAAAAAATAACGCTCCAGGCATAATGGAAGAAACCATGATCGAGGACGGTTTCTTTATACTTAAGTTCCAAAACGAAACGAATGATAATCAAAAGATTATACGAGATATTAATAGTAGCTACATTCAATTTCACTTCTGTGTAAAAGGTAACACCAAGTTTAACTTTAATAACGGGAGCTATTCGATACCTTTACCAGATAAAAAATCGCTCCTATTATATAATCCGCAGAGAGACTTGCCTATGAATCTGGAAATGGAAAAGGATTCATCTCTTATTTCATTATTAATTTCAATTAAAAAATTTCATTCTCTCTTTTCTAAAGAAGCAGATTATATTCCATTTTTAGGAGAAGGTAATCGTGATAAAAAATACTACACGGATGCCGATATTTCTCCTTCTATGACCGTTATTTTAAATCAAATTCTAAATTACAATCTACACCGTTCTATTAAACTCCTATATTTTAAAGGAAAATCGTATGAATTACTGAGCCTTTATTTCAACAAACCTGAAGATGCAGATATTGACCAGTGTCCTTTTCTAGTGGATGAAGAAAATGTGCTTAAAATAAAACAGGCTAAAGAAATAATTATTTCCAGAATGGCTGAGCCACCAACTCTCCAAGAATTATCAAAAGAAATTGGACTACCATTGGGTAAGCTCAAAGATGGTTTTAAGCAAATCTATGGTGAACCAGTATATACCTTTCTTTTCGATTATAAAATGGAGGTAGCTCGCCAGTTATTAGCAACTGGAAGTCATAATGTAAATGAAGTTGGCCTAAAGGTAGGATATAGCACGGCAAGCCATTTTATAGCAGCTTTTAAAAAGAAATTTGGCACCACTCCTAAAAAGTACGTGATGAATCTAAGCTAAATACAGAATTTTAAGATTCTTTCATTGGAATTCCTTCCCCTTTCTGTAAAGAAACAATAGAGTCATACATTCCTCTATCATCTCCATCTGGATCCGCTAAAACAGAAACAAATTCAAAATGTTCTAACAATTCTATAATAAAAGGTAACTTTTCGTTTTCTACGTCTACAATAATACGTTTCATTTCAATGCTTTTTTGATCTTATAAAAATAAGAAAATATTATCTGAGAACTTTTAGTTTAAAACATTTTAACTTGTCTCTCCATTGTTTTAAGAACTAATCCAAAACGAATTCCAAGAATTATTAAGAAAATTGTTATTATCAATTATTAGATCACTAAGTCTTATTATAATTTTATGATCTATCCATTGAATAGTTTGTATTTTTACGTTTCGAAAAAGATAAACTATGAGCAAAGGTGTACTTCTTGTTAATTTAGGATCTCCTGATAGCACAGATCCCAAGGATGTAAAGAAATATCTTGGAGAGTTTTTAATGGATCCTAGAGTTATCGATGTTCCTTTATGGGCTAGAACATTATTAGTAAAAGGAATTATTCTAAATACGCGTCCTAAAAAATCTGCAGCTGCTTACAAAAAAATATGGTGGGAAGAGGGTTCGCCTCTAATAGTCCTTTCTGAAAGATTACAGAAAAAAGTAGCAGAAAGAACCAATGTCCCCGTTGGATTGGCAATGCGATATGGTTCCATGAGCATCCATAAAGGATTACAAGAATTGCATGATAAAGGTGTCGATGAAGTATTAATTGTACCACTATATCCTCAATTTGCAATGGCGACTACAGAAACAATTTTGGTACTTGCCGAAGAATTAAGAAAAGAACATTTCCCTAATATGAAAATATCTGATATTCCTGCTTTTTATGACAAAAAGGAATATATAGATGTACTATCAAATAGTATTTCAGAACATTTAGAAGATGTTGAATATGACCACCTTTTATTTAGTTATCATGGTGTTCCGGAAAGACATATCCGAAAAAGCGATATTAGCAACGGAAATTGTAAAATGGATGGCAAATGTTGTTTTAAGAAGGGGTCTGTACAGCATGAATTCTGTTACCGTCATCAATGTGAAATGACTACGGTTCAGGTTGCTAAAAAATTAGGATTAAAAAATGGCACCTACTCTACTACATTTCAATCCAGATTAGGTTTTGATCCCTGGTTACAACCGTATACAGATAGAACTATAGAAAGAATGGGGAAAGAAGGTCTTAAAAAAATGGCTATTGTTACTCCTGCCTTCGTATCGGATTGTCTGGAAACATTAGAAGAAATTGCCATGGAAGGAGAAGAAATTTTCCATGAAGTTGGCGGAAAAGAATTTACCACAATTCCTTGTTTAAATGATCGAGACGATTGGGCAGATGTACTTGGAAACTGGGTGAACGAATGGATTGGAGAAAAAATTCCTGTATAAAGAATGGCGAGAATAAGCTCTGAAGCTTTAGGAACTAAACCCATCGGAAAACTTCTTATTCAGCAGGCAGTACCAGCCTCTATTGGAATACTGGTAATGTCTTTAAATATGATTGTAGACACTGCTTTTTTAGGTAACTGGATTGGTGGTCTTGCAATTTCTGCTGTTCAAGTGGTTATTCCTTTTACCTTTTTTATTGGTGCTATTGGATTAGCTATTGGAATTGGGGGGAGTTCAGTCTTATCAAGAGCATTAGGGTCTGGAGACAGAGATAAAGCGCTACGTGTCTTTGGAAATCAAACCACCTTAACTTTTTTAATATCTGGTTCATTAGCTTTAATTGGATTAATTTTTCAAGATTTTTTTATAGGTTTTTTGGGCGCAGAAGAATCCTTTAAAGATTATGCACTTATTTATTACAGAATAGTACTCTATGGCATTGTAATGCTTTCTATGTCGATGATGGGTAATAATGTAATCCGAGCAGAAGGAAAACCTACATTTGCAATGGTAGCAATGATATTACCCGCTATTGGTAATATTTTTCTAGACTACATTCTCATTAATGTTATGGGATACGGAATGGAAGGTGCAGCTTGGGCTACTTTTATAAGCTATGCGATTTGCTTTGGTTTCATTTTGTGGTTTTTTATCGTAAAAAGTGAATTGCCTCTTAATGCAGAATGTATTAAGCTAAAAAAATCTATTGTAAACGAAATTAGTGGACTTAGTTTTGTTACCCTCGCCAGACAAGGTACTATTGCGGTATTAGGGATTTTACTTAATAACGTTTTAGGAAATTATGGAGATGAATTAGACATTGCTTCTTACGGTATCATAAGAACAGTATTGATGTTTGCACTTTTTCCAGTTATCGGGGTAAATCAGGGTTTTATGCCTATTGCCGGATACAATTATGGTGCAGAAAAGTTTCAGAGAGTTCGAGAATCTATTAATACATCTATTACGTATGGAGGAATATTAGCTATCGTAATATTTCTAATAATAATGGTGTTTCCACACCAATTCATTTCTATTTTCGTAAGTACTAAAATTTCTTTGGATCCTGAAACACTTGCTAATAACAAGGAAATTCTTCAGCGAACGCCGTCAGCCTTAAGAATTGTGTTTTTAGCTACTCCTGTAATCATCGTACAATTAATCGGTTCCGCTTATTTCCAATCTATTGGAAAAGTAGTTCCTGCTTTATTATTAAGCTTAACAAAACAAGGTTTTTTTCTAATCCCACTTATCTTAATGCTACCTCCTTTTCTTGGTGTTCTAGGTGTATGGATTGCTTTTCCAATTGCGGATGTATTATCCACTATACTCACCGGTTATTATCTAAACAGAGAAGTTAGAAAAACACTAGTTCTTCCAAAAGGCGCATAGTCTATTATTCTTGTAACACGATTTTATCTTAACCAGTAGACTAAGGTTAAAATTACGTGAAAATCTTTTTCAATACGCTTTTATTCCTGATTTTAGTAGACCATCAAATCTACACTGTGGTTAATCAACACCTAGGCGTAAACTATAAACTCAACTGAATGTACTCAAGAATCATCAAACTCACTCTTATTACATTTTTTGTAATAGGCAATTTTTCATTGGTAAATGCACAAACGTATAAAGAAGAACTTTATAACGCCTTAGAATATCGATTAGTAGGACCTTTTCGAGGAGGTAGAAGTGCTGCAGTAACAGGAGTTCCTGGAAAACCTAATTTATTTTATTTTGGCGCCACTGGAGGTGGTGTTTGGAAAACTACCGATGGTGGAAGAACCTGGGAAAATATATCTGATGGCTTTTTTGGAGGTTCTGTTGGTTCTATTTCAGTATCTAAAAGTGACCCAAATGTAATCTACGTCGGTGGTGGCGAAAAAACACTTAGAGGAAATGTGTCTTCAGGATATGGTGTATGGAAAAGTGTTGATGCTGGTAAAACATGGACTCAATCAGGTTTGCCAAAAAGTAGACATATTCCTAGAATTGCTATTCATCCAACCAATCCAGATATCGTATACGCGGGTGTTTTAGGAAACATCTACAAACCAACACAAAATCGAGGTGTTTACAAAAGTATAGATGGTGGTAAAACATGGAACAAAGTACTTTTTTCGAATCAAAATGCTGGTGCGGTTGATTTAACTTTAGACCCTAACAACCCTAGAATCTTATATGCTTCTACTTGGAACGCCAGAAGAACACCTTACAGTTTAAGTTCTGGTGGAGATGGATCTGCCTTATGGAAAAGTACAGATAGCGGTAAAACATGGAAGGAAATTTCGAAAAATAAAGGTTTTGCTAAAGACACTCTTGGTATTATTGGTGTTACTGTTTCTCCAGTGAACAGCGAAAGAGTTTGGGCCATTGTAGAAAATAAAGAAAAGGGTGGAGTGTATAGAAGTGATGACGGTGGTGAAACCTGGTACCTTTTAAATAGCGATCGTAGTCTTCGTCAGCGTGCTTGGTATTACACTAGGATTTATGCAGATCCTAAAGATAAAGATGTAGTATATGTGGTAAATGTTTCTTATCATAAAAGTAAAGATGGCGGTAAAAACTTCAGTAGTTTTAGAGCACCTCATGGAGATCATCATGATCTTTGGATAGCCCCAGAAAACCCTAAACGAATGGTCATAGGTGATGATGGTGGTGCCCAGATTACTTATGATGGTGGAGAAACCTGGAGTACTTATCATAATCAACCAACTTCACAATTCTATAGAGTAACTACAGATAATAGTTTCCCATATCGAATATACGCTGCACAACAAGACAATTCCACTATACGAATTAATCACAGAAGTACAGGATGGTCCATTTCAGAAGATGATTGGGAGTCCACTGCTGGTGGAGAATCCGCGCATATTGCTGTAGATCCAAAGAATAATGATATCGTTTATGGCGGTAGCTATGATGGATTCCTTACCAGAGTAAATCACAAAACCGAAACTGTACGATCCATCAGTGTATGGCCGGATAACCCTATGGGACATGGAGCAGAAGATATGAAATATCGTTTTCAATGGAATTTCCCTATTATGTTCTCAAAACACAATCCAAATAGATTGTATACCTTCTCTAATCAGGTTCATGTCACTGAAAACGAAGGGCAAAGCTGGGAAGTTATCAGTCCAGACCTTACAAGAAATGACCCTAGTAAACTAAAGTCTTCTGGAGGTCCTATTACACAAGATAATACTTCGGTGGAATACTACTGTACTATTTTTGCTGCCGCAGAAAGTCCTTTAAAAGAAGGGTTGCTATGGACAGGTAGTGATGACGGATTAGTTCATGTAAGTAAAGATGGAGGAAAGAATTGGAGTAACGTAACTCCGAAAGGAATGCCAGAATGGATGATGATCAATAGTATTGAACCTAGTGCTTTTGATGAAGGCACTTGCTACATTGCAGGTACACGATATAAATCTGGTGACTTTACTCCTTATTTATATAAGACAACAAATTATGGACAATCATGGACAAAAATCACAACAGGAATTCCTAGTGAACATTTTACCAGAGTTCTAAGAGCAGATCCGAAAAGAAAAGGATTATTATATGCAGGTACAGAGACTGGAATGTACATTTCATTCAATGACGGCGCTAACTGGAAATCTTTTCAACTAAACCTTCCTATTGTTCCTATAACTGATTTAGCTATAAAAGAAAACAACTTAGTAGTAGCTACCCAAGGAAGAAGCCTTTGGATTATTGATGATTTAACAGTTCTTCATCAATTAAATAACACTATAGCAACGGAAAACTACACTCTTTTTAAACCAAAAGACACCTATAGAATGCGTGGTGGTAGTTTCAAAGATTCTAAAACCGAAGGAACCAATCATCCTAGTGGAGTTATCACTTATTTCAACCTTAAAAAGTTTGATAAGAAGAAAGACACGGTTTCATTAACTTATTTTAATACCAAAGGAGATACTATCGCTTCGTTTAGTACTAGTGCCAAAGAGAAAAAGCACCAGTTAAAAGATTTAGAAAAAGGAGCTAATCAATTTAACTGGAATATGCGCGGTAAAGGAGCAGAAAAGTTGAAAGGGATGATCTTATGGTGGGCAAGTCTAGACGGTCCAAAAGCTGTCCCCGGAACCTATAAGGTAAGCCTAAATGTTAATGGAAAAGAGACTTCGCAACCCTTTACCATTTTAGCAGATCCTAGAGCAGAAGCTACACCACAGCAAATGCAACAACAGTTTGATTTTATTACAGATGTAAATAAAACCGTGGATAAAGCACATCAATCTATTAAAAAGATTAGAAAGATCAACACTCAGCTTAAATCATTCTCCAAACAATATAAAGATGATGAGAAAACAAAAGATTTGGTAACTAAAGCTAAAGATCTACAAAAACAATTTGGAGAAATTGAAAAAGCACTATACCAAACTAAAAATAGAAGTGGTCAAGATCCATTGAATTTCCCAATAAAATTAACTAACAAGCTTGGTCATCTAAACTCTCTGGTAGGAATGGGAGATTTTGGACCGACAGCACAAGATATTGCTGTAAAAAATGAATTAACTAAAGAGATAGAAACTCAATTGACACTATTTGACAAATTAATTTCTGAAGAAATAAAAAGCTTTAATACAGAATTCAATACCTTGCAGCTTAATTATCTATTTGTAGAATAATTTATGCTAGAATATTATAACTATATAAAAGCCCTGCACTTAATCTTTGTGATTACCTGGTTCGCAGGGCTCTTTTATATTCCACGAATCTTTATTTATCAAATCGAGGCGTCCGAAAAACCTTCTCCAGATAAAGAAATATTAGGAAACCAACTAAAACTAATGGCTAAGCGCCTTTGGTATATTATTACTTGGCCATCTGCTATTTTAGCAACAGGATTCGCTATTTGGCTGTTAATACTTATCCCCGAATGGTTGCAAGAATCCTGGATGCATGTAAAATTAGGATTCGTTGTTTTACTTTGGTTATACCACCTAAAAAGTCATCAGATTTTTAAACAACTACAAAATGGAATCGTAAAATGGTCCTCTAACCAGATGAGATTATGGAATGAAGGTGCTACTATTATTCTTTTTGCAGTAATATTTTTGGTTATTTTAAGAGATGCCGTTAATTGGATTTATGGGGTTATCGGAATATTATTATTAGCCGTTCTTTTAATGTTAGGGATCAAATTTTACAAAAGAGTTAGAGATAAAAATCCGAATGCTTAATTGAATTTCGTTTCAAAAACATATACCACTAAAAGCAATCATCAAATTACCATTAGGCAAGCCACACCTGATGATGCTCAAGAACTATTACATCTCAAACTACAATATTTAAAAAACACAGAGACCCTGCCGTTATTCGAAAACGAATATCCTAATGACACCGATCAGGAGAAAGAAATGATCAAAAAGTATCTATCAGAAAAGAATAGCATTATTCTTGTAGCAATGATAAATAATAATATGGTAGGCAATATTGATCTTACTGGTAGTTGGAGAAAAAAAATGGAACATACTGCTATGATTGGTATTGGAATTCATACTAAATGGCAAAATCAAGGAATTGGGACATTACTCTTGCAGAATGTTTTGGATTGGGCTATCAAAAATCCAGTCCTACGTTTGATTTGGTTAGAAGTATACGCTTCTAATATTTCTGGAATAGTTTTATATACTAAAATAGGATTTACAGAAGTTGGACGAATGCCTAATTTTTTCCTAGAAAAGGGAGAATATATTGACAAAATCATCATGAACAATGAAGTTTCCGAAGATTCTTTACATAAAATATAAGATTTTATAGTGTTTACACTTATCTATTTATATTCCTAATTCTTCATTCACAATTAGTTCGTATCTTCGTGTAATTTTTTAACCGAGTACCGATATAAGCATATGATTAAATCCATGACAGGTTTTGGGAAGTCGATCCTTCAACTACCCACAAAGAAAATCACAATAGAAGTAAAATCTCTTAACAGTAAAAATCTAGATTTAAATGCTAGGATACCTTCTCAATACCGAGAAAAAGAGTTAGAAATGCGCAAGACCATCGCCAAAACATTGGTAAGAGGAAAAGTAGATTTTAGCTTATACGTAGAGGTAACCGGTGAAGAAAATTCCACTAAAATCAACAAAGATATTTTAATGGATTATGTTAAGCAATTAGAATCTATTCATAACCCAGGTGATAGGCTAGAAATCATAAAAATGGCTGTACGCATGCCAGATGCTTTAAAAACAGAACGTGCTGAGATTGATGAAGAAGAATTTGTTGCTATAACAAAAGGTCTAAACGATGCCCTAGATGCTATAGAGAGTTATCGAAATGATGAAGGGAAAGCACTAGAAAAAGACTTCAAGATTAGGATCGAAAATATTGGAGCGCTATTACAAAAAGTAATCAAAATAGATCCTGAACGCATGGAATCTGTTAGAGAACGATTACATAAAGCGGTATCCGAGTTAAAGGAACAAGTAGATGAAAATCGATTTGAGCAAGAGCTTGTATATTATTTAGAAAAATTTGATATCACCGAAGAAAAGGTAAGACTAGCAAATCATCTGGAATATTTTACAACTACCATAAATACAAAAGATTCTAATGGTAAGAAATTAGGTTTCATAACTCAAGAAATCGGAAGAGAAATCAATACAATTGGTAGTAAATCTAATTATGCACCAATGCAACAATTGGTGGTACAGATGAAAGACGAATTAGAGAAGATTAAAGAACAATTGCTCAATATTTTATAAGTATTTGTTTATCATATTCTAATCAACAAATCGATAAATAAACGAATTCTTTACCCTATTGGTAAAATTTATATAAATGAAACAAGGAAAACTTATCGTACTATCCGCTCCTTCTGGTAGTGGTAAAACTACATTAGTTAAATATTTACTTCATAAAGAGGAATTAAATCTTGATTTCTCTATATCTGCCGCTTCTCGAGAACCTCGTGGAGGAGAAATACATGGAAAAGATTATTATTTTTTATCGCTAAGAGAGTTTAAAGACAAGATTAAAGCAGATGAGTTTTTAGAGTGGGAAGAAGTATATCGTGACAATTTTTACGGAACACTAAAAACCGAAGTACAACGCATCTGGGACAAAGGAAAACATGTAATTTTTGATATTGATGTGGTTGGTGGATTAGATATTAAAAGAATTTATCCGGATCGCACATTGGCTATTTTTATAAAACCTCCGAGTATTGAAGAATTAAAAATTCGTTTAAAAAAACGTAAAACAGAATCAGAAGATAAAATCAATATGCGTGTGGCCAAAGCCTCTACAGAAATGGCTACTGCTCCTCAATTTGACGCTATCGTAACTAATGATGATTTAGAAAAAGCCAAGGAAGAAGTGCTGCATTTGGTTAAAAAATTTATTTTAGGATAAAACTTATAATGAATATATTCCCGTCTTCAAGGGAATGAAAAATTATCATTTTCCATGAAACAAATAGGTTTATACTTCGGAACATTTAATCCTATCCATATTGGTCATTTAGCAATTGCTAATCATATGGCTGAATATTCTGATCTGGATGAAATTTGGATGGTAGTTACTCCTCATAATCCATTTAAAAAGAAAAACTCACTATTAGATAATAATCATCGTTTAGAGATGGTCTATCGCGCCACAGAATCTTATCCTAAATTACGTCCCAGTGATATTGAGTTTAAATTACCTCAGCCTAATTATACGGTTCATACCCTTGCACATCTTCAGGAAAAGTATCCCAATGATATATTTCATTTGATTATGGGAGAGGATAACCTTAAAAGTTTTCATAAGTGGAAAAATTACGAGGTGATTCTAGAGAATCATCATCTATATGTGTACCCTCGAATTTCTGAAGGAGTGACAGAACATCAATTCAAAGATCACCCAAAAATTAATAGAATTAATGCTCCTATTATGGAGATATCTTCCACTTTTATACGTAAAGCAATTCCAGAAGCCAAAAATATAAGACCATTACTACCAAAAGAGGTGTGGGAATATATTGATGAAATGAACTTTTATAAATAACGTAAAAAGTTCTTATGTATATTTAAAACAAAAGAGAATTGATGTTTCCCAATATCCAGAAAAGGATAATTATTAGTAGATACATTATATCCATAAAATAAATAAATATCACCAAAAATACCTAAACCGATTTTTGGAGTAATTACAAGATCATTTTCACTAAAATTTGTTTGATATTTAGTTTCTAGTCCCAAAGCCAACAACGGTATAATATTGATTTGATAACCTGTTTTTAAACTAAAAATATCATCGTTTGAAGATAAATTCCAAGCGAAAGAAAGGTAATAATCATTCGCAAAAAACCCAACATCACTATAGGTACATCTATGACGCGCTATCCCTATTTCTGAATAAAAAGAGTCTTGAAAACCAGCTCCTGCTCTAATCGAGAATCTTTTGTAAGTACTTGAATATCCTCTAACTTTAACACCCTCAAGATTCGATATCGAATCTTGAGGATTTGTAGGTATATTATTTTCATCTTGTCCATAACTGGGTAAAACCAAAAACAAAATGGAGAAAACGAAATATAAGGTATGATGTATCACCTCTTTTATTTACCCGGAAAATCAGCTTTTCTCTTTTCCAAGAATGCCGTTGTTCCTTCTTTAAAGTCCAAGGTTCCAAAACATTTTCCAAACTCTTGAATTTCCGTTGTAAAACCATTTACACCATCTTCATAAGCAGCATTTACAGCATGTATTGCTGCTCCTATTGCTACCGAAGAATTTCTCATAATTTTACTGGCTAATTTTTCGGCAAGAGGAATTAATTCTTCCTGAGAAACTACATGATTCACTAAACCATAATTTAATGCTTGATTAGCATCCACCATTCCTGCTGTCATAATCATTTCCATAGCTCTTCCTTTACCAATTAATTGTGGTAATCTTTGAGTCCCTCCATATCCTGGTATCACACCAAGTGATACTTCTGGCAATCCCATTTTGGCATTATCACTAGCAACTCTAAAATGTGCTGCCATTGCTAATTCTAATCCACCACCAAGAGCAAATCCATTAACAGCAGCAATTACAGGTGTAGAAAGATTAGCTACAAAATCAAATAATAATTCTTGTCCCTTAGCTGCCAATTGACCTCCTTGTTCTACCGAAAAATTCGCGAATTCACTAATATCAGCACCAGCTACAAAGGCTTTTTCACCGCTTCCAGTAACAATAATTACTTTGGTTTTGGCATCTTTATTTGCAGCATCAAAAGCATCGTGCAATTCCTGAATGGTTTCTTTGTTTAATGCATTAAGTTTTGATGGTCGATTGATTGTAATTGTAGTTACACCTTCATTATAAGATGTGAGAATGTTAGTATACATTATATTTCTATTGTTTGTTTAGTATTTTCGATCTCTCTCGAAGTATAAGTAAAAATACATTCCTATCCCAAAATCTTCTACATCAGTAGACACCAATCTCCATCCATCTTTAGAATACTCGTCTAATTTTTCTTGAATATCCTTTGAAGATGCTTTTAGGATATGCTCTTTATCTCTAGTTAGTTTAGAATAATAAATCAATGATTCTAGCTTATACTCTTTCACAGGTTTAGTCTTTTATAGATCTGACTTTATTTTTGGAAACTTCACCTTAAAAACAGTTCCTTTTCCTTCTTGTGATGTAAAGGTAATACTTCCGTTATAGGTTTCCACAATATTTTTTACCATTCCTAGTCCTAATCCCATACCACTATTTTTAGTAGTAAATTTTGGCTCAAAGATTTTCTTTTTATTTTCCTCAGAAATACCAACTCCATTATCCGCCACTGTAATTACTACATCGTCTTTTTCTGTAAAGACATTTACAATAATTTTAGGTGTTTGATCTTCGGATATTGCTTGAATAGCGTTTTTTACCAAGTTTGTAACCACTCGAATTAGTTGTGTTCTATCAAACTTCGCAATAATCTCTTCTTTTTCTGAAGGAAAAACTATATATCCTTCATTAAATATATCCAACGCAAGCCCCACAATCTTTACCACGTTCAATGTCTCACTCTTCTGTGCTGGCATTTGCGCAAAGTTAGAAAAGGCAGAAGCTATAGAACTCATAGTATCTATCTGTTGAATCAACGTATCACTATATTCCTTTACTTTTTGCTCAATATTAGGATCACTTGGATTAAATTTTCGCTCAAAACTCTGTACAGTTAAACGCATGGGTGTTAGTGGGTTTTTAATTTCGTGCGCTACTTGCTTTGCCATCTCTCTCCAAGCAGCCTCTCGCTCACTCTTTGCCAACATTGCAGCACTTTCCTCTAACTCATCAATCATACTGTTGTAGGCATTTACCAATGAATAAATCTCATCACTAGAATCACCAATACGTATTCGTTTGTTTCGTTTATCCAATCGTGTTTGATCAATAGTATCAGAAATTGTTTTTAGAGAACGTGTAATGTATTTGGAGAGAAAGTATGCTAAAATAATAGCAATCAACAACATCAATAAATATACCTGTCCAAGTCTTTTTAAAGATTCCCATAATTCTCTAGAAAAGAAATTGTCATCTTCCAAATACGGTAAATTAAGTATGGCTAAAGGTTTTGATTTATTGTCTTTGATGTATGTATATGAGGATAGAAAATGTTCTCCATTTTTTTCAGAAACACCTAAATACCTTCTTTCATATCCGTTTCCCAAAGTATCGATAATACGCTTGTCTAAAACTCGATCTACGGTATCATTAACGAAAGTTTCTTCCGATTTTACTAATAACTTACCAGATAAATCATAAATATTTATTGGTAATGCATGTTCATATGAGATTTGGTTTATCTTCTTTTTCTCTCTAAAAATTAAAGCAATATTCTCTTCAAGAACAGGATATGTAGTACTAAGCAACGCATTATTGATAGCTATTTTTATCCGCTCTTCCTTTCTTTCTAGTCGTTCGCGATGGTATTCTTCTGCCTCTTCTTTGTATTGATACACTGTAATGGCGGCTACCAAAACCGAAGCCAACAGAACTAACACTGTCATTGAAATAAAAATCCTAGTTCTAAGTGATAGTTTGGTAAGCTTCATAGTATTCTTTGAATCGTAAAGATAGCAAATATCACACCAAAAACTGCAGCTTCAGTATTGGTTTGCTTTCATAACAACTTGCTTTTAATTCTAAGAATTAACTAAATTTACTTAGCTTTGAATTTATGGATACTTCCTCAATACTCTCTATTAAAAATCTCAATGTTTCTTTTTCTAATCAAAAAAATGAAACTCGGGTATTATATGATCTTTCGTTTGATATCAAACCTAATGAGATTTTAGGAGTTGTAGGGGAATCTGGAAGCGGAAAATCAGTTACCTCATTAGCCATTATGGGTTTACTTCCTGCTAAAATTGCTTCTGTTTCTGGCACTATTTTATACAAAAATGAATCCTTACTAGATTTAGATCCATCAAAACTTCGATCTCTTCGTGGTAATGAAATTGCTATGATTTTTCAAGAACCTATGAGTTCTTTAAATCCTTCTATGAAATGTGGGAAACAGGTAATTGAAATTCTTTTACAGCATACCAAAATATCAAAATCTGAGGCAAAAAACGAAGTACTTTCTTTATTCGAAAAAGTAAAACTTCCTGATATTTCTAGAGCCTATAATTCATATCCTCATGAACTTAGTGGCGGTCAGAAACAGCGTATCATGATTGCCATGGCTATTGCCTGCAAGCCCAAATTACTAATTGCAGACGAACCGACTACAGCTTTAGATGTAACCGTACAAAAAGAAATCATTGCGTTACTCAAAGAACTCCAAAAGGAATTTGAAATGAGCATTCTGTTTATTTCTCATGATTTGTCATTAGTTTCCGAAATAGCAGATAACGTATTAGTTGTATACCAAGGAAAAATGGTAGAATATGGTGCAACTCAAGAAATATTTAAGAATCCTCAACAAGACTATACCAAAGCTTTGATTTCGGCCAGACCGTCGCTAGATGTGCGATTTAAAGAATTACCTACCATAACCGATTATCTTAGTAAAGAGAAGAAGAAAATACAGTTAATTAGTAAAGAAGATCGCGAACAACTACACAAAAAACTATATAGTAAACCTCCATTACTAGAAGTAAAAAATGTAGAAAAATCTTTTTTCACCAAAATAGGGTTATTTGGTAAGAAAGAATTCAAAGTTGTTGATGATGTTAGCTTTCAGTTATTCGAAGGAGAAACCTTGGGACTTGTTGGAGAATCTGGCTGTGGAAAATCTACCTTGGGAAATACAATATTACAATTACAAAAAGCTAACCAAGGAGAAATTCTATATCGCGGTCAGGATTTAACTAAAGTTTCATCTTCTCAAATTCGAAATTTACGAAAGGAAATACAATTAATATTTCAGGATCCTTTTGCTTCCCTAAACCCTAGATTAACCGTTGGCAAAGCTATCCTGGAGCCTATGAAAGCTCATAAACTGTACGATAACGATACGGAGCGAAAAGAAAAAGTACTGAGCCTTTTGGAACGAGTAGGATTGAACCCATCTTATTTTAACAGATACCCTCATGAATTTAGTGGAGGTCAAAGACAAAGAATTGGAATTGCAAGAACAATAGCACTCCAACCTAAACTAATCATTTGTGATGAATCTGTGAGTGCTTTAGATATTTCAGTTCAGGCGCAAGTATTAAACTTGTTAAACGAACTAAAAGAAAAATTTGGATTTACTTATATCTTCATTTCCCATGATCTTGCCGTAGTTAAATATATGTCGGATCAGTTATTAGTAATGAATAATGGTAAAATTGAAGAAAAAGGAGATGCTGATTTCATTTATGAAAATCCTCAGAAATCATATACTCAAAAATTGATCGATGCAATTCCTAAGGGGTTATAAAAAACTGAATATCAACATTCCAACTCGATGTTTACCTAAACACTTTTATCTACACTAAGTTTAAACATTAAAACTTAATGTGATGAAAACAGACTTTTTAAAAAATACCCAAAGAATAGTTTCAATAGTCATTATATCCTTTCTGATTTCTTGTGAAACGGATATTCCTGAAACAGATAACACTGCTCCTACATTTTCCTTTAATATTTCTGGAGATGGTTTTAATCGCACCTTTACACAAGATGACGATTTTACAAGCTTACAACTAAATTTACGATCTGATACTACCTATGATTTTATCTTTTCTGGAGCCGATAGCGGTGGTGTAGAGCGAATTTCATGGCAATACCCACATGATTATATAGAGTTTTCTACAGAAATCCCATCACCTTGGGAAACTACATCTATCTCTTTTCTTAGTAGTCTAGTTTATTGGGATGGAAATGAAACGAATCCGTTAACAGGAAATATAGTAGCTGGAAAACTAGTAACCAATGGAAATGCTGTAAGTATATCTTTCTCTTTTTTAGTTCGCGATTATGGAGGATTGGATAGCTCTGCTAATACAATTACCAAATCTTTGAATATTTATATTGACAATCAAAATACAGAAGTAGTTCCTTTATAAATAATTAGGTAACATCAGAATTTTTACCCTCTGATTATCCGACTACCCCTTAATTGTGCATTAAAACCCTGATATATCTATGATATTGGGGTTTTTAAACAGGAATTAAATGAAAATTAATTTTTACACAACCATCCTATTTCGTAGTTTTAGAACACGAATTTTAAATCAACTCACCGATGGGAATTTTTGACGAAATAAAGAAAAAGCTAAGTAATGAATTTATAGATATCGTAGAATGGTTAGACAATACACAGGACACGATTGTTCATCGCTTCGAAAGATATCAAAACGAAATAAAAAATGGTGCTCAACTTATTGTAAGAGAAGGGCAAACTGCAGTTTTTGTAAATGAAGGTCAACTCGCAGATGTATTTGAGCCAGGAACGTATACCTTAAACACTCAAAACCTTCCCATTCTTACTACATTAAAAGGTTGGAAATATGGTTTTAATAGCCCGTTTAAAGCAGAGGTATATTTTGTAAACACCAGACTTTTTACGGATGAAAAATGGGGAACTAAAAACCCTATCACTTTAAATGATGATCGTTTTGGTTTAGTAGAGATTAGAGCTTTCGGAACGTATGCTTTTAAAATCAATGATCCAGGTAAGTTTATTGTTGATATTGTAGGTACAGATGCTAACTTTACTAGTTTTGAGATAAATGAACATCTAAAAAGTTTAATTTCAACCCGTTTTACAGATACTGTAGGAGAAGCTAATTTTCCAATAGAATTATATGCTGCAAATACTACAGAATTATCGGAAACATGTAAAGATGTGATGCAACCTGAGTTTAACTCAGTAGGTATCTCATTAGAAAAATTCTTTATTGAGAATGTTTCCATGCCTGAAGATCTTAAAAAAGAAATCTTCGAATATAGTAGAATTGACAAGCTGGATCTTGACAAATTAGCTAAATTCAAAACTGCAAAAGCTATAGAAGCTGCCGCTGCCAATGAAGGTGGTACTGCCGGTGCAGGAATGGGAATGGGAATGGGATTTGTGCTTGCTCAACAAATGGGCGGTATGATGAACCCAATGAGCAACCAACAACAAGCACAACCACAACAAACATCTCCTGTGGCTCCACCACCGATGCCTGTGCAAGTTCAGTACTATTACGCAGTGAATGGACAACAAGCTGGACCTGTTTCTTTTGATCAGCTCAAAGCACTATTTGCGAATAGAACTGTAAATAAAGATTCTCTAGTTTGGAAGCAAGGAATGGCCAACTGGACTGCAATAAAAGATGTAGAAGAGCTAAAACCTTTTTTAGGTGGCAGCACTCCTCCTCCATTACCTGGTGCGTAAGAACAATTTATAACATAAATTGATCCTTCTTCCATTTTACCTATGGAAGAAGGCATCTATTTTGTACAACCTTTAGTATTGTAACTCCTCAATGGAAGAAGAAAAAAGAGCATTTTCTGAACAAAAAAAATCGTGTGTCAATTGTGGTGCAGAATTGACATATAAACCAGGAACTACAGAAATTAAATGTGATTACTGTGGTCATGAAGAAACAATTGTTCAGAATGAAGATGGATTTAAAGAGCTAGAGCTAAAACCCTACTTGGAAGAGATGGGATCACTTTCTCATTCTGAGGAGATACTAATGCTGCAATGTAAAAATTGTGGCGCGAATCAGCATATCGAAGAGAATTACAAATCATTGCATTGTGTATATTGTACGATGCCTCTGATCATAGAAGATGCTTATAAAGAAGATTGGATTCTTCCTGGTGCCGTTTTACCTTTTCAATTTGATCAGAAAAAATCGCATCAAATATTTTCTAAATGGGTACAAGGATTATGGTTTGCTCCTAACAATCTTAAAAAAGCAGCTTTAGATCCTCAATATACAAAAGGTTTGTACTTACCCTATTGGACATTCGATGCTCAATTGTATGCTACCTATACAGGACAAAGAGGAGATTATTACTATGTAAGCGTTCCATACACTACTACTGTAAATGGCAAAACAGTTCAAAGAACGAGACAAGAACGCAGAACGCGTTGGACACCTGCCAGTGGAAGTGTAAGTGGTTTTGTCGATGACACTTTAATAAAGGCTTCTCATCAACGAAAAAATACTATCCCAAATAAAATAGCTCACTGGAATCTAAAAGCTTTGGTTCCATTTAATACTAGTTTTTTGGCAGGATTTGTAACAGAAAAATATACGATTCCTTTAAAAGACGGTCATTTAGAGTCTACGAAAGAAGCAGAAAAAATTGCTCGATCATGGTCTAGACATGATATTGGTGGAGATACGCAAAGAGTACATTCTATTAATATGAGCTTATCTGAAGAAACCTTTAAACATATTTTACTTCCAGTTTATATAAGTGCCTATCAATATAATGGCAAAAAATATAATTTCTTTGTGAATGGTCAAACCGGTCGAATATCTGGAAAAAGACCTTATTCCTTCTGGAAAATATTCTTCACAGTTGTACTGAGTATTGCTGTAATTATATTGATTCTTTGGTTGGTAGATACTTATGGAAATCAACAGGGAAATATCTAATCTATATTAGAAATAGTAACTATTTCATACATAGTTTGATTAAAATCTGCACATGGTTTTTCTCGTACCACTATAGAAATTTCTTTGTTTATATTCTTCTGTAAACTAGAAATGTCTTTGGCAATTCCCTTGCGTAATGCAATGATTAATTCCTGATTTTGTGAAATCATATTTACAATTCCAGATCCATAACCTTTAACCTTTTTTACTAGCATCCTACCTATATTATTATAGGACTTATCACAAATATTATTGTTTCCCGAAACTTCTAACACAACTACTTTAAGATGTATTGTATTTGGAGCAATTTGACTTTGTGTGACTGCATTCGGTCTAACCGTTCCATTGTTAGAATCTCCAAATCGGGGTTTCTGAACTTTTACCTTATTTTCAGGGTTGCTACTTTTCTTGTCATTTTCCTGAGCAATACTAGTAGATTTACAAGAAACTAAAATTGCAAATAATATTATATATACTAACTTATTCATAATGTTGAAAATAAAAAAAGGAGTTGATTATATCAACTCCCCTTTTCATAATTAATTGTTATTTAAAAGTCAAATTATGACTATTGCTTTAGTAATTTAACTACTTTACTTGTTCCTATACCAGAAATCTTTGCATAATATAAACCAGAAGCTAAACGAGAAGCATCCCAATTTACACTTGCATTTGAATTCACATCAGACATCGTATGTACAAGGTTTCCTGTACTATTAAAAATATCAATATTTACTTTGCTGCTTGATTTAGCAATAGTATCACCGAAGTTAAAAAAGAAAGTATTGTTTGATGGGTTAGGATATACCGCAATCTCATTTACTAAATCTAAAGTCACTAAAGGAGTCTCCACTTCTGGTTCTACTGGTCCATCACCAGAACTAATGATATCTCCATAAATTTGGAAAATCTGATCCAAAGGATCTCTTCCTAATGCCACTGTAGTAGCTGTCCAATCTATTGCTCCAGTTCCAAAAAGATTTACTGGATCTCTAAATTGAGTTACTTCTCCTACCACATTGTCTTGAGATGCCCAGAACCATTGATTTCCTCCATTAAATGCTAAATTAGTATAAACTGAAATCCAATATTCACCGCTTTCTAAAGTAACTACTTCTGGAAGAGCAATATTCAAATTAGAAATATTAGGATCTGAAATTGGTGTAATATCACCGCTATTATATACTTCTGCTCCTGGAACTCCACCTTCGTTCTCATAAATCACAATACTTACATTAGTAAGTGCTGGGCTTCCATTCACAGCACCAAAAGCAACAATTCTATCTATATTCCAAGAAGTACCACTAGGAACCGTAAAATCATCAGCAGCTTGTGCTAATCCACCAAAATCTAAAAAGTTTTGTGATGGTATTGTAGACACCTGAGTATTTGTTTGCTCATAAATAGTTGGCTCTGAAACAGTAACTGTAAAACCTTCTGCCACCTGCTCATCACCAGAAGTAGCAATCAGTCCGATTGATGCTGATCCAAGACTATCTGGAGCATACGATAACGTTAAGGTATTTCCTGTTAACACTGCTGTCACTAACTCTGGATTAGAATTCGTTAATTCAATATCAATTGGTAATCCTTGTGATTGTACAAACAATCCGGCGATATCTATAGTAGTGTCTTCACTGTTCTCACTTACACCGAAATCTTCAAGTAAAAACGCTGTTGTTAGCGTAGCTTCCGGTAATGGATTTGCTGTGATTGGGAAACGCGCACTAAATAAACCGCTTCCGTGAGCAGCTACTGCGATAAACCCATCTTTTCTAGTAACTACCTCATCAGCAACAGAATTACCAATAGCAAAGTTTTCTTTTCTCCAAACAGTATTTTGACCATTAAGCCTTCTAGTAGAGTATAAACCTGTACTAGTAGCAGCGAATACTCTTTGTAAACGTGCTCCAAATCTACCTGAACTACTTCCTAAGAATGCAGTACTTCTTACTGAAGGTCCATTTCCTGTACCATCAGCATTTTCTTCTAAATTACCACTAATGTTAGTCCATGTATCTCCACCATCTTCAGTAATGAAAACACTTGGTATTCCGTAATTTGAAAATGTTGCAATCACTCGATCTGCATTAGATGGATCGATATTAATATCATTTACAAAACCTACAGGTAAACCTTTACCAGTAGAAATATCTACTACTGTCTGATTGTCAATATTTGCGTTATCCATTCTGAAAATTATTCCAGAATTAGTACCGTAGTATAATCTATTTGCTACTGGGAATGTAGAAGCTTCTAGCGCTGTAATTGTAGATCCGTCTGGTGTCGCAGTATTTGTTAAATTAACCCAGTTTTCAGTTGCATTTGTATTGGTAAATAATGGTAATCCATCAAGATCATTATTTCTCCAAATTGTGCTTCCTGCTGGCATATACATAATATTGTCATTATTAGGATCCAGAATAAATGGATTCACAAAAGCAAAACCTGAAGCACCTGCTGGCTCTACAGCGGAGAAAGATTCAAAAACTCCTTCTTCATCAAAATTGAATCTGAATACATTTCCTCTTTGCGAAGAAACATAACGAGTTCTTCCGTTATCAGCGATTGCACTGTACGCACCATCTCCTCCAAAATCTGATTCCCATATAGCATTAGAATCCGTAGAATTAGTAAACCAAGTTCCGTTATCCTGGAATCCAGCAACTAGATCATCAGTATTTGGTTCTGGATCGAAAGCAACATGATATGGCTGTGTTGTAATGTATCCATTGTTTAGAGAAGTCCAAGCAACAGGCTCAACTCCATCATTAGTAGCAGTAATATCCTCCGTTACATACACACCTCCATCATTTCCTGATAATGCTCTATTAGGATTCGATGGGAAAAATGTAAGTACGTGCTGATCAGGATGCTGATTAGTATATAAGCTTACGTTGTTTATTGGAGAATATCCAGCGATCCAACTTTCTTGTCCTGTTGGTGTTGTAAATCCATCCATTGATCTGTAGATATTAGTTCCACCAACAAATACCATATTGCTATTTGTAGGGTGTACTTTAACTACCATATTATATTCTCCTTGTAAGTTTAAGTTTCCTACTGGTCCACCAATACCGAAAGGTAGATTAACACTTAAATCAGTCCAAGTTCCAGCTGTCGCATCATATCGGTTTAATAAAGCAGGAGTTCCTCCACTATTATTTTGAGTAAAGAAATACACCGTATTTTCATTTGAAGGATCGATACCCATCACAGTTCTACCATAAGCTGGTACAAATCCTTCTGGAGTAATATTCGTCCAAGTATCACCATCTGTAGATGCAAAGAAACCTGCTGTTGGATCATTATCAGAATCTATGGTAGCATATATCTGTCCAGTAGAAGTAATCGCTACCTCAGCTTTCGCATCGAAACCACCAGCTAAAACTTCTGTAAAAGAGTTTCCACCATCTTGAGATCTTTGTATCCCAGTAATTGTACCTAAATAAATATCTCCGTTTCTAGGATCGATCGCTATAGAGTTGATTAAATCAAAAGGCTCGTTAGTATTAAATATACCAACATTAGGATTTACAGTAGCTCTTAACTGCTCGAATGTACGTCCTCCATCTCTAGATTTATACACTCCACTACCTTGATAAAATGCTCCTCCTGCACTAGCAGAGTTACCCCAACGCTCACCAGAAATATAATACCAAGTAAAGCTATGTCTAGGTCTTGGATCTTGAATTATTCCAGTAATACTAGGATTTTGGAAAGATCTTGTTATTTTTCTCCAAGTTTCTCCTCCATTTTCTGTTCTCCATAATCCACCAGAAACTCCTCCGGCTAAAATAACATTCTCGTTTCTTCTGTCTATCGCTAATGCACGTGTTCTACCTCCAACATTGAAAGGACCTCTATTTTTCCAAAAAGAGAACCTTCCTGATTTAGCAGCTGTTTGTAATGATTTTTGTGAATCATCACTAAGACTAATCTTTCCTGAGTATTTTAATTCGGCTTTTCTAATACCTTCTGGTATTCTTCCTGTCGCTGGATCTTGCAATCTCAATAAATCAAATTGAGATCTTTCTATGGCATTATCCGCTTGTCTTTGAATAGGTGTTCTAGGATCCGTAGGTCCTTTTTTACTATCAAACATCTTTGTTTGCTTGTACAACTGATGACCCTTAGCCGGTTTTTCATCTGGAGTAGTTTTGAGTTGTTGCACTTGTGCTGTTATCGTAAGTGTTGATAACATTAATCCACAAGCACAAATACCTCGAGTGAGGTGTTGTAGAGTTGAATTCATATTTAAGTTAATTTTGTGTGAGTCCCAAAGCTAACTTAATGTATGCAAAACATTTGTTAAAATATTATCAAAATATGGTACTATCTTGTTAATTTGACTGAATTACTATTTCTCGGCTTTCAGTAATCACATGACATATGTCTTTATCAACCATAATTGGAATTGAGGAAGAAAACTCTTGAAAACTATCTCCATTAATTGTTATAAGATATGTTCCTGTTCTTTCGAAAGCACCTACAAAAGTAGCTGTTTCATTAAAATTAACTAATGTCTCCGTATAATCCCCGTCCTTCGCAATTACAGTAATTCCAGAGGTTACAATAGTATTATCAACAGAGCTTAAAACTGTAATCTCTAATCCCGGCCTAAGTTCATCTGTGCAAAAAATTGGATCTAATGTTTCTTGTTCATCCAGATTACAAGCAGAACAGACAACTAAAAATATAAGTAATAATTTCTTCATAATCCTTTTCATATTTGTAATAAAGATGCGCTTAGAAGTATATGGTTGCGTCTTTATTTCTGCGAAGATATACATTCTAATGTATTCTTATACGTTTAATAAGAGACTTAACAAAGATTATTAACTTAACACTAATCAAAAAAGCACCTAAAAATTAGGTGCTTTTTAAAAAATAATTTTTTTATAAATCAAACTTAATTCCCTGTGCTAAAGGCAATTCAGTTGTGTAATTTATAGTATTAGTTTGCCTTCTCATATATACTTTCCAAGCATCAGAACCGGATTCTCTTCCTCCACCAGTTTCTTTCTCACCACCAAAAGCACCACCGATTTCAGCTCCAGAAGTACCGATGTTTACATTCGCTATACCGCAATCAGAACCAGCATGTGATAAAAATCGTTCAGCTTCTCGAAGATTATTAGTCATTATCGCTGAAGATAAACCTTGCGCTACTCCATTTTGTACTTCAATGGCATTCTCCACGTCTCCACTATATTTTAATAGATATAAAACTGGCGCAAAAGTTTCGTGTTGAACTATTTCGAAAGAGTTATCAGCCTCAGCAATTGCAGGTTTTACATAACATCCACTTTCATATCCTTCTCCAGAAAGAACGCCTCCTTCTACAACGATACTACCGCCTTCCTGCACTACTTTTTCTAGCGCTTGCTGATATCCTTTTACTGCATCAGTATCAATTAACGGTCCAACGTGATTATTTTCATCTAACGGATTTCCAATTCTTAATTGTTTATAGGCATCTACCACAGCATTTTTTACTTTATCATAAATTGATTCATGTATTATCAATCTTCTGGTTGATGTACATCTTTGTCCCGCTGTACCTACAGCTCCAAAAACCGCTCCAATTACTGTCATTTTAATATCCGCATCAGGTGTAACAATAATTGCATTATTACCTCCCAGTTCTAACAAAGATTTCCCTAAACGTTGTCCCACTGTAGCCGCCACAATTTTACCCATTCTGGTAGATCCTGTAGCAGAAATTAATGGAATACGTTTGTCCGTCGTCATAAACTCTCCTACTTTATAATGGCCATTAACTAAACAAGATATTCCTTCCGGAAGGTTATTATCTTTTAAAACTTTGGCTATAATATTTTGGCAAGCTACTCCACAAAGTGGTGTTTTTTCACTTGGTTTCCAAACACATACATCTCCACAAATCCATGCTAAAGCAGTATTCCACGACCAAACCGCAACCGGAAAATTAAAAGCAGAAATAATTCCAACGATTCCTAAAGGATGATACTGTTCATACATTCTATGACCAGGTCTTTCGGAATGCATAGTAAGTCCGTGTAATTGTCTTGATAAACCAACAGCAAAATCACAGATATCTATCATTTCTTGTACCTCTCCCAAACCTTCTTGATACGACTTACCCATTTCATAAGAAACCAATTTACCGAGTGGTTCTTTTAACCGTCTTAGTTCTTCTCCGAATTGTCTCACAATTTCTCCTCGTTGAGGAGCAGGCATTAATTTCCAAGACTTAAATGCAGTTTGTGCAGCGGTAATTACTTTCTCATAATCTTCTGTCGTGGTTGTAGTAACTTTTCCGATCAAATTACCATCAACTGGTGAGAAAGATGAAATTTCTTCTCCATTAGAAAACCAATCTGATCCTGTAGAGGTTCCTTTATTTAGATCAGAAACACCTAATTGCTTTAGGGCTTCTTCTATTCCAAAATCTGTTGCTATAGTTGCCATGTATTACAAATTATTTTTTAAGTTGTAAAGATACTGTGTTTTGAAAATATATTAAATTTTGACTCTGTTTATTGTTAATTTTAAACAAAATCTCATAAAAACATCTTCAAAAAAACCAAAATCACATTTTCATAAACTTTTTTAAGCTAAATTGATCTTACTTAATCTGCGACAAATCTTTTATCTACTGCCATCTCTGTACCACATTTATTACAGGTTCTTAGCGATTTACTACCATAGAAATCTTTAAAATGTTTTAAGAAATCCTTCTCAATATTATTTAGTTTAAAATATACCTCGTGTAACTTATTATTACAATTATCACAGAACCATAATAACCCGTCTTCTGCTTCTAAGTCGGATCTTTTCCTTTCTATAACAAGACCTATTGAGTCTTTATGCCTAACTGGAGAGTGCGGAACTTTAGCGGGGTGCAAATACATATCTCCTGGTCCTAATTTCATTGTTTTCTTCTTACCCTCCTCTTGTATATGAACTTCTATTTCTCCTTCTAACTGGTAAAACAGTTCCTCCGTTTCGTTATAGTGATAGTCTTTTCTAGCATTTGGCCCAGCAACAATCATTACTATATAATCACCTGCATCTTTGTAAAGATTCTTATTGCCTACAGGAGGTTTTAAAAGATTACGGTTTTCTTCTATCCATTGGGTAAGATTAAAAGGTTTTTGAATTGCCATATTTCAATAAATTTTTGATTATAAAATTACGGAAATGATGGCATATCTTTTCTAAAACCAGAAAATCTATTATGTAATACCATCTCTGGTATAAAAAAAGCGAACCGAAGTTCGCTTTGTAAGTTTTAGCATCCTGTATCTTCATATTCGGTACTTCCGTCTACCGGACAAGGGTCAGAACAAGATTGTGTAATCAAAATAGGGAACGGTCTATTTGCAGGTCTAAAGACACAAGCACAACATTCATCAAAAAAAGGAAAATCTCCTCCTTGTATTGCTTTTTGTGCAGTTTTACTCAGTTTTTTACTGTTATCAATGTCTAAAATTTTCTTAAGCATACCTAAATAATTTAATTTGTTGAATTTTAAATTTAGGAAATATTGTTTCTTTTCCACAATTTACCATCAAAATAGAACCTCATTTTATCCAAATTGAGTTCTTATTATCAGCTAATTACAAAATCTAAATTAAATAGTAAAATTAGGGAAATAATCTCTATTTGTAAAGAATTAGAAACTAATTGGATCCCGATTTACATCGGGATTAGTTCGATTACGCATTTTGCTATTGTAAAATACTTTCTCACAAAAAAGAAATCGCCCAGACAAGATTTCTCTTGTAGAGCGATTTCCAACTAAATAACCAACCAAAAAAATTTATATCGTCTAGTGCGACTTTTCTATTTTGTAAGCTTCATAAAATCAGCTTTCTTTAATCTTTTTTTATCATTCTGCGATGGCTTACCATCTTTAGAAGATTTAAATTGTAGATATCCTCTACCAACAAATTCATAAATTGTACCAGAAGAAGGGTGTAATAATTCTATTCTACTATCATTTATAACGGTTAATTCGAAATATTCATTGCCCAAATAATCGTAATCAAGTGTTAAATTTTTCATATAGAAATTATTAGGCACATCATCTACAGCATAATATCCATTGTAATCATAGTATATATCGTTGATATTAGACACATTAACATCTTCTGAACTTCTAAAGTTATCCCCAGATCCATAGTATAAAAACTGCAGATAATTTTCATTATCAAACTCATTCAAAGCCCCAATTTCACTTGTATAGACCTTTTCCCATACAGTATACTCATGTAAAAAGTAGTGAATGTTATCATAAAACACTTTATCGTAATCAAAAGTGTTTCTCTGATATCCGATGAGATAATAACTCGTATTGGTTACACCATCATACAATCGTATTTCATTATTTGACAATTGTATTACATCAAGGCTATAAGTTCCATCAATATCATGACTAACATCTACCTCCATACCAAAAGTGTTATAAAATCCTACATCTAATCCAAAACCATTCCCATTACTTCCTATACCTACCAAGTTATTATTAGCATAAAAAGTTCCATTTTTAAATGACACTGTAAAAGCCTTTTGAAGAAACGGGATTTCTCCATTACCTTGTGTACGCTCTATATCTACATACCAGATTTCATAAGAATTAAGTAACTGATTTAATGAGATTGTAGGCTCTTCTATAAAAACATCTTCCTCTACCACTACTTCTGCTACACAAGAAGTTAGAAGGATGGAACCTAACATAAAAACCGAAAGTAATTTTAAAGTCTTCATAAGCTATGTCTTTTTCAATTCTATAATAACAGAACCAAAACATGTGCCAAAAACACAGGTAATTGATTATCAGATATTTAATTTGACTTGTATTTTCCTTATTTTTGAACTCACAATCATTTTACATGGATAAAGATTTAAAATTTGCTGTGATCGGTGGTGGTAGTTGGGCTACTGCTATTGTAAAAATGCTTACTGAGAACTTACCTCAGGTTGGTTGGTATATGCGAAGTGTATATGCATTAGAACATCTAAAACGCCAACAACACAATCCAAATTACCTTAGTTCTGTGGAATTCAAACTGGATCAACTTAAACTTACCAATGATATAAATGAAGCAGTAACATATGCTGATTACTTGATTTTTGCTATTCCTTCTGCATTTTTACATACAGAATTACAAAAACTAACAGTTTCACTGGAAGGCAAAGTCATATTTTCTGCTATTAAAGGAATTGTTCCTGAGTCTGGATTAATTGTAGGAGAACATTTTCATGATAAATATCAAATCCCATTTGATGATATTGGAGTTATTACAGGACCTTGTCATGCCGAAGAGGTAGCACTGGAAAGACTTTCTTATTTAACAATCGCTTCTAACGACGAGGAAAAAGCAAAAATTGTTGCGAAAAACCTAAGTAGTGAATATATCAAATGCAAAGTTAGTGATGATATTATCGGTACTGAATATGCAGCAGTTCTTAAAAATATTTATTCTGTTGCTGCAGGCATTGCACATGGATTAGGTTATGGTGATAATTTTCAGAGTGTTTTAATGAGTAACGCGATTCGCGAAATGAAGCGATTTATTAAAAAGGTTCACAAGATGAAGCGGAATATCAATGATTCTGCTTATTTAGGAGATTTGTTAGTAACTGGTTACTCCATTTTTTCTCGTAATCGAATGTTTGGAAATATGATTGGAAAAGGCTATACGGTAAAAAGTGCCCAAATGGAAATGAATATGGTTGCCGAAGGATATTATGCTGCAAAAACCGCCTATGAACTGGATGCTAATAAAAATACTCGAACACCAATCATTGATGCTGTACATGGAATCTTATATGAGAATAAGAATCCCAAAAAAGTATTTAAGAAATTAGCCGAAAAACTGGATTAACCAAATTAAAGAAACAATGGCAGACTATAAAGAACTTATTGAAACTTTTTATACTGGTTTAAGTCAGCAAAATGCTGATATCATGGTATCTTGTTATCACCCTGACATTGTTTTTGAAGATCCTGGTTTTGGACAACTTCATGGAGATCGCGCCAAAAAAATGTGGCAAATGCTATGCAAGAATGGTAAAGATCTAAAAGTGGAATTTTCTAATATTCAAGTTGATAATGAAAGTGGATCTGCACATTGGGAAGCATGGTATACCTTTAGTCAAACAGGCAGAAAAGTTCATAATCGCATAGATGCTAAATTTGAATTTAAAGACGGTAAAATCGTAAAACATACTGATGATTTTAATCTGCATCGTTGGGCATCACAAGCTATCGGATGGAAAGGAAAATTGTTAGGTGGTACCAATTTCTTTAAGAAAAAACTACATCAACAAACCAACAAATTATTAGATAAGTTTCAACCTTAACGTATGGAAACATTACAACTTCCTGGACTCATAGTATCTGTAGAATGGTTACATGAACATTTAGACCATCCTGATTTGGTAATTCTGGATGCAAGTATTAAAAAAGTAACTTCATCCAAAGAATCTTTAGCGCAGGATCTTCAGATACCAGGAACCCGATTCTTTGATATAAAAAAGTCTTTTTCTGATCAAGCTTCTCATTTGCCAAATATGCTTCCATCTGCAGAAGTTTTTGAAAAAAATTGTCAAGAACTAGGTATTAATGCTAATTCTAAAATCATCATTTATGATACGATTGGCATCTACTCTAGTCCAAGAGCTTGGTGGATGTTTTCTAGAATGGGTCACACGAATGTTGCAGTTTTAAATGGTGGTTTCCCAGAATGGAACAAAAATCAACTCCCCACTGAAAACAAGACAACTAACAATGTATTTAACATCGGGAATTTCGAAATAAACGATCGTTCCAAATGTACTGTTAACGCAAAAGAAATCCTATCTGAAATGAACGATCCAGATACATTGATATTGGATGCGCGTTCTTCCGGAAGGTATTTAGGTATAGAACCAGAACCAAGATCTGATCTTAAAGGCGGTCATATTCCCAATTCCCTAAACCTTCCGTACACCAAAGTTCTTGAGCAAGGAAAAATGCTTCCAGTTGAGCAACTTAAAAACATATTTGATGCTTTTGATATTGCCAATAAAAAACTCATCTTTAGCTGTGGTTCTGGAATTACCGCCTGTATTATTTTGCTAGCTGCTCAATTAGCTGGGTATACTAATCTATGGATTTATGACGGTTCCTGGACAGAATGGGGACAACTCACAGACGTTCCTATTGAATTTTAATCACAACCCAAACTTATACTATGCGATATCTTATCCTACTCTTTTTTTCTACATTATTTTTTAATACAACAAATGCCCAATCTAAAAAGTTTAGTCTACAAGACTTCTATTCTTATAATTCCGAATTAGAGTTTAAAGTAGATTCTATATACCGCTCTCTTTCGGAGCGACAACAGGTAGCGCAAATGATTATTTCTTCGGCAGGAGAATTAGGCAAACCTATGGCAACAGTTAAGAAACTTGCCGAAAGTAATTCGATAGGAGGTGTCGTGTTTCTAAAAGGAAGTAAGAAAACACATACCGAAAGTATAAACACCTTAAATGCAATTTCTACTAAAAACAAATCAATTCCACTGTTATTTAGCATGGATGCAGAACCAAGTTTGTTTGCTAGCAGAATAAAAGGAGCAAAAGATGTTGGAAAAACGATAGATATTAAAACTGAAGCACAATCGGACAAGGTTGTAAATACTATTAATACCGAACTTAGAGCCATTGGTGTGCATCACAATTATGCTCCTGTTTTGGATATTAGCGCTAGTAATGAAGCCATAAAATCCAGAAGTTATGGTAGCAATAAAGATTCTGTTATCACTTTAGCCAATCAATTTATTAAATGCACACAAGAAGGTGGAATTATTGCTACTGCTAAGCATTTTCCTGGTCATGGTTTAGTGAAAGGCGACACTCATAAGCAAAGCGTTTATATCGATGGACCATTACAGGAAGTTGCCAATTATAAAAAGATCATAGAAGATGGTGTATTATCAATTATGATTGCTCATATTACTATTCAAAATAACGAAAAGTACGGAACGGACGGTCTACCGTCTAGCTGTTCAAGAAAAATAATTACAGGATTGCTGAAGGAAGAAATGGGTTTTAAAGGTATTATTATTTCTGATGCGTTGAATATCATGAAGGCGGTTACTATTTTAGACAATGCTCCACTATTGGCCTCTAAAGCAGGATGCGATTTAATATTAATGCCTCAAAATGAAAATGCTACTATAAATGCTATTATTGCAGCCATGAAAGAAGATCCAGCTTACAAGAAACAAGTCGCAAAATCTATAAAAAAAGTATTGCGTTTAAAAGTATGTGCTGGGATCATTTAATAAATAATTCAAAATAAAAAGTAAAATTGATTCGTTGTTTAAACTGTGGAACAGAATATGAAGGTAACTTTTGTCCGAACTGTGGACAAAAAGGAACTGTAGATAAAATTACACTACCTTTCTTAATTAATGATTTCCTGTCCAGATTTATGGATATTGATAAAGGAATGTTGTTTAATCTCAAACATCTCACTCTTCATCCTAAAAAAACAATTTTCAATTATTTATTGGGTAAAAGAAAAAATGTACTTAACCCTGTAAGCTATGCATTAATTGCTACCTCCTTGTATTTGTTAATCACATCTCAGTTCGAAATACATTGGATAGAAAAAGTAGAATTGGAGAAATTTAAAGGGGCTGCGTACAATAATAGTTTTGAAGCAGGAAAAATCATTGGTACCTACACAAAATTCTTTTGGCTACTAAACATTTTGTTCCTTAGTATATTTTCAAGATTATTTTTTAAAAAGTTTAGTTTTCTGGAACATCTAGCTATGAACTGCTTTATTCATGGCCACACTACTTTATTAGGGATTCTCACTTTTATCCCTTTTAGATTACCAGTGGTTTATGATCCGTTTGTTTTTCTTTATCTCATCATTCTTAATTTTATGATATTTCAGAAAAAAGGCGAACGATTTGAGATATTTGTAGCGGCGTTTTTCTCAGTATTTTTTTCGTATATTCTTTTCTACATGGTTCCATTTATTCTAGTACTTATAAGTAAATAAAATTTCAAACGTTCCTTAAAGAGCCCGAGAGTTGGTAACTTTAGTAAAAAGTAATTTTCTATGAATAAAAACATTCTTTCCTTGTTACTTTTCGTACTTATTTTCAGTTGTTCTTCTGATGAAACTTTTCAGATTACAATAGAGGAAGAAGAACAGCCTGAAGAAATCCAGAGATTTTCATTTTTGGCGCTAGGAGATTCTTACACTATCGGACAAGGAGTTACGGAAAGTGAAAGTTGGCCTTTTCAGTTACAAAATGTTCTTACTTCAGAAACTCAACAAATTAAAGAAGTAAAGGTTATTGCGCAAACCGGATGGACCACTAGTAATTTATTATCCGCTATAGAAACACAAGATCCTGGAAACTATGATATTGTTTCCCTACTTATTGGAGTAAATAATCAATTTCAAAGAATAGACTTTACTGTATTTGAATCAGAATTTAATCTTCTACTAAATAAAGCTATCTCATTAGCCAATGGAAATAAAAAAAAGGTTTTTGTTGTGTCTATACCAGATTATGGAGTAACACCTTTTGGATCTAATAATAGCGATGTTATTGCAGAAGAAATAGATATGTATAATACATACATTCAACAGCAATGCGAGGCTCAGGAAATACCCTTTATAGATATTACTTCAATTTCTAGAAATCTTGGTGCTTCTGTAGGTGCTTTAGCTACAGATAATCTGCACCCAAGTGCCAATCAATATCGTTTATGGGTAGAAGAAATACTTCCTGTAGTTCAAGGAATTTTGGAATGATAATCAAACAGCTTCAAACAATTTTCCTGGCAATGGTCTGATTACTCCTTTAAGTTCCATATTTAACAGGGTAGAAGCTACTTTAAACGTTGGAATTTCACACTGTAACGCAATCACATCCAATAGCTCTTTCCCATTATTTTTTAAGAGATTATATATTTTCTTTTCATCTTCCTCTAGTTCTACAAACAATTGTCTTTGTATAGCTGGTTGTACTTTCTCTTCTAATTCCCAATTAAGCATATAAATTAAATCCGCAGCACTGGTTAACATATGTGCTCTTTGTGTTTTAATAAGCGTATTACATCCTTCACTTAATGGATCTCCCACTCGTCCTGGTACTGCAAAAACGTCTCTATTATAAGAATTAGCAATTTCTGCTGTTACCAAAGAACCGCCTTTATTAGCACTTTCGATCACAATAGTAGCTTCACTTACACCCGCTATCACACGATTACGACCTAAGAAATTCTTTCTGTCAAAGGTATCTGTGCTCCAAAAATCAGTATAAAAACCACCGTTTTCTTCAACTTGCTTCACATACTTTTTATGTGCTTTGGGATATATCTGATTTAATCCATGAGCTAGGCAACCTATTGTTTGTAAACCATGCTTTACCGCTGCCTTATGAGCTGTAATATCCACACCATAAGCAAAACCAGATATAATTACTGGATTTAACGGAACGAGTGTTTCAATTAACTCCTCACAAAAACGAACTCCATAACTTGTCACCTTTCTTGTTCCGACAATACTGATAATTTTTCTATTGTTAATATCAATAGTACCTCTGCTAAAAAGCACTACTGGTCCATCTAAACAATACTTCAATTTTTCGGGATATTCAATTTCATCATAAGCTGTGTATCGAATGTCATTATCCAGCATAAACTGTAATTCATTCTCTGCGGCTATTCTATTTTCTTTATTGTTTATCTCCTTAATTTTTACACTTCCAATACCATCAATCTTCAACAAATTAGTTCGCTTTTCTTTCAGTACTTCTTCAGCGGAACCGATCTCTCTAATCAATTTTTTAATCGAACTATCTCCAAGATTAGGTGTTTTCTTCAGCGTTAATAAGGCAATAATTTTTTCTTCGGTCATCTAATTTATTATAAGTCAGTACAAGAAACGAAAAAAATCAAAAATGTTAATAAAATCAAAGCTTCTACTTATTAGTAATGTCTATTTTTTTTAATTTTGATATACTCAAAAACAACCATATTTTGAAGATTCAATTCCTAATAATTTCGGAATAGGATTTATGAAAAATAAATAGATAGCATTTACGAGAGGGGATAATGAATAATACGGCAAAATACATAAGTGAATTATTATATAGATACGAATGTGTGATCTTACCAGGTTTTGGTGCGTTTTTAACAAAGCGTCAGCCTGCTATGATACAAGAAGCTACTCATGCTTTTTTTCCTCCTCAAAAAATAATTTCTTTTAATAGCCAATTACGAAATAATGACGGTCTTTTAGCTAATTATATGGCTACAGCCGAAAACATATCCTATACAGATGCTGTAGCAAAAATTCAGCGTTATGTTTTATGGTTAAACGATAAAATGTCCGCTGGTAATCGTATTGATTTAGAAGGAATCGGTTCTTTTTACACTTCTGTAGAAAATACGGTTCAATTTGAGCCTTCACAAGAAACAAATTATCTGGCAGAAGCTTTTGGTTTAAATTCTTTCATATCTCCTTCTATTATTAGAGAAGAGAAAATCAAGGCTGCGCTTCCTGAAACATCAACTATTGAGGTTGTAAGAGAAACTTATAAAGAGCAAGTTGAAGCTATTGAAGAAACTACTCCTATCGCGTTTACACCAGAAAAAAGACGTCAACGCCCATATTTAAAATACGCCGCTATTTTAGTTTTTGGTGCAGTTATGGGTTCTTTAGCATTACATCAAGTCAATACTGAGACCAATTTGGAAAATGATCGTATTACCATTAATGCAGAAAAGGAGATTGAAAATAGAATTCAAGAAGCTACTTTCGAAATTGCTAGTCCACTACCTGCTATTAATTTAAATATTATAAAAGCTGAAGAAGATACTGACGTTAAAGATTTAACTGCTAAAGAAACTACTTCGAGTTCTTCATCAAAATATCATATTGTTGCTGGTGCATATAGAATAAAGGCCAATGCTACTAAAAAGGTAAACAAGTTAAAATCAAAAGGTTTTGATGCTCGTTTGATCGGTGTAAACAAGTATGGTCTTCATCAAGTAGTGTATTATAGCTTCGAAAATCGTTTAGAGGCATTAAAAGCCCTTCGAAACATCAAAAAACAGGAAGATCGCCGTGCGTGGTTGCTTGTTCAAGACTTATAATTTTTCTTTAGTTTTCACTTTTCCCAATAATCCATTGCATATATAGTGATTGGATACCGGATTATTTTTATAAAGTACATTTATTTTTAGAAAAACTTTGAAATTTTGTCAATCCTTATAGGGTCCCAAAATATTAGTTTTATAGATTGATATAACCATAAGTTAATCTTACCTAGCTATCTTTGTCAAAAATTACCAAAATTCATGGAAGCTAGATACCCTTCAGAATCTCGAACTGTATTAACTGATCTTGTTTTACCAGGAGAAACGAATCCTTTAAATAATCTATTTGGAGGAGAGTTACTAGCTCGTATGGATCGTGCTGCAGGGATTGCAGCGGGTAGACATTCTAGAAGAATTGTAGTAACCGCGTCTGTAAATCATGTCGCTTTTAGTAAAGCTATCCCATTAGGAAGTGTGGTAACGGTGGAAGCAAAAGTTTCTCGTGCTTTTAAATCGTCTATGGAAGTCGTTATTGATGTTTGGATAGAAGATAGACAAAGCGGCGATAAAACGAAGGCTAATGAGGCGATATACACTTTTGTTGCTGTAAATGAAAGTGGAGCTCCAGTATCTATACCTCCTATCAAACCTGAAACAGAATTAGAACAACAACGCTACGATGCTGCACTGCGACGTAAACAGCTTAGTTTAGTTCTTGCTGGTAAAATGAAACCTGATGATGCTACTGAATTAAAAGCTCTATTTACCTAAACTCTAAAGAAAGCCAGCGCCTAAAGCTACAGAAATTAAGATTAACATAATTGCGACTACCACCTGCAAGAATTTTAAGGTAACTTTTTTGAGTAGTTTATTTCCTAAAAAAGCTCCTGCAATGGCAGATGCCGTAGCACAAACCACTAATTGAATATTATCACTAATACCAGATTGCGATACATTAGTGGCATATACACTCAACCTGGTAAAATCTACAAAAGTAGAAACTACTACAGCTGTTCCTATAAAAGCTTCTTTAGAAAGACCAGCTTTAATGAGAAAGGCAGTTCGCAATGCTCCCTGATTTCCAGAAAGGCCTCCAAAAAATCCACTAAGAAAACCTCCTAATGGCAATTTCTCCTCACCAAATTTTAACTTAGAGAAAAAGGGAACTAAATCCATACTAGCAAAAATGATGAGCAAGATGGAAATCACAAATTTTAAAGGATATACTTCAAATGTATTCCCAAATAGTGTATATATAAAAAGAGGTTTTACATCGGGAATTCGAAGCAATACCCAAGCTCCTATGAATGCCGCTATTACAGCGGGTATTCCAAAACGTACTAAAACGGACTTATTGGCATTCTTTCCTACCAAAAACAACTTAAATACATTATTGAAAAAATGTACTATCCCAGTCAAAGCGATGGCAATTTCTACAGGAAAGAAAATCATCAAAACTGGTGTAAGTATCGTTCCTAATCCAAAACCAGAAAAGAAGGTTAGGATTGAAACTAAAAAAGCCACAATCGAAACAATGATTATTTCCATGGTGTTATTACATTTTATAAATCCAGGATTGAGGATTTAATTTTTTTGTATCCTTAAAAATCAAAAATTTCATAATTGCACGACCTGTTCTGGGATTCACACGTACCTCACCAATACTTTGTTTTGTAGAAATTTTTTGACCTTCCTTTACAGAAATATTCTCTAAGTTGTAATAAACAGTAATATAATTACCATGTCTTACATGTACCAGCTTCCCTGCGTTTTTAAGTTGTTGAATCGCCATTACCTCTCCTTGAAAAATTGCTCTTGCTTTTTCTCCTGGTCTGGTTTCTAACTCAACTCCACTGCTATTTATCTGAATATTTGGAAGTGTAGGATGTGGTTGGCGCCCATATTTCTTGGTAAGTTTTCCTGTACCAACTGGCCAAGGAAACTTTCCTTTATTCGCAGTAAAATTATCTGCAAGCTTTTTATCTTCAGGAGTTAGCGCGAATGTTGTTGCCGAACCCTTTTTGGAAGCCTTCTTACCCGCTTTTTTATTCGCCTTTGCTATTGCTTCGCGTATTAATTTTTCAATCGCTCTATCGATAGCACTAGCTTGTTCTTGCTTTTTCTTTATTTCTTTTTTGTAGGTCCCTTCCTTTTTACGAATAGTTGCCATTAAGCTCTGCTGCTGCTTTTTTTCTTCTTTAAGCTGTTCTTGAGCATCTCTATTTTCTGTAATTAGCTGTTCCTTGTTCTTCTTTCGTTCTAGTAAGGTTTTATTTAAGGTCTGAAGCTCTTCTGTTCTTGTTTGTATTTGTTCGGCTTGTTCCTTACGATGTTCATTATACTGTTTCATATATTGCAATCGCTTATAAGCCTGCATAAAGTCCGTAGAAGACAATAAAAACATGATCTTACTGTTCTGAGACTTACTTTTATAAGATTTTATAATCATCTTCGCATAATCCTCTTTTAGGACTTTCAATTCATCCCGATAAGACCCCATTTTCTTGAGATTCGCATTAATCTCTCTGGTAAGAAGGTTAGCCTGTTGATTTGTAATTTTTATAAGATTTTGCCTTGTACTTATTTGAGAATTTAGGGTCTCTACTTCATCTAACACAGATCTTTCTTTGAGCTTAGTATCCGCGAGTAGCGCTTTCATTTCTTCGATTTGCGCTTTAAGACGACGTCGTTGCTCCTCTAACTGCTGCTGTTTTGTGCTTTGGGAAAAAGATGAAACACTTATCAATAGTGCTCCAATAATATATATCAACTGTTTTAACCTCATTCTATAGTTACTTCCTCGTATCCTGATGGTATTTTAAACGGAAAACTTACTTTCGCATTGTAATCTACGCTTCGATATTCAATTTCAATGATGGTTTTCGCAATTCCTTCGGTAGCCATGATATGAATTTCTTTTGGAAAGTCTTGGTTTCCTACTTTTTGATAACTTTTATAATTAATCAGTAAATTCCGGTTCTCCAACGGTTGCTTGAGCTGCTGCGAAGACATTTTAAAATTATCAGGATTTAGAATGAATAACCGTTCAAACAGTTCTAGTTCCTTTTTAGGTTGTAATCTATATTTTTGATTTTCTATAGAAGAAGTATATTTTTCATCTTTTAAATCGAATAACGCTTGACCCAATAATAATTGCTGTACTTTTTCATAGTCCAGATCCGTCCCTAGCCAATCGCTTAAGAGTTTAAAATCACCTTCAAAAAAAGTGTTATTCACCTTTTCGTAATAGCTCACTTTCTCTGGAGTAATTAATGCTTTGGCTAGAGTAATCCCTAAAAGCTTAGCGCTTACCCATATCTTCTTGTCTTTCTCTAGGCGTATAGTGACATTAGGGCTAAATGACTGTTTCCCATCATTATATCTAACTTTAACCCTAGCATTAAGTGTGGAAAAATTAAAATCATTAGAATAATGATTGGAAATAATCTTATCTGCTTTTAATTTCTTAATAGAAGTTCCAGAAACCGCCTTTGTTCCTTTACAAGAAGTTAATATAACCATAGAAAAGCATAATAGATAAAATAGTCTATTCATTATTCTCTAAGATTTTTTTTTAAGTTGAATTGATCGGTCTTTATACTCTTTGGCTTTGGTTTCATTACCCATCTTCAGATAGGCCTCTCCAATTTGATCATAAAAATCCGATTCCATTTTAAAATCATCTATAATATAATCCATTCCAATACTTAAAATATCGATTGCTTCTTCGTAATCATTTAAATTTATTAGAGAAACACCACTTACTAAATAAAGAATAGGTTGTGATGGATATAATTCTATAGCTAATTCACTTCCTGCTTTTGCTTTTTCATATCTCTTAAGATCTAATTGCAACAACAACATTTTTCTTAAAATTCCAAAGTTACTGGCGTTATCTTTAATCCCTCTTTCGTAATAGTTTAATGCCAACTCCTTTCGATCCTTATCGAAGAAATAGTTTCCAATCTCTGTAAACACTTTACTATTCCCTGTATCCTCAGAAAAAACCTTGGTTACTTCAACCAATTTGGCCTCATATACCGGATTTTTATCCACATAAATCAGAAAATCATTGATCACCTTATACTTTGATTCTTCATCAACTTTATCGCTTGATAAAACGATCTTCATTGATTTAATAGCTTCATCAGGCATTTGATCATCCAAATAGAACTTATAAAGTGCTAGATGGGCCAGTTCTGATTTTGGCCGTTGTTCTAAAAGTAATTGAGCCGTACCAAATGCTTTTTCCACTTGATTATCCTGACTATAGAGATAAATTAGATTCAAGTAATTTTGTTCTTCTTTTGGATTCGTTGCAATCTTTTCTTGTAATCTTGTTATCTGTGAATTAGGATTACTAATTTTTAAAGATATTTTCTTTCGCAATTTGTGCCGATAAGCATCTAATCCAAGTTCCTCTATCAACTCATCCACTACTCGTAACGCATCATCATATCTAGATTCTAAAAAGTAAAGATTTGCTAGTTGTTCTTTATACATAGTATCAAAATCAACTAATTTTTCGACTACTTCCACTGATTCTGTGTATTTTCTCTGCGTAAAATACACCTCGAAAAGTAACTCTAACACATACCTGTCGTTTGGTCTTTCTTCTAATACTTTTTTAAAATTATCTGCTGCTTTATCGTATTGCTTTAACCCTAAATAATTACTTCCTAACTCATAATATAAAACAACTGGTTTTGGATTTGCTTCTATACACCTGTCCAATGCATCAATTGCTTTTTCATAATTTGTAATTGCCCTTTGTTTTAAGGCTTCAAAAAAACTTTCTCTGAACACATCTGACACGTCTCCCAAGTCATCTAAAATCTCTATCTTTTTAAGTGATTCTATTTCTTGGGAAACAGCATTGTTCGCCATGGCAATAGCGAATACAATGCTCAATCCGATATGTCGATATAGTTTAATCATTCAAATTATTCTAATGTAGAATAGTCACCAATGCTAATCGTAGTATATTTACCATCATAATAAACGTGATTACCAATCATAGCATTGTCTAAGTTAGCATTTTTTATGACAGTTTGGTTCTGTATTAAGCTATTTTTAATTTCACTATTTTCGATGGTACAACCATCACCAATAGAAACGTTAGGCCCTACCGATCCATTTGCAATGGTAACACCTTTACCAATACAACAAGGAGGTATGATAGAAGCATTTTCTAAAATAACATCACTACTTACCAAATTTTCGCCATCTTTTTCCAAAAAACCTAGCATTCTAGTATTGGTTTCTACAGTAACATTTTTGTTTCCACAATCCATCCATTCATCTACCTGACCTGTAACAAAAACCTTACCATCAGCCATCATTCGTTTAATTCCATCATTGATCTGATATTCTCCACCATTAATAATATTATTATCTAATACGTGTTGTAATTCATTTTTTAGCACTCCAATATCCTTAAAATAATAGATTCCTATCACCGCCAAATCTGAAACAAACTCTTTTGGCTTTTCTACTAATTCTACAATTTCTTTCTTCTCATTTAGTTTAACAACTCCATATGCTTCTGGTTGATCTACTTGTTTTACCCAAATTACCGCATCTGCATCTTTATCCAGATTAAAATCTGCTCGTATTAATGTATCTGCATAAGCAACTACTGCTGGACCTGTTAAAGAATCTTTTGCACACATAATAGCATGACCTGTACCTAACGGTTGATCTTGCCTATATATCGAAGCCTTTGCCCCTAATTCTTCTGCCAGTGCTGTCAAACTTTTTACAACATCATCTCCAAAAAAAGCAGGATCTCCTAATACGAAAGCTATTTCGTCTACAGGTTCGCCCAACACTTTTGCTATATCCGAAACTAATCGATGTACTATTGGTTTTCCTGCTACAGGGATTAAAGGTTTAGGAACAGTTAATGTATGAGGTCTTAATCTAGAACCTCTTCCTGCCATTGGCACAATAATTTTCATTATTTACGTATTTTTTGATTGGTTGATTATTTAACTCCTGTGCTTCCAAAACCACCTTCTCCCCTAGTAGTTTCGGATAATTCATTTACTTCATTCCACTCGGCTCTCTCATGTTTTGCAATTACTAACTGCGCCACTCGCTCTCCATTTTCTATTACAAAATCTTCATTGGATAGGTTTACCAAAATCACTCCTATTTCACCTCTATAATCTGCGTCTATAGTTCCAGGTGCGTTTAATACTGTGATTCCTTTTTTAGCTGCTAACCCACTTCTTGGGCGCACTTGAGCTTCAAAACCTACAGGAAGCTCTATAAATAATCCTGTCTTAACAATTGTCCTTTCTAAAGGTTTAAGAGTGATAGGCTCACTTATATTAGCTCTCAAATCCATTCCAGCAGAAGCTATGGTTTCGTAATGAGGTAATTTATGAGATGATTTGTTGATGATATTTATTTGCATATCTATTTTTTTACACTTCTACTAAGCGTTGTTATCTTTTTAATAATTGCTTTATTTCATTTTTTTCCGAAGCATACAAAATTACTAAAAACACGAGTAAGAGCGGGACAGAAATTATATAATTACTATCAAATACGTAAAATGAAATTATCGAAAAACTAATTGATAATATCATATACCCTCCTATCTTTTTTAGATCATATGGGATCGGATAATATTTCCTTCCTAAATACCAAGATATCATCGTCATGCTACCATAAGCTGCTAAGGTAGCAATAGCTGAACCAACGTACGTGTATTCTGGAATTAATAAAAAGTTAAGGACTAATGTAATGAACGCTCCGAAAACAGAAATATACGCTCCAAATTTGGTTCTATCCGTAACTTTATACCAAACCGAAAGATTATGATAAATACCTAAACAAAAATTAGCCAATAAAATGAATGGTACAATCTTTACTGCTTCCCAGTAAGACGGATCTCTTAAAAACTGACTTTTTAAAATATGAACAAAAACTATGACAAACAGAAATATAAAAGACCCTAAGATTACAAAATACTTAGTTATTTTGGCATAGGTTTCGGGAGCATTTTTATTAGCCGCATAATTAAAAAAGAATGGTTCTATTCCTAATCTAAAAGCCGTAGCAAACAAGGTCATAAACAAGGCCAGCTTATAGCAGGCAGAATATACCCCAACCATATGTTCAGCTACATCTTCTGGTAATAAAAAATCCAAAAGAATTCTATCAAATGTTTCATTTATAGAATATGCAATACCCGCTAAAAGAATAGGCATGGCATATTTCATCATTTTTTTCCACAATGCCATATCAAAACGATACGATATTTTAGTATAAAATGGCAACAGTACCACTAATGCAAAACCACTGGCTATGAGATTTGAAATAAATATATAGCTGATTTCATAATCATCTTTACATATCCAATTAAATATAGAAAAGTGAAAAGAAAGTTCTTTAAGATAGAGTAAGAAAAATATGTTAAGTCCAAAATTAATCGCCACGTTGGTAATTTTAACAACAGCGTATCTAATCGGACGCTCTTTGGCCCGTAACCAAGAAAAAGGAATAATTACTAAGGCATCTAATAGAAGTATCCAAATAACTAGGTTGATATACTTAAGATCGATATCAGTCCAAGCAGCAATTTGATGTTTTAGCAATAGCGCTATTATTAAAAATACTATGGATGAAATGGCAATAGATATTGCCGATGTGCTAATTACATTTTCCTTGTTCTTTTCCTTATTAAAAAACCTAAAAAAAGCGGTTTCCATTCCGTAAGCAAGAATCACATTAAATAGGACAAAATATGAGAAAATAATGGAAACCTTTCCGTATTCTTCTGTTGGGAGTTGATTTGTATATAAGGGTACTAAAAGAAATGACAACATGCGCGGAAGCACTGTTGCCATTCCATATATAAAAGTTTGTTTAAAAAGTTTCTGAAAAATTCCCAATTGCAAATTATTAAGGCTCTAAAATACGATTTTATTGCCTTGGTCTTGCTTGCATTGGATATGCTTTCAATTCCTTTTCTGGTAATTCATCTAATCTAAAGTACCCTTCTTTACCGGCCTTAGTATAGGCTACAATACATTCCCCTTCTTTAAGAGCAAACGGTATTTTTTCTTCTGTTTGAGGAGCTTTATTACCATATTCTTTTTTAGAATCCCCATTCATAATCAAATCTCTTTCTTCACTTTGAGGATCCTTATATTTACCACTATACAAAGACTTGTTTTCATCGAAACGAAGTTCTACCTTTTTTCCCTTGAAATAAGCTGTATTCAAAACCATATCTGTTTTACTCTTAACAGGAAAGTAAAGTATAAAGCCATATCCGCCACCTCTAACTCCAGAAACCCATTTCTGAAAGTAAGGAGAGCTTAATTCAACAGGAGCTGTTTTATCAATTTTTTGACTTGTTGCACACTGTGTAAAAGTCAGTAAAATTCCTAAAAGGCTAATCTTTGTAAGCAGTTTTTTCAAATTTATTCTTTGTTCCATTTTTCTTTTAATCGTTCTCGATGTTTTTCTTTCATTCTTTTAATATCCCTGGTATTGAAAACAAAATTCATTCCAAGATTAAATGCCACTCCAGAAAACAACTTGGTATCTTCTCCATTTGTAATATTAAGTCCATACATATAAGGAAGCCCAAATTCTAACTCTAGACATTTTGCAAATTTATAATTTATTCCGGCACCAGCAGTAAATAATAACAAACCTCCGTTATTATCTTCTATTGCAACATCTGCAGGATCATTTGCTTCATATCTAATCGCTCCAAGACCAATACCAGACTCTAAATAAAAACTAAATTTCCCACTATTAATTGCATGCTTTCTAAAAGAAGGTATAAAACCATATGCCTGAACCTCTGCATCTCTTCCATTTTCTTGTTCAATATCCTGTGGTAGTAATACAAAAGCTGAAGTATTTATAGCAAAACGTTCTGATAAATAATAAGAAAGACTTGGTCTAGCTGCAACACCACTAAATCCATTACTCAAATCCATAAGTGGAACAGCCGCAATTCCCATTTTTATATCACCAGCTTCATATAAGGTTTCTGACTCCTGAGCATCTATAGTGCCAATACCTAGTAAAATAAGTAATAACGTACAAAGTTTAAATCTTTTCATTTTTCTTTTTTCCTCTAAAGATAAACAATGCATATTGTCTTTATCATAAAAAAAATAAAAAACCCCTTACTGTTCAAGTAAGGGGCTAGTATTCTAATAAAAAAACTATTGAAGATTAAACAATAATCTTCCAGATCCTGTTTGATTACTATAGCCAGCTACTTCTACATAATAGCTGCCAGGAACCAAAGATCCATTAATTTCATAATAATCGCTACCATTCAAATAGTTTCCGTTACTATCATATAAATAGATATAATCATCATAACTTTCATTTACAATTTGGAAAGCATAAGACACTTGAGCTTCTACGGTAAATTGATATCTGATTTTTCTATCCACTTCGTTTGTTGTGTTAAAATCAAATGATTGATCATAAGGAGTAGATAAAATACCAAGATCCACATCCGATTCGTTAGAGTTACTAAGAATCATACTGATTGTTCCTGAAATATCATTATAATTCTGATTCTCAATTTCTAGATAGTATGCTCCTGGATTCAGATTCTCACCATAGATATCACGATAACCACTATTAATATAATTATTATTGCTATCGTACAAATTCATATATGTTCCTATTTGCGTATCGAAGTAATAACCAACAGATTCATTAATCTCGAATAAGAGTCTAATCTTACCATCTGGCTCGTTTCTAGCCACTGTAAAATCTGTAGAATTACTGTATGGTGTGTTTAATACTCCTAAATCAATGTCTGTTTCATTTGGGTCGTTTAAAACCAAAGTAAAAGAGCCAGGTTCTACATTGTTATAATAGTAATGATATACTTCTAAATAATAAGTACCTGCCTGAATAGTTTCTAATGAAGCTCTTCTATATCCTGAGGCTATAAAATAGCCATTTGCATCCTTGAGCTCAAAACTAACATCGATATCAGAAAAAACTGAAAAACCAGTATCCTCAGTGATCTCAAAAGTATATCCAATTCTATTATCTGGTTCATTATTTTGTATATCAAAGTTTATTACTTCTTCATAAGGAACCGATAGTGTATTAAGATTTACGTCTGATTCTTTAGGATCCTTAAGAATAAATGTTACCGTACCAGATAAGGTAGTATTGCTATAATAATCTCCTACTTCGAGGTAATATGTTCCAGGACTTAATGATTCTCCTGAAATTCTCTGTGAGCTTCCAGCGATATAATTTCCTTGATCATCAGATAATCTAAGCTGTGCATACTCATCAGATCTAATTACATATCCAATATTTTCATCTATTTCGAAAACATATCCGATTTTTCTATCCACTTCATCTTCATTAATAGTATAAGCTAAAGCATTGCTATAAGGTAATGCAAGCGTTCCTAGCTCAACATCTGTTCCTCTAAAATCAAAACTTTTGGAAATCTCAGTTATTCCACCATCTCTATCATTTGCTACAACTTTAATAATAATTTCTTCATCAATATACTGAGCGTAGTTATTATTATAGTATACAGAACCCAAACCATCATAATCATCAGAGCCAATAATATAACCCTCTTTGATAATTAGATCGTTTAGATAGACATCGTACGACAAGATATCATCATCTTCGTCAATAGCAGGATACCAACTTACTTCTAACCAATTGTAGTTTGAAAAATCAAAATTAATAGTAGAAAATTCAAATTCTCCCGGATTTCTATTCACAAAGACATTTCGTTTCACTTCGGATTCTTCAGAAACACCTCCATTGGTATCATATGCTTTGATGTTTATTGTTAATTCTAAGCTTAATCCTTTTTGTGAATTTTTTGAGTTATCATCTATAAGGTCTGACACATCATATATTAGTGATAATTCTGTAGTTCTGTCGGCTGCAACTCTACCGTTAATAACTACATCATAGGATAGCTCATCGTTATTAATATCCTCAGATTCATTCCAGCTTATTCTCACCAAAGTTCCTTCGGTGACTTGAGCTTCAATATTCGTCACTTCCATCGGAGGAAGGTTCCCAATAGCGTCGTCATCATCCCCACATGATACTATTAGAACAATAAGACATAGGTAAAAAAGGTTTACAATTTTTCTCATAAAAGCGGTTTTAAAATTAATGTTTAGTACTTTATGGTAAGTACCATAATCAGGGAAAATGTTACCCCAAAAAACACACTTTTATGAATATTTTTTTGAAATCACAGGAAATAAAAAAACCTGACAAAAATCATGTCAGGTTCTTTCCAAAATTCTATATTTTTAAATTTCTTATTGAGAAATTTATTTTTAATTATTCAATGCTTCAGCTCCACCAACGATTTCAAGGATCTCATTAGTAATTGCTGCCTGTCTTGCCTTGTTATATTGCAACTTAAGGCTATCTCTTAATTCTGTTGCATTATCCGTAGCTTTATGCATGGCTGTCATACGCGCTCCATGTTCTGAAGCAAAAGAGTCACGTATTGCTTTATACAATTGCGTCTTAAGAGACTTAGGAATTAATTGCTCTACAATTTCTTCTTTTGACGGCTCAAAAATGTAATCCACATTGTTATTGCTCTCTCCTTCAATTGGTTTGATTGGCAAAAACTGTTCTGTTGTTACAATTTGAGTAGCAGCGTTTTTAAACTTGTTATATACTAAAACTACCTTGTCATAAGAACCATTGGTAAACATTTCCATTAACTCTTGTGCAATATCTGCTACGTTGGCAAAAGTAAGATCATCAAAAACTTCACTTTTATTGGAAACAACGGTATGCGTTTTAGATACAATATCATTTACCTTTTTTCCAATTGCTACGAAATCTACCTGCTTACCCGCATATACATTTTCGTACAAATCTTTAGAAGCTTTAATGATATTAGAGTTAAAAGCTCCTGCCAAACCACGGTTAGAAGCTATTGCTACAACTAAAACTTTATTTACTTCACGTTGTTCAGAATATGCACTGCTACTATCTCCTTCTAAAGAAGCACTTAAACTTTGTAATAACTCAGTAAGTTTATCTGCATAAGGACGCATAGCGGTGATCGCCATCTGTGCCTTATTCAACTTTGCTGCAGATACCATTTTCATAGCACTGGTAATTTGCATCGTTGAAGATACAGAGGTAATTCTACTACGTAATTCTTTTAAATTTGCCATCTTGTATAATTATGAATTCTGAATTCAGAATTATGAATTATTTATATTTTGCTGAAATTTCTTTACAAGCAGAAAGTAATACATCAGTTACTTCATCAGTAAGTTTTCCAGCTTTTAAAGTATCCAAAGCATCTCTGTGCTTAGCATTTAAATACTCGATATAATCGCTTTCGAATTCTTTAACCTTATTTACAGGAACATCCTTTAATAAGTTCTTAGATCCAGCGTAAATAATAGCAATTTGATCTTCCACTGTGTAAGGATCATTTTGCCCTTGCTTTAGGATCTCTACATTACGCTTACCTTTTTCAATTACATTCAAGGTAGCAGCATCTAAATCAGAACCAAACTTCGCGAATGCTTCTAATTCACGGAACTGTGCTTGATCTAATTTTAATGTACCCGCTACTTTCTTCATTGATTTAATCTGAGCCGATCCTCCTACACGAGATACAGAAATACCTACGTTAATTGCTGGACGAACACCAGAGTTAAATAAATCAGAAGTTAAGAATATCTGACCGTCTGTAATAGAGATTACGTTTGTTGGAATATACGCCGAAACGTCACCTGCTTGCGTTTCAATAATTGGTAACGCTGTTAGTGAACCACCACCTTTAACTTTATCCTTTAATGAATCTGGAAGATCATTCATATCTTTAGCGATACCATCATCTGCAATAACTTTTGCAGCACGCTCTAATAATCTAGAGTGAAGATAGAATACATCCCCTGGATATGCTTCACGACCTGGTGGACGACGTAATAATAATGATACCTCACGATATGCTACCGCTTGTTTTGATAAATCATCATAGATGATCAAAGCAGGACGACCAGTATCACGGAAATACTCACCGATTGCCGCTCCAGCAAATGGAGCATATACCTGCATTGGAGCAGGATCTGAAGCATTTGCAGCAACAATTGTTGTGTATGCTAACGCTCCTTTATCTTCTAATACTTTTGCAATATTCGCTACAGTAGATGCTTTTTGTCCTATTGCAACATAAATACAGTAAACAGGCTCACCAGCATCATAAAATTCTTTCTGATTAAGAATTGTATCAATACATACTGTTGTTTTACCTGTTTGACGGTCACCAATTACCAACTCACGCTGTCCTCTTCCGATTGGCACCATCGCATCAATTGATTTGATACCTGTTTGTAATGGCTCATTTACTGGCTGACGGAAAACTACACCAGGTGCTTTACGCTCCAATGGCATCTCAAAAGTTTCACCATCAATAGCTCCTTTTCCATCAATTGGATTTCCCAAAGTGTCAACTACACGTCCAACAATTCCTTCTCCTACATTTATAGAAGCAATTCTTTGTGTACGTTTTACAGTTGCACCTTCTTTTACCTCTGTTGAAGCTCCTAAAAGTACTACCCCAACATTATCTTCTTCAAGATTCAGTACAATTCCTTCTAATCCAGAATCGAATTCCACTAATTCTCCATACTGAGCGTTAGACAATCCGTATACTCTGGCGATACCATCACCAACCTGTAATACTGTACCTACTTCTTCTAAAGAAGCTGTAGCTTCAAAACCAGATAATTGTTGTTTTAATATTGCTGATACTTCAGCAGGATTCACTTCTGCCATTTTATAATAGTTTGTAAAAATGAGACTACATTCTCATTTCCTTATTATTAAATATAAATTATTGAAATAATTAAATATTAATTACTCAATTCTCTTTTTAAACTTGTTAGTTTATGTAAAATACTTGCATTATACTGCAAGTCTCCAACTCTTAAAATAAAACCACCAATAATATTCTCATCGATGATATTTTCTATAGTCGCTTCGTTACCTGTCAACTCCTTTACTTTTGCAAGTACTTTTGCTTCCAAATCTTTACTTAAAGGAACTGCAGTTGTTACTTTTGCGATCTGAGTGTTCTTTAACTGATCAAATAAAATCGAATATTGCTTAGCTACGTTATCTAACAAATCAACTCTTTTATTTTCTATTAACACATCAAAAAGCTTTTGAGTAAGATCCCCTGCATTCTTAAATACTTCACGTAAAGAAGATAATTTCACCTCACTCTTTATTAAAGGACTATTCAAAAGCATTTTCAAATCTTTACTGTTATCCACAGTATCGATGATAGTTAGCATATCTTTCTGAACGTCTTCGGTAGCCTTTTTGTCCTGAGCTAAACTCAACACTGCTTTAGCATAACGTATTGCTGCTCTACTCATGTTGCTTATTAATTTAAAGTAACATCACCAAGCATAGAATCAACCAATTCTAATTGCTTGTCTTTGTTTGATAATTCGTTTCTTACTACTTTTTCTGCAATCTCCACAGAAAGACCAGCTACCTGATTTTTTAATTCAGCTAGTGCAGCTTTCTTTTCACTTTCTATAGTAGCTTGGGCCTGAGCAACAATTTTATCAGCTTCTGCCTGAGCTTCTGACTTAGCATCAGTAATCATATTTTCTTTAAGCTGTCTTGCTTCTTTTAACATCGCATCACGCTCAGCACGTGCTTCATTTAAAATACGCTCATTATCTGCCTGAAGATTTTGCATTTCCTTTCTTGCAGCTTCTGCAGATTCTAATGCATTTTTAATTCCTTCTTCACGATTATTAACAGAATCTAATATAGGTTTCCAAGCAAACTTTCTTAATAAGAAGATTAGACCTACAAAAATTAAAATCTGCCAGAAAAAAAGACCGAATGAAAAATCGTTTAATAACTTTTCCATATGTAATGTTTTACTCTATTATAGTTAATTTTTAATCAGTAAACTAAGATTATAACCAACCGTTATAATCTTAGTTTGCATCATTTGGATATTATGCGAATAACGCAGCAAATCCAATACCTTCAATAAGTGCAGCTGCAATAAGCATAGCTGTTTGGATTTTTCCTGAAGCTTCTGGCTGACGAGCGATAGCGTCCATCGCCTGACCACCGATTCTTCCGATACCTAATCCTACACCGATTACTATTAGACCTGATCCTACAATTTCTGGAATTGTCATAACTATATAATTAAAAATTAAACTTCAAATTAAATTTTAGTGATGTGCTTCTTCATTAGCCATACCGAAATATAGCGCTGATAACATCGTAAAAATATATGCTTGTAATGCTGCCACCAATAATTCTAATATCGACAACACAAATGCTAAACCAAATGATAATGGACTACCAATCCAACTTTTAAACAAGAACATCATTCCAACAATACTCATGATTACTACGTGTCCTGCCGTCATGTTCGCATATAAACGAATCATTAGGGAGAAAGGTTTGATAAAAACCCCCAATAATTCAATTGGAGCTAAGACAACTTTCATAAATGTTGGCACTCCAGGCATCCAAAAGATATGTCCCCAATAGTTTTTATTTGCTGTAAAATTGGTGATTAAAAATGTTAATAATGCTAATCCAAATGTAACTGCAATGTTTCCTGTAACATTTACTCCTAGTGGTGTCATCCCTAAAAGGTTTAATAACCATATAAAAAAGAAGATAGTTAACAAGAAACTCATGTACTTTTTATAGTTATGCCCAATATTTGGCTTTGCAATCTCATCTCTCACAAACAGCACTAAAGGTTCTAGGAATCGTCCAACTCCAGAAGGCATTCCGTTGTTTTTCTTGTAAGACTTAGCTAAACTTCTAAACATAAAGAACATTAGCAATCCTATAAGAAGCATACTCACTACATTTTTTGTGATAGAAAAATCTAGTGGCTTTTCGTTAGTAGCATGGTGATCTTCATCATAATTGATGGTTCCTTCTGCGTCTGTTTTATAAATTTTGCTGTGATATAACTTGTAATAGTTACCATCAACCTCTGCTACTGTTTCTCCGTGGTGGAATTTTGAAGAAGAAAACACTTTTAATCCATTATCCCAAAGAATAACTGGTAGTGGAAACCCATAATGTTTTCCTGACTCTTTATCAGAAAATAAAGTAAAATCGTGTGAATCTTGAAGGTGATGATCGATAAACTCTTTTATCTCAGCTTTTAAACCATCTTTTCCTTCTTTTTCTGCTATTTCAGTATCTTTTGCTGCCAGATTCAAAGAGCTAAGAATCAAGGCTAAAGTCATAAAAATTCTAACTACACTTATTTTTTGCATTCTAAGTCAGATTTCGGTTCCTAAATTTCGGTGCAAATGTACACAATTAAGTTAGATTCTTAAACTATTTTATACAAATAAGTAAAATAAGAAAAATAAAAAAATAAATTGCTGATTTACAGTTATTTAATATTATTCAAAATTTTGGAAACAAAAAGCACCTCCAAAACCAAACTGACCAGATATGGAATAAAAAAGTCTAGAAAAACACTTTTGTCAATTTCGAGACTATTAAATTTTGTAAACGCTAAAAAAAGACCAATCTTCAAAAAACTGCCTGCTAAAAATATAAATCCAATTTGATCCTTTAACTTTTTCAGCAGCAATATGATAGCGATTACAAGACAAAGTGTATATATCCCGTTAAATATATATGAAAAGTTTAGAATGTTCGTCTGATTTTCTAAAGTAGCAGTGCTTATTAATGTACTATGAACAAAATAAGTAATTGTAAGAACAAGTAAAAACAGAAGCGAAAACTTTGGTAAACTTTTGGGCATTTATGATTGAGATTATAAGGTAATACTACTTCTCTGAATTATTAATTTTATTCAATTGCTTAATTACCAAATAAAGTGATGAAGCTACTCCAAAGAGAATAAAACCCATTGTAAACCATTTTTTTTCTAACAGATAATATGCATCGAGCCTTTTACCGACATAAGCACATAAAAATATGATAGCTCCCATTTGAAAAGCTATTCCAGTAAGTGCTAGATATTTTCTAAGCTGATTTCCCTTGTTTTTGTCCATCAGTTTTACCTAATGATTTTACGCCGCCTTTCATCACACAAGAAGCATTAAAAGTTGCTCCTGGCTCTACAGCAAGCTTACCAACAGAAACTTCTCCTTCTATATGCGCCGTTGGTTTTAGTGATAAAGTCCCTGAAATTTGAAGATTACCTGAGAACTTTCCTTCAAAATCTGCATCAGAACACTCTAACGTCCCCTGAATGTAGCCTGATTTTCCTACCACTACTTTTCCGGTTGTTTTGAAAGTTCCTTCGATAGTCCCTTCTACTCTAAAACCACCTTCGGAAATAACATCTCCTACGATTTTAGTTCCTTCTGAAATTTTATTCTGGTTTCTGGAAAAATCTGTTGGACCTTGGTCTTTTCCTTTTTTATTGTCTGAAAACATACTAATCGGGGGATTAAATAAATTATTATTCTGATTCTATTTTAGCCTGTACATAGCTATAACTGTCTAAATTCTTATGAATTTGTAAAATTCTATAATTAGGCGAAGCAATGATAAAGAACTCCTTATCCACTTTCGGATAATACTTTTTCCTTCTATTCCATTTAGTCAAATCTACACCTCTCGTATCCTCTATTTTACCAAGAATTAAAAGTTCCGCTAAACCTTCTGCTCCCAATTTATCTCTTTTGGTATGTACTACAACAAATTGTTCATCTTCTGTATACACATCTAAAGAGACCGTCATTTTATCATAACGAAGATCTTTAATAATAGCTTCTAATCTTTCCTTCAGTTCTTGTGCTTGATTATCACCAAATCGCGAAAAAGCGTACACTAATTTATGATTATTTTCCTGATCTACTCCTTCTGTTACGAAAGAACTGTTTTGTATTTGAGGAATTGTAGTTTGATAAATCAGTTGCGCTTTCTTCCCTTCTGGACTCTGAGGGTAATTTAGAGATACGTAATTAAGTGCTTCTTTGTAGGCTTCAAACCCACGATAACGACCAACAGCCTGGGCTTTTAACAACTCAAATTTTGGAACAAAATCCTCTCCTCCAAACTTTGTTATTAATTCATCACTTTCCTTGATAACTTGTGCATATTTCTGATCTCTAAAATCTTTGTACAATCTATTATACATGGATTCTGGACTATCTTTGTCATCTTGCAATGCTTCATCTGGATTTTGAAGTATTTTAGCGTATCGAGAATCTCCGTGATTATTGATTATATCTTGCTTAATCGCGTTGGATTTTGCAACATCCTCTTGTACGAGATAAATCTTGTATAGATTATATTTAGAAGGAATTATAAGTCTTTCTTCTGGATTACTTTCTAATAAATTTTCAAACTTATCCGTTGATAAGCCATACTCTTGGAACTTTTCTTTATAAATAACTCCTAACTGATAGTAGGCAAAATTCCTATCCGTTTGCAGACTATCAATTATTTTTTGATCCGTTGGTAGTTGTGTTATATAAGTTTGTGGATCAAATGTTGGATCTGTATCAATTGAATATTCTTCCTGTTGAGATTGTTCTTCACTAGAAACTGCACTTGGGTTTGTAATACTCGATATTCTCCAATTATCTTGTAGTTCTCTATTTCCAAAAATTCTTTTGAAAGCTGTTTTACCGTAAGCAACAGTAGTAGGGTTGTAAAAATAAAACGTTCCTCCTGCTTCAGGATTAGGACCTCCTGGTTGGCCTATTGCGGTTCTTGGCTGATTAAACCTTTGCTCATTTGGTAATTCTCCTTTTATCCTTTCTATTTCAGCTGCTTCTTGCGCTGCAATCGCAGCAGCTTTTAATTTCTCGGTATACTCAGAGTAATATGCTAAACGCTCTTCTGGAGACATCGCTACCGCTTTTAGAATACTATCGTTAGTCTGTGCTATTGATTCGTATAATATAACATCGTCCAGATTAACACGCTTCTTCTTCAGTACACGATACTTTTTAGAGTCCACAACCATACGTTCTAACGTACTATCATAATAAGCTCCAGCAACAGCATATTCTTTGTCATCGAAATTAATGTCGCCTAGTGCCTTATAATTTAAAGATTGTAAATGCCTGTCGTCAGTATTTGTTCTTAATGACTTATTGTAAAATGCTACTGCGAGATCTATAGAGTCTAAAGTATTAAAGTATACTGCTTTCTGATTATAGATTTTATCTAGAAAAGGTCGATTTTCTCGATTCTCCTCCAAATCAGTTAGAAGTTCTAGAAACTCTTGCTTATTTCCTGTTTCGTAGTTGAAGTTTCGCGCCTTTGCCATGTAGGCATTAAGCATATATCTTCTAGGAGTTTTCCTATTAAGCTCAATCACTTGATCAAAAGCATAGTTTGCACTGTCTTTATAACCTAATTGATTTAATAGTTGTCCTTTGATGTATAAGTATCTCCCTTTTTCTTCATTATTCTTAGAATGTATAGCAGCCTTGCTAATATAGGTAACCGCAGAATCTTTCTGCTCCAGATTTATATATGCTTGCGCTATCATAGCTACTGCATCAGAATAATCCTGAGCTTCCATATATTCCTCTTCCACCATTTTCATTAAATCTTCAATTGCTTTTTCGTTATTATCTAATCGAAGATTTGCCTTTGCTCTCCATACTTTAGCATGGTTGATATTATTACTGGTAGGATATTTATATAAAATGTAATTAAAGGCTTCTAGGGCAGGAATAAATCTTTGTTCATTATATCTGGCTTTTCCTAAAAGCAAAAATGCTTCATCGATTTTAGGATTTCTTTCTCTATCATCGATAAGCATACTATGTTTCTGAATTGCTTTAGCAGCTTTTTCCTCAGCTTTATCAAAATTCTGGTTTAAAACTTCATTAGGCAGCCTTACATCTTCACTAACTATCAGTCTTTCTACGGGCAGAAGTTCCCAAAAATTATCTTTATATGTCTGAACAATATCTTGCTTTCCTTTGTCAAAAGCTACTCTTCCATTATACAGCGTATTATTCTTGGTGGTTACATCATGCCAAGCTCTGTTGGTCCATTTGTCCTTTTTACGCGAACAACTAAACCCAACAACAATCAGGAAAAGTATAACGATGATCTGTGATAAATTTTTGCTCAAATCTGAATAATTTATACGCTGATAACTAAAAAACTTACGTTTTAGTACATCAGAGCGGCACAAAATACGGTGTGAAATGTAAAAATACATTTCTTTCTGTAAAAAACACTTTAACCTTCTATTTTTTTATCTATTTGGGGCACTATACTACCTTTTATATGATATCATAAAAAAACGAATACTAATTTGACCTTGTCAAATTCTATTTTAAAGATTTTCGAGACAAGAAAGATATAGATATTACCCTTTTACAGTCATCTCATGAAAAACTTACTACTTACTCACAAATTCCTCAAATTGTTATTCCTTTTTCTTATTTGCACTCAAACCAATGCCCAAAAAAGGGTTGGTGATCCAGGTGTAACCTTCGATGATAGTAAATACGACAATAGATATCCTCAAATACTGGAATGGCAAAAAGCTGGAGTAAGAGGTGGAATACCTTATTTAGACGACATAAGAATTTTTACAACCCTCAATGGCAATAGTAATAGTTCTCAGATAAATCAAGCAATTAACGATGCCGCTAAAGAAAATGAATTAGTCGGAGTTTTACTAAAAAACGGTACATACACTATCGATAATGCTGTAAAACTGAAATCCAACGTAGCACTTATTGGAGAAAGTCGAAATGGTGTTCGATGTATCATTAATATGAATAGTGGTAACGGATTTAGATTTGATAATGTAAAAAATGCTGGAATTTATAGATTAACTATTGAAGGTAGTTGGGGGACTCCGAAATATAAATGGAATTATAGTCTATCACAAAATGACGAACTTAGAAATATAGATAATATATCCGTAAAAATCGTACGATCTGAAGATTGTTGGCTAGACAAAGTAAACATTTATAATTCGGCAAGAGATCCTATCAGAGTTCCTTCTAATCACATTACACTGCGTGATTTGGATGTCAAAGGTGCTCATAAAAAAGCTGGTGGTGCACAAGGATATTTTTTTATTCAAGGGGCTTATAATTTAATCACAGGTTGTAAGGTAACTCACCTACGACATATTTCGCTTCAAGGAGGGAATGTAGAATACAATGTGGTTTATGATAATGACTTTAGACAAGAAGTAAGCTTTCATAGTGGCGATGCTGGAAACAACCTTATAGAAAACAACAAAATTACATTACCGGCAGACATGTCTCCAGTGAGTGAGGATGAACTTTTACCTGATGATCCAAGAGAGATCGCTACTAACAAACCAGTATATTTTGCTATTATGGGACCTTGGTCTACACAACACGATAATTCTGAAAAACCTAATTTCATAATCAATAACAGTTGTCTTCAATTAAATCATGATTATGGATCTGAAACACCTTGGTCTCAACCTGGCATCTTATATAAAGGACCTCTTAAATTAGGATTAACCATAAACGAAAGGATACAAAACTTTCCAGAAGTATCTTCTAACTTACATCCTAGCGGAGAAACTTTATATCCCATTGATAATGCAATGTTATTATCTACGGATGATCAATTTATAAGTGATTTAGATGTTACTTTATATCCTAATCCAACAAAAAAAACGTTTTTTATCAATCTTAATAATACTTCAAAAACTAAAGTTAACGTTGAAATTAGAGACATTTTTGGAAAGCTCGTAAAATCAAAAAAAGGCATACATACAGGTCAATTAAATCCTATACAAGTAGATAACTTATCATCGGGAATATACCTAGTGCAGTTTACTGATTATAAGAACAATCAAACATCTACTAAAAAACTAATTATCAATCAATAATATCACTCGATAATCTCAATTTTTATTTTCAACATACCTTATGTTTCTTTATAAAAAAATACATATACTCAACCAGAAGGTACGTATACTATTTAGTGGGTCTGCAGTCTGTTATAAATTCTTAGTCTTGTGATTAACTATTCATAACAAACAAACTCAACATGAACAATTTTAATTTAAAAAGCGGCATACGTTGCTTACGGCTACTTATTTTAATTATTTACTTACCCATTTACGGACAACTTAAGGTTGGTGATCCGGGCATCAAATTTGATAATACTAAATACGACAGTAGATACCCACAAATAAAAGAATGGCAGAAAGCTGGTGTACGAGGAGGAATTCCATTTTTAGAAGATATTACCATTGTTAAAACACTTAATGCGGGAGCCTCGAGTAATCAAATAAATCGGGCTATTAGTGATGCTTCAAAACAGAATAAACTTGTGGGTATTCTTCTTAAAAATGGTACTTATACCATTAACGAAGAGATCAGGATGAAATCTAATGTAGCACTCATTGGAGAAAGTAGAAACGGAGTGAAATGCGTTATCAAAATCAATAACAAAAACGGATTTAGATTCGATCGCGTTAAAAATTCAGGGATCTATCGTCTAACTATCGAAGGAGGTTGGGGAACACCAAAATATAAATGGAACTATGGTATTTCCAAAAACGATGAACTCAGAAATGTAGACAATATTTCGATTAAAATTGTACGATCTGAAGACTGTTGGATAGATGAAGTAAACATCTACAATTCTGGTAGAGATCCTATTAGAGTTCCTTCGAACCATATAACCTTAAGAGATTTAGATGTTAAAGGTGCTCACAAAAAAGCAGGAGGTGCACAAGGATATTTCTTTATTCAAGGAGCTTATAATTTAATCACAGGTTGTAAAGTAACGCACCTGAGACATATATCGCTTCAAGGAAGTAATGTAGAATACAATGTGGTTTATGATAATGACTTTAGACAAGAAGTAAGCTTTCATAGTGGTGATGCTGGAAATAACCTTATCGAAAACAATAGAATTATACTTCCTAGTGACATGTCCCCAGTAAGCCGAGATGAACTGCAACCTAATGATCCTAGGGAAATTGCGACTAATAAACCTGTTTATTTTGCTATTATGGGACCTTGGTCTACTCAACATGATAATTCTAAGAAGCCTAATTATATTATCAATAATTCCTGCGAACAACGAAACCATAATTATGGATCTTCCACTCCTTGGTCAGAGAGAGGAGTTCTTTATAAAGGTCCTAAAAAACTAGGGTTATCTATTAATGAAAGGATTAACAACTTTCCAACAGTAAATCCTTCACTTAATCCAAAAGGTAAAACGTTATATCCAATTATCTTAGGAGATGAAAATGAAGCTCCTGATGTTGAAATTATATCACCATCTAATAATACAGTCTTTAGGAAAAATGAGAAAATTACTATAACTGCAACAGCTTCTGATGATAAAAAGATAGAAGGAGTAGAATTTTATGTGAATGGAAATGCAATTGGAAGCAAAAATAAAGCACCATTTCAAATAGAACATATCTTATCCGTTTCCGGAACATATACATTGACTGCAAAAGCTACAGATAATGATGGTTTAATGACAACTTCTGATGCTATTAAAATTACTGTAACAGAAAGTCCTGAAATAACAATTCCTGGAGCATTTGAAGCAGAAAACTATGATACTAAATCTGGAAGTGTTAAAATAGAAAACACGCCTGCATCAGATGGTCAAAATATTGGATTCATAAGAAACAATGATTATGTCGAATACAACGTAAATGTTACAGCATCTGGAGAGTACAATATCGATACCTATACTTCGAGTAATGGTAGAGGCGGAGAAATACAGATATATGAAGCAAATAAATTAGTTGGAAGTATAACTGTTCCTTTTAGTGGTGATTGGCACTCTTATAAAAAACAATCGACACAAATAAACCTTCAAAAAGGCACTAAAAAACTGAAATTATTATTTAAAGGAACTAATGGATATCTATTTAATGTTGATAAAATAAATACTACATTCTTAGAACCTTTAGAAACAACAATTGCCTTATCTCCTGTTGATGACGCCTATTTACAATACACTTCGCGCTTTAATAACAATATTATCAGAATCGAAAAAGGAAAAAGAATTGGTTATCTTAAATTTAATCTTTCTAGTATTGGTGGAAACATTAAAAATGTAAAATTAAAATTTAATGTAGCAGAAGATAGCGGTAAAGGAAATCTAAGAATATACAAAGGAACCTCTAATCAGTGGAGCGAAGAAACAATTTCTAACACTAATAAACCAAAGCTGTCAGACCCACTTGGTAGCATTAATGGAACTTTTGATATCAATACCTCTCATACCATTTCGTTAGATCCTGGAGCTTTTGACAAAGGTCCTATTTCATTGATTTTACTATTAGATTCAGGGAACGATTTTGCCTTTGCTTCTAAAGAAAATCAAACCAAAGGCAAGCCAGAACTGTTAATCACGTATATCAAAACATCCACAAATCATTCCAATACTATTTCAGAAGAAGACCAAAAAGGGAATACAGAAATCGAGGTATTTCCTAACCCCACACGAGATATGCTTACAATTTCGGGTGGTAAAACAAACAAGCTTATTAAAATATATAGTATGTCTGGTAAGATTGCTAAAGAAGTTGTACTTAGAGAAGATCGAAGAATAATAGACTTATATGGATTACCTTCTGGTTATTACCACATACATGTTGTTGACATAAATAAAGGCACATTACTTGCCAAATCAACTATCATAAAAAACTAAACTTTTAAACAAAAGATCCGTTTGGTTTATATAGATATTAAACCAAACGGATCTTATATATGAGGCTTTTTATTTATTAAAATGCTCTTCCAATTCTTTCAAAGTTTCTTCTGACGTCACCAAGTCCTTTACTACTTCTCCTTTATCTAACACAACAATACGTTCACATACCTCTGTAACATGCATTAAATCGTGACTAGAAACTAACACCGTTACATTAGGATCTGCTGCCAAGTCTTTAATTATTTTCTTTAAACGAATCTGTGTTGTCGGATCCAGATTCGCAAATGGTTCATCCAAAATAACTACTTCTGGATTCCCAATAAGCGCAGCAACAATTCCTGCCTTCTTTTGATTACCTTTGGATAGGTCTCTTAAATATTTTTTTTGACCTAGAATTTCTCCATGAAAAAAGTCTTCAAAATTAGCCAGTAAAGCATCTACATCTGCTTTATTTTGGCCTCTCAATTCTCCTATGAAATAAAAATATTCTTCGGCAGTAAGATATCCTATTAAAAAAGTTTCGTCGATAAAAGCAGCAGTATTAGATTTCCATTCTTCGCTCTCACTTACTTTAATTCCGCTATTTTCTATATATCCCGTTGTGGGTCTGATAAGATCCAATAAAGCACTAAACAAGGTAGTTTTTCCGGCTCCATTATTTCCTACTAATCCAAAACTGTCACCTTTAGGTATTTCTAAATTTTCGATATTCAATACGGTATTAGCTCCGTATTTTTTTGTTATATTATGTACTCCTATCATCTTCCTTATTTTTTTTGTTTATACGCCCAAATGGTTGCGTATTTTTCTGTTTTGTAAATTTTTTCGATTTTGTCAAAAACCATATTTCTAAAAGCAAAACCTGCTATCCCTGCTACGGCTACTAATGCATAACCCGCATAAGGATTATAAGCATAATGACCTATTGCATACAGAACTACAGGTAATGCCAACTTTGGTAATGAAAGCATCAATGTTTTCATATTAAAAGATTGCTTATCTCCAAACGCCTTTTTATTACTGGTAAGATCTATAGGTGTTTTTACATAAGCTCCAGCCAACAATACTACATGAGCATTCAATCCCATATTATAAATTCCACCAACAATAACCGCCAAATAGGCTTCCCATCCAAAATACAGGTAACCCGAAGCCAAAATGACAGAAACAAATGTTGCCATTACCATCAGCCACCATTTGGAGGATAAATATTCTCTATATTTAATATTCTGGCTCATCATCAATGGATAATAAGAACTATCCCAACTTGGAACAAATTGACCAAAACTCAATAAAAATCCACCAGACACAAATATTCCTGCAAATATTCTCCATACTGGACCATCGTATGCTTCTACGGCACCTGTAAAAAATAATAGCCCGTAAAAAAGAAATAGCACACTAACAATTACGGTAGATCGCGCTCTTTTATTCCTTTTGATCAATTTAATGTCATTTTTAAGAAATATAGCTGTTTTCCCAAAACGATCTAACCAATCCAGATTTTCTGTCTTTACATCTTTAGATTTTGTAGCCAAACCTTCATCTAAATATAAACCACTTACAAAAGATTTGAATGCTGTTATATAAAGAATGACTGCTGCAACTATCGGTAATATGAACAAGTACAAAGTATCAGATAATCCTTGGAAAAATGGTGCTGTATATACGGTGATATCAAAATATCCAAAATAATGCAATCCTCCTAAAATCGCCATAACGCTTCCTATCCCATAGATCAAATTATCCTTATTATTTAATAAGATATTTAGAAAGTTATTGGCGTAAACAAGTCCAATTAACCCTAGATTCCAGAGTAGTACATTAAGCACAGGAGCATCTCCTTTAGAGATTAGTAGTATGGAAAATGGAACAAAAAAGAATGCATGAATGATATTAAAAAAAGATAGCATCGTCTTGCCCATTCCAAAAGACACAATTTTACTTTTATTAAACGGCAAAATAAGTAGCGGTTTAATATTTATTACTGGCATTTTTTGTAATGCATACCTAAAAATAAGATCAAATGCCCACCAATAGATCAAAAATTTATTTACTACCGTAAGAGGATTTTGGCATAATTCCTTTTCGGCATATTTGTATACCAAAAAACTTCCACCCATCATCATAAGGATAAAGTATACTGCCCAAAATCCCATAAAGATTTTCATCCAAACTCCAGATGAAGCAGAAGCAGATCTCCAGAAAGATTTCCACTGTAAGGATATAAAGTGTTTAAACATAGTTGTATTAGTTTTAGAAGAAGTAGGAAATACTTCTTACATTATTTAGTAAACAAAAAGTAAATTTTGTTACAAGTTTGAAAGAAAAATCCTTAAGCTTTTACCATTGGATAGTCAGAAATCACCTCATTAACAAGGTGTTTCTTAAGCTTGGCGTATGCTAATATTGCTATCACAGAAAAGCTTAGTATACCACTCAATACTAGAACATTATTATATTTATTGAAAAATGTAATAATTACCCAAAAAGTTATTGTAGGAACCGCCATAATCATTTGAAGATATTCTAATATTTTGATAGTTAAAAAACTATAACCTTTATTATACATCTTTTTTAAATATCTATTAGTATTGTATGAACCTTGAAATATTAAAGAGATATTTAGTAGTTGTGCAATCAGGCTATAGGTGCTCTGTTCCACCTCAAAAGTTTGAAACGTAACCACAAATCCAATAAAAATACAAATGGTAAGAAGTATTTTCGGAAATGAAAAATAGTTTTTTAATCCATTCGTATAGATTCGAAAAAACTTTCTTAGCAACACTTTCTTCTTTTCAGAAGTAATCTGTTTTAATCCTTTTTTACCATCAAAACCTTCAAGAATTTCTTTTGTTTTTTCCTCAAAAGAAACAACGTTTTCTTCCTCCAAAGCAATAGCGAAATGATCCACTAACTCTGTCTGAACATCGTAATATTTGACTCCATTCTTTTTTATAATACGATACAATTCTTTTATATGATACTCTTCCAATTTCATATACTTACTTTTAGTCCTTTCTACTATCTATGCCAATTGCATACGTTTTTTATAAAAAATTACTAGTGAAATCATTGTTTTTAAACTTCCAACAAAAAATAGTGTTAGCACTCCAAGATAAATGTAGTAGAATGTTGAAGGTTCTTTTAAATGAGGAATAAATTGATAATTAAAAGAGAAGAATACCGTTATTAAAACTCCAAAATTTCCAATAAATGAAAACTTCTTTTTCCCAAATACTATCAGCGGTATAAATGCTACTAATACTAATAAAAATGTCGGAAATAAAGAACCCCAAACACTATCTATATAAAAATACGAGTAAATCTCATTAAAAATCCAAAAACAACCTATACTACCTAAAAGTACCTGCCATGTCACTAAATTCTTCAGGAGTTTTATAGAGACACTTTTAAATATCTTCCAATTAAATGGTTTGCTTCCTTCTTTCACCAACGATGCCTTATGTGCTACCATATATTCTTTAAAAATGTGATAGAAATCTCTGGTATCTCCCTCATTCATTCTATGCTCAATTTCTGAAGCGACGTGATCAACCATTTCAATTCTTACATCTTCATAATGTATATCCGAATTCCACAAATATGTATCTATAAATTGTATGTCTTCTAATGTTAGTTTTCCCATGTTTGTCAGTTTTTATTCTCTAAATACGATCAGTTTTCTTACGCTGCTGTTAACATTTGATATTGTTTGTCATATTGTTTTATGAATTTTCGATACCCTACAAGACTGATCCAAGTGTAAAACACAGCCATAAGTGTTAAACCAAGATATATACGTTGATATAGTAATGTTTTGACAAAATCTTCATCAAGTTGTTCTACTATGGTTAAAATATTAGGAAAATATAACATCAATCCTACCCAAGAAGAATAAACAACCAAGGCAAGTGATGTATTCTTTCTTCTTTTATATTGTTGTATCCAAACATAAATACAAGGGATTAAAGTTAATATCACTCCACCCAACATGATCCACTTTATTTCAAAGTATTCTGAGAAAGAAAAAAGTATTCCCGTACAAAGTAAGAATGGCAATACAATCTTATAGTTTCTTAGCACATCTTTTACCGTTTCTAAAGTTGTTCTTCTTATTTTTTTTGTGATATGCTTTCTTTTTTCAATTAGCAACTTTTTATAACCTCGACTATCTTCATAGATAGATTTCCCTGATTTGTTCGCTCCTATATCCCAAGCATAAAAAGACACTTTATTCCCAAAACTCTTATGTACTTGTTCCATTGCAGATTCAAAAGAAATACCTTCTTTCATTTTCTTTTCTACTTCGCAAACAATATGATCCAATAACTCTATCTGTACATCCCAATATTTAATTTTATGATGTACAAGATAATTCTCTATAAACTGAATTTGATTTTTTGTTAATCCTCCCATACTTAGCTTATACTCCACTTTGGGTTAATAATTGTTTGCATCGTACGAATGTACTCTTCTAATTCTGTTAACCGATTCGCCGTTTCTTTGGTTCCTTTTTCGGTTAATTTGTAATATTTGCGCAATCGATTATCTACTTTCTGCATTTCTACATCTAGTAAACCTTCTGCTTCTAACTTATGTAATGCTGGATATAATGCACCTTCGGTGATGTTTAATTCTCCCTTAGTAATTTCTTTTACTTTTTGTGTAATCTCATAGCCATACATCTTATCACTTTCTTCTAAAAGCTTTAAAATAATGGTGTTTAAACTACCTTTATATAATTTAGAATTGCCCATAACACTATTTATTAGGCATCAAATATATACATAATTTTCTTATGCATAAGTTTTTTAGGTATATAAATTTATCCCAAAACCACTCTATGGTGTTTTGCATTTAGTATTTTTGCGCAAAAATTAATATTGAGAAATTAGAATTCTAATATGCTCATCTGAAAAACCTTAAAAAGTTTTCGACTTACTATTTACTTTATTGCTATGTCAGATTTTCACACACTAACTATTAAAGATATTACTCGCGAAACTCCTAAAGCTGTTTCTATTGAATTTGATATTCCCAGCACACTGTCCGATGCCTATAATTTTATCGCAGGACAGTATATTACTATTAAGACTGTTGTAGATGGGAATGAGATAAGAAGAGCTTATTCTATATGTTCGGCACCCAAAAGTGGATCTCTTCGTGTAGCAGTAAAAGAAATTGAAGGAGGTACTTTTTCTTCGATCGCTAATAACAAACTAAAAATTGGTGATACTTTAGATGTACATACTCCAGAAGGTTCTTTTCTATTGGAATCTAATCCAACTGCTCAAAATCATTATGCAGCTTTTGCAGCAGGAAGTGGAATCACTCCAATCATGAGTATGATCAAATGTGTTCTAGAAGAAGAACCGAATAGCAGCTTTGTATTAGTATATGGTAACCAAAATCCAACGGAAACTATTTTTCATAAAGAACTTTTAGCCTTACAAGTCAACTATCCTGATCGGTTGTTTGTAGAGTTCTTTTATAGCAGAAGCCAGGAAGATGGTGCTCGTTTTGGAAGAATAGAAAAGTCTACGATCAATTTTATCACTAAAAATAAGTTTAAGGACACTACGTTTAAAAGTTTTTACCTCTGCGGTCCAGAAGCTATGATCAACACAGTTACTGAGGTTTTAACTGAGAATAATATTGCCAAAGAAGATATACATTTCGAATTATTTACCAGCAGCACAGAAACAACAGAAATCGAAGCTGATTTAGATGGTCAAACTAAAATTACAATATTGGTTGATGATGAAGAATCTTCTTTCGTGATGGATCAGAAAAAAACCATATTAGATGCTGCCTTAGAAGAAGATATCGATGCTCCGTATTCGTGTCAGGGAGGAGTTTGTAGTTCTTGCATATGCAAAATAACCGAAGGTAAAGCGGTAATGGGTAAAAACAGTATACTTACCGATGCTGAACTAGAAGAAGGATTAGTATTGGCATGCCAGGCATATCCAACATCATCTACGATAAAAGTTGATTTTGATGATGTTTAAGAGTATCTTTATATAAAGATCTTTACTCGGTCTTTTTATAACATTAAACCACAAATTACATCATCTTTTTATGGCTCCATTGGCTTGTGTCCTGTATTTAAGTATTGAAAACGAATCTTTTAATGAGACCTCTTTACATCAATTAGTTTACAAAGCGCAAGAAGAGAATAAAAATCACGGTGTCACGGGATTTCTCTACTACAAACAAAATCACTTTTTTCAGTATGTAGAAGGGAATCAATTGGATGTTAATAATTTATTAAACAGTCTAAAAAAAGATACACGACATAAAATTTTAGAGTGTATTTATGATGATCAACTTCATGCAAGAAGGTTTCCGAATTGGAATATGGGCGATCTAAAAACCAATCAGTTAATGCAAATCAAGTTTGAAGATCTAATCATCGAAAACTTACTGTACAGAAAGGTCCGTAACAATTCTCCAATTGCGATTGAAAACCATAATCTTTGGAAGCTGATTGATAATTTAGCTTTCTTTCAAAATTCGGATCTGCAATAATGGTATAATTGCATTTTATCGGTAATATTTGTTTTTTATCGGTATTTTGTGTTTCTTATATTTTCCCTTTCTTGAAAAAAGGATACAAAAACTATCTTTCTGATAATAAAAGTAGTACAGATGTTTATCGTAATTAACAACAATAAAATATCCAACTTTTTTCTAGCTCAACATATAGAAAAATCCCAAAATATATCAAAAGGGTTGTTTTTTGAAAACACCGAGGATGCTTGTGATTATCTAACTCCTCTACACACTATTATTTCAAAGCCTATCTATATATTCATTAATAAGGATATGCCCCATATTAATGGTTGGGAGTTTCTAGAAAGATATGCTTTCGTAGAAAATAACAACTACAATATTCATATTGTTTTAATGACAAAGAATGAACTTGACATTGAAGAAGAGATAAAAATAAATAACTATCCTAACGTTATAGCAAGGAACATTTCTGAAATCGACAATCTATTTATAGATGATTTTGTTAGCAAAATGCATAAATCATTTTTATTAAAAACAGTGTAATTTTCTACGCATCTACAGTATGGAAATCTGGGTTATTAATATAAAAATCATAAACTCTTTTTAATGTACTTTCCTCCAACGGTTTCTCAATAAAATCATGCACCAATTCTTCTTTCTCGAAAGCTTTTACTCGATCTTTTTCCCAATTAGAAGTTGTAAGAAATGCCAATAGTATATCTCCTCTATTTTCTTTAGGTAATTTAGCATATTCTTCTAAAAACTCAAAGCCATCCATCTTAGGCATATTGATATCCAAAAAAATAACGTTGGGTCGAGGAAACTCATCTTCACTACCCTTGAATTTTCCAGTTCTATTTAAATAATCCAGAGCTTCCAAACCATTATAAGCTTCAAAAACCTGATTAGCAACTCCACTAATTTCTATCAGTTTTTTATTATAAAAATTAGTGGATTTACTATCGTCTACCAGCAGTATGCAATTCATCTTTTTCATATTTATTATCTAAAGTTAACTTAGCAATGGAAAAATAAAAGGAAGAACCTTTATCTGTAGATGACTTCACCCATATTCGTCCATTATGATTATCTACTATCCTTTTGCAATTTGCTAATCCGATGCCAGTACCTTCATACTCTTCCTGGCTGTGTAAACGTTTAAAAACTTCGAATATCTTTTCGTGATATTCTTTTTTAATTCCAATTCCGTTATCCTTTACAAAAAACTGATAATCTCTTCTTTTGAGCTCAGAACCTATCTGAATGATCGGGGCTACATCAGGTTTTCTATATTTTAGACTGTTCGAAATTAAGTTCTGAAACAATTGCCGAATCTGAATAGCATCACACGTAATTTCGGGGAGTTTTTCTACCAAAATTTTTGCTTTATTATCATCAATTGTTTTTTGTAAATCCTGCACAATTTCTTTTACGATTTGATTCAAATCTACTGTTTCAAAACTTAGGGATTTGTCATCTAACTGGGAGTACTGTAACAGATCATTGGTAAGTGTGATCATCCTACCAGAAGCATTTTCTATAAAATCTAAATAGGTGTGACCATTTTCATCCAGAACCTCACTATACTCTTGCTTAAATAATTTTGTAAAACTAGTCACCGTTCTAAGCGGTTCTTTAAGATCATGACTTGCTAAATACGCAAAACGTTCCAGCTCTACATTAAGCTGTTTCATTTTGTTTTCGGACTGTTTCTTGCTATGTATATCGATAAGAGTTCCTACAATCTTTTGTATATCTCCGTTAATTTCTTTTTGCGCTCGCGCATTTACTCTATACCATCGATATCCATCATTTTTCGTTTTAATTCGAACATCCTCGTCTAATCCTTCTTGCTCCTCTACCTGTTCCTCCAGACTCTTTCTAAACTTAGTAATATCTTCTGGGTGAATGATATTAATAAAAGAAGAAAAAGATGGTTTTAATGATTTAGCATCATATCCTAATAGCTGGTAGAATTCTTTGGACCACCAAGCCTTATTTTTTATAAAATCGCTCCATTCCCATAAGGCTGCGCGATTCCCTTTTATCGCTAACTGTAATCTAGATTCACTGACCATCAGCTTCGATTGCAAACTTTTTACCTTATTAATATTCTGAGCTAATCCTAATACAGATATTACATCGCCATTTTCATCACGTTCGTTGACCTTATCAGTAGCATAAATCCATATAGGTTCCTTAGAAATCTTATGTTTTATCCTATACTCAACTTCCAAAATCTCACCATCATTTAGTGACTTTAGCCTTTTATGGTGCTTTTCAATCGCTTTTAAATCATCTGGATGAAATAATTTTTCCGCTAGATTCGCACCCAATTTTCTAATTTCATCTTCAGTATATCCGGCAATCTTAGCAATACTATCGCTTGAGAATATATTTTGCTTTTTTACTAGGTCATAGATATAGATAATCCCTGGATTGGTATCTATCAGGTGTGTTAAAAACTCATTGGCTCTTGCTGTTTCCTTTAATGCAGTTTTGGTTTCATGGATATTTATAAAATTAATCACCACTCCTCTAATCACATGTTCTTGATTTCTATACGGGAAAATCTGCATAGAAAACCAGGTGCCATCGGCACTTTGTACTTCTCTTTTATAAGATTGCAGCGTGTTTATAACTGTCTTAGACAATTCCATTAAATCTTGTCCTCCTAATGTACCAGAAAAATGATGGATAGGTCTACCAATATCTTCTACCCTTAGTTGAAAATGTTGATGAATCGCTGGCGTAAACTTCCTGATATTAAAATTACGATCCAGAAACACTGTTCCGATATTTACATTTTTAATCAGGTTTTCGATATCAGAATTAGATTCCAATAACTGCGTATTCTTTTCTTGTAGTTCAGCATTTACAGTATGTAATTCTTCATTTAAAGATTGTAATTCTTCATTGGTGCTTTGTAACTCTTCATTCGACGCCATCAACTCCTCATTGGTTGCCTGCATCTCTTCATTCGTAGTTTCGAGTTCTTCTATGGTGGACTGAAGATTCTCTCTGGTTTCTGTCAATGCCTCTTTTAACTCTTCTACCTCTGCTGTTTTAGCAAAAACCGATGGTACTACATTTTCTCCTAAATCGTTTAATTCTATTCCTTTCTGTTCAAAAAATAAGATCAGATAGCTTTTTTTATATACCGAACCTAAGCTTAACTCCTTAACAACAAGTTTAATTTCTTTTAGGATATCCTCTTGCAAAATTTTTACGATTCGTTCTATAGAGTTGGAATTATTATCACTCTTCCCTATTTTTCTGATCATAGTGGTTAGAGGGATTGCCAATTCGTCCGGCAACATTTTCATCAAATTATTGGTAAATCCTTCCTCTGGAAATTCGATATATTTTTTCAATTTCCCAGAAGCTTGTATAATTTCAAAACCTTCATCAACGCAGGCACAAACCACACCTAAATCTTCCATTAACATAGAATTAATGGACTTGATCATTTTATCAAACACCTTTTCCTTTTTACCAGCATTACGTGAGTCGATAGCATTGACACCTATTTTCCAAATATCATTATTGTACTGACTTACGAGTCTGCCTGGTTTTAGGTTTCTATATATTTTCCATTTCGAACTAACCTCATCAAAGTTTTTATCTAGTAATCCAATATTTTCAGAATTTCCTATGAACAGATATCCCTTTTCATTTAAAGCAAAATGAATACTGGTTAACACTTTTAGCTGAATTTCGCTATTCATGTAAATCAACATATTACGACAAGACACCAAATCCATTTTATTAAAAGGAGGATTTTGTAATATATCATGCTTAGAGAATATGATATTGCTTCGTATTGCAGGGTTGATTTGATAGGAGTTCTCTGTTACCGTGAAATATTTATTTAATAATGCTTGAGGAATCTCCGAAGCGATACTTTCTTTATACACTCCTTTAGAAGCAATATCTACAGCTTTTTCATTAATATCAGTTGCAAAAATTTTATACGAGCCTTTTTGTTTTGTTAGATAAAAATACTCTTCCAATAGTATGGCTATAGAATAGGCTTCTTCTCCAGTAGAACAGGCAACCACCCAAACCTTAATTGGTTCATCACTACTTTGTTTTGCTCTAACAATATTAGGGATCACCTTTTGTTTCAGCTCATCAAATGCCTCTTGATCCCTAAAAAACTTCGTCACTCCAATTAAAAATTCTTTTGCTAATATAAATTTCTCTTCAGGATATTCGTAGAGGTAATTAATATAGTCTGCAACTGTCTTATTTTTAGTAATACTCATTCGTTTTGCTGTCCTTCTAAACAAGGTTGGCTTTTTATACGAGAGAAAGTCGTACCCTACATAACTTTTGATCATTTTCAGAATTCGTTCTAAAGATTGAGCACCTTCTATATGATCATCGACTGAATTTAAATTAAAATTATCATGAGCTACAAAATCCACCAATTCTGCTGGCATTTCTCCAGGAGATAACACAAAATCTGCTAACCCTTGAGAAATGGCACTTCTTGGCATTCCATCAAACCTGGCACTTTCCGGACTTTGTACAAACAAGGTTCCTCCTACCTCTTTAATAGACTTTGCACCTTTGGTGCCATCCGAGCCTGTACCCGATAAAATAAAACAAATTGCCTTATCCCTTTTTTCTACAGCTAATGATTTAAAGAAAATATCTACCGAAAAATTCATCTGATTGTTTGGTGGTCTTTTTGTAAGCACCAAATAACCATCTCTAATGATAATATTTTTATTTCCTGGAATAAGATATACGTGATCTGGTTTCACTTTCTCATTTCTCTGAGCTTCCGCCACCTTCATTTTAGTATGTCGCGAAAGGAGTTCGGGCATCAAACTCTTGTAATCTGGAGATAGATGTTGTACAATCACAAAGGCAAAACCAGTGTCGGACGGACAATGATCAAAAAATTCTTCCAATGCTTTTAAACCACCTGCAGAACTTCCAATACCTATAATAGGAAATGATTGATTAGTACTCATCTCATTTCCTTCATTCTCAGATTTTACCATAGAAAATAAATCGACAAAAATTAATGTTCAAAAAATCGGGGTAAGTATAGTAATTTAGATCAGAGATCTTACCCTAAGATACTAACTTTTATCCTAAAATTTTATTAACATTTTAAGATTTACGGATAAACCTTACTATTATTGATGGATAAGCGTTTATAGAGAATTAAATCATTTATTTTCTAAAGCAGGAAAACAGAATCATAAGGGAATTTTCCGTCAACATAATTTGTTTTTTTATTTCAAGATTATTCATACTTTTAAAAATAATTTATCAAAAATGTCAACTTTTTCTCCTTCACAACTTTATCCTAAAAAAATTGACCTTACCAATTGTGATAAGGAACCTATTCATATTATAGGAAACATACAAAAAAGAGGGTTTCTCCTGACTTGTAGTTTCGAAGAAAGGAAATTGTTACGTTATAGTAAGAATATAGTCGATTTATTTTCCATTGGTGTAGACGTTCTTTTTAATGAACCCATTGAATCTTTATTCGAAACTCACAATATCGATATCCATGTTATACTAAACAAATTAGAAACAAAAGATGTTGTACACCAAGAAGTCCATATTAATAATGCACCGATAACTCTAATTACTCATAAAAATACTACTGAGTACATTATCGAATTAGAGCCAAATTCAATTGAATTAAATCCTTTTGAATATCAACTTCAGTTATCGGAAATAGCGACAAAAATTAACACAGAAAATAATGTCTCCGAAAAATGTAACTCAGCTGCTAGATTGATCAAACAATACCTTGGATATGATCGTATTATGATCTATCAGTTTGATGCGGATTGGAATGGAAGCATTATTGCCGAAAGCAAAGAAGAACATTTGGAAAGTTGGTTAGGATTGCATTATCCATCAACAGATATACCGCAACAGGCACGTAAATTATTTCTAAAGCAAGGGGTACGGATTGTTGATGACGTAAATTCAGTTCCTACTCCAATTATCACAAATGAGAAAAATACTGAGCTGCCTCCTTTAGATTTATCCAAATCAGAACTAAGAGCAGTATCTCCCATACATATTGAGTATCTCCAAAACATGAAAGTTGGTGCTACTCTAACAGCTGCCATTGTATTTAATGACACTCTTTGGGGACTTATTGCTTGTCATCATTACAGCCCGAAGTTTATCAATTTTTACCAGCGTCTTAGTTGTAAATTCTTAGCACAAATTTTCTCCACGAGTCTTCAATTAGACGCTAAAAACAACGTTTTAGACCAAATACAAAAGAGTTCTATTACGCGAAGTGTCTTAATAGATCAAATTACCAGAGAAAAAGACATCGTATTAGGATTATCCAGATTTGATATTACTCTTAATGATCTTACGCACTCTACTGGAGCTGCTATTTGTATCGATAATGATATTACGTTAATTGGTACTTGTCCTGAAATTGAGCAAATAAGAGATCTTATCAACTTTATTAGTGAACAAACAACTGAAAATTTTTATCAAACTAATTCAATTAGTAGAGCGTTCGAAACAGCTAAAGCGTATAAAAATATAGCCTCTGGAGTACTATGTCAATTTATATCTAAAGCTAAAAAAGATGCGCTCATTTGGTTTAAGCCAGAAGTTATTCAGAATGTAGATTGGGCTGGTAATCCAGATAAAGCTGTTTCTATTGATGAAGACGTTCGCTTGTCGCCTAGAAAATCTTTTGAAAAATGGTCTATAGAACAAGAAGGAATCTCAGAACCTTGGACCGATAACGAAATAGCGGCAGTGAAAAGTCTTAACAAAAGTATCTCTGATATTATTATTGAAAAATATAATGAGGTTAAGGAGTTGAATGCTCGCCTAAAAATGGCGTATGATGAATTAGAATCCTTTAGTTATAGTGTATCTCATGATTTGCGTGCTCCACTAAGAGGTATAGATGGTTTTGCACACATCATCAAAGAAGAATATTTTGATAGTTTGGATGATTTTGGAAAAAACTCTGTAAAAACGATTATCGATTCTGTAGAAAAGATGAATACTTTAATCGATGATATTCTAGAGTACTCTGGTCTTGGGAAAAAGCCTGTAGAATATAGATATTTTTCACTTATAAAACTTACCAAAGAACTGTTAGTAGATCTCAAAAATATATATCCAAATGTTCAGGTGGAAATACAGGATACGATGCCCGATTTAAAAGGTGATAAAACAATTACTACCCTCTTAATCAAAAATTTATTAGAAAATGCCATGAAATATTCCTCTAAGAAGGAAAAGCCTTTGGTAAATATTGGCCACTTAAAAGATACAATTTATTACATAAAAGATAATGGAATAGGTTTCGACATGAAACATCAAAAAACCATTTTTGGTGTATTTAATAGATTAGTAAATGATGAATATAGTGGTTCGGGTATTGGCTTAGCCATCGTTAAACGAGTAGTGGATAAACATAAAGGTAGAATTTGGGTAGAAAGCAAACTCAATGAAGGAACTACGTTTTACTTTAATTTAGAATCTCATGATGAATAAACAACATCACATACTTTCGGTAGAAGATAATCCAAACGATGTCATGCTTATGAAGAGAGTTTTTGAAAAAAATACTCCTGACCATAAAGTACATTTTACTCCTAGTTCTGATGAAGCCTTAGACTATCTAGCGTCTAAATACCAAGAGGAAAATCTTCCAAACTTAATCTTATTGGATATAAAACTTATTAGAGGGAATGGATTGGATTTATTACACGATTTAAAAAAAGATAGTAGATACCAGCACATACCTGTCGTAATGTTAAGTTCTTCGGATAGAGAAGATGATAAGCAAAAGGCAAAAGCATATGGATGCGATGATTATGTAGAAAAACCACGAACATACCTAAAACTAAAAGAAGAGTTGCCAAAAATAGTAGATAAATGGAGTTAAAACTATAAACGATGATCCAAGAAAAGTTTAAAATATTAGTTGTAGAAGATAATATCAATGATGCTTCTCTCATAGAGTATCATTTAAATAAGATTTTAGAAAAACCTGATATTCGCAAAGTTGATACATTCGAAAAATTTACACAAGCGGTACATTTTTTTGATCCAGATGTCATTATTTGTGACTACAAACTAAATGGTTTTACAGGTATGGAAGTATTGGATTATGTAAATAAAGAAACAACTATACGTCACTTTATATTTGTAACTGGAACTATTTATGACGAGGAGTTAGCCGCAGAAACAATTCTTAGCGGTGCTACGGGTTATATCCTAAAAAAACATATAAAATCCCTCTCTACAAAGCTTTTACCTTATTTTCAAAAGATTGCCAATAGTAAAAAAACAGAAACCTTACCTCCTGGTCATGAAAAAACACTAGAAGCCATGCAAATGTTTATCGAAAGTGCTAAACGAGATAACGAAGCCATTATGCAAGGATATCTAGAAATGAAAAAAACATTAGAGAAATATAAATATCTAAAAAATTAATGCTGTCATTTTTAAAAAAAGAAACCGATCAGCTTCATAAAGAAGTAGAAAAAAATAGTTTGGCCCGATTTATATTAGATCAATCCATTACTGTAGAAAAGTATACTCATTTTTTACTACAGAATTATTACAGTTATCTGGAAATAGAACAACAGCTAATAGCAAATAAACAATTAGCTCCTGATACATTGTTATCTTTTATTTCTAATGAAAAAAGCGATGCTTTGCACAAAGATATAGCCTATTTATCGGATCATGATCTATTGAATGATGAAGAATTTTCATTTTCTGTGTCCTCGACTGCGGCGCTTATTGGAGCGCTATATGTGATTGAAGGTTCTATGCTAGGAGGTTTATTAATTTCTAAACGCTTGAAAAATTGTAAGCATTTAGAAGAGGTAAAAGAGTTTCATTTTTTTGGAAAAAACCCAGAACAATCGTTAACCCGTTGGAAAACCTTTACAAAAGTAGTAGAAGAATTATCATTCTCTGAAGAACAGCAACAACAAGGTGCATTAGCTGCTAAAAATGCATTTATGTGTTTTAAAAAATATCAGAATGTGGATTATGCACCGTCAACAACAATTACAAGTTTTTGATCGCTTCAACCACCGTTTCTGGTTTAATAGAATACATTACCTTTTCGTATCCTGGAGGGAACTTATTGCCATAGATAGAAGTAGGAATTTTATCGTATTTGGCAAGATTAGGCAGTATTGCATTTTCCAAAGGTTGCCCAAAAGGCATAAAACCAGCAAAAGGATGTGTTACTCCCCAAAGTGTGATGGTAGGAATTCCAAACATAGCTGCTAGATGTGCATTACCACTATCCATAGATAGCATTCCATCCAGATTACCGATAAGTTTTAATTCATCTTCAAAAGACAACTTACCCGCCACATTGATCACATTTTGGTACTTACTTTCGATATTATTTAAAATCGCGATTTCCTTTTTACCACCTCCAAACATTAGAATCTCATAGGTATTTTCACTATCCAGTTTTTCTATTACTTCAATTAGTAGTTCTAATGGATATACCTTACTTTGGTATTGGGCAAACGGTGCTATCCCAAGCCATTTTTTAGCAGAATTCTTTGTGAGCTCAACTATTTCTGAGGTTAACGCAGCTTTTTCTGGAAAGGAATGATGATCTAAATCAATAGGATATCCCAACTTTTCAAAAACGTCTGCATATCGTTGATGGGTTGTTTTTAGTTGCTTGAACTCTTTGTTTTCAGATCTGGTCAACGCTTTTTTCTCAGCTCTTCCCTTATCTATCTGTACTACTTTGATTCCTCTTAACGCAAAGAAGTTTTTTAACACATTAGATCTTAGCACATTATGCAAATCAGCCACTGCCGTAATTCCTGTCCTTCTAAGTTCTTTAGAAAGCTTTGATAACCCAAAAATTCCTTTGTGTTTTCCAGTAACATCTGCATGATATACGTCTACATTTTCTATATCTGAAAAAATAGGTTCGAAAAATTTTCTTGTAAGTACGGTAATTTTAACATTAGGATATGCCTCACAGACAGCTCGTAATACAGGAACTGTCATGGCTACATCTCCCATAGCAGATAATCGAATCACAAGAATATGTGCATCAAAGCCCTTCTTAGAAAGGGCTTTGTTATTTTCTTGTATGTTCTTTTTTTTGCTCAAAAAAAGGATGTTATTTTTCTCCTCGTAATACAGGATTTAGCTCATCGTCATTATACATTTTCATCTGCTTGTATACTTTCATATACTTATCACCATTTTCAATATCATTTAGTAAGGTATCGATTGCTGTAGAAAGATCTACTTGTTGTTCTAATAATACATCATACTTTTTCTGACACGCTTCTTTATGCGAATCAGATGCTCCTTCTCTTACTGTTTCCTCATGCATATGATATACCTTTAGTGCCAGAATTGATAAACGATCTATTCCCCAAGCTGGACTTTCTGTATTAATAGTAGCATCTTCTTTAGCAACTACTTCTTTATACTTTTCTAAAAAATAACTATCGATATACTCCACCATATCAGTTCTATCCTGATTAGAAGCATCAATCTGTCTTTTCAGCTTTAAAGCTGCTACTGGATCAATTTCTGGATCTCTGATAATATCTTCGTAATGCCATTGCACAGTATCGATCCAACATTTGCGATATAACAAATGTTCTATTTGCTCAGATTTGCTATCGTAAGGATTAGAGAATTCTTGATCCACACGATCCTCCACATGATACTTTTCTATAACTTCTTTAAAAATCTTATTTGCTTTATCTGTAAACATGCTGTTCTATTTTTCTAAGATATGTAAATATTCATTAGTCGCTGAGGCCTTATGATTTCTGTTTTCGTTATTATTAAATCACATTCCCCATAACGCTTCATTATTTGTCTTATTTTTCGGTGCCACCATCAATAACCCTTGATTATTATAACTAAGGAAAATATAGTCGAATTTAGCATTTTTAATTAGCTATCCATAAACTGCTATTACTTTCCTTTTTTACAATAGTTGGATCTTGGATATGATCACAAACCTGTTTTTCCAACGGGCACAAAGGTATCATATTTTGCAATAGTATTTAAAATATGGCAATTTGATCCATATTGCCTAAATTAAATGTTGGATATCGATTTAAAATATCTACTCCGATCTTTTAAGTCAGCACATTACTGTCTTGAAATTTAGCAACATTCTCCAAGATAAACTCTTGAATAGTAAAGATTTAAAACATTATACTTTTGTAAACTTTATGATAGGTGCAGAATATATTGAGCGAACATTTAATAAGCATCACTCAAAACAATAGGATAACAAATGGCAACAGAAGAAATATCCAAATATTAATTTCTTTTACAAGTTTACCTTGATCCATCTCCAGATAAGTAGTACCAATAATTGCCAATGGAGCTGTCACGAATACTATTTCTGAAGTGTTTTTATTTGGAGCGATTGCTATGATTGCCAAAGCGATTATCCATTGTGATATAATTAATCTTAAAATGGGTTTCAGTTTTGTCGACTTTCGGTTAAACCTTAAAAAATATATGGTAAAGAAAAACAAGGCACATATAGTAATAACTCCTACAGAAAAAACGCTTTGTTGATTGACATAATTGCTAAAGGAAAATGATATTGGATCTACATAATCGAAAATCGTAAAAACATTGTCATAAACTAATAAAGTAAAGCAATTAGAAAGCACATAAGTAGCTATTAAAGAAATTCCAGGAATAAGCCAATTCCGATAATTTTTGGGTTCAAAAAACAAAATACCTAAAAATACAAAAATCATAAAACCAATGCTCCAAAAATAGGCCACAGATGCTAAACTTATAAAGAGAGAAGCATCTAAAATTTTAGATTTTATATGTTTCCCATTTCTAAGGCTAAGTGTACTTCTAATACCTAGAATTACCAATAAATTAGCTAATAAAATATAAGGGTTGATCAGCGAATTGGGTAATAACGCAGTTAGAAAAGCAAAAAGCAATATGGTGTTTGTACTTTTTTGAGTTAAATCGTTTTTCTGAGTAACTAAGTTTAATACTAGCATTGCCAAAATATAGACAACACTACCACCAAAGAACATTAGAATACTGATATAATCTAGACTAAAATTTGTTTTATAATACGCTGTTACGTATAGCAAAAACATGTATAAGCCTACTATTATGAAATTTATCGGTTTTGATTTACTAAAAAAGCTTGATAACACTACTATTTTTTATATTTTTGCGTCAGACAATACATTATTGTTTTTAACTATAATATTACTAATTTATAAAAAGTTTTTTGTTAGCTTTTTATAATGAAAATGAAGATCATATTATGAAAGATTTTTTTGAAGCTATACAATCTTTATTTGTAGATGTACTTTTTGCACCTCTTGACGCCCTTAGAGCTTTAGAATTAGAAAGTTGGACTGCAGCTAATATTATAAACTGGTTATTTATGCTAATCGGTTTTGTAGCTTTTCTTTACTGGATGAAGGAATTGAAAAAATTTAATGACAACAATGAAGAAGATAGAGACCCAAAAGCTCATTCATTTTTGGATTAAATTATTTACATACGAACTAAAAAAGCTCAATGTTTATTTACATTGAGCTTTTTTTGTGCATTTTCTTCTACTTGTTTTATAGATCGAATCCTAGATCTTTTCTATAGTACATTTTTTCGAAATTAAGTTTTTCAACACTTTGATATGATTTTTCCAAAGCTTTTCTAAAATCATCATCAAATGAAGTTATCGCTATTACTCGTCCTCCATTTGTTACTACTTTATCATCCGCTATGGTAGTACCGGCATGAAAAACAATAGAATCTTTTATTTGCTCAATACCTGTAATTTCTTTTCCTTTTTCATATGCTTCTGGATATCCTCCGGAAACTGTCATCACCGTAGTAGCGCTTCTTGGATCAATCTCAACATCTATTTTGTCTAATGTCTGGTTGGACACATGATTAAAAAGAGAAACTAAATCAGTTTTTACTCTTGGTAAAACCACTTCTGTCTCTGGATCTCCCATTCTTACATTGTACTCGATTACCTTTGGATCATCACCAACCTTTATCAATCCTATGAATATGAATCCCTTATAATCTATTTCTTCTTTAGCAAGACCATCTACAGTAGGTTTAACTATTTGTTCCTCTATTTTTTTCATAAAAGAACTATTTGCAAATGGAACTGGAGAAATAGCTCCCATACCTCCAGTATTTAATCCAGTATCTCCTTCTCCTATACGCTTATAATCCTTTGCAGTTGGTAGCGTGATATAGTTTTTACCATCCGTTAAGACAAAGACGCTTAACTCAATTCCATCAAGAAACTCTTCTATGACTACTTTTTCGCTTGCTGCTCCAAACTTCTTATTTGTAAGCATGTTTTCCAGCTCTGCTTTAGCTGTCTCGATATCCTGAAGAATAAGTACTCCTTTTCCAGCCGCAAGCCCATCAGCTTTTAAAACATAAGGAGGTTGTAGTGTTTCCAAGAATTGTTTTCCTTCGTTAACGGTATCCGCTGTAAAGCTTTGATATGCCGCAGTTGGAATATTATGTCTAAATAAAAATTCCTTGGCATATTCCTTACTTCCTTCTAATCTTGCTCCTTCTTTAGAAGGACCTATAAGAGCAATGTTTTTAAGATCATCTTCTTCCGCAAAAAAATCTGCTATCCCTTGTACTAATGGATCCTCTGGACCTACAACAACCATTTCTATGTTCTCTTTCAATACTAGGTCTTTAATTGCTTTAAAATCAGTTACAGCAATTGATACATTTGTTGCGATAACTGCAGTTCCTGCATTACCTGGTGCTACAAATAACTTCTTACATAAATTACTCTGAGCAATTTTATAAGCAAAAGTGTGTTCTCTACCTCCAGATCCTAATACTAAAATATTCATTGTTTATGGGTTATTGTTTTGGCTAATTTTTACAGGCCTCAAAAATAGTTTATTAACTACTGTCTTACTAATTATTTTAAAAGCTATTTTAATATTTATGACGCTACCAAATTATTACGGATGATCCTACTACTAAGAATACTTCTCTTCTTAAGTAATAATGGCATAACAATCGAAAAAAATACAACTCCATTAAACCGAACCAGCATAGATTCAAAAACTAATGAAATAAGAAGAATCAGAAAAACGGAAAACTCATTTCGACTTCTTCTCATTCGAATCGCAAGGACAGCAAAAATACCACAGAGTACCATGACTCCAATGATTCCAGTTTGTAAAAATGTTTGAAGAAATTGGTTGTGAGCATTGTACTTATTTTCTAAATTATAAGTATAATTCAGCTCATTATACTTTTTAATCAAAACATCATTAGCATCTCCTATACCATACCCCAATAAAGGTGCTTCTTTTATCAGTTTAAAACTCGCATCCCATGATAATAACCTTGCTTTCTCGGAAGTAGAATTAGAATGTACGATAGAATTACCAAAACTTTTAACCTTTGCATAAAAATCAAATACTCTAGGGTTATTAAGAAAAACCATTATTCCCAAAAAAAACATGATGATCATAGTATGTTTTCTACTTCTATCAGGAATATTAAAAATAAGTAGTAAACACATCATAAATAATATCAAATAAGCTGCTATGGAAGCTAGTAGAAAAAGATACAAAAATAATATTACTACGATCGTTGTTCTAAGTCTCGTTTCTAAACTCTTTTTTAAATAAAAACTCAATACCAGTAATATATATAGCGAGAGATAACTGGGGTTTATTAATTTAGAAAACTCGTTCTTTATCAAATAGTTCCATCCGTTCAATATTGCATCTAAAAACGACGTAAGATCCTTTATAGATACCTTAGCAATTAAGCCTTCTTTGATAATGGATGCGGAGTTGTTTAAAGCAATTGATAAATTGATAAAAAAAGAAATAATCAACCCTAAAAGTAAAAAATCAAATAATTTTCTGACTGAGGAAGCATCCTCTTTTACAAAAAGAAAAATCAAGGGAAATAAGAGTAATGAGACAGATCTTTGCAATACGTCTAATCCATATGAAAGATTATCTGTATAAATCAAACTTAGCACCATGACTATAAAGTACAATGGAAAAAGTAATACAATTTTATTATCTAAGTCAAACTTTCTTCTCGACCTAAATATATTTACAACACCAAGTATGATTGAAACTATAAAAAAAGGAGTTGGAAGGTTAATTCCTAAAGGTAGTAGCAAAAATGCTATATAAAGACTGTTCCAGAAAATTGTAAGTACAATATCATCATCATGCTTATAAAACATTTCTGAAAGCTCTATTATCTTTTTGCTAAACCTCATTGTTCCAATCTCATCAAATGATAACAACTATTTTTAATACTTATTTAATACGCCTTTTCCTGACCTTTAATTAGATTAGCGATCATGTCTAAAATTATTTTAGAATCCAGTAATAAGGACCAATTTTCTATATAAAATATGTCGTACTTAATACGATTCACAATATCTTCATCATTATCCACCTCATCTATTTAAAAGACAAAAACAGGTATAATAGTTATTCACAATATCATTTAGAAAGAAGAAGGAAAACGTTAATACGATGATTAGATCAATTACAAGAAGAATTGGCCTTATTAAATATTAGTATCCTCTTCTTTTGTGGTGCATGTATATTAGGAATAAGATGAAAAATCCTTATGCTCACTTCGATATAGCTCTTCTTCTGAAAGACTTTTAAAATATCCCAGTGTACGTTTCATTCCTTCTGATCTATCAATTTTAGGTTCCCAATCTAAAATCTCTTTTGCCCTTGAAATATCTGGTTGTCTTTGCAAAGGGTCATTAACTGGAAGCGGTTTATATATCACCTTTTGGTCCGTTCCCGTTAGTCTGATTATCTCTTCGGCAAAATCCTTTATGGTAATTTCATTAGGATTACCAATGTTGACAGGAAATACATAATCGCTAAATAATAATCTATAAATCCCTTCTATCAAATCATCTACATAGCAAAAAGAACGAGTTTGGGAGCCATCTCCGAAAACTGTTAAGTCTTCTCCGCGCAATGCTTGCCCAATAAAAGCCGGAACAACTCTTCCGTCATTCAATCTCATTCTAGGACCATACGTATTAAAAATCCGTACGATTCTTGTTTCTATTTTATGATAGGTATGATATGCCATTGTTATTGATTCCTGAAATCGTTTAGCCTCATCATACACTCCACGAGGTCCAATGGTATTTACATTACCATAATAATCTTCAGTTTGAGGGTGAACCAGTGGATCTCCATACACTTCGCTTGTAGAAGCAATCAATATTCTAGCATTTTTTTCTTTAGCTAATCCTAAAAGATTGTGTGTTCCTAATGAACCAACCTTTAGTGTTTGTATAGGGATTTTAAGATAATCTATGGGGCTTGCAGGAGATGCAAAATGCAAGATATAATCTAAATCACCAGGAACATGAACAAATTTTGAAACATCATGATTATAAAACTCGAAATTTTTAAGTTTGAATAAATGCTCGATGTTTTTTAGATCTCCAGTTATTAGGTTATCCATAGCAATCACATGATAACCTTCTTTTATAAATCGATCACAAAGGTGCGATCCTAAAAAACCCGCTGCTCCTGTTATTAAAATTTTTTTCATGATATAACTTTTACATCCCTTCTTCCAATCGAGAAGTATGTGATTTCTTCTTTTTCCATATCCATAAGATCATATAGATTTCTTCCATCAAAAATAACAGGATATTGTAAGCTCTTCTTTATCCTATCAAAATCCGGAGTTCTAAATATACTCCACTCTGTACATATCACTAAAACATCCGCTCCTTCCAATGCATCATACATAGATCTCGAAAAAGTAATCTTATCTCCATATTTACGAGCGACATTATCCATAGCTTCTGGATCAAAGGCTCTTACATTTGCACCACTATCCAATAAACTTGATATAATATCTAATGAAGGGGCTTCTCGAATATCGTCCGTTTCTGGCTTAAAAGCAAGACCCCAAATAGCAAAGGTCTTCCCTTTTAAATCACCATCAAAATAGGATTCAATCTTTGGAAGTAACGACAACTTCTGCTTTTGATTAACATCAATAACAGACTCCAAAATCTTAAAATCATATCCATCCTCTTTCCCCGATTTATGCAAGGCCTTTACATCTTTTGGAAAACAAGAACCTCCATAACCAATACCAGGAAATAAAAATCGCTTTCCGATCCTAGAATCAGTACCCATACCTATACGAACTTTATCTACATCTGCACCTACCTTTTCGCAATAATTAGCTATCTCGTTCATGAAGGTAATCTTAGTTGCCAAAAATGAATTCGCAGCATACTTTGTAAGCTCTGCAGACTTCTCATCCATAACTATGATCGGATTCCCCGATCGTACATATGGTTTATATAATTTCTTCATAAGATCCGTAGCTCTCTCCGAAGAGGATCCTACTACTATCCGTTCTGGCTTTAGAAAATCATCAACTGCAAATCCCTCTCTTAAAAACTCCGGATTGGATACTACATCAAAATCACACTTGGAATTTTCTAATATCGCTGCTCTAACTTTCTCCGCTGTACCTACTGGAACCGTACTCTTATCCACTATGACCTTATACTCTGAAATGAGCTTACCTATCTCATTAGATACTCCAAGTACATAAGATAAATCTGCAGAACCATCTTCATCCTCTGGTGTAGGTAACGCTAAAAAGATGATATCTCCATGATCAATACCTTCTTTAAGTGAGATGCTAAACTGCAATCTATTTGCCTTTATATTTCGCTCGAAAAGTACATCTAGGTGAGGTTCATAAATTGGAACCTCGCCATTACGCATCCTTTCTACTTTGTTTTCGTCTATGTCTACACAAACTACCTCATTACCCGTCTCTGCTAAACACGTACCCGTTACTAAACCAACATAACCTGTACCTATTACTGATATTTTCATGTATGAATAAAATTAGGATCAAAAATCGTGTTTTCCAATGATTTTTCAAGCCTTTTAAATAAAATATTATTTAATAATTCTAATATGCTTTTTCCTCTCCTCGAAAAATATTGATAATTGTTTGTACGATTATATAAATATCTAGTAGTATGGACCAGTTTTCTATATAAAATATATCATATTTCGTTCTGTTAACAATATCTTCTTTAGTTTCTATACCTCCTCTATAACCTTTCACTTGAGCTAATCCAGTTATCCCTGGTTTTACTAAATGTCTAACCATATATTTCGAAATTGTTGTACCATACAATTCATTTTGCTTCCATAAATGTGGTCTAGGACCAACAACAGACATATCTCCGAACAATACATTAATAAACTGAGGTAATTCATCTATACTGGTTCTTCTAATAAATTTTCCAACTCTAGTAGTGCGAGGATCATTTCTGGTAGCAGAATCTTCAGAAATTGAATTTAAATGCATTGATCTAAACTTATAACAAAAAAAACCCTTTTCTTTTATTCCAGGCCTATTTTGTTTAAAAAATACTGGACCTTTACTTTCTAGTTTAATAATGATTGCTAAAACTGGAATCAACCAAGAAAGAACACCAATCATTACTAATAAAGCTAGAACAAAGTCAAAAAGTCTTTTTACCCAACTTTTTACTGGATCATCAAGTGGAATTTCTCTTAATGAAATTATTGGAACTAAATCATAGTAATTGAGATGTAAATTTTTTGAAAATATCTCTTTAGTATCTGGAATAAACTTCAAGTTTTTCATTTGAACATCACAAAAGTCAATGTACCTTTTTACCATCTCATCATTTAACTCATCTAATGAACAATAGATTTCATCAATCTCCCTGTTAATTATATAATCAAAACTTTGTTCAATAGTACCTATTTTATTTTTTATCTCTTGGTTTGTGAAAAAACCTTTGTATCGATAACCATATCCTGGCATCGTATTAAAAAAATTAGTTAGTTTTTTTGTAGATTCATTTGCTCCTATTACGACGACGTTTCTGTAATTACTTCCTGTAATTATTCTATACTTTTTAAAAATTTCATAAAGAAAAATTCGCCAAACATTTAATGTAACAAAAAGCCAAATAAAAAAGCTTAAAATACTAATCCAAGGGATATCAGATTTAGAAAGGTATAAATAACTTGTTATTAACAAAACTAAAATTACTGTTTGCTTAAATAACAGAGCTATAATATCAATAATTTTGGTAAAACGATACACCTTATAAAACGAAAGGAAAAATGACAGCAATATCCAAAATAAGATAAAAAAAACCAGATCTCTAATACTCTTAGTTAAAAGGAAAAATGACAATAAATATATAATCAATAAATCAACACAGTATAGTATAGGGCGGATGTATTTAGAATATCGATTTTTATTCATGGAATAATATATATAGCTATTAACGTGCTATTAATTCTTCAAACGAATAAAAGTAAATAGAATTATCTAATTACGATTAAATACGTGCATATTTTTGGTATATCTCTTCGATTAAGCCAATATTCTCTTGTAAATTATATCCTTTTTGAAACAATTCTTTAGAGCTCTGTTCCATTTCACTTCTCAAATTTTCATTTGTATACAAAAGGTGAATCTTTTTTGACATTTCAACAATATCATTATTTTTAATTATATATCCATTATACCCATCTATTACTAAGTCTCTGTTTCCATCACAATCAGTAACAACACATGCCTTTGATAACGCTAAACTCTCTATAATTGAATATGGCAAACCTTCATATCTAGCTGTAGAAATATACAATTTAGATTTAGAAATTATTTTAAAAATCTCTTGCCTCTCTATCCATTTTACAAGAGTAATATTATTCTCTAGGTTATATTCTTTGATCAATCTTTCTACTTTATCCAAATTAGGATAATACTCTCCAACTCCCATCAAAACCAGGTGGATAGAAGGCATATCATTTCTTAATTCTTTGATAACCTCAATCATCATTTCTATATTCTTTTGATATGATGGACGACCAACAGTACATATATAATCATCTGGCCAACTTACTGAATACTTAACATCGTTTTCTAGATTTCTAATAGGGTGTATAGAATTGCTAAACAATTCTGTCTTATTTTTTTTATAACCTACTTCTTGTAGACCTCTTTCCAATTCGGAATTGGAAGATGCCACTAAAACCGAGTTTATGTTTTTTAAAAATTTTTCGATTGATAAAATCATCCATCGCTTAAAACTATTACTTGTGCTTAGATAAGAATATGCCTGCGGAGTGTGTAAGATAGTTACTTTATAAAATATAGATGCAATTCTTGCGATTAGTCCTCCTTTTGCACTATGAGCATGAACTATATCAGGCTTTTCAAGTTTAAAAATTTTTACCGTGTAAACAATAGATCTAATATCATTAATGATACTGATATCTCTTAAAATAGGAATCTTGTAATCCTTTACCTTTTTTTTATCACCATCTAAGTATATTTTAGAAGTATCTTTATAACCGTGAATAACAAAGTTGTCATAAGTTTTAACATTCAAGTTTTCAAGAATTAGTCGCAAGGACACATCTACTCCTCCAATAGAATTTAACACATGACCAACTTTTATTTTATTCATAATCTTTAATTTAAATAATTTTCTTCTGCTTTTTCAAAAGCAAAATCAGAAAAATGCCAAAACAATATACTCCTACTTGCCGATGTAAATAATTTTCCACTAACCCTAGAAAAACAAACGCAATTACTAACGAAATTGAAAAAAAATCACGTTTGTTTTTCCACAAAGTGATTCCAAAAACTAAAACAAAAAATATTAAGCCTAAAACTCCTGAGACTAACAAAAAATCTAGAAATTGATTATGTGTATTGTATTTTATAAACAAAAACCACTTTCTCTTTTCTTCATGGTTTATACTTCTTTCATAGCACTGTAATAATTGCTTCTCTTGTGAGTCAAACGATGCCAATCCACTGATGTAATTGTAGCTGTCTTTCTTAGTTATATTATAAACACAAGGCCAAATAACCATTCTAGGCTCCCAAATTGCCAAACTTTCTATAAACGAATTGTTATGGTTTTTATAAAAAAAACGATTCTGTAAATTCTTATTTACCATAAAGAAACCAGCAATCAACAATACTCCTAAACTTAATATCACTAGAATTCTTCTTCTATCCAATGTTTTAACTATATACAGAAAAGCAACTAAAACGATAGTGATTAAAGCAATTCTTGCGGCGATCATAAATACAAATACCAATAAAACTGAAATATTAATCAATATTAGTTTCTTATAAGATTGTAGAAGGTCTAGAGAAAGTATAAAACTTAAAACACAGAAAAAAGCAATATATACTCTTTCAAGAATTAAAACTTCATTAATTTCTTTTCCTGAACTAAAATTAAAATTTCCTGAATTATGGATAAATATAAAAATAGACCCTAACGAAATAATGACAGCCAAAAAGACACCTAGTATCAAAGCAATTTTTAGTTCTTTTGAGTATTTCTTTAATGGTACAGACAAAATAAAGAGGGCAATTGGAAGGAAAAATTTTCCATGTTGGGATATTTCTGATTTAATATTGCCGAACACCAAAAAATTAAAAGTAAGATACAGCGTTAATATTAAATACGTATAAACAGTTTGGTTTTTGAAATCTTCTATTTTACTTGCATTAAAGCAGAATGGAAATAAAATAGATAATGCAACTAAAATTATATTCGGCAACGATGTTGCTACATCGCTAAAAGGAAGCGAAAACAAAAGAACACAGAATAGCCCTAAATATACTTTAATAACCAACGACGACTGTCTCACTTTCTTATAATTGATTTTATCCTATTACTAACTGTTCTGGATACTAGCAGTAATAAAATGTTTCTAAATAACCCATAATTAGAGTACCAACCAATATAGTAATTACTCAAAATAACTTTTATCCTACTTTTTACTTGTTTTTTCCTTTTTAGGGATGAAATTGAGTTTGGATCTACTATATAATCCATCAAAACCTCAGGATAATTCTCTGCTTTATATTTTTTTACAATACTCATAAAAAAAGCATAATCCTCTGCTGCTGGATAAGTTAAGGGGTAAAACCCTATTTCATGTAAAATAGAAGTTCTGAAAATTACAGAAGGATGAATAAATGTAGTATTTAAATACATCTTTTTCTTTATCTCCTCATGAGTAACAGGATGTCTTTCTATATATATAAAATTTTCTTGATCATCTATTATATTTGACCATGTACCCAGCAATTTAACTTCGTTATTAACTTCTAAATATGTTATTTGTTTTCTGAGTTTGTCTTTATGAAATCTATCACCACAATCTAATCTCCCTATGTATTTATAATCTAGCTCGATAATTTTTTCTAATCCTGTGTTTAAAGCGATCTCTATACCACCATTTTCTGGAAGTATATCATACATAATTTTACCACGATCTCCATATGTTTTTTGGACTTCATCAATCGGCAATACTTCTCTTGCACTTCCGTCATCAACAATCATAAGATCTACAGGAAATGATTCTTGTATAGAATTAATTGCGCTAATTAACCCTAACCGATTTTCGAAATATGGAATCAAAACAACTATTTCAGAAGGCATTTATCTTATGTTTTTCATTTAACTTATAAAAAAAGCAAAGTAACGCTAAGCATAACCAAAAACCATACATTCTAAATGAATCGATTTGTAACCAATTTAAAACATATCCCCCTAAAGAAACTGTTATAATCGTACTAATTACTTTATTTTTAGGATCTTTTCTAAGTCCCCTAGCCTCATAAAAAAAAGAATATACAAAACCTAAAAATAGTAATAACCCAATTGTTCCCGTTTCTGCCATTATCCTTGTATACAAATTATATCCAGGAGGAAAAGATTTCACTCTTTCATTAAGGTATTTTTGATCAAACTCCCAATTGTCTTTTACTGCCCAATACGGATATTTATATTTTGCATGATACGCCTGTTGTCCATAACCTATGCCAAAAACAGGGTTTTCTTTATAAATTAACAAAGATGTATACTGTATCCCTAAACGTGATTGATTAGAATAATTATATTTAACATTCGTAAAATCTAAAGAAGTTGCTTTTTGAGACACAAATTTTTCTAAAGTCTTATAATTTACTACCGACAAAATCAATACCGAAGCTATAGTTATTTTTACACCATTCATAATGAGATTATGATACTTCTTTAAGTGAAATATTTGAACTAAAAAAAGTACTAGTTGAAATAAAATTACCACTAAAGATGTCCTAGATCCAGATGCAATCGCTAAAAAAAGAACTAAAAAGGAAGGTATAAATCGTTTAAATCCTTTTTGCGTTATAACATAGGAAAACATCCAGCCTGCAACCGTAATTAAGTACATTGCCAAAGCAGGTGGTTCATAAGTAATAGAGCTTAAACGATGATTGTTATAATCTAAACGAGGATTAACGAAGGGAATATAGTCGAATAAAGCTATAACAGAAATTAGTTGAGTAAATCCAGCTCTAAGAATTAGAATTTCCAAGAAACTATATGTGGACACTAAAATTAAAGAAACAAAAAAAGTATCCCTAATTAAAGTGATTATTTTATGCTTACCTACGAAATGAATTACATTATAAAAAAATGTAAAAAACAATACGCTAGTGATTATTAACGAAATAAATTGTCTAAAAAATCTAGTAACCCCAGGAGTTTGTTTAAAAAAGTTATCGCTAATTGCAGGGAAATTTATAACCAATCCCACACATAAATATCCTATAAAAATCAAAAAAAATTGATACGTTAAATTCGTCTGCGGAAATTTAAATGAACTTTTTAACGCATATATCCCTAAAAAAAATACACCAAACAATAAAAAAACAGAATTAGAATCATTTCTGTATTCTCCCAAAACATTTAATCGAAAACCAGAACTAAAAGGAATAAGAAAAAGGCCAGCAACAAATAAATATATTAGTATTTTCTGAAGATTAGGAATCATTTATTTGTTACCCATTAAATTTTAATTAAAAAAGATGATTATCTACCTAATCTAGTGTTAAATTTTACTTGATAAGCTAATTTAATTTCAATTTTACTTAATCTAATCATTTATTATAGATCAATAATAAGAATAATTTCATTTATTAAGTATCATTTGATTTAAAAATAACTACATTTTCATTACGTTATTTTAATTAGAAAGAAAATATTTCACTAAATAAATTTCATAATAAGTACAGGTGATTTCTATATGAATATATTTGTTACTTTATTAGGCAAAATCTATTTTAAAATATTTCAAACATATCATTTACTTTTGGAAAGTAATTAAGCAATGATTAAAGCTATTTTTAATAAAGCAAATACTTTTTTTAAAAACAAATTTACTAATAGTGCTATATATTTATTAGTAGAGAAAGTAATTCGATTAATAGGTAATTTTATTATTTTCTCGGAAATAGCTAAATACTTAGGACCTTCTAATTTTGGTATTTATAACTATTCTCTAGCGGTTTTTGTTATTTTACTTACTATAGCTAATTATGGTATACATAGTCTTTTAGTAAAATACCTCTGTCAAAAAGAGGAACAAAAATACGACCTTTATCTAGGATCAGCCTTTGCTATAAAATTCTCAATCGGATTATTCTGTTTAATTTTCATATGGTGTTCGTACCCTTTATTTTTCGAAGATGATATAAAGGGTCAGCTAATTTTTATAGTTTGTTTAGGACTAGTCTTTCAATCATTTTCAGTAATTGAATGTTGGTTCGAAGCTAAAGTTGAAAATAAAGTAGTCTCAATCATAAAAATAATTTTCTTTCTTATTTATGCATTCATTATTATTTTATCAATTAAACTTGGTATTTCATTAGTTACGTTATGTTATCTATATGTATTAGAAATCGTATTGCGATCTATAGCTCTAGTTATTTCTTATCAAAAATCTGGCAGAAATATTTTTAATTTTAAAATAGATCGAACAATAACAAAGGATTTGCTAAAAAATGGTTTACCGCTGTTATTATCCAGTATTGCGGGAATAATATATTTAAAAATTGATCAAATAATGATTGGTGAAATTTTAAACGACAATGAGCTTGGTTATTATTCTGGTGCAGTTAGGTTTGCCGAGGCAATTTATTTCGTTCCCTGGATCATAGCGAATGCTATATTTCCAAAAATTATTGAAAATAAAAATAAAAATATCAAACAACATTATATAGAGTTTCAGAAATTTGCTAGTTATTTTATCTATTCTTCTTTTTTCATTGCTTTATTTTTATACAGCATATCTTATTATTTAATTCTATTTGTATTGGGTGACGATTATACAGCTTCTTTACCGATATTAAAAATTCATGCTTGGTCTATTATATTTATTTCATTAAGATGTTTGGTTAATAAGTGGTTCGTATTAGAAGGAATGTACAACAAATTATTCTTACTAGAAATATTCGGAGGACTTACCAATGTAGCACTAAATATTGTTTTAATCCCGTATATAGGCATCTCAGGTGCCGCGTTCACCTCTTTATTCTCCTATGCATTAATTTCATATTTTGGCCTACTATTTTTTAAAAAATCAAGAAAGGTTTTTTATATTTTTACAAATTCAATTTTCAACCCTTATTATTTCATAATTAGCAAACTTCAAAATCGTGATTAAATACTTAGCCAGCAAATTCCTGGATCAATCAAAAAAAGCAGATGAAATAATCTGGGCGCATGTGTACCATGATAGTATTAGAGGAAGAACATATCTAGAAAACCTAAACCTAAATATTGGAAGATGGGCCGGTAATTATGCCTTTTTTTATATTCTAAATCGAATTCTACATGATTTTAAGCCTAAAAGTATTTTGGAATTAGGTCTGGGGGAATCTTCAAAATTCATAATGACTTGTTTAACTAACTTTCTAAATGATACCAAACATACAGTTATAGAACATGATCCTAACTGGATTGCCTTGTTTAAAGAAAATAATAATATTCCTATCAATACTTCATTCATGCAATTAGATTTAGTTGAAAAAAAGTTTAATGGACATACTACAAATGTTTATCAAAATTTTTTAGAAGAAACTAGAGAACAAAGTTTTGACTTAATAATTATTGATGGACCCTTTGGTTCTAAAAGATATTCCCGAAATAATATTTTGTCATTAGTACACAATTTAAATGATAAAAAAGAATTCATTATTATTTTTGATGACACTAATAGATTAGGGGAAAAAGAAACTTTTACATTACTAATTTCTAAACTAAAAGAAAAAGGCATTTCTCTATATACTCAGGAATATAAAGGATCTAAATCGGTATCCATTATAGCGACAAAATTTTACAAATACGCAACTTCCTTGTAAAAACACCCATTATTTTATACAAACAAATCATATTTATTGAAAACCTCATTTTCAAAATATTGAAAATCATATAGTAATCTATAGTATATTTGAACAAGTATAAAATTATATGAACTCTTATAGTAAAATTTCTGATAAAGAGGCTAAGGTGTCCATAATAGTTCCTTCGTATAATTCCAAAAATTTAATCCTTAGAACCCTTAATTCTGTAAAAAACCAAACATATACTAATTTGGAATGTATCATCGTCGATGATCATTCTAGCGATCAAACTATTTCTGTTGTTAAAGAGTTTATTAAAAATGACACTAGGTTTTCAGTTTTTCTGCGTAAAAGTTCAAAAAAAGGAGCTAACTCTTGTAGAAATGAGGGATTAAATTATTCTACAGGAAAATTTGTGATTTTTCTTGATGCCGATGATACTTTATCTGCTAATTGTATAAGGGAAAGATCTAAAAAAATGCTCCGAAACACCAAACTTGATATGGGTATCTTCAATACAGTAATTGTAAGGAAAAGACACATGTTGTTTACCCGATATAGTTTCAACCCCTTAAAAGGTTTTTTAAGCGGAAGTTATCCTTGGCAAACTATGAGCCCTATATGGCGTAGAGACTTTCTGGTTTCTATAAAAGGATTCGACGAAAATTTTCCTAGACTTCAAGATGTAGAACTACACGCCAGGGCTTTGTTAAATAAAGACTTTAAATATAGGTATTTTCCATTTACAAAAGTAGATTCCTTTTATATAATAGAAAACAACAATGAGAGTGTTTCTCAAAACAAAAAAGAAAGACAAATTTCAGGTTTTATTCTATACCTAGAAAAAATGCTAGTACTTATTAAAACCAAAAAACATAAACAGTTTCTAAAAAAAATGTTTTATCTACTCTTATTAGAAATTAGTGATGTTACTATCCAAACTAATATTCAAAATAAAGTTAATGAAATTGAAAGAAATCTATGTTTTAATTTTTTTGAAAAAAAAAGAATAGAACTTTTTAAACATATTAGTAAAAGAAATGTTTTCAGACAAAAACACTTATTTGAGATTCTTTTTATAAATACCTCCAGAATTAAGGATTATCTTAATAGGTTGTTATTTACACTAATTCACAGATTTATATAAATTTTTATTAATATGCTTTTTCTTCACCTTTAACAGCATTAAACACAGTGAGAAAAATAATCTTTATATCCAATAATAAAGACCAATTTTCAATATAAAAAATATCATATTTAACTCGATTTACGATATCTTTATCTGTTTCTATTTCTCCTCTAAAACCGCTTACCTGAGCTAAACCAGAAATTCCAGGTTTTACAAAATGACGCACCATAAATTTATCCACTTTCCTGGAAAAGTCCTCATTATGTTTTACCATATGTGGTCTTGGACCAACTACTGACATATCACCTTTTAGGACGTTGATAAACTGTGGTAATTCATCTATACTAGTCTTTCTTATAAACTTTCCTATTCTTGTTACTCTAGCATCTCCTTTTGTTGTCTGCTTTCCACTTGTACTTGGTTTCATGGATCTATACTTATAGCAATAAAATTCTCGATAATCCAATCCATTTCTTTTTTGCATAAAAAAGACTGGTCCTTTAGACTCCAATTGAATTAATAAAAATATCAATGGTGTCAACCATGATAGAATAAAGATTAAGACTGCTAATGACAAAAGAATATCAAAACCTCTTTTTGCAAATTTATTGATTGGATCATCCAAAGGTATCTCACGAAAGGAAAGCACGGGAACATATCCATAATAATCAAAACTCAATTTCTTAGTAAATATATCCTTGTTATCTGGAATAAATTTTAATACTTTTAAATTATTATCAGTAAAACCAACTATTTGCCTTAATTGTTTGTTAGTAAGTTCTGCAACAGAACAATATATTTCATCTATTTGATTATCTAAAATGTAATTAAAACAATCATCGAGTTTAAAACCTTTATCCCTAACACAAAATTTCTTTTGAAACTTATAGCCAAAATCACTTCTTTGTTCAAAAGTCTCTATTAGTTGATGGGTTTTTTTATTATTTCCTATAACAACAACGTTTCTAAAATTACCTCCTAAAACTTTCCTATACTTATTTAACAAGAACAACAAAAGGTATTTGACAAAAGCGATTGTAATAAAGGATATTAGAAAGTACTTTCCTAAATCCAATCTACTTATTCCAGGCTGTTTAAAAAAACCTATAAAAGCATAAAGTACCAAAGTAAAAATTAAGAATTGTCTTATTAATGAAGCGAATGTATGAATTACCTTAGAAAATCGTTTTGTTTCATAAAAACCGGTTGCAAAGGATAAAATAACCCAACAGACTAAAACATATACATGGAAGAAAAATAGTGGTTTAGAATTAATTCCAATTAACAGAATCAATAAGTTAAGAATAAATATGTCAACTAATAAAAATAATGGTTTTATAAAAACAGAAAAGCCCTTTTTTGACGATTTCATTAAATATAGATCTTAATAATTGATAAGGTAATTAGATTATTTTATTAACTAATATAATATTATTTGATTCGATTTTTGAGATATACAATTCCTATTAAGAATTACATATCAAAATAATTATGATAAATACATCTTTTTTAAGGTTTCTTTCAAACTGTAATCACTGGAAGTGTTGTTAACAATGAAATCATTAAGCATTTTCGTAGAACCTCTTAAACTTTCTATTTCATTTTTACGAATATATTTTTCGTTTATTTTTACCTCGATTTTGTGATTCGTAATTTCCTCTAAACAGTTAATTATTTCTTGTATGGTATATGTTTTGGAGGAGCAAACATTTATAATAATTGATGATTCTTTTGACAATAACAATTGATGATAACATTTTATCAAGTAATTTACGTCATTAAACTCTCTATATACATTAATATTCCCTAACTCAATAATCTTGGCCTTATTTTTAAAATGCCTAATAATCTTTGGGATCAAAAAATTTTCCGCCTGACCCACGCCGGTATAATTAAAAGGTCTTGTAATAATTATGTTAAGACTATGAAAATAATTCTGTACCATATTTTCCATAGCTAATTTGCTATTTCCATAATGATTTACTGGTTTAGGACAGAGATCTTCTGAAAGAATAGGAGCTATACTTCCATAAACAGCTGCACTACTTGCTATAATTATTTTTTTAGGAAAAATTTTAGCTTCTAGTACTGACTCTAGAAGATTTAGAGTTCCAAAAACGTTTACTTTATACATTTCATTCTGATTCTCACCAGCGACAAAAGATATAGCTGCTGTGTGAATAATATAATCAGGTCTTACATCTGTAATTACAGCGTTTATTTCTTCTTTCTTTGTTATATCACAAAAAAAATGATTTGAATCATTACTTTTGGAAAAAGTAGTACCATATACATCATAGCCATTTTTTTTATAAAACTCTTCTAAATGTTTACCAGTAAAACCTGTTATTCCAGTAATTAAAATTCTGTTATTAGAAAGACCCTCCATCTTTATTTCTTTTGATATCACTTTCAACCATCATTTTCGCAAGTTCTTCGAGTGTAGTTTTAGGTTTCCATCCTAAATTTTTCTCAGCTTTAGAAGCATCTCCAATTAACAAATCTACTTCTGCCGGTCTGTAAAACTGTGGGTTTACTCTTATTAAGGTTTTTCCAGTTTTTATATCAATCCCTTTTTCATTTTCTTCTTTACCAGTCCACTCAATATCTATATCCACTGTATTAAAAGCTAAAGTTACAAAGTCTCTAACAGTTTGGGTTTGATTAGTCGCTAATACATAAGTGTCTGCTTCTGGTGCCTGCAACATTCTATACATTCCATCTACATATTCTTTAGCATATCCCCAATCTCTTTTTGCATTAAGATTTCCAAGTTCCAGTACATCCTGCATATTCAAATGTATTTTGGCTACAGAATCTGTTATTTTTCTTGTTACAAATTCTTTTCCTCTTAATGGAGACTCGTGGTTGAACAATATTCCGCTAGTAGCAAATAAATTATAAGATTCTTTATAATTTAAAGTAGCCCAATGAGCAAAAACTTTTGCTACTCCATATGGACTCCTTGGGTGAAAAGGTGTTTCTTCGTTTTGTGGAATAGCATGTACTTTACCAAACATTTCGGAAGTTGAAGCCTGATAAAACTTGATCTTTGGATTAATTGTTCTTATAGCTTCCAGTAAATTCATTGCTCCGATGCCAGTTATGTTAGCAGTAGCAATTGGCTGCGTAAACGAAACTCCCACAAAACTCTGAGCAGCAAGGTTATAAATTTCATCTGGTTCTACATCTGCTATAATTCTATAGGCACTTGATAAATCTATCAAATCATACTCGATTAAATGAAGATTTGGATGATTATCTATTCCCAATTCTTCAATTCTCCAAAAATTGGTAGAACTAGTCCTTCTATATGTTCCATATACTACATAATCTTTATTTAATAAAAGCTCTGCTAAATACGCCGCATCTTGTCCAGTTATTCCTGTAATTAATGCTTTTTTCATTCCCTTCTTTCTTTAATGATTTGATTAAATGTTTCTTCAATATTTTTTCTAAACAATGTTTTATCAAATTTAAGGGCAAAATCCCTTATATTTATAGGGTCAAAAACATCATAATTTTCTTCTAAAAAATTCAAAGCATCTACTACAGAGTCTACAGTTTGACTTTTGAAATAGACTCCGGTATCTTCACTTGTTAACTCTTGATCTATAAACTTTCCCTTTATTGTTTCTAATGAGCCTCCTTTACCAAAAGCTAATACTGGTGTACCACAGGCTTGAGCCTCTACTGGTATAATCCCAAAATCTTCTTCAGCCGCAAAAATAAATGCTTTGGCTCTTTGCATATGATCTTTTAGAACTTCAAACTCTTGATAACCAAGTATTGAAACATTATCCCCTGCTTTCTCTTTTACTTTTTTAAATTCTGGTCCATCCCCTATTACAACCAACTTTTTCTCGGGAATCTTGGCAAACGCTTCAACAATAAGATCTATTTTTTTATAAGGAACAATTCTAGACGCTGTAAGATAGAAGTCTTCCTTTTCTTTTTTTAGCTTAAACTCATCTACATTTACAGGTGGATATATAACCTTATAAGATTGTCTACGATAAGTTCTCCATACTCTTTTTTCAATATATTTTGAAATTGGGATAAAGGCATCTACTCTATTAGCTGTTCCTAAATCCCATCTTCTAATATAGTGTAAAACTGATTTAGCAAAAAACGCTTTGATTCCTTTGGTAAGATTTGCTTCTTTAAGATATTGATGATACAGGTCCCAAGCATACCTTATAGGAGAATATATATAACAAATATGCGTTTGGTTTGCATTGGTTATAACTCCTTTAGCAACTGCGTGTGAAGAAGAGATAATTAAATCATACTCTGATAAATCAAATTGTTCTACTGCATATGGAAATAACGGAAGATAATTCTTCCATTTAGTTTTGGCTTTTGGTAATTTTTGAATAAACGAATTAGTTACTCTATCAGGATTTATCCCTAATTTTTTAACGCTGTTTTCATCAGAAACCAAGACAAAAATATCCGCATCTGGATAAATCTCTGTAAATACTTTAAAACAACTTTCGGATCCTGCAATAACAGTTATCCATTCATGTACTATTGCTACTTTCATTATTTAAAATCTTCAGGTGACATGGATTTCCAATGCTTTATGGCATTTTTAAAATCATACTTAAATTTAAAACCATTATCAATTAAATATTGTGGTTTAATGTTTGTTGGAAATCCTGCTTTTCTAACTCTAACAGGATGAATATCCGATTTTTTCCCTATTAACTTAAATAATATTTGCACAAAAAAAGCAATTATAGTCAAAATACCAACTGATAATTTAATTGTTGGTTTTTTGATCTTTAGTTCTTCTTTTGCAATAGTAACCATTTCATTTAATGGTACCACAGGGTTTTCTGCGTAATTATAAACAATGAATTTTTCATTTTTTTGAATGGTAAATATCATACTTTCTATCAATCCATATACATAACCATATGCCTTAATCACCTTTCCTCCATTTGGTAATACAAAAGTTCCTTTTTTAAGTGCTTTTATCATTCTAAACACGTTGCCTGGATCTTTTGGGCCAAAGATAACACTAGGTCTAACAATGATCAATCTTCGTGAATCATCTTCTGCTAGCCATTCTTTATGTATTTTCTCTGCAAATCCTTTTGAAATTCCGTAAGCTGTTTCAGGATATAATGGAGATGATTCTATTCTTTGATCTAAGGATTTACCATAAGGGGCTATACTACTGGTAAAGAAAATGTTTTTTATACCTGTTTCTCGCGCAAATCTATTTATATTTTCCGCACCTGGGATATTCGTGTCGAAATATTCTTGAAATTCGTGCCCAGGTTCTCTATGCACAGCTGCGAAATTGAAGATCCAACTTTGATCTTTATTTATCCCTAAAAACTCAACATCTACATTATCCCTCACATCAATATGACGAAATTCTACAAGTTTCGCATCTATTTCTTTATCAAAGCCTTTTAACTTCTTAATATCCGCAACAATATATCTGCCAAATTTGTTTTGTTTTATTAATTCGCGAAGCAAATGAGTTCCTATGTAACCAGAACCTCCAAAGATAATTGCAACTGCACTCATGAAAAACTTTTATATGCAAATATATTTTAATTGAACATTCTTTGATCATAATTAATAAAGTTTTTATTAATTAGCTATATGTTTTAAATCTTTTGAAAATAGCTTTTGTAAAATACATGTCACAAAAATGCATTTATTAACTATATGAAATCATTACCTAAAGTACTTATATTCCTTTTGAGTGTTTCAATAAGTGTTGGAACTATTTTATATTTTTTCTTTCCCGATACCACGTTCAAAATTGCTTCACAGCAAAGGGCTATGGCATCAAATCTTATAAAAGGACAAAAGACTATAAAGGGATATAACATTACATTTTATTCTAGCATTTCAGCATCTAAAAAAGACACTTTAATTTTATTACACGGATTGGCTGATCGAAAAGAAGGATTTTTGAAAATGGTAAAATATTTATCCAAAGACTATCACATTATAATCCCAGATCTTCCAGGTCATGGTGATAACATTAAAGATGAAACTTTAGATTATCGCATACAAAATCAAATCTATTATCTCAAAGATTTATTTGATCAGTTAAAATTAGATAAATATCACATTTGTGGTATATCAACTGGAGGATTATTTGGCATCTATTTTTCATCATTATATCCTAAACAGGTTAAGTCCTTAACAATAGTAAATACACCTTTTATAAACGATTCATCTAATCCGTTTTTTAATAAATTCCTAGAAGAAATAGGTGAAAACTTAAACATAATTTCCTGTTTAGATTTAGTGTTCTATAAGCGCCCAAAATTTTCTTGGCCGATTACTAATAGACTACAAAAACAACTTCGAAAGGATTTAGAATTTCTAACACGAAAAAATATAATAAAAAATATTTTTATTTTACCTAAATCCATACTTTCCTCATTAAGGACTCCAGTGTTGATATTACACAGTCCACAGGATAAGTTATTACCTGTGGAAGATGCGAAGAAATATCATGAAATTATTCCAAATTCCATATATGGTACTTTAAAAGAATCCGGTCACTATCCACAATATGAAAAACCTTCATTTTTATCTGCAGGAATTCGTGGACAAATAGAAAGAAATTCTACTAGAAAATTGGACTAACTATTAAGTAAGTACTCTTCACTTCTAGATATAAGAATCACAAAAGGAGAAAATACAGCAAATAAAATAATCCCTTTTAAAACATACAAAACAGACTCAGTATTAGTTCCCACGAGAAAAATTAAACAATGAGAGTATACTAATAAATAATTAAATTCGAAATATTTTTTTATATTAAAAATTGGATATACTATTAAAAAAAGCAATGATAAAAAACCTAAAATTCCCATATCCAAATAATTTTTCAGAAATTGATTATGAAGATCATGTTGCTTGTAATTTATCCTAGTATCCTCGATTTTTTCTAAATAGAGTTTTAACACTTCATTACCTTGTCCAACACCTTCTCCCCAAATAAAGTAATTATTTTTTATTTCTTCCATTGCTTTTGGCCAAAGAAAAAACCTTTCATCTTCTGATATAGACTGGACTTTTGTAACAAAAAAAGAGGAATTATTAATGAAAAGTAAAAGACCTAATCCACTACCAATAACAATGAAAAAGATCTTAATTTTAAGATTTGTTTGATTCCTAAAACGATGGAAATAAATAACCAACGCGAAAATATGAACTAATAAATTAATCAACAACGGTGTTCTTGCTGACAACAATAATAAAATACAATTAAACAAAATTATGGTGAATATCGAAAAATACTTGTTAACCTCAATTTTAAAATAAGAATTACTTAGCAAAATGGCATTACCAAATATTAAAAGATATGACCAATATGTTGGGTGTGCATTTAACAAATGTGGGAATTTATATTGAAAATAACTAGGCTTTGATATCTCCACCCAATCAGACCAAATAAAATAAAAATGAGATAATTTAATTAATGAGAAAACACAAACCAATATAAGAGCAATCAAATAAGTTTCTAAAAAAAAATTTATTCTTCTAATATTCCACGAAGAAAAGAAGATAATAATAGGAATTAACATAATTGCTATCTGTCTTTCAATTTGTTTTAGTGCTAAAGAGATATCACTCGATATTATTGTATAAAATATATAAACTAGTATATAGATCAAGTAAGGTAATAAAAGACTTTTTGTCTTATGAACATTCTCTTTTTTACTCTTTTCAAAAAGGAATAATATCCCAGAAAGTATTATAAATAATGGAACAATATTTTCACCAACAAAAACAGCAACTATAGGAATTAAACCTAATACAAGTGGTAAAAAATAACGGGTATAGTATGTTTTCTTTAAATTTAATCTTACAACCATTAACCTTCCTTTATTACTATTAAATCCATTTTAATTGATCATTATTTCATTTATTCACTTGTTAATTTATTCTGTTTAATAAACATTACAAGCATCATTGCATAAATCCAACCCGTTTGAGCGGCAAATAACATTGGGTTTACCATTAGTTCCAAATGTATAAAGAAAAAAATGCCAAACAAGGTTAATTTATTCCTGTTCCTGTTTTTAATAAAAAGCCAAAATAAATGCACTACCATCATGAGATACAATATGCATACTATAATTCCATTCCGATATGCCAAATCAATAAATACATTATGAGAAGATTCAAAATCTAATTCCCCTAATATGACAAAATTAATACTCCCTACACCATGTCCGAATAGAATTTGTGAAAAATTAGAATTTCCTATACGCTCAATCATATTTCCCCAAACATCAATTCGACCCGAAGAAAAAGTTTCAATACTTTTTTCTCCTGTAAAAAAGCTTAAAAACCTATCGTTAAATTGTTCAACAAGAACTTCAACTTTATCAAAATAAAATATGGCAAAGACACCAACTAACAAAAGAAATATAGTAAACTTTGTTAACGCCTTTAAAGTCTTTCGGTCTGTATCGTAGAAAGCTACTGCAAATAACGTAACTATCACACCCAAAAGTGCTCCTCTTGACAATGTAAGGGTAATAACTAATAGCCAAAATAGACATAGGATTAATTTCAGAAATCTTTTCTTTATATAAAAAAAACTTATTATTAAGGCAACTCCAATGAATATTGCAAAATTATTAACTCCACTAATAAAATAAGCTTCTATCCTTTCTCCTTTTATTGTGCTAAAACTAAAAATATGATTAGGTTCTTCTATAAATATTCGGAATACAGATAAAACAATTATTAACAAGAACAACTTTAAAAAGAAGTCCAAACTTATTCTGTCAAAAAAATAATAGAATATTATAAACGCCAGTATATTTTGAAGGTACAATATAATGTATACTGACTGCATTTTAATAATTTCCTGATTATCAAAAAAAATATTAACTATAGTGGTAAAAATAAAGAATAAGCCAAACCCAAGGGCTAGAAGTGTATTTGGTTTTTTTAGGATATTTGCATCAGTCAAAAATAATAAAAGAAAAAAGTTTATAAATAATAGAGTCGTGGATATATATAAATTACCGACCCCATTTAACACGATGAAATTCAACGGAATGCTTAACATCATTATTGATGTTAATACTCTAGATATCGATTTCGTTTTCAAAATTTATAGTGTTCTTAAATAATTTATATATATCCTTACTCCATTTCAGTTTTTCAGACTTAATTGCAAATGTCTCTATGTCAAAAATTTCTGCATCCAACAACGCCGTAGATGAATAGCTATATGCAAAGGAACTTCTGTTAAAACCTTCAATTAGATTATCAATATATTCACAATTTTGCATAAGTTCTACTCTATGATTTTCGGTAGCTGCAGGGTGTTCTTTAATTAAAACTTTTGTGTATTTTTTCGATAAGTAAGTAAGAGTTTTAGTGTTCAAGTAATGCTCTTGTTCAGCGCTACACAATTTTGCTTTTGCGAGGCACTGTAAAAGAAAAATAGCGGTATCATCTTCCTTCTTTGAAGTTACTTTTTTTTCAAATAATTCTGACTTAAGAAAGCTTAAATCAACTTTGACTTCGTGATCCTTCCATTTATATTCAGTCATCAAAAAATCTTTATAAGCTTCGTTATATACTATATATTGATCCACTATTTTACCTCCAAAGCCAACCCCTAGTGGGCAAATTTTAAAAAAGAACCAACAAAATTTATTTATTAATAGCCTAGAAAATCTTTTAGGAATTCTAGACATATCAAAAATACCATGTTGTAAAGCTATTAAAGTTATCTCTGGGAAATCATATCTCAATCTTCTCGCAATATTGTGAGCAATATAACCCTCTGAATTAGATAAGTACACAACTTCGATATTAACTTCCGTATTTACCTTCTCAATCCAAAATCTAAGCTTATTGTACTCTTTATTTAGAATTTCTCTATAGTATATTCTTTTAAAAACATGAGAAAAAGAAGCCCCAAGATTCAAGCCTTGAAAATCCTTTAAACAAAAATTCTTATACCCATACTTATTAATTAAATGAGTATATCGCTCTTGCATATGTTCTTCTATTACTATAAAAACTCTGTTTTTATTTGACTCCAAACTTTATTTCCTTTAAATGTAATAATTAGAAAACCAACAAAATAAGTTAATAATAATGCAACTGCTGCACCTTCTATTGAAAAGAACCTTATTAATATCAAATTTAATATGACATTCAAAACAAAAGTTGCAGCTGTAACAACCATCAATAAATTATCCTCACCTGAAACATAAAGCACAAGTCTAGGAATCAGTGTTAGATTAAGAAAAAAGAAAGCACCCAACAAAATGTATAAAACATTCAAATTATCTACAATATCGTTTTTATTAATTATATTTAATATAATACCTATTGAAAGGACTTCTCCAATTGAAAGAATTATTGAAGATACAAAAGTTAATAAACTAAATTTATACATCTTGTTTAGCAGTACTTTATTTTTATTCTCGTGTAATTTAACTAATTCCGGCAGATATACTATATAAAAACCGCTAACGACAAAAACATGTATTAGTGATGCGATAGAAAATAAAAATCCATAAATTCCTACTTCTGTGGTCCCTAAATAGTATTCTATAGCAAACTTATCAAAAAACTCAAGTCCTTTTGTACAAATCATCAAACCAATAAAAGGTTTTAAAAAACGAAAAATCTCTTTAAAATTATTTCTAGACAATCGGACTATCTTAATCTTTCTTTTTAAAAGAATAAACTTGTAAAAAAGAAAAGATGTAGAAATTAATAAAATAAAATAGGAAACAAACATTAATAGTAAAGTAATCTCGATTGTTAAAGTACCTGTAGATAAATAATAAAAAACAATAAGTAGCATAAGGGTCAACGACTTTATGACCAACAAAAGGTTTGCCTTTCCAATTCTTTGAATCATAATCAAATATCGATAGACTTCTTGATTAAAATAATCACAGAAATTAATAAAAAGAATAATCAAAATATTCAATGGATTTAATATTTCATGTGGTAATAAAATAAAAAGCCCAATAAATTGAACAGAAAAAGTTATGGGTAATAAAGTCATAAAAAAATTAACATGGGTACTAATTTTTTCGAGATTATTTTCACCTTTTGCAACCTCTCGATTTCCATACATATAGTATTCCATTCCAAAAACATATACAGAGATAAGTGTAAAATATGTAACCAATTGGTAAATTCCGTACTCTGATAACGTAAGTGTTTTTGCTAAAAAGGTCACTAATATAAACTTCGTTGCAATTGAAATCAAACGAGTTAATATACTTTCTAAACTCTTATTCACCAGAATATGTATTTTTAATAACTTTGGCTGGACTTCCAATTGCTATAACATTAGAAGGAATATTTTTGGTTACAATACTTCCTGCTCCAATTATTGAATTTTCTCCTATAGTAACTCCGGGAAGAATTATACTTTTTGCACCCACCCAACAACCTCTTTTAAGTGTTACACTTTGAGCTTCAAAATGTCCCTGCTCAATGACAGGTGTATTTTCTTTACCGTAACGATGATTTGCTACATAAATATGAACATCTGAACCAATTAAAACGCCATTTTCGATAGTGATCTTACCTTGATCACTTTTACGCGGGTCAGCAAATAACATTGTTCCAGGTCGAATAACAACTTTGTCTCCTATACTAATTTTAGAACAAGTAATTGCATATGCTCCAGCTCTAAATTCAGCACCATTTCCAAAATAATCAAATTTATTCTTACATAATTTAATCATCTTGCTTTTAAAATATAGTTTCCAATGTGTAAAAGGACAGTCTGGTCCTAATCTATCAGCTTTAATATCAAATCTTATTTTATTTATTATTTGAATCATCTAAAAAAATTAAACTTAAAAATCATAATCTAATAAATATATGCGATCGCCATTTTGTTTAATTATGGGAAGTATTTTTTTCGACCTTAATATTGATTTAATTCTCCAATTAATTGCTGGATCTCCATTATACCCATATTGACCAGTATTTATTTTATCAATATATAAATCTGGCACATCAGTTTGTGAAACATAGTAAACTTCATTATTGAACATAAATTTTACTGCATTGTTCTTAAAATCAAAAGCTAAATTACTAGTCTTTTCTTTTAGTAAACTCTTGTCAACCGGGTAAACATGTAGGAAAAATTTACTATTTTTCTGAACTTCACTCAATTCTCCTTTTTTTACATAATAAATTTTATCTTTATTATTTATAGAAGTAATATAAATACTATAAATACTATCATTATAAATTGGGGTTTTTTCTAATAGCTTTACATAAGGTGATAGTTTAGGTTTTACAACTTCTTTTTCTCGTTTTTCTTCTTTATCTATTTCTTTGCAACCATTAAAAAGAAATATGCTGATCATCAGGATAAGTGAAAAACAAATACTTAACTTTATTTTCATAATATTTTGATTTCTAGATTATATTCTATTAGGGTATAATTACCGATATTTTTTCTGAATAGTTACCAAAACTATTATTATTACATAAAGCTCTCACTGTAAATTCATAAACTTTTCCACTCTCTAATGAAGATATAGGTAATTTATATTCACCGATTCCTGGTTGAGTAACTATAGTTGTCCATTTACAAAACCTTCTTCTCCATATTCATAATTGGATTCAAAACCTTGCGTATCAACCCATTTTAGCACTACAAAATCTCTTCCTATCGCCTCCACCCCGATATTTATGTTTGCCGGACAATCAATAATATTATCTTCTGTATAACCTAAAAAAAGTGTTATTGCCAAAATATAATAAATTTTTCATTTCTTTGATTTTAAATTATACTAGTTTGTGTCATTAAGACTAAAAATGTTACTCCATATAACATCTTTTTTTAGAATTAAAACTACATATACCTAAATTGCAGTCCAGCCCCCATCGACCATCAAATTATGGCCTGTTATAAATGAAGCTTCTTCTGATAGTAAAAAAGTAATTGCTGGAGCTATCTCATCTGGCTGACCCATACGTTTTAACGGAGACTTGTTTTCGTATCTTTCTATAAAAGATGGATGTTGATTGTCTTTGATACCTCCTGGGGATACACAGTTTACTCTTACATTATGCTTCCCATAATAGGAAGCCAAATACCTAGTAAAATTAACAATTCCCCCTTTTATAGCTGAATAAGCCGCAGGAGAAGTGCCTCCGTATCCTTCGTAAATAGTAAAATCATTACCCACTACACCATAAATTGAAGATATATTGACTATAGATCCTGATTTCTGTTTTTTCATTACCTTTAAAACTGCCTGGCAAATAAAAAACACACTATTCATTTGCATATCTACATTTTGTCTCCAGGAGTCCAGGGATACTTCTTCAAACCTATTACCCCAATCTTTGGTTCTTGGATATGCATTATTAACCAAACCATCAATTCTACCATATTTTTTAATTACAGTATCTATAAGTTCTAAAATTGATGTTTCAGAAGTAATATCGCATGCATAATCATCAGTTTTTTCATTTGTTATCACATTGATATCTGCGTTAATAACGATTGCTTCATTATTTTTTAAATGTTCTAAAACAGGCTTGCCTATTAAACCACTACCTCCAGTAACAATAATTATTTTTTCTTTTAATCTTCCTCCAAACATATTTTTAATATTTCATAAGCTTCATTTACTGTATTGAATTGTTTTTTTGTAGCAAGGACATGATCCATAAAGAATTGTAATTGATATTCATACGTGTCCATTATAGTTTTTTCTGAATCAAAAATAATATCACTGTTTTTATAAACTTTATTTTTATAGATATCAACTAAAATGGTTTCGTCTTCAAAAACAATTTCTAAAGTTCTTTTAGGGTCTCTTCTAAAATAATTTAAAATAACACTAGTGTTAAAATTATCGTACCCTAATATATAATTGGCATAATCATATGCGCTTATTTCTAAAGAAGAATGATTCGAAAACACTTTAGAAACTCTCTGGGGTTTTCCAAACATCCAATACACATAATCAATTTCATGAATCAAATCTATATGTACACCCCCTCCCAACTCTTTGTTAGCACTGTAGGTAGTTTTATAATCTCTCCCGACTCTCCAGTCTGGTAGATAGGAGCCACAATATATATTGACCTCGTTAATTCTTTTGTTTTTAAGATATTCTTTAATAAACTGTAAGCAGCCCAAAAACCTAAGATTACAAGCCACATAGGTTATAATTCCCTTGTTATTAATTTCTTCAATAATTTGATCGGCGTCCTTTCCTATTTCAGAAAAAAGTGGTTTTTCAATAAATAATGGAGTATTGAAAGGAATAAGGCTTTTTATAGTTTTGAGATGTATAGAGGTGGGGTTCGAAATAATTGCAAAATCTATAATTCCTATTTCTAATTCGTTGATATCATAAACATCATTTATTCCTTCCTGTTTTTGAGCCGTTTTTAATGATCGCAATGCATACAACTCAGCATCAGGCCGTAATTTTCTAAGAGCGCGAATATGTTTTTGAGCAATAGAGCCTAATCCTATGATCAAAATTTTCATATTTCAAAGTCTAATTTATTATGTGAAAGCAAAAACTCCATTATTTCGAAATCCAACGGCTCATCTAAATCAAAGCAAATATGATCCATTAAAAATAATAAACTTTTGTCTGTAATAGCAGATTTCAATCCTTGTTCAAAAAAAGATCTACGATAAAAATAGAAAGAAGCATTCATATCGTAAACAATTGGTGCTGATTGTCTGGATTTACTATCGCTATATTTAACTAATTTGCAATAACCATCGTCTTGTAGTTCGACTACATTATAATAGGGATTCTTATTTGGTTTTGAAACCGAAAAGATATTTAGTGCATCAGTTCTATTGATAATAGTTATAAAAGCCTCCTCCAAATCTTCTATAGTTCTTAATGGTGAAGTTACATCAAGATCTAAAAGAAAATCATACTTTTTTTGACGATTGCTTTCCTCATACTGCAACACATGATGTAATACGTCCATTTTACCAATTGTATCTCCTCCTAAATATTCAGGTCTTATATATTCTGTATTTAGCCCACATATTGAAGCCACATCCTTAATTTCATGACTATCTGTTGACAATGTTATATCAACATTATCATGTAAACTTGCAAATTTCTCAGCGTGCTTTATAGAATAATCGATAAGATATTTTCCATTTAAGTGCTTAATGTTTTTGCCAGGTATTCCTTTAGACCCTCCTCTAGCGCAGATAGTGATTAAAATATTCATTTCTAAAATTTGATTTTTTTAATATCCTGTTGTGCTTTTTCAAAATCTTCGTGTTTTCCAACATCTAGCCAATATCCAGCCAAGGGATAGGAGATTACTTTCGAATCTTCTTCAATCAGTTTCTCCATTAGGTCAGTAGCATTAAAAAATGTGTTATGCGGTAAATGTTTTAAAACTGAGCGTTTCATCAAGTATATTCCTCCGTTAGAATAATAGGTATAAGTGGGTTTTTCTTTAAAGCTGATGACATGCCCATTACTAGTTTCTAAAACTGCATATGGAATATTAACCTGATATGGTATTGTAACTACAGAAAGATCCGCATCTTGATCAATAAAGTCTAAAAAGAAGCTCTCATAATCTAAATTTGTAAGAATATCAGAATTTGTAATCAAAATATAATCATGTTCAAAATTTTGAATTTTTGACACCGCGCCTACAGTTCCTAAAGGTTCGTCTTCCCAAACATAATCGATTTTAGTATTTTTAGAATTACCGTTCCCGAAATACTCCTCTATTTGTTCTCCTAGATATTTAACCGATACCCAAAAATCATCTATACCATAAAGAGCCAACCGATCTAAATTATGTTCCATAATAGGTTTATCTCCGACTTTTAACAGCGGTTTAGGAGTAGTTTCGGTTAGTGGTCTTAATCTTGTCCCTTTTCCGCCAGCCATAATAACTGCGTCTATCGGTAAATAAGAACGTAATTGTCTAAAATTAATAACATTGACTACTTTATTCTTTTTATTAAGAACAGGAAGTATTTTGAAATTACCTTCTCTATATTCTATAATTTTCTGGATATTCTCTTCTCCCTTTTTAATAAAACGAGGATTCTCCTGGATAATACTATTTACTTTATCCTCTATAGTTACACCTTTTAAAAGACCTCTACGCACATCTCCATCTGTCAAAGATCCAATAAGTGTTTCATCTTCATCTACTACAAATAAAATTGCATCTCCAGCTAGTTTATCCAATCTTACTAATGCTTGCTTAATCGTGCTCTTTGTTAATAGTAAGTGTTCTTTATAATTTCTCATAGAGTTTGTCAATATAATCTTGTAATATTAAATTTCACAACTTTCTTATTTATCAATCCATTTTAAGACTTGAAATGCTTCCGCAAACTCTACACCTATAGTAGCTCCTCTAAAAGTGGATAAGGCATCCATATTTCTTAAACTTCTAGGGAATGGGTGTTCTCCCAGTTCTGAACTATAAATTTTCATCAGTTCATTTTTTTTGTCTCTATACTTACTTATATCAACAAAATATGTAGGCATAAAGACGTTTTCAGGCAATGTAGGTCCAAATTCAGTTTCCGATATACATTCATACATCAATACTCTTTTTACAAAAGGATATCTAAACGATTTAGTGCATGCCATTACAGATCTAAAAGTAATGTTATGATCAGAGTGTGCATCAGAGCGATTTAACAGATAAATAATCTCCGGTTCAGCTTCATTAAATATCTTACTCACCTTAGGTATCATTTTTATCAAAGATTCATCGGTAAGACTCATGGTTGGGTAATCCAATCTATAAATGGTATTTATACCTAATTCTTCCTTTACTTTTTGGATTTCTTCTTCCCTACTATCCACTCTTTCTTTTGTAAATCCTTGAGATGTAAACACACTGGTTGTAATTAGCCAATCAACCTGATCTCCTTTTTCGATATGTTTTAATAATGTTCCTCCACACCCTAAAATTTCATCATCTGGATGAGCAGAAACAACGATAACTTTCTTCATTTTTTATAAATATGAATTTAATTCGGGTAATTGAGCAAAATCATGTTTTGTAAGCCAAATTGTTCCGTCGCCTGTTTTTACCAAAATTTTCTGATTGTCTACTTTTAAAACCTTTCCGGGTTCTATGTTTTTCTTATATCCGTCACCTATCTCAGTCTTCCACACCTTGGTTTCTTCATCACCTATTTCGATGTGCGCACCTACATATGGTTTAGTAAGTCCTCGCACTAAATTATAAATAGCCTCACTGGACATTCTAAAATCAATCATGCCATCTGATCTCCCTCTTTTTCTCCATAAATTAGCCTTAGAATGATCTTGTTTTATTCTTTCATAGGTGTTAGCCTCTAATTTAGTATGAAATTCTTCTATTTGATTTAATGCTGTTGCAGTTAACTTATCATATAGTGACTGAGCATCATCAGTTATATCTATTGAAACCCTTTTTTGAGACAATATATCTCCATCATCGGCCCCTTCTTCCATAAAAAAGAATGTTGATGCCGTTTGCTGTAAGCCTAATACTAATGCCCAGATAATAGGATGTCTACCTCTATTCATTGGCAATTCTGCTGGGTGATAACCTACCACGCCCATAGGGGCTAGATTTAGTAAATCTCTTTTTAATAGATTAGACCAACCAAAACAAAATATGATATCTGGCCCCAAACTTCTAATCCATGAAAGTGCCTCGGGAGAATTTACATTTTTTATAGTTCTATAATTTATGTTATGCTCCTTACAGACCGAAATCAAATCTGCAAAATCGGCATTAAACTTTGATTCTGATCTTGTAGCTACACCAACTATATCAGCTCTTAATTCAATTAACTTTTCTAATGTTATTTTAGAAAATTCTACGGTTCCTATAAAAAATATTTTCATCTATTCCATTTTAAAGTCAATATCATAAAATGATTTTTTAAGAATATTTTGCAAATCTACTTCTTTTAATTTCTCAACAATTTTTTTTGATGCTCCTCCTTCTCCATAAGGGTTTACAGTTTTTGCGGCTATATCCTTAAATTCCTTAGAAAGTGATTTTTTTAATGCTTCCTTAATACTTTTCACATCTGGTTTGCAATCAATAACACTTTCAGCTTTTATTCTTCCATTTTGTCGATCTCCTACATTAATGGTTGGTATTCCGAAACTTGGTGCTTCTGTTAAACCGCTGGAAGAGTTTCCTAATACCGCATCCATATATTTTAGTGCAGATAAATATCTTAGTTGACCCAACGAAATAAATGAGCACGCCTTTTCTGGATTCTTGGCTACGTAATCATCAATAAGTTTTATGATAATTCTTCCATCCGTATCAGCATTAGGCTTTGTAAAAATAAAATTTGTGCTTTCTAATTGATCCAAGGCAGCCAAAAGGTCTAAAAACTGTGTTTCTGCTGTATTATTTTCAAGAGTTACAGGGTGAAACGTAATTAAAATATTATTAGTGTTTAACTTAAAATCTATCGACTTTTCAAACTCTTCTCTTGTTAAAAGGTCTAAATAATAAATGTTATCTAAACCTGGTGTTCCTACGTTAAATACTTTTTCTGGACGCTCACCAAGTTGTATCACCCTTTTGCGATACTCTTCTGTAGCCGTAAAATGAATTTGAGACATTTTTGTAATTGAATGTCTTATTGGTTCATCTATAAGTCCTTCAGTAGCTTCACCTCCATGCAAATGGGCTACTGGAACTTTAGCAATCATTGCCGCGGAAACCGCAGAAAAAATTTCAAATCTATCTCCCAACACTATAATAACATCGGGGTTTAACTCTTGATAGGCTTCTGAAAAACTGATTTGAGCTAACCCCATTGATTTTGATACACCAACTGGGGTATCAGATGATAGAAGAATTTCTATCTTTTTATCGATCATAAAACCCGATTTCTCAATTTGTTGGTAGGTAAGCCCAAATTCTGGAGAAAGGTGCATTCCCGTAGCAATTAGTTGTAATTGAACCTCAGTATCTTCCTCTAAAAACTTTAGCAACCAGTACATCAAACCAAATTCTGCTCTAGTACCAGTAATTACACATACTTTCTTTTTCATATTGTTAACCATCTTTTCATTCCAAGATCGATCATTTTCGAAATTTTATATTAAATTAATTCGTCTTCACTATAGTCTCTAGATGCTGTAGTGCCAATTATCGAATCCCATCTCATAGGAGAAATACCATTTCCTGGCCTTTTTACCGTAATATTATTTTCGGTTAAGATTTCCCCTTTTTTTATATCTCTACCTGCAACTATGCTTTTTCTAACTATAGTTTTATTCTTTATTTCACTAGAACTAGGTTCTTTTCTGCCATGACCCATTGCTTTTTCTATGTTTCTTATTCCTTCGACCATAGCTTTTAACTCATTCGGTTCCAAAGAAGCCTTATGATCAGGTCCTTCCATGGTTTTGTCTAAAGTAAAATGCTTTTCAATAACAGTTGCACCAAGAGCTACGGCAGCAATTGGTATTTCAATACCTAAGGTATGATCAGAATATCCAATAGAAACCTCTAGCTGTTCTTTAATGGTATTCATAGCACTCAGGTTAACATCTCGCATTGGTGTAGGATATTCGGTATTACAGTGTAATACCGAAATTTTGGATTTATCAGCTCCGGCATTAAGCATTACATTTACAGCTTCCTCAATTTCACTTAGATCTGCCATCCCAGTTGAAATGATGATAGGCTTACCTAAGGCCCCTATTTTTCGTAAATAAGGCAAATTGGTTATTTCACCTGAGGGAACTTTAAATAAATCTATATCTAATTGATTCAAAAAATCTATACTCTCTAAATCAAAACCTGTAGATAAAAATTTTATGTTTTTTGAATCACAATACTTTATCAATTCAAGGTGCATTTCTTTACTAAGCTCTAACTTTTGAAGCATTGCTAATTGAGATTCCGAAGCATTACCAGTGTTTTCTTTTTGATATGCTGCTTTTTGAGCATTTTTGCTCACTAATTTTTTAGAATTAAATGTTTGAAATTTCACATAATCCACCCCAGCAATGGCTGCGGCATCTATTAATTTTTTCGCCAAATTAATATCTCCATTATGATTAACACCGGCTTCTGCAATAATTAAGGTTTTTCTCATTACTCTATATTTTTTGCGGGAATCCCTATCATACAACTATTATCCAAAATATCTTTTGTAACAACCGCTCCTGCCCCAATTTTGTTTTTTGAACCAATTTCTAAATACTGAAGTATTGTAGCATTAGTACCTATTAAATTTTCATCACCTATTGTTACCCCTCCAGATATAACGGAACATGGGTTTATTACATTATAAGAACCTATTTTACAATCATGCCCTAAATGAACACCTCGGTTAATATAATTGAAAGAACCTAGAACCGTGTCGACGGTAAAGACACTATGAGTGGTGATTACATTACCCATACCCAAAGATATACTTTCATCAATTTGAACACTGGGATGTATTATATTTGGAAATTCAAAAATATCCTTGTCTGTATATTGTACCACTATCTTTTTTAGTTTGTTTATATCTCCTAAACCAAAAACAATTGCCACTTTTTCATCAGATTCATGTAATAAAACAGATTCGTTAATAATATCATGCTGAGCACCTCCTATTTGTAAAAATCGTTCTGTAGTTATATCTACAAATCCTTTAAATTCGTAAATGTGATCAACCTTATTGAGTTCTTTAACTAATAAATAAATTTCTTTTGCAGCTCCTCCAGCTCCTATTATATATAACGGTTTCATATTATAACACTACTTGGAATATTAACTACACGTTCTTCGAACCACTTTGAGTTTTCAAGATTACCTATTTGGGCGGTTTTAAACATAGATAAACTATTCATAAGCTTCCAAATAGGTCTAGTCATTACCCCGTTATCGTTTGTTTCTTTTAGAAAATCATTTCTTTCTTCTATATTTTCTAACAGAACAGCATTAAGCCAATAATTAGAAATAGAATCTTTCGGTTCTTTGAGATATTGTAAAGACTTGTTACTAAAAAACGCTGCATATTTATCCGATAGGATTCTTTTCTTTTCTAAAATTAATGATAATTCTTCCATTTGAGCACAACCTAATGCGGCATTAATGTTAGGCAAGCGGTAATTATAACCAATCATATCATGTTCATAATCCCAAGCATGTGGAATTTTTGCTGTGGTTGTAATATGTTTCGCTCTCTTAGCAATATCTGCATCATTTGTTACCAACATTCCTCCTCCTCCGGTTGTTATTGTCTTATTTCCATTAAAACTAAAAGCTCCTAAAAGGCCAAAAGTTCCTGTGTGTTTGTTTTTATAGTAGCTTCCCAAAGACTCTGCAGCATCTTCTACCACCGCAATTTTAAATTTATCACAAACGGCGATAATATCATCTATTTTTGCTGGAAACCCAAAAGTATGCATCGGAACTACAGCCTTTATTTTTCTTTTAGTGACCTTATTTACGCAGACTCCATTCTGTAGCTCTGTATTTTGGATCAAAAAATACTCTAGTTTTTCTGCAGAAAGACTTAATGTATCTTTATCCACATCTACAAAAACGGGGTGAGCCTTAATATAGCTTATTGCATTTGCGGTAGCTATAAATGTTAAGGGCTGTGTAATAACTTCATCATTTTCGGAAACACCCGCCATTAATAATGCTATATGAAGTGCCGCTGTTCCATTCGATGTCGCAATGGCATACTTGGCTCCTGTAAATTTTGCTACTTCTTCTTCAAAACGATCGACAAATTTTCCAACACTCGAAACAAATGTAGAATCTATACATTCGTTAAGATATTTTTTTTCATTACCCATAAATACCGGGGCATGTAATGGAATAAAAGCTTCAGTATTAAAGGTGTTTCTGGTAAATGCTATAAATTCTTTATACATAAGACTACATTTTGCTATCCAAATATTTACCAGTTTCTTTGTGTCCGAAATCAGGAATCATTTTGAAGAAAAGATCTACAATATCTTCCTTTTCCCATTTTTTATTCTTCTTAAACGACTGAATCTTTTCTGTAAAATAATTCAATGCTACCTCATCAAAATTTAAGTCATTTTTTATGATACCCAAATTTTGAAACCTATTCATATCGAGCGTTTCTTTGTCGGTAAAAAATTCTTCAAAATCTTTTTCTCCTGTAGTATCACTAGATGAAAATAAGCACGGCCATTTTCCTTGCTCTGGAAGCGTATTCACTAATGCTCTGGCCTCTTCTTCATCTTTGCACAAATAGGGTTCATATCCTAATTCTTCTAAATACTTGATCGCTATATCGGCAAAGGAAATAAGATGAAGGTTTTCGCTTAATTTTGGAAAAAATATGTCTCTATTCTCACCAAAAATGCATGACATTAAACACAGTTCTCCTGATTCTTTAGGAATTACAAAATATCGTTTAATATCATTAGGAGCTACAATAGGTTGTCTTTTCTTTATTCTTTGATCAAAGCCATAAAGTAATGACCCATCTGAAAAAGCAACATTAGCAAAACGCGCAGTAGAAATTTTAATATCCTTGCTTCGTCTCATTAAATACATTTCCATAATTCGTTTGGAAGCTCCCATCATATTTACTGGATTAGCAGCTTTATCTGTTGAAACGCAAAAATATTTTTTGGTTCCTTTTTTAATAGATTGAAGTAAAGTTTTCTCTGTATTAAATACATTTACATCAACCATTCTCATTAATGTAAAAGGATCTTTTTCACTGCGTACATGTTTAAGAGCTGATAAATTCAATACATAATCATATTTTCCGTCAGCTTCAATAAATGCATCATACTCAACAGATCCTATATCTAATGCAAATGTTTTGAAATCACCATCAATATACCCAAAAGAACTTCTGATATCTCTTACTAGTTCTACCAAGTTATTTTCGCTTATGTCTACAACATGTAATTTTTGTGGGTTTCGTTTAAAAATTTCTTTGGTTACCGCCTGCCCAATAGAACCAGCTCCTCCTATCACTAAAAAAGAAGACGAAGAAACTATCTTTTTTAATTCTAACTCTTTCTGAGTAATATCTGAGGTAAATAATTCTTCCGTTCTGCCAATTAGCTTTAATATATTCATGTGTTATCAAAATTATGCTTAAGAAATATTGCTATGAAGCAATAAAATATCAAAAGTTATCTGAGAATTAATTCTTGTAACAAAAAGGTAAACCTTTTTAAAGAAAATTTTAGCTTTTTGTTATTCAACATTATTTATAATCCATATCTATTTAATTCAAATAGAAGTTTAATACATAAGTCAATATCAAACAAACTCTTATACATCATCAGTTAATCTACCCCTTTTCTAATATTACTTTCTTTCACGTTTCTTTATTAATTTTTTTAGGAAACTATAAAGAACACAACATAAACTATGTATTGATAAGCTTTTTTAGAGATTCCTTCCAGTTTAAAATATCGAAATCAAAATTTTCAATTATCTTACGTTTGCTTAAAACACTATAAACTGGACGTTTTGCAAAAGTAGGGTAATTATCCGTTTTTTTAAGCCTTATTTCTCCAAGTTTACCAGATAAAATTAAAATTTCCTTAGCAAAATCATACCATGTTGCGCTACCTAAATTACTAAAATGATAAACACCATAATTCGAACTTCTTTGCTCTATAATTTCCAGTAAAAACAATGCTAAATCATTTGCATTCGTAGGGGTTCCCTTTTCAGCTGTTGTAATTGTAAATTCATCTTGCACATTTGACTTCTCAGATATTGTTTTGAAGAAATTTTTACCGAACTGAGAGTACAACCAAGAGGTTCTAATTATAAAATGCTTATCTAATATTTCTTGAACATACATTTCGCCGAATAACTTAGATTTTCCATACTTATTAATAGGTTTCGGTTCGTCCTCCTCTGTATAATGGGTATTTTTTTTTCCATCAAACACATAGTCTGTGGAAATATGAAGTAATGTAACATCATGTTTTTTGCATATCTCAGCTATATTTTTGACGCCTTCGGCATTAACTAATAAAGCTTTTTTTGGTTCTTTTTCCGCTTCTTCCACGTTTGTATATGCCGCACAATTAATAACGTAGTCAATGTTATTTTTTAGAAAATAATATTCTATACTGTTTTTATCGGTAATATCTAACGTTAGTGAATTGGTAAAAAAAAAGTCAATATTCGATTTTTTTTTTGCTAACAAATGGATACATCTCCCCAACTGCCCATCTGAACCTGTTACTAAAATTTTCATAAATCGACCAAAATCTACGGATTATAATTTTTCAAATACCTATTCAATCCTAGTAAAATTAAAACTACAAACATTAAGCCAATGAGAATGATTGGCAATAATACTTTTTTTTGAGTCAAAAGATCATTTAATAAGGCTCCTCTTTCCGGAAAATTTGAAATAACATTAATAATTTCTTTCGTATTTGCCTTTCTTTTATTTATCTCTAAAATTTCTTTACTTAAGTTTTTTGCTTGTTTTAGTAAGGTTATCTCTGATTTATCCAGTTCCTTATTTTCCGAACTTAAATTAATGCTTGTATTGGAAGATGATGGTTCCCTTTGAATATCTAACATTTTTAATTTTTGGTAGAAAGATTTCAGAGAATCAACTTCTGCTAATTGTTTACGGATAATGGAATCATCTAATTTTAAATTTAGATCATTTGTATTCTTTTGTAATTTAAAATATTCATTATTTGATATAGACCTCACGATAGCATTTTGGGACTTTTTAGCGACTTTTGGATCAAGGGCTCTAATAGTGATTTTATGAAATTTAGCATTGATGTTATTAAAATTTCTTAAATAATCTTTATAACTCAAATTAGCTCTTGAAATACTGTCAAGCGTTGAAACAAAATCACTAAACTGTTTCAATTTTTGATTCTCATCTGTTGAAGCTTCGATAATTACTTTTTTAATGCTACTTGCTTCCTGATTTGAAATTTTTAAAGCAGCCGCCAAGTTATTAAAGTCTTTTTCTTCCGCAAGTTCATTGTAAAATTCAATATTATTGTAAAGTTGCTGAGTACTATTAAAAATTGGTTCAACTATCATTGAAGATTGATAAATTGGTTTTTCTGTAGTATCTAATATCCATCCAACAACTACCCCTATAACACCTGCAATTAAAATTTTTAAAAAGTGTTTTTGAATAAATAAAAGAGTCCTTATGGTTATGTGAAATATTTCAGTAGAAAGCCTTTTTATCAACAAAAATAATTTATTAAACACATTACCAATTAACTTAAATAATTTTCCTAAGTCTATTTCTTCTGAAGGGTTTTCTTTGGTACTCATCTAGTGTATAAAAATAAAATCCAAGCAAATGTAAGTGCTTTTATGTTATGTAAAAATTATATCTAAAAAAGATCTTTAAAAAATGGTAAAATTATATCTTTTTCCGATAAAAGAATATTTTCGGTATCTAAATTCCAATTAATATTTAAGTCTGGATCATCGTATCTAATTCCGGATTCAGAGTCCTTATTGTAGAAATTGTCGCATTTATAGTTAAAAACTGCTTCATTACTTAAAACAACAAATCCATGAGCAAATTCTCGAGGGATAAATAATTGATAATTGTTTTGATCATTCAATTCTATAGAAAAATAATTTCCAAAACTAGGAGAATCCTTTCTAAGATCCACTGCAACATCTAAAACCCTACCCTTTGTTACCCTAACTAACTTCGCTTGTGCATAATCTCCTTTTTGAAAATGCAACCCTCTTAGAACTCCTTTTGAAGAAATTGATTGATTATCCTGAACAAAATCTATCTCCAACCCAGTAACCCTTTTAAACGTTTTTAAATTAAAACTTTCGAAAAAAGAACCTCTATCATCATTAAAAACCTTTGGTTTTAAGACAAAACATCCTTCCAAAGGGGTCTTCTCAATCTCCATAACTAATCTAATTGTAATAAATGTTTTCCGTAACCACTCTTAATTAATGGCGTCGCTAACTTTTCTAACTGAGCTTTGGTTATGAATCCTTTATTGTATGCTATTTCTTCTATAGCACCTATTTTTAACCCTTGCCGCTCTTCTATTACTTGAACAAACTGAGAAGCCTGCATTAGTGAGTTAAAAGTTCCTGTGTCTAACCAAGCTGTACCTTTATCCAAAATACTTACTTTAAGCTTTCCTTTTTTCAAATAGGCATTATTGACATCCGTAATTTCCAATTCTCCTCGTTCACTTGGTTTTATCTTTTTTGCAATAGATACTACATCATTATCATAAAAATAAATCCCAGGAACGGCATAGTTAGATTTTGGAATCTCTGGTTTTTCTTCTATCGAAATTGCATTTCCTTCTTTATCAAAATCTACGACACCATATCTTTCAGGGTCTTGCACGTGATAAGCATAAATAATTCCTCCATCCGGATTATTATTACTTTCTAAAAGTTCTTCTAAACCAGATCCATAAAAAATATTATCTCCTAAAATTAAGGCTACCTTTTCATTACCGATAAACTTTTCACCTATAACGAACGCTTCTGCTAATCCGTTAGGCTTTTCCTGTACAGCGTACTCAAAAACACACCCATATTTTTTACCATCACCTAATAACTTCTTGAATAAAGGTAGATCTAACGGAGTAGAGATAATGAGGATTTCTCTTATTCCAGCAGACATCAAGGTAGCAAGCGGATAATAGATCATAGGTTTATCGTACACTGGCATTAACTGCTTGCTTATTGCTAATGTAAGAGGATGTAACCTTGTTCCAGAACCTCCTGCTAATATAATTCCTTTCATCTTTAATCTATTTGTTTTCAAAAACTTAGTAATAAAGAAGTTTTGAAGTGTTTTTTCTATTTATACTTTTCTAAATACCAATTTATAGTCTTTTCAATTCCAGATTCGAAATTTTCTTCTGCATTCCAACCTAGTTCATTTTCAATTTTTGATGCATCGATAGCATATCTAAAATCATGTCCTGGTCTATCTTTTACAAAAGCTATAAGATCCAAATATGACTTGTTGTTTTTTAGGGGTTTTATCTTATCAAGAGTTTTACATATTGTTTTTGCTATATAAATATTCTCTCGTTCATTTTTTCCTCCTATATTATAGGTTTCTCCTAACTCACCTTTTTCCAAGGCCAAATCAATTCCTTTACAATGATCTAGAACATATAACCAATCTCTAACATTCTTTCCGTCCCCATATATTGGAATATTCTCCTCGGCTAATGCTTTTCTTATAATTGTAGGTATTAGTTTTTCTTTATGTTGTCTAGGTCCGTAGTTATTGGAACAGTTTGTTGTAACAACTGGCAAACCATAGGTATGAAAATAGCTTCTTACTAACATGTCTGAAGATGCTTTTGAAGCACTATACGGACTATTAGGAGCATAAGGGGTTTTTTCGGTAAAAAAACCTGTTTCTCCTAGAGTTCCATATACTTCATCCGTAGAAACGTGTAAAAACCTACAGCTTTCTTTTCCTTTTTTAAAAACATTAGGTGCGCGCATCCAGTTCTTAAATGCTACCTGTAATAAATTGAAGGTGCCTATAATATTTGTTTGTATGAATTCATCTGGACTAGCAATCGAATTATCAACATGAGATTCTGCAGCAAAATGAACTACCTTATTAATATTATATTCTTCGAAAATTCTCTCCAACAAATTCAAATCACAAATATCACCTTTGATAAAGGTATAGTCACAATTATCATCAACATCGATATTATTCAAATCAGCTGCGTATGTTAGTTTATCTAAATTGATAACCTCAATATCATTTTCATTAGATTTATGATTTAAGTAATTGGAGCCTATAAATCCTGCTCCTCCAGTTATTAAAATGACTTCTTTTAGCAATTTTATTGAGAATTTTAGCTATTAATATATCGTATTATCCTACTAGGCATTTTTTTGATTGCGAAAAGAAAGGATACCATTAAGAATAACAATAAAGGCATTTTTATTATCATCTTTTTTGATATACCTGTTCTTAACAAAACAATCTCACCTCTATCCACCACATCGAACAACTTATTGTTTAATACTAAAATATTTTCTTGATTAGTTATAGTATTTAATAACGTTTGTTTTCTAGTCAATAAACTCGAAATTGTTGGTAGTTCAGATTCATCCCCGATCATAATAAGATCTTTATCTGTTTCTATTGGGGCTTTATTTAATTTTTCCAGATAGTCATCTAAATATTTTAATGTTTTTTTATTTTCTTTCAGGTTCTTCTCCGTCTGAGTAATATTCTGGTCAAGAATCTTCTGAAAATAACTATTAGAATCAATATGTTCTAGTATATTTTTTGAAAGTTTGAGATTATCAGTATGATTAGTCCTATAGACAAAAACCAATCTATCATATCTATAAAAATCTCTATATTTTTCCTTTTCCAATACCCTAGGATCGTAACTCTCGATAATTTCATGAAAATCCTCCTTACTGCCATATTTGCGATGCAGATTATCTAAAACATCCGTTGCTTTTATTATGGGGTTGACTTTTACATCATATAGATTTTTCACCAAATTACTGTCTAAATTTACCCTTTTCAGGAAAGAGGGTTCTTTAAGATTGTCTTTTAAAGAATTTACAAAATCATAAATATATTTTTTCGATTCGTATTTTGGTTCTATTATAATTTCTTGGGTATATTTTTTAGAAAACCCGTATTTGCTATCCAGAATATATCCACTAATAAAACCAATAATTAGTATCCCCAGAAATAATGCCCATTTCTTTTTATAAAACTGAAAAATAGAAACACAAATTCTTAGAAATGCTTTAAAGGCTTTCTCTAATTTCCTAAATATATATTTAAGATTAACTTCCTCTGTAGATTCTATATTCATTTATTGATTATTAAATATTTGCTCTAAAATTTTCTCGGTAATTAGATATGTAGGTTTTACTCCTGTTGTACCTAATCCACCAGATGCTAATGTACTTCCTGTTTCTAAAGGATTATCAGATGCATAATATGCATAATTCACTTTTACATCAGAACTGATACTTCCTCTTAATTTGGAAGCAGATTGTATGGCTTTTTGGTAATGAGCCCCTTCCATTTCTAAACCAATCACGTTCCAGGTAGATTCATGGAAGAATTTCAGAATATCTCTATTTTGCAGTGAAGTACCTAAAACGGTAATCATTGCTCCTTCGTAGATATCTATACCATGACCTTCTAAATCTTCTTTTCTTAGTCCATTGTCAAAAGGATAATTGTCTGCTGTTCCTTCAAATACATGAGCAGATGGAATCATAATATCTCCTTTACCTCCTTCTAGAATACCCGCTTTACCCATTAGGGAAACGGATTTAACATTTAAGTATTTTCTACTCTCGGATTTCTCATAAGGTTTTAAAAGCTCATCCATTGTTTCATATGCTTGTTCTCCAAATGCGTAATCCATAACAATGATAACCGGCATACTATTGATATCTTTTTCTGAAACGTTTGTTTCAAAAAGACCATTTGTATATTTCGAAGTATCGAAAATTTGCACATCGATATTGGTTCCACTTTCGTCTTCCAGAAAAGTCATTCCTTTCTGAAGCGCTAATTTCTCTACCTTAGCTCTAAGCTTATCATTCTTATCCTGGCTTAATAATTCGTAGATATCAAAAGTATCTTTGTTTTTTAATTCTGTTTTAAGTGCTAAAGGAGCGCACATAGTATTCATAACGCTATGCATATTAGCACTTATAATATGTATTGGACGATCTATCAAGTTTAATTCTTGTAATTTACTTTTTATAGTATTCGCCCATCGTTCTCCATGAATATGATGCCCTAAACGTTCTCTTAAAACAGGACTAAATGTTACCAATCTTTTGTTTTCATTTACTGATTCTTCAATAGCTAACTTCCCTAACCAGTAAATAATGTGTATAAATCTTTCTTTGTTTTCTGGACAAGAAAAGCTACCATATATCGAAGTAACTTCCTGAAAAGTTCTTCCCAATATATTGGCTGTATGGGTGAGCACTACCTCACGTTCAGATTTCGTAAGGTCTTTTTTAGAAGTAACTGCTTTTTCTAATTTATCCCAATCTCTGGTTACATTTCCTTCTTCATTAATCACTACACGATTCATGATTTTATGCGATTCTATGAATAGAAAAGTAAGATGCGTAAGAATATCATAAATTTCTGATCTTCCTCTAGTGATCTCAATATTCATTTGTTCCTCGTCAATCCTGTAGCAATTTCTTCTTCGTTTTGGTGGAACAATTGGTTTAAAATGAGAATTTTTATATCCTTCTTCACTTGTAAGGTTAATGTAGCGGCATTCTTCGATTCCTATAGGTAAGCGATCAATAACGTATAATAATCCATCTAATTCTACCTTTTCTTCGGCAACTGAACCGTAAATTTCTGGTCGAAGTGTTAGTAGTCCTTCTCTTAAAGTATCACCAGAAACTCCCATTGGTTTATAAAAACCTCTATTAAATAGATGTCGCATTGTGATATACATGCGTTCTATGGCACTTGAACTTTCTTGTGCTCTTGTTCTTCCTTTTAATTTGAGATTTGTCATAAAATTTTTCCTAACAAATATATAATTTATTTACCTATACCCGTCATCAAGGAATCCGCAATCTTTCTATCGTTAGAAAGTCTAGGTAACTTGTTCTGACCACCAAGTTTTCCAATAGATTTCATATACTCATTAAAACCACCTTTTGGTACGGATCGAACTTTTAATGTTCTCAGTACATTTCCAGTAATTAAATCATCATAATAGGTATTTTGTTTTCGTAAAGCATTGTCTATTTGGATTTCTAGCCCTGCTATGTCTTTTGGACTTTCCTGAAATTCTATAAACCATTCATGATAAGGTAATTCGGAATCCTTTGGATTAATCTGAGGCGCTACCGTAAACTCTTTAATTACAGCACCAGTAGCTTCAGTGGCTTCTTTCATCGCTTGCTCTACTTCTTTTCCGATCACGTGTTCTCCAAAAGCCGAAATAAAATGTTTAATTCTACCAGACACGATAACTCTGTACGGTGAGGTACTGGTAAACATTACTGTATCGCCGATATTATAAGCCCATAAACCTGCATTAGAAGAAATAAGCATCACATAATTTACATCTTTCTCTACATCTGCTATGGTAATTCTTTTTGGATTATCTTCAAAAAACTCATCTGCCTTTACAAACTCATAAAACATTCCTGAATCTAATTGAAGTAACATTCCCTTCTCGTCTTGAACATCCTGAAAAGCAAAAAAACCTTCTGAGGCAGGATATAACTCGATACTTGCCACTTTTCTTCCTATTAATTTTTCAAAAGTAGCTTTATAGGGCTCAAAATTAACTCCTCCATAAATAAACAATTCGAAGTTTTTAAACAGCTCTCCTATTGATTTCCCTGTTTTCTTTTGCAACTTTTCGAAATACATCTGCACCCAAGGTGGAATTCCGCTAATGATTGTCATATTCTCATTAGCTGTCTCTTCTACGATAGCATCAACTTTTGATTCCCAATCATCAATGCAATTTGTTTCCCAACTTGGAAGTCTATTTTTCTGAAGATATTTTGGCACATAATGAGCTACTATCCCTGATAGGCGTCCTAAATTAATTCCGTTTTTCTCTACCAATTCTGGACTTCCTTGAAGAAATATCATTTTTCCATCTACAAAAGAAGCTTTTCCACTTTCTGCGATATAACATAAAATGGCATTCCGTGCAGCCTTAATATGCGTTGGCATGGAATCAGAAGTCAATGGAATATATTTTACTCCACTAGTAGTACCCGAAGTTTTTGCAAAATAAATAGGTTTTCCTGGCCATAAGATATCATCTTCACCGGCTACAACTCTATCCACATACGGACGTAACTGTTCATAATCTCTGATTGGAACTTCTTTTACGAAGTCATCATGTGTATGAATTTTAGTAAAGTTATGATCTATACCAAAAGCTGTATTACTTGCTGATTTTAATAACTCTTCGAACACTCTTTTTTGAGTTTCTACTGGATTATTAGCCCATTTATCTATCTTTTTACGAATACGTTTTGCAAAAATCTTTGCCCCAAATGATTTAATAGACATTGTATGTTTTTATTCAAAATCAATAAATTTCGACGGATCTGTAGGATATCCATCTCTCCATAATTCGAAATGCAGGTGAGGACCTGTAGTAAGTTCTCCTGTTGACCCCGCTGTTGCGATTACCTCTCCAGCTTTTACTAATTCACCTTGTTGTTTCGTTAATGACGCATTATGTTTATAAACGGTAAGTAAACCATTTCCATGTTCTAAAATAATAACGTGTCCCGTTTCAGAAGTCCATTCGGCAAAAATAACAGTTCCGGCAGCAGCAGCTTTGATCGGGGTATCTTTTGGCACAGCTACATCAATTGCATAATGTCTTTCGTTTACATTATAACCAGATGTCACACTACCTTTTACTGGAGGAAATAGTGAAAAATCAGTACTAGATTTTTCACTTTCAAAAAGACTATATTTATCTTCTCTAGAAACTTCTTCTCGTAATTGCATATCCTGTTCAGAAGGATCTAAATCTACCTCATCAGGATTTAGTTTTTGTGATTGTACTGCAGAATCAATATCAAATTCAACTGTTTTTACATCTCCTGTTAGTACCTTTTTAATCGAATTATAGTATTCTTGATTTACCGCTAGTACAGTTTCTAAGGAATCTGCTGTAGATACTAATCTGGTGGCTTTTTGATTAAGAGAAGTGGAAGAATATCCTGGTATATATTCTCTTAACGGTGTAAATGCAATCAAAATAGTCGTGCATGAAATTAAAATAATCGATGTTATACTCGTCAATACAAAAACATTTAACCTGGTAAGTTTAAAAGATATTCGTTCTTCAAAAGTATCCTCATTAAGAATTACTAATCTATATTTGTTTAGTAACTTCTTAGTAATTCTCTTTTGTTCTTTTTTCTTTTTAGCCATAGATTAGTCTGCTATCTCCGCAGTTCCATTAGTTACGCAAATATACATATTCTCTTAACGGATAAAAATGCTAAAGTTTATATTAAAACGTTATCTAGAAGCGAATAGTACTGATATAAGCTGTGAATATTATCTTAAAACTATCTTTTCGTGCTTTAAAAAGGTCATTTTTAGGTAAATCTTGTTAACTTTGTAATCTAAATTAAAGAACATGGTGTCATTAAGTATATTTTTAGGAATGTTAGGTCCTTGGCAAATTGCGCTAATTGTTGCTGCAGTTTTACTTTTATTTGGAGGAAAGAAGATTCCAGAATTGATGAGAGGTCTGGGAAGCGGTATTAAAGAATTTAAAGATGCTTCTAAAGAAGATGAAGATCCTAACAAGATTGAAGAAAAGAAATAAATAGTTCTACAACTATCTATTATATAAATGCCCAGCTTTTTAGCTGGGCATTTTTTTGTAGTATATATATTGTGGGCTATTCTAATCGAGCTGCCCAAATCGGTTCTTATTCATTTATCACATCTACCATTTGATCTGAGTTTTGTAATCCTTTACCTCTTAGTTTAGGATCAATCTACAATTTAGAAATTAACGTAGCAACAAATATTTTAAGTAATCCAAAAATTACAGTTCTTAATTTTTTGTACAAAAACGGTATGTCTATGATAATCTACTTTTTAGCGAAATAAAAGTACCGATTTATTGGATAATTGTTCTTTAATAATCAGAAAATTAGGGCAAAAAGCATTTTGTTTTTACGGTAAAACCATAAAATTTGTGTATTTCATCGAGTTTAAAAACCACTTTATCTAAAAGTTTCTCATATGTTTTGTGACACTGTTTTTTCGTCTTAACTTTGAGTATATCAAACAAGTAACTTCATAAAGCCCCAAACTATGAAAACTATATTTTTTACAATCGCAATTTTATTTTCTTTCGCTACTGTTTCTGCACAAGAGACTGCTCAAATAGAAACTACTAATACTGCTTTAACAGTAAAATCTTCTAAAACAGATTTTTACAAAGCATTAATTAAAGCGAATAACTTTGACATTACTATAAAAGAAGATAAAAAAGAAGTTACTAATACTACTAAGACAGAATTTTATAACCTTTTATTAGAAAAAAACGGTTTTAATACTGATACTAAAAAGACAACAAGATTAACTAACGTAATCAACAAAGAACAAAACACAAGAAGCACTGTTACTAACGCAACTGTGGGCTTGTTACCATAATAAAGATATATAAAAAATATAGTTGATACTCCTTTTTAACGAAAGGAGTTTTTTTTTGCCTTACTTCTAGCTCCATTTAATCTACCAGTGACAATTGAATTCTCTTTCTATTTAAATCCACATCCAATACAGTGACCATTAATTGCTGATTTAACTGTACTACGGCATTTACATCACTTATATATTCATTGGCCAATTTAGAAATATGAATTAAGCCACTTTCCTTGATTCCAATATCTACAAAACATCCAAAATTAGTAATGTTATTAACTATTCCAGGTACTTTCATTCCAGTTTTGAGATCATTAATTGTTTTTACATTAGGATCAAACTCAAAAATTGTTGCCTTTTTTCGAGGATCTACTCCAGGTTTCTCTAATTCCTTAATAATATCGGTTAATGTTGGAAGACCCACATCTTCTGATGTATAATTGTTTAATTGAATTTTGGCAATTGCTGTTTTATTACCAATCAATTCTTTTAGCGGTATTCCAACATCTTTGGCCATTTTGGAAACCAACTTGTATCGCTCTGGATGCACAGCGGAATTATCTAATGGGTGACTCGGTTCTGTTATTCTTAAAAAAGCTGCCGCTTGTTCATATGCCTTTCCTCCTAGTCTAGGAACTTTTTTTAATTCTTCCCTAGATTGTAATGCTCCATTTTCTGATCGGTAGCTCACGATATTCTCAGCAAGTTTCTCTCCTATTCCAGATACGTAACTTAATAAGGGTGCGCTAGCAGTATTTACATTGATCCCGACACTGTTTACACAACTCATAACTACAGTATCCAATTCATTTTTGAGTTTTGTTTGATCTACATCGTGCTGATATTGCCCAACTCCTATCGCCTTCGGATCAATCTTTACCAATTCTGCTAGCGGATCAGCTAACCGTCTTCCAATAGATACAGCTCCTCTAACAGTAACATCGTAATTAGGAAACTCTGCTCTAGCAATTTTAGATGCTGAATATACTGAAGCTCCACTCTCATTTACCATAAATACCTGAATTTGGCTTTCGAAAGGTATTTTCTTAATAAACGCCTCTGTTTCTCTTGCTGCAGTACCATTTCCGATAGCAATTGCTTCAACCTTATAAGCGTTTACCAATGATTTTATCTTCTTTATTGCATTGGTAGTTTCTCGTTGCGGAGGATGTGGATATATGTTCTCATTGTGTAATAAATCGCCCTGCTGATCCAAGCAAACCACCTTACATCCTGATTTAAATCCAGGATCTAACGCTAATATTCTTTTCTGTCCTAATGGAGAAGCTAATAATAATTGCTTTAGGTTTTGAGCAAACACTTTAATCGCATTATCGTCTGCTTTTTCCTTAGACTGATTCAATACTTCTGTAGAAATCGCAGGAGCTAATAATCGTTTGTAAGCATCCGCAATTGCCAAAAACATTTGGTCTGTGCATGCTTCTACATTAGATTTTATCATAACATCATCGATAATATCCAAGGCATCATTCTCGGGAACAGTAATTTTAACTCTTACTATTTTTTCATTTTCGGCTCTTAATATTGCCAGTAATCTATGCGAAGGACATTTATGAAGCGGTTCTTCCCAATCAAAATACTGTTGATACTTTTGAGCTTCTTCATCTTCTTTTTTTGATTTAATTACTGTAGATGCAATAGCGGCTTTGCGTTGAAATAGTCTTCTTAATCTATTTCTTACTTTTTCATCCTCATTAACCCACTCTGCTATAATATCTCTAGCGCCTTGTAAGGCTAATTCTTCATTTACAATTCTATCATTAAGATATTGTGAAGCAACATAGAGAATTTCTTCTTCTCGTTGTTGCATGATCACTTTTGCTAAAGGTTCTAGCCCTTGTTCTTTAGCAACGGAAGCTTTTGTCTTTCTCTTTTTCTTATAAGGAAGGTATAAATCTTCTACCTCAGAAAGCGTTTGGGCAACTTCTATCCGTTTTTGTAATTCTACAGTAAGTGCATCTTGTTCTTTTATAGATGCTAAAACACTTTCTTTTCTTTTTTGAAGCGCTTCAAATGCTGTTTTATACTTAACAATTTCTCCAATCGCTACCTCATCGAGATTTCCTGTCGCCTCTTTACGATATCTGGAAATAAAAGGAATTGTAGCTCCATCATTTAATAATTCGATGGTTTTAGAAATTTGCTTTTCAGAAACAGGTATCTGCTTAGAGATATAAGAAACAATATTCATGGATTACATTTTGAACCGCTAAATATATTATAAAATTACCTATTTCTACTCAAATTTTATGCTCTTAATAATAGCTTCTAGCTCGAACATATAGTCTCTTTTTCTTACCGATGGTGCTAATACAAACCCTTCGATCACCAATTGTCTATTATTAGCGATATCATCTATTACATAATTTACAAATGGACCTGCCATATATCGATCTTTTATTTTCTAACAAAGCCATTATCTAAGGAATTTAGATTTCCAAAAAGATTAATATGAATCGCTATTTAAACTTTGAAGATAATCCCCTAATGCGCTAAAATCAAAAACTCCATTAGATCTAATTTCTGGAAGTATAATTTGAGAAATTATTCCTTTCTCATCTATAAAAATAACTACAGGTGCGGTTCGTAAGCCGAGTATATCCTCATAATAAGAATCAGAAACATTTATATTAGTAAAATCTTTTAAATATTTTTTAATAATCTTTTTGTAATTCTTTCTTTCTCCTTTATACAACGTATAAAGATCAAGCTTACCCTTATACTTTTTTCCTATTTCTACGATTTCATCTTTATAGTTCTCTAAGGTTTTATTACCCCACCATATATAAATAAGGCTTTGTTTTTTGTTCGTATTTAATGGATATTTTGATTTATGTTTTTTGGAGGTATACCTATCGAAATTAGGAAGTGTCTTATTTACATAATCAAAAATATGTTGCTTTTTAAGAGACTGTACGATTTTAATTTCTGGAACATCAAAATCCAAAATATCACTGTATTTATCATCCCAATAAATGTCTACGAAATTAATAAGAGAATCATTTTGTACTATTTTTTTATTTGTTATAAAATCGACATAATTTATAGGTTTATTTTCAGTACTATTCTTGATTTTTTGCCAATTCATTTCTTGTAGTAAACTACGAAAAGTATACGTACTGTCTTTATATACAAAATACTCTTTAAGATATTTCTTTACTTTTTCTAATTGTTTCTTTGATTTCTTTTGGTTTTGAGTTCTCCTGTATTGATCGTTTAATGTTTTTCCAAGTGATTTTTCACCTACTATATTCTGTGTTAAAAATGCCGTTTTTATGGTTTCGTCTGGTTCTCCCAATCTATTAAATGCTACTTCAAAATGTAGGTGTGGTCCTGAAGAGTATCCCGTATTACCACTATAACCAATATGCTGACCCGCTTTTACAATATCTCCCTTTTTTACAATACTCCCATCTTTTTTAATATGCAAATACTTACCAAAGGTGCCATCATTATGATAAATAAAAATATAATTATTGTATTTGACACATTCTACCATATAACAATTTTTTGAAAATCGCTCTTCTACCGCTGCCACAATACCTCCTCTTGCAGCCAATATTCCAGAATTTACTGGCATAGCAAAATCGATAGCGTTACTATTTTCATGAGTCGTTTTTCCATGATATCCCTGCGTGTATCTGACCTCACCTTTATTTTCAAAAGGAAGATGATATAAGACATTAAAGTCGTGTTGCTTCGCATAATGATTACCTAACTGATAACTGTATCTATACTTTATGGATGATTTTCTACTATTGTCAATAGTCATAAGAGTAGTTATTAAATATCTCGGACTATTTGCTGGAATCACGTATACAACATCCAAACCTCTGGTGCTTTCTACATTAATAAATTGTGTGTATTGAATCTTTACAGATACAGGAATCACCTCTTTATTGGCAGCATATAAATGGATGCCATTTGCATGATTCTCTGATGTAATAGAAAAGTTTATTTTATCAAAAGAAAATGTAACAAATGGTATTAAAAGAAATAGCGCTACATTAATAAATAGTATTTTTTTATTAATGCTAATTATGAAACTATTTTTCATGGTTTACTTTGTGAGTTAGCATTCTTATGTTTAAACACATAGAGATAAAGGAGTCATTAACTTTCTTTACTATTTTGATATCTAAAAAAAGCTTTAAAACTTTTTGCAAAACCAAAATAATAAATAGCCATTGCGTACACCAAAGCTATTATACCAAATACTATTTTATCTATTAGAGGGATTAATATCATTTGTGAACTGCTAAGAGCAACAAGTATACCTAAAATCGTTAAAGAAAATAGAATAATTGCAGTTATTTTTGCCCAATTTTTTCCTTTATAGATCATAGCTAAAAGAAAAGCAGTTGCTACAAATCGAATCAATTGTTTTATAAATCTAGTAGACTCGAAACCTAACATCCCAAACGAATAAAGGTATACCGAAATTACAGAAACAATTAGTATTAGTAATGAGATCAATATAGTTCTATTTTTACCAATGTTGATTAGTGTATTCATTGTATGTTTTTTGAACCAACCTCAATGCAGAGGTTGGTTTTATATTTATAATTTGTTTAGAGAATTTAAAAGCCTAGCTTACCTAATATACTCTTTTTCTTAGGCGGTTCTGGAGATTGATGAACTAAATCTTTGGGATAATATTGGTTATCGATAAAACTACTATCATCTAAGCCCATAATCTTTACCACTGCTGCTGCCTCAAAACTCCAATAGCCGCAATAAATATTAGCTTTACTTTTATGACTATTGTAAAGATTCATATGCTTATGATAGAAATCTTTTTCTAGAAATTGTTGCACCAGTTTTGAAGCCTCTGCTTTATCACTTTGCTCTGTAGCTTTGCGCAACTTATCATACACTTTTAAAATCACAGAATGTTCCTTATCATATTCTTCGGGTCCATTTTGCTTTCTATCAGGAAACCGAGCTTTAATGATAAACTCATACAAATTATCACTAATGTTATCTCTATCGATAATATCCACTAATATTTGAAAATCAGAATCAGACACTTCTAAAAGATATGCTAATGATAATAGATGTAAAAATCGCTCATATGGACTTACCATATATTGATCCCAAAGTTTCCCTTTATCATCATTGATTTTTGTACACATTGGTGACCATGAATTAAGGATTTGGTTAAGTGGATATTTGAAATCATTTTTTAATTCTTCTAAAGAACTATCTGAAGAATACTTAATAATTATTGATTCTACTAAAAATCCTAAGTTTCTATATTTTGTCCAATCTATCTTACTTTCATGTACCTTCCCTAATGATAAACCTTCACTATTTAGTTGAATTAACTGTTTTTTGGTAGTTAAAAGTTCTTTAAAATATTCTTTACTTTTTAACTTATCTCTCATTTTTTACATATTATGGTGTCCATACACTACCTATATTACCTGCCGAATCTACTAATTTGTAGAGTTTATTTCCATTAGGTCCGTGTGTAGCTAAAACTCTTGTATAATTTGATGATAATATTTGTTGAGCTAATACAGGATTATTACCAAGAGCTTCTGATAATCTATCCCCTCCTTGAATCCACGCATCACTCATTTGTTTTGGAAGACCTGTTGCTGGATTAGCTCCGTTCAACGACGGCGTTGTAGTAGACGAAAACTTACTTTCAATGATAAAATACTTACCGTCTTTTTCCATAACTGCATCAATACCGTTATGTCCTGCAGCATCAATATTATCGATTCTGGTATGCAAAGGAATGTATCCTTCTTCTGCCAGATCTAGATCCGTTTTCATTTCACCAAAATTACCTTTACGCTTATTGCTTTGGCTACCAATGTTGTCCTTCCATTGATTGATTACATTTTTTTGTCGATCGTTTACAGCATCCGCTACATTTCCAAGAACTCTGGCTACATTTTCCTTACCTCTGGCAATAACATTTCCCAATTTATCTTTGAGTAATGTAACACCTCTTTGGGTTACGAGATCAAATTTATCCCGTAGTTTATTAGCAATAGACGCAATATGATCAGTATTCTTAGCGATAACTCGTATGGCTTTTGCACCACCTGCTAGCACCACTACCTTACCCACAAACTTAGTTCCTGTTGCTGCCCAACCTGCAAACGGAACTGCTCCTGCAAAACTTAATGCTGCATTGATCTGATCGCCTTCGAGCAGATAGATGCCACCATTGACCAAATCAGCTACTTCGCCAACAACGGGAATTAACCCTCCAACATCTAATACCAAATGTACGGGATCACGTAATAATTGCCAAAGTGCAGTGGCATAAATTTTAGCATCTGACCATTCATCATTTCTATGTTGCCATTTGACAACAGCGATCTGAGCAGTTAATCTAGCTGCAAAAGCAGGATTATGAGTGTCTACGGCAAAATATGGATTTAGTGTATTATAATACGATTGATCATAAGGACCATCGAGTCTACCGTTTAATAGCATTTTCGTAGTGATAAGCGATGCACGAAGTGTATGCTCACTTATCTCATTGGATAAAGTGATATCAGCAATATCTAAGGCTAACTCTTTTTGAGCACTTGCAATTTGTGGATTATCAGTTCCTAGTTCAACAATCTTCTTAGATAAGGTTATGCTTTCATTAGAATTTTGATAATTGTGTAGAATATTAACAATTTTAGAAGTAACACTAAAATTATGAATATTCTGTATCCACTTACCTTCTGTAGTGTAATGCGGATATCCGAGCATATTTTGTAGTCTGTTTAAAGTTCCTTCGAAAATAAAACTCGAATAATCACCTAAGCAATCAATACAAGGTTCATCGGCATTGGTATTATCTCCAGTATTGCTTCCACCTCCTGATTGTCCATCATTACCGTTATCATTATTATTTCCATTATCATTATCAAAAGGGTTTCCACCCCAATCGTCATCATTATTACTATCATCAGAACCCCAATCATCTTCATTGTTGCTGTCATCATTGTTGCCTCCACCTGCTGTATCCTCACATTTAACATTAATTTCTACGGGCCAACCCGTTGCTTGGCTTATTATGATTTCTTTACACCAAGGACCATCTTCGTTTTTTGCTTGTAACTGATTTAATAACAGTTTGCCATCTAAAGGAATTTCTCGGACAGATAGTTTATTTTCAATACCATAAAAAACCTCTCCCACTATTACCTTTTCTAACTCTTCTTGATTAAAATCATAGCATATTAAAAAAGCTTTATAACTCCAATCGCGTTGTAAGCTAATTAACAAGTTTTCTGTTTTTGCTTCAGCATATTTTCGAAATACGGGAAAGGTATAGGAATGGTACTCTCCTCTACTCATATACGTTCCTTTGGTAAGGTCAACGCCGAAATCCTGGTCAGCATCATAATATACACCTGCATCTGTACCTGATTTTTGATTACTTTCTTGTATATCGAATAAAGTCTGTAGTTTTTTATTAGTTTTTATCCGATCAAAAGCTATCTTTTCTTTATGAAATCCATTTGCAGTATCAGGTTTTTGGATTGTACTTTGATCTTTTATGATTTCATCGATCGTTGGTTTTTCGCAGGAAGTAAAAAAGGTGGTAAGAATAAGCCCTAGCAATAAAATTGCTCGAATTCTAAAAAATTGTTTCATGTTTTCTGGTTTTAATCGTGTTTTTTAAGTTTTAATTATAAAGGAAACTTCATCGATCACTATTTCTATTGCGCAACAGTTTTTGACAATATGATCAAATAGATCTCCTTACTTGATTTGTGATTGGTGGCAAAAATAAAGTGTAGTAAAATCGTCACCTTACGGAAAAACGTAGTTTTCCCTCAATGTTTTGTTAATTTTTAAAAACAGGAAATAGGGATATAAAAAAAGCCTCCATTGATCATGAAGGCTTCATTTTATAATAAATAGTAGATTTAATAATTTCTACTCAAACTTTATGCTCTTAATAATTGCTTCTAGCTCGAACATATAGTCTCTTTTTCTTACCGATGGTGCTAACACAAATCCTTCTATTACCAACTGTCTGCTATTAGCGTTATCATCTATAACATAATTCACGAACGGACCAGCCATATATCGATCTTTTATTTCCCAAGTACCTTTGGTTTCAAATGTAAATTTATCATCTAACTTGGTTTCATATAAATACGGAGCATATGCTTTTTCTGTAATGAACTTACCTGAATTTGTGGGTATCTTTAACATACCTACAGAGTCTCTTACTTTAATAATTTTGGCAATAGTGTTAGAATCTTTTGGTATACTTCCCATTGGTAATTCATAGATCATTAAATTCATATCCCCATTGGTTACATCTTTTCGTAACCAAAAGAACTTATCCTCTTCTTTAGCAATTCTATAGGCAGAAGGCATCTTTAGAGTAATTCCCATTTTTTCTTTTAACTGAGGAATATATTCTAAGGATTTTTTAATTCGATATTGCTTCTCTTTAGTCTCTACTTCTTTATAATTAGCAATGATATCTGCTGATCGTTCCTGAATTAGTTTAACAATCTCTTCATCACTTGTTCCCGTAATCACATATCCTAATTGAGGTGTGGCATATTTGTTATTAGCACGATATACTTTAGATTCATCTCCTTGCTGAACTTTTAAGAACAATCTATATCTTCTGGATAATCCTGTAAAAGCATCCGATGGAATTTGCTTCATAGAAAATAGCGGTTCCTCTTGAGGTAGACCAGGCACTTCTGCTCCGAAATACTTGCGTATGGAATCGCCTAAGCTACCCGTCCATACATCATTGTCAACGACTACAGCTAGCTCATTAATTTTACCAATGGATTGCGCCAGTGAACCGTTAATCTCTTCTGAAGAATCCTTTTTAGTTTCTTTACAGCCAAACAGACATACAGCTGAAAATATGATAAGTGCAAGTTTTTTCATCTACTTAAAATTTTTTATTTTAAAATGAATGCAATAAAAAATTTCCGCTTAGATCAACCGCTATGCTTTTCTCGCGAGAATTTTTAATCGAACTTATTGTGCTCGTGAATCTTCGATTTCGCTAAAAAATTTAATTATTCGGTAGTAAGCAAAAAATTAATTTTGTTTATGCTCATTTCATAATACAAATATACTTGGGATAAGGTAATATTAAAAAAATACTATCTAGATAACCAAAATAGTTCTGGTTATAACATCATAAACCATTCCAATGTATTGTGAAAGGTCAAATAAAATTTAAGATTTAGAAAGCTTCAGCTTCATTCCTGGTTTTATACCAGTTCCACTGATGTTATTCCAGCTTCTGAGGTTTTCTACAGAAATTCCTTTGAATTTCTGAGAAATGCTCCATAAGGTATCTCCTGATTTTACGGTATATGTTTCTGAGCTACCAGTATTAACTGTAGCAACAGCTTTTTTAGAAGTGCTTTTTTTAGGTCTATCTATTACTGGTCTTCTTGGATAAATCGTGAGTCGTTGTCCAATTCTAAGATTGTTGCTTCTTAATCCATTCCAACGTTTGATCTGACTTACTCGTACACCGTATCTACGAGCAATTCTTCCTAGATAATCACCACTACGTACTCTGTATCGGATACGATCATTAGCCTCAAAAAATTTAGGCAGAGGCTTTTCTCTTTTATTAAATTCTTCTTGTGCTAACGCATAGATTTGGTTTTCATTAGCAACAAATTTACCCACTTGGTCCAGTGGTAACCTTAACACATAATTCTCATCTTTTATGTGTGGGATGATATCTAATTTATAAGAAGGGTTTAGAAACTGTAACTCTTCGATATTAATATCCATGACTTCAGATACCTGGTCTAAGGTAATCATTTGCTTTACCTTTATGGTATCTGTTTCAAAATATGCAAACTCTGGTCTTTTAGGTTTAAATCCATGTTCTTCGGCATATTCAAAAATGTACATAGTAGCTAAAAACGCTGGTAGATATCCTGCAGTTTCTCTTGGTAAATTATGACGAATATTCCAGTAATTGGTGTATCCTCCACTTCTTCTAATCGCTTTGGTTACGTTCCCTGGTCCTGAGTTGTAAGAAGCCAACGCAAGATCCCAATCTCCAAAGACACGATATAAACTCGCTAAATATTTACAAGCGGCTTGTGTAGCCATAATAGGATCCATACGCTCATCTACATATGAGCTTACTTCCAGTCCAAACATTTTTCCCGTTCCGAACATAAACTGCCATAATCCTGTAGCACCTACTCTAGATTTTGCTCTAGGTTTTAATGCAGACTCAACAATGGCTAAATATTTTATTTCTAAAGGAATATTCTGATTGTCTAATTCTTGTTCGAATAAAGGGAAATAAAACTCACTTAATGCCATAAGCCTTTCCAAATGCTCATGTCTATTCTTTAGATATCTTTTTATCACGCTCTCTAATGAAGGATTATATTCTACATTAAAGGGAGTTCGTGCATTTAATTCGGCTAACCTAGCTTTTAGTGTATCTGTTGGAAGATCAACATACTCCACTGGTTCATATGTTAACTCAGTTACCGATTTATAAATGCTATCAAATAAACTAGAATTGTATAATTCCTGTTTCCAAATGGAATCTAATTTGGCTAATTGAGGATGATCTTCGATTGTATATTGTACACTATCTTTTACGTTTGTTTTAGTAAAAGTGGTAGTTTTCAACTCACCAACGGAGGTGGTCGTTTGTATTGTATCGAATACCTGAACTGTGTTTTTTTTAACTGTTAGTTCTTTGTTAAGTTTTAATGTTCTGGAAGCTTTTGAATTGGAAGTTGAAGCAGGAATAGTATCCTGACCAAAAGAAACCAAACAAGAAAGAAAACTAAGGTATAACCAACAATTTTTTGTCATTTCGAATATTGTTTACGAGTACTCCAACTAACGTATATTTTGGAGCGATTTATATAATGTTTGTACAAGTTATTAACAACACTGCTGCGAAAATCGTGTTTTTTTTCTAAAATCCAAAAAATCAACAAGTTAAAAACACAAAAAAATCAGTCGAAGTGACTGATTTTTAATAAGTTTTGTATTAATTAAGATTTTTCTTACAAGGTTTTGACCCCTTTGTTAATTTCCAATGGCGGCGATACCAGGAAGTGTTTTTCCTTCTAAGCTTTCTAACATAGCTCCACCGCCCGTTGAGACATAACTAACTTTGTCTCCAAAACCAAATTGCTTAACCGCAGCTACAGAATCTCCACCTCCTACTAGAGAGAAAGCTCCATTTTGAGTTGCCTCCGCAATAGAATGCCCCAGAGCAATGGTTCCATTCGCGAAGTTTTCCATTTCAAAAACACCTAACGGACCATTCCAAAGTATCGTTTTAGAATCTAATATTACCTGATGAAAATTCTTCAATGTTTCTGGTCCTGCATCTAATCCTTGCCATCCATCTGGAATAGCATCAACGTTCATAGCTTTAGTGTTAGCACCATTATCAAATGCATCTGCACCAATAACATCTACAGGTAGGTGTATTTGAACTCCTTTTTCTTCTGCTTGCTTAAGAATATTTAAAGCCAATTCTTGTTTATCGTCTTCACAAATAGAATCTCCAATTTGTCCTCCTTGAGCTTTGATAAAGGTATAGGTCATACCACCACCAATAATTAGGTTGTCCACCTTGTCTAAGATGTTTTCTATGATCGTAATCTTTGACGAAACTTTAGATCCACCAAGAACAGCTGTTATCGGTTTTTCTCCACTTTTCAGTACTTTATCAATACTATCTATCTCTTTAGCTAATAAGTTTCCAAAACATTTATTTGCTGGGAAAAACTGAGCAACAATTGTTGTAGACGCATGTGCTCTATGAGCAGTTCCAAAAGCATCATTTACGTATATATCTCCCAATTTTGAAAGTTCTTCTGCAAAACCAGCATCACCAGTAGTTTCTTCTTTGTGGAATCGAAGATTTTCTAATAGCAAAACTTCACCTGGATTTAATTGTGCAACAGCCTCTTCTGCTTCTTGTCCAACGCAATTAGCCGCAAATTTTACTTGTACACCTATAACGTCTGCCACCTCATCCACAATATGACGTAACGAAAACTCTTCTTGTACGCCTTTTGGACGACCTAAATGAGACATTAATACAGCACTACCACCATCTTCCAAAACCTTAATAATAGTTGGTTTGGCAGCTTGTATTCTAGTATTATCAGTTACTTTATAATTTTCATCTAGGGGAACATTAAAATCTACTCGAATTAATGCTTTTTTATTTTCGAAATTGAAATCATTTATTGTTTTCACACGTTTAAATTTTAGTAATTGTTTTAATTTAATTATAAAATTGAGAACGTGTGTAACCACTTCGTTCTCTCATTAAAAAATTTAACTATTTTCTTTTAAAAATCAATTTTGAAATTTCTTAACCTTCGTTTCACCGAATTGGATTGATTTTTCGCAAACGAAAATAATTTTATTTCCTCAAAAACATTAAAAACTATGGTAAAAAATGACACTATTTTTCCTCAAACTTCCACTTTTATCGATTTTTAGCAAAAAGAAGGTTTTCAATGAAAAAATCACATTTCATTTATATCCTTCATCATCCATACAAATTGAACATTATTAATTTATATTTGCCTCATGCTTTTTTCAGAAATATTAGGGCTTACACATATCAAAAGTTATCTTACTACCAGTGTAGAAAGAGGTCGTATTCCTCATGCACAACTTTTTGTAGGATCTAGTGGAAGTGGAACTTTACCCATGGCGATTGCCTATGCCCAATATATCTTGTGTCAAAATATAGAAGGTGAAAATACTGGAGGCAATCAAGCCTGCAATGTAAAATTTAATCACTTAGCACATCCAGACTTACATTTTGCCTATCCTGTAGCTACTAATGATAAAGTTAAAAAGCATCCTACAGCAAATCATTTTGCAGAAGAGTGGAGAACCTTTGTTAAAGAAACACCCTACGGAAGTATTTTTGATTGGTACCTTTTACTTGGAATCGAAAAAAAGCAGGGTCAAATAGGTGTGGATGAAGCACTGGAAGTAGTTAAAAAACTTTCTTTAAAGAGTTATGAAGGTGGTTATAAGGTTATGCTCATATGGATGGCGGATAAAATGAATATTGCTGCTTCTAACAAACTACTGAAATTAATAGAAGAACCCCCCGAAAAAACTGTTTTTATTCTTATTACAGAAAAAGAAGAACAAATTATACAGACTATTAGATCCAGATGTCAGGTATTACATTTCCCTCCATTGGGAGAACAAGTCATACAAGATGCGCTAAAAACCTCGGAAAATATTTCCGATACTGAAGCATTAAAAATAGCGCATCAGGCAAATGGTGACTACAACAAAGCATTGCACCTTTTGCATCAAGATGGTGGTGATGAACAGTTTGAAGACTGGTTTATACAATGGGTACGAACAGCTTTTAGAGCCAAAGGAAATAAATCTGCTGTCAATGATTTAATAAGATGGAGTGAGTCTATTGCTGGTGCTGGGCGAGAAACACAAAAGAAGTTTTTAAACTACTGCCTTGATTTTTTTAGACAGGCGTTGTTACTAAATTATGGTGCTGAGGATCTTGTGTTTTTAGAACCTAAAACCAATGGTTTTAAACTTCAAAATTTTGCTCCCTTTATTCATGGTGCTAATATTATGGATATCAGTAAAGAACTTCAGAATGCTATTTATCACATAGAAAGAAATGGAAATGCTAAAATCATTTTAACAGACCTGTCCATTAAACTTACAAGGTTACTACATAAAAAGCCTGCATAAGGTTCTTACTAATATTTTTTATTGTAATCGTTTATTACGATTTTAGATTTCTTTTACTCATCAAAAACAAATTCGGCTTATGGATAATTTTATGACTCACATTGTCTCCATCACTATTTTATTATTCCTTTTAATCACCTTTTTGCAATCTGGTATTGATAAATTAGTTGACTGGAAAGGAAACCTTAGTTGGTTAAAAGAGCATTTCTCGGCTACTTTCTTAGCGAATCTTGTGCCGTTACTTTTAGGAACTGTTCTGCTTATCGAAGTGGTTACCGCTGTATTTTGTGTTTTAGGTATCTATCAATTGATTTCTAATAATCAAACAGGGTTTACTATCACTGCAATGTTTTTAGCTTGTATAACACTATTAATGCTTCTTTTTGGTCAAAGAGTGGCAAAAGATTACCAAGGTGCACTAACCATCACTTGTTATTTTATAGTAGCTGTATTTGGACTGTACGTTGTGCATTCTTAATAAAAGGACGCTTTACTTAAAACCCCTTTTATTTCTAAATAAAACCTATTCAAAATAAAACGAAAACATATAATGCAAAAAAGGTTAAGAGTAACTCTATTGAGCTGTTCTTAACCTTATAAAATTTTATGTCTAAATAATACTAGTTTACAACATAGCATTATATAACAATTCGTTCACTAGTATGTACAACCACACTTACTTTGTCTACATCCAAAATCAATACCTAAAGTTATCATATGTGATCCTGCCGCATTACTTGCGTCAAAAACTTCATTAACATTTACCTGATAACCATAAGCTACATAAAAATTAGATTTTTTGATACCAATCATTGGTGATACTGATAATGGTTTGAAATCTTGATCTACTAATGATCGTAAGCTAACTCCTGCCCAATAGTAATCACCTCTATGTAATTTTCTAACCTTTAAGTTCAAATCCGCAGTACTTCTACCGTCACCTGCAAAACTCTGATATAGTATTGTAGGTTCTACTTCAATATCACTAAATCGATCGTAAAAAGTATATCCAGAATACACATAATAATTTTGAATACTTGAGGGTTCTGTGGGGTTAAAATCATCTATTTGCTTCTGCAATAAGTTTACTGCATTTGCACTTAGAAAAAATCTACCTAATCTATACAAAACACCTATATCGAAATTAGAGTTGTTTACCGTTATATTTGGTAATACCTCACTTGGTGGCATGTTTGGGTCACCATCATTAAACTGAGATGTATCAATTCCAAATTGCGTAAACTTATAACTAATACCAAAAGATAAATACTGATTGGTATACTCGTTTAACGTTAAATGGTGTGCAAATGATAACTGAACACCCTTCTGAGAGGTAGCACCATTCTTATCATTAAATAAAATAGCACCTACCCCAGATCGATCCGATATACGTCCATCTATTGATAAAGATTGTGTTCCCGGAGCATCTGCAATATCCACCCATTGTTCAAATCCGGATGCTCTTACCTGCCAACAATCACCAATACCAGCGTAAGCACTCGATATTAAATAAGGGTTATCAGCTATATATTGATTCTGAACAGGTGCAAAAAACTCCTGACCGTAGTTCTTATTTGCAATTATAACTACCATCAGAACGATAGCTATCTTTATATGTCTTGTGTACGTTCTCATGTTTATTATCTATATAAAGTAAAGTGACCTGTAAATTCTCTGTTATCAATATCATTTAGAATAATTGTAAACCAATAATCTCCTGATGGCAATTCTTTTCCTTGATAAACTCCTTCCCATCCGTTATTTGGTCCTTGGTCTCCAATAAATTCAGCTAATAATCTACCATATCTATCAAAGACTCTAACTTCCATATCATCAAAGAAGAATGGGTCTCTAAATGGATCTTGTCTAGGATACCAAGTATCATTAGTTCCATCTCCATCTGGGGTAAAGTAATTAGGAATAACGATATTAATAAACTCTAATCTCTGAACTCCTATTGCCTCACAAGCTAGATTATCAATAACACGTATAGCATAATCTGCCGTTTCATCAATGGAGAACATATTACCATCTAATTCTCTGTAATCAGCATCCGTAAGATCGTTTACAGTAAGACCTTCTGGAATAATCGCTAAGAAGAATGTATAATCTCCACTTCCACCCGTTACAGTAATTTCATATTCGTTTGGATCCTGAGGATTATTAGTCATCTGAGCGATTGGTGTAGACAACGGAACATATTCTTCTATTGTTATTGTACCTAGATCAAATACACAGTTTGTAGGTGTATATGTCATTGTACCTTGATATTGCCCTGGCTGCACAATAAATGTTGGATCTAGGCTGTCACCTGGACTAACTCCTCCGTCTAACGATACTAGATTGTAAATAATATCCGTATTCACCGAGTTATCTCCTAAAACAACATCTATATAATATATTGGTGGTTGACTTATACTACCGTCAGTATTTATGATAGGACAGTCAATTCTTGGGCTCATTACACCATTAAGAATTGCTCCTTCCGGAATGTCTACTGGCAATGTTACAGGACAATTATTAGCGTCTCGCACATATATAGTCGTTATACCTCCTGGTAAATCCATAAACGTAAACACACCTTCTACAAAATCATTATTATTCGTAAGACTAGTAGAATAAGGAGGTGTTCCTCCTGTTACTTCAATAGTAACCGCTCCATCGTTAGCATCTGCACAGGTCTCTGGAGTAATTGCTCCAACGATATTAGCCATTAACTGTGTAGGCTCTCCAATAGTTACATCATATACTTGCGGACATCCATTAGAATCCTGAGCAAATACCTGGTACATTCCTGGAGCTAGGTCCGTAAATGTATGTTGGTTTGGTACGTTATCAGATTCATCATTAAAGAACTGACCCGGATCTGTGCTTATCGCAAATGAATATGGAGGCGTTCCACCCGCTGCGAAAACAATTATAGATCCGTTATCTTCTCCGAAACAAACAACATCCGTAATTTGCGGTGGTACATTTTCAAACTCTGCAGGGTTAATGATATCAAAATTCGCTTGAGAAACACAGTTTCTATCACTTCTTACCACATATGTATAATTACCTGGTGGTAAATCTGTGAATTCACTATCATTTTGTGGACCCCATGTTTGACCAGTTGTATTATTCGTTAATTCGAAAATATAGTCTCCTATTCCACCAGTAACCGTTGCGTCAATAACACCTGTAGCTTCATTGAAACAGTTAATGTTCGCAGCAGTCGTATCCAATGTAATAGCTATTTGATTAATTGGAATTACAGGTACTGGTGAAGATAATTGTGATCTACATCCATTTACATCTTCTACAAAGAATTGATATTCTCCTTCTACAAGACCTATAAATACTCCCGATCCACCATTAGAAACCTCATTACCATCTTGATCCACATAGTAGTACTCAGAAATTGCAACATCACTTGTTCCACTTATGGTAACATCGATAGTATTAACATCACACGTAACCTCTGTAACGCTGTCTATACTAACAGTAACTTCATTAGGCTCATTTATTATCGCAGTAGTAGAAGCAGTACAATTTAAGTTATCTGAAACTGTAACTGTATATGTTCCTGCTCCAAGATTATTAAATACATTAACAGACTGTGGTCCACTTGTAGTAACACCATCAGGGAATGTTAGCGTATATAAATATGTTCCTGGCCCTTGTCCTCCACTAGCAACAACAGTAATGCTTCCGTCTGTGTCCTCAAAACAAGTTACACTACTATCTGCTATTGGATCTACAATAATAGCATTTGGTGATTGAATTGTAAACTGTTCATCATCTGTACATCCTTGGCTATCTTCAGCTGTTACGGTGTAAAGACCTGCTGTTAAATTCTCAAACAATCCAGTCGTATTAGATATACCTCCTGGTGTCAATGTATAAGTTACCGCACCTTGCGCTCCAGTAACTGAAGCTTGGAAAGATCCATCAGCACCAGGCACACAAGATTCTACTATATTTATTGGTGATATTGCAGTAACAATTGGTGTTGCAGGACCTGTAACAGCAATAGCATTAGATCTTTCGGTACATAATGGGTCTGCTGTTTCAGTAATCTCTACAATATAAACACCTTGTGGTAATGTAACAGGCAATATGTAAGGATCTGGATCGGTAGTTGTGTCTCCAGTTCCACTAAATGCTGTCGGGTTTCCATTCTCGTCAAGAATTGTAAAGTTATATGGTCCAGAATATCCTGTAATTGAGATATTAATGGTACCGTCTGCATCTCCAAAACATGACTCTGGAGTTTCTTGCGCAGCAATTACTTCCACAAAATCAAATTCATCTAACTCATGCGTAACTGTAATCGTACACAAAGTTACTTGATCCGTAATTCTGAATGTATAAATACCTAATGTTCTTGGCAACGTAAAGTTCGCAGTAAATATTCCTGCTGGAGTATCTACAGGTGCTGGTGGATTAATTACCGCTCCTGTATTGTCAACTAACTCAAACAAGAAATCACCAGATCCTCCAACAACAGATACTGCAACCTCTTCATCAACTGCACACGTAATATCCGTAACAATTGCTACAGAAGGATTCGTCATGATTGGGAATGGATTTACTGTTTCAGTAATCGTAGCATTTGGTGCTGTGTTACAACCATTAAAGTCTGTAACTGTTATTAAATAGTCCCCTTCTTCATCCGCAGTAATCTCAAACTGTACTCCATCCGCTGGATTTGCATTAGCATCCGCCACATCAACTGCAGTTATTGTATTACCAGATGGTGTAACATAAGTTACAGAATAAGGTGGTGTTCCGTTTTCAATAGTTACTGTAATCACAGGGAATATCTCACTATTATCCGCAGCACAACCATACGCGCTTTGCGTGATCACTGCAGTCACCTGGCTTGCATTTGGAATATTCACCGTTGCTTGACCAGCACAAGATCTATCAGAAGTAACCACTGCTACATAATCTCCTACAGGCACATCAGTGAATATAGGATCGTCTATTTGATCCGTACTAATTTGTTGTGTTAAATCAGGGTTTCCTGTTCCATCATCTACAAATAATTGATATGTATAAGGAGCATCTGCTGCAATCGGGTTCGTTAACGTTATTGTAACTATACCATCCGTTGCTCCAACACAAGACACAGCCTCACCTGCAGCAGTGATAATAGGATCTACTGGCACTGGTAATTCTGGCACATCTATCGTGATAGAACATGGAACCGTTGGAGAAACTCCAGGTATATTCACATCTGTAATAGTTACAGTATATGTTCCTGCGGAAATATTTGTAAATACATTTTCAGTACCTGTAGCTCCATTTTGAGAAATGCTAACAGGGTTACCTGCGCTATCCGTTCCATTTAATACAAATGTGAAGTTACTCGGATTTGCAGTAAAGTCTGAACCTCCAGTAACAGTTACTGTTACAGTTCCATCGAAATCCCTACAAGTAGGATCAGCAGTAAAGTCCGCTGAAGCAATCAATTCTGGCAAAATAGTAATCGATTCTGTATTTGTAGGACAGTTATTTTCGTCGTAAGCAGTCACTTGATATGTTCCTGGTGTAGAAACTGTAAATAAATGAGAATTTAATCCATTGTTTGCGTCTACTATAGTACCTCCATCTAATTGGAACCTTAAAGCACCTGTTCCTGGTGGTGAAGGCACATTACTTGTTCCTGTTGCTGTGATCACATAGCTACCATCATGAGTACATACATCGTCCACCGTTAGTGGATTCAATGTTGGATCATCTGTTCTTTCTACCAACACGTCAATTGATGCAGGATTAGATGTACAACTATTATCATCAACTACAGAAATTCTATACGTTGTTCCAGTAGTTGGTAATGCAGGCAATAAGAATTCTCCTGTGCTATTTGTAGCTGTAAATGCTCCACCAAAAGGCACATCGGTTGCTGTAAACGTGTAAGGAGAAGTTCCTCCACTTGCTTCTACAACGACTCTTCCATCACTATTACAATTTGCGTTCGTGTTTGAAACTAAGTTTAATAACACTTCTGTTGGCTGGTTAATTGTAACCACATTTGAGTCATCATTACAGGTAGATGCAGGATCCACAATAGATACCTGAATATTACCTGCTTCAAGACCGCTAATGGTAATTGGGTTCTGTACAGTAGTATCCGCTCCTATCGGTCCGGTAACCGTACCTGTTGTAGTATTCGTTACTGTATAATTATAAGGCCCAGTATGTCCAGTAACCGTAAGTTCTATATTACCAGTTGCGTCCCCAAAACATAGAATATCTGGAGTAACTACTGCAATATTAGCTTCAATAGTATCATAAGGCAATATTTCATAAGGAGCTGTATCTATTGAACAACCAGTTCCTGTATCCGTTACCCTAAAGATATAATTACCAACTCCAGGAAGGAAGAATGATGCACTAGTAGTAGTCGCACCTCCTGACGCAACTCCTAATTGAGAAGGAACTGCTCCATTAATTTCAACAAAATCATATGGTCCTGTTCCTCCAGTTACTGTTACTGTAACTTCTTCAGTATTTGTAGCACAATCAATTGGTGTTACCTGATTAACTACCGCATCAGTCATTATCGGGAATGGAGGTATATTAAACGGTGCTAATACATTCGGACAATCATTAGTATCAAAGATTGTGAAGGTGTAATTACCAGCTTCATTTGCTATAATCTGAATACCTGCTATTCCTGAATCTGTATCCAATGTTGCAGGATCTACAGGACCTACCACATTTCCAGATGGATCTGTATATGAAATAGTATATGGTGAATTACCTCCACTAAAGTTATCTACTGTAATTACAGGTAAATTAATATCAGCCCCAGTACACCCATATGGCGACTCTAAAGTAACACTAGCTGTAGCAAGTGTTGGCTGATCGATTATATAATCTTCTGTATCTGTACATATAACATTTAGTGCTCCATTTGGTTTGGTAACGGTTACTTGCACTGTATATGTACCAATACCTAAACCTGAGAATACAGGACTTGTTTGTAATGGTCTTGTCACTGGCCCAGCTATAATTTCGTATTGATACGTCACTGTTGGGTCCGAATCTGTAGAAGCTCCAGTTAATGCTGCTGTAATTACACCATCAGTATCACCAATACAAGTAACAAATGTTGTTTCTGGTACTAATACTGGTGGTGTTGGTGCATCAATACTTACAGGAGCTGAGAATGAACAGAAAGGTGCCGTTCCTCTTCCATCATCTGTAGCAACAACAATATAATCTCCAGGTGCTACACCTGTATATACTCCAGAAACATCTCCGGTAGTATTTCCTGTTGGAGTTCCTGTTCCGTCTTGTAACACATAAGTTAACGTACCTTGTACAACTCCAGAAACTAACGAGGTAGTAATCTCACCCGTAGCATTCTCACAATCTGGTGCAGCAGTAAATGCTGCACTAATCACTAATTCGTCGTATACCGTAACATTTGTACTTGCAGAACATCCAGAATCATCAGTAATAGTAATTGTATATGTTCCAGGAGTAGATACTATAAACTGATGATTATTGTTATCTATACTACCTGTAACAGCGGTTCCTCCATCTATTTGATATAATAAAGTTCCCAAACCTGTTCCATCTACATCAATGATATTACTATTATCGTATGTACAATCATCAATAAAACTAGCAACTACCGTTGGTAATGGGTTTACAACCACATTAACATCCACTGGTCCAAAACTACATCCGTTAAGATCAGCTACCCAAATATCAAAATCACCGGCAACATTACCAAGATCAATCACATTGCTGTTTAAAGGATATGTTCCTGGGTCTCCTGCTCCATCTGCTACTAAAGCATAAGTATATCCATCTGCCGTTGGAGGAATACCAAAAGGAGTTCCCCCATCTGTATCCATAATTACTTGTGCGTTCGTACCACAACTATTGGCAGCAGTAAGATTGGTAGCAACCGAAGTTAATGGGTCTGGAATGTCTATTTCAAAGTCTTGTCTATTTGGACATAACGTACCGTTATCTTCTCTAATCACAAGATAATATCTTCCTGGAGGAAAGTTAGAAATTGTTACTGGAAGAGCTGCAGGACTTACAACCGCAGAAGAACCTGCAAAACCAGCTCCTAAAGAAACATTAGTAAATTGATCAAACACCTCCCAAGAGACTTGTGTAACCGTAGGGTCATATCCAGAAATTTCAAAACTTATTTCTCCGTCATCTAATGCCGGTACCTCATTACAAGTTACATCAGTAGCAACAAAATTATCAATATTAGGAGAAGAAGGCGGTGCTTCTGGTGGGACTAATTCTTGGTACAAACAATTAGTGGCATTATCTCTTACTTCTAAAATATAGGTTCTATTAAAATCTAATCCTGTATATCTATGATTTCTGATTGGCGTATTCGCATCCACTGCTGTTGGTCCAGTTACCAGATCATTTAAAGGAACAAAATCTCCTAAACCTGGTGATGGCTCTCCTACAATACGAATATCAAACCCTGGCGGTGGATTTGCTGGAGGATTTATACCAGAACCTCCTTGTACATCAATATCGAATGTTACTCCTCCTGGACACGTAGCCGATACAGTAATATTTTGCACTAAATCATTTGGTGGAGAAAAGATATCAAAAGGTCCTATTGGATCTGGATTAGACACACAACCGTTAGTATCCTCCACAAAAATAAAATATTGACCAAAATTTAATCCTTCAAAACGAACTGTCGTTGAAGCTATAGTTGTTGGATTAGGAGTCGAAGCTGCTGTAGTCGAAGGGATAAGTGGTCTAACAGATACATTGCTTGCATCCACTAAAGTATATGTATATGGTCCAGTACCTCCAGATATTTCCAGATCGATTGCTCCTAGCTCTGTAATGATTACCGATCCACCGCAGGTAACCGGTGTCTCCACTCTACTTACTTCTACTATCTCATCTGGAGCGTCAATTACTACAGTTCCTGGATATAAACATCCTCTACTACTTCTTACAGTAAAGTTATAAGTGTTCTCCGCCAAATTAGGGAAAGTTATTTGCGTACCCGTAATTGCTACAAACGTTCCTGTATTTTCAAAGTCAATTTCATAAGGGGTTTCTGTTCCTGTAACTGTTATTACAGCGGTTCCTGTATCTCCAAAACAATCTACATTTACCGTTGGTGCAGTAATTGTCGGAGCTACTGGGTCTGTTACTGTAAAAGGAGACGTTGTAAACGAACATCCTCTATCATCCGTAACTCGGAAAACGTATGTTCCAGCTCCTGATGTAGCCACATAATTAGCAAATGGTGATGTTCCATTTGTAATATGATCTGCAAATGCTCCTCCGTTGAATGATACAGCAATATCATACGGTGTATATCCTCCATTTACCACGAATGAGAAAGAAGCATCCACTGGATTACCTGACGCATCACAAGTTATATCAGCAACTTGGGTGACATCTAAGCTTACAGCTTCTTCAATACTCTCTGTAAGTGTCACAGGACATCCATTGCTATCAGTAATTGTAATGGTATATGTTCCTGATTGCGTTAATGCAGGTGTTGTAGTAAACGTAGTTAATGCTCCTACATTGGTATCAGGTATTACAATCGTTCCTCCAAGTGAAACGTTATAAATGTAATCTGGTGTTCCAGAATTTGTTCCATCTATATTTATAGTAAAACTCACCGCGCCGTCATCTAAACAGAAATCTGAACCAGTATCGATCGTGGCGGCAATTTGTGGTAATTGATTAATATCTAAATTCTGAGGTGCAGATACACAAGAATTACTATCTGTAACTATAATTTCATATCCTGTTCCATTAGGAACGTTTAAGTAAGGGTCTGTAACTGGTCTGCTTGGACCTACTGGAGTTCCTCCAGAATCATTCAATACCCAAGTATATCCAACTCCACTTCCACCCATTACATTGCTAATGGTTACTGTATTTGTGTTTGTAACACAATCCTGATCGATAGGATCAATTGTAAAGGTGATCACATCAGGTTCTCCAATGATCACCTGCGCAGTATCTGTACAGTTAGTTCTTTCATCCGTAACTAAAATGTCATAAGTTCCTGCTGCTAAAATATCACCTGTAAGGATGGTTGCAGTATTCTGACCAGTAGCTTGTGCTACGATTGTTCCTCCAAGAGAAACTTCATATTCATAAGTTTCTGTAGTTAAATCAATTCCTGAAACAGTAAAAGATAATTCTCCATTACTTTGTCCATTACACAATGGCTCATTTACAATAGTAGCATTAACCGCTATAAAGTCAACTGTAGGTACCGTAAATGTTTCCGTATATACACAACCATCAACGTCCGTTCTTGCTAAGAATGTATAGGTAGTTCCTGAAGTAAGTCCAGTAAACACATTCGAAGCTTGTGGCCCTACGGTTATAGGAGCGGTAATTTCATATTCTACAGTACTAGTTCCATTTAAAGTTGGAGTAATGGTAACATCTCCTGTAAGTGCTGGACATTGCACTTGAGTAACTGCAAAAGATAAATCAGTAACCTGTACTAATGGATCTATTGTAACTGGAGCTAACGTAACTGGACAAGATACTGTTGCAGCATCTCGAACCTGTATTGTATAAATACCATCCGTTAAACCAGTAAATACATTTGATGCCTGCCAGTTTACACCATCAATACTATATTCATAAGGTGGTGTTCCTGTTGTTGGTACTACCACAGTAATTTCTCCTAACTGAGGAGTCGTACTTGACCCTGCCACATCACAACGATACTCTTGCGTCTCACTAGCAGTAGTTGAAATTGGTGTAGGTGCTGTAATTTGAATATTTGTAAGATCTAAGGTACAAGCAGGAGTTGCTCCTGAACCATCAGTTACTACTACGGTGTGTGTACCCACTGCAACATTGTTAAACGTAACAGAAGTATCACTAGTAGGTCCAATTGTTGTAGTACCATCTAACACATAAGTAAAAGGCCCTTCACCCGCGGTTGTTGTAATTGTAATATCTCCTCCATCGGCAGGACAATCTGGATTTGTCACTGATGGTGTAGCCGCTAATGCTTCATATGCGGTAACCGTAACAGGATTAGAAAATGCTGTACATCCTAAATCATCAGTAACTTGTACCAAATAAACACCAGGTGTTCCTATCGTATGAACCGATGTAATATTAGCCTGTGATAGAACAGGTGGTGTTCCCTGAACATATAAGTCATATTGAGTATACGTTCCACTTCCGTCCGCTGCTGTAAATGATATTTCAGCATCACCATTACAGTCGATATCTTTATCTAGAACCGCTGTAATTGTAAGTTCAGGATTTATCGTGAAACTTTCTGTGTTTGTAATACATTGCGTATTTGTATTTCTTACAAACACCGTATAATTTCCAGGAGTTAATCCTGTTATTTCGAATGTATAAGGTGGCGTTGTTAATGTAATCGCTACTGGAGTTTCTGGTCCTGTACCTCTATCCAAAATATATTCAAATGGACCAAGAGGAGGATCAATTCCAGGAGTAATTGTAATTATTTGACTTGCCTGATTTGTTCCGTCATAACAAACATCTCCACCTGCAGTTAAAGCAATAGTTGGTGAAGCGAATGTTCCTATAGTTTCTGTATTGCTAATCTCACAAGCCGTAGCTGGATTACTACCATCTCTAACAAAAACAGTGTAGGTGTCAGCTGCTAAGCCAGTAAAAGTGTTGTTAGTATTAGGATAATCAACAATCACTGTTCCTCCGCTATCCACTAATCTATATTGATAATTTCCTCTACCTCCGTTAGCTGTTACGGTAATAGTACCTGTATTAGCACCACAATTTGTGTCTGTAGCAACGGTTGTGAATGTTAGTGGTGTTGCAGGTTCTGTTACATCTACAGTTGCTGTATCAGAACAATTTAATGGTGAACCTGATCCACCTGGATTGGTATCTGTAACCGTTATTGTATAATTTCCTGCTGCTAATCCTGTTACATTTACAGGACTTGTAGTAATTCCATTTCCAGAATCTACAACAGCTCCACTAGATGTTAATGTAACAACATAATCGAAAGAAGTACTATTCGTAACCGTAAAAGATAAAGCTCCATTACTATCTCCAACACAGACAACAGGTGTTGTTTCCACTGCATTAGTAATCTCTATTGGATCTATTACATCTACTCTATAATCATCACTAAATGTACATTGATCATCACTTCTTCTGGCGGTAACTGTATACGTAATTCCCTGTGTTATTGTATAGGTATTAGTTGTTAAGAAACCTGTGTTTCCGGTTGCAGCTGCTCCGGTTGCAGGATCTGGAGAAACATCATACTCATATACTACACCTGCCGAAATATCTGCTGCAGATAATGCAGGTTGCGCTTCAAAGGTAACTTCTGAACTTTGACTATTACAATCTCCATCACCTGGAGTGAATGTAATTGCAGTAATTGGAACCAATGCAGGAACATTTACTGGGAATGGAACTGCACAATCTCCTGAACCTTGATTTCTTATATACACTGTATAAGATCCATCGGTACTTACAGGAATTGTAAAAGGAGTTGTAGTGATATTGGTAAAAGTAACATTATCTAAACTCCATTCATATGTTCCAGAACCTCCCGCAATATTATCAACCAATATTAATGCATCCTCACTTCCTACAATACAACTTAGTGGTCTGTCTAAAGTAACATCAGCTGTAATTCCTACAGGAGAGCTGATAGAAAATCCGTATTCTGTTACTGGACATATGGTAGCCTCAGGTGCTGGGAATGTACAGTTCGGATTATTAATTACTGGTGTAGTATTCGCGTGAACGACTTGAACCACATATGAATTGCCATCTGGAACTCCTGTAAATGTAACTGTTTGGCTTCCCGTAGGACCGATATCATTAACTAAAGTCCATAAACTAGGGTCTTCATCATTCAACGGATCAGCAGGGTCACTAATCCCATTTCCACAATTTGGATCCGCGGCACAATCCCATAATTGATAGGTATATAATCTACCAGCGACTGTTGGAGAAACATCCACTTGAATTTGACCAGTATCTCCAGGACATGCAGGCTGGGTAACCGTAACATTATCAATAACAATAGGTTCGTACGGTGTAATATTATCAATACTTGCTGATATAATACAAGCAGCTGTTCCACCTGGAATATTTTGATCACTTACTCTAAATGTATATGTTGCTGTAGGGTCTGCAGGAGAAGGTATTTCGAAAATATTACAAGCTACAAAATTTCCATCTCCATTATCAAATAAGTAATTCCCCGAACCATTTAAAACGTTTACTTGTACCAATGCTCCACTATCACAAGTTTCTGGAGCTAATAACACCACCTCAGCATCAAAAGCTGGAGCTGGATTAATAGTAACTGTCGCATCAAAAACACACTCTGGTGTTGGTCTGTTTGAAATCACTTCAACAGTATACGTTCCAGGAGGTAAATTATTCTGTGTATAATTACCATTATTAGCGCTGCTATTAGGGACTATTATTGGATCAGCAGCTCCTAATGCAGGACTAGAAATAGTATACTGATATTCAGGTATACCACCAGTTACGCTAATATTAATTCTGCCGACACCTGTACCATTATCGTTATTTACACAACTTGGATCAACTCCAGTTACACTAAAAGTTGGATCTATAGAAGGTACATTTATGGTTTCTGAGTACTCACATCCAGGAAATGTAGTATCAATTGCATATACGGTTACATCACCAGCTGTAGATATTGGAAAAACCCCTGTCGTATTTGTGTATGGACCTCCAGAAGTTAAACTAAACGCAAAGTTAGTAGGTACATTAACCACACTAACACTACCATCACTACCACACTCTATCGGATTCATGGTTAAATCTGGCTGGTAATCATTTTTAAATACACTAAAATAGAAAGGAATAATACATCCTCCATCAAACTCTGCTAAGATTCTATAATCTCCTGCTTCGGAAACGGTATAGTTAGGTGTATCACCTCCTGTTACTTCTACCCAATTTGCATCTGTACAGTTACCATCTAACAAGGAACATGGGTCATTTGGATCTAGTACACAAGATCCTGATGGAGTTAGTCTCTGCCATGAAATGTCGTCTAACGTAGATGGATCAAAATTTGTTTCTAATAGTTGTGTTTGATCACCACATAATAGAATTTGTGGAATCGGTATACCACTACAATCTTCTGTTACTATAGTAGTTCCATTTACATAATCTAAGACTGGGTTAGTAATATCCCTAAAAGCAGTTACTGTAAATTCTTCCGTAAGAGCCATACAACTTGGTTCCACACCATCTGTATCTTCTTTAAGCACTGTATATACTCCTGTTTGTGGATTAGGAACCTGGTAAAAATTAACATTTGTTACCACAGGCGTTGTAATCCCAGGTCCAGACCAAGTGTACTGATTATAACCTGTACCTGCAACTAATAATAAATCATCGTCACAAAAAGTAACATCTAACTGACATGCTGGTATATTAACAAGTATGTTCGAAGCTTCGTTTTGTTGATCACCACAGACTCCCACCTGAGAACTACTTGTGGTACTTCCCATTGTTCCAGATTGTAATCCAGTGTAGGTTGCTGTTGCAGAGTTTGTAATTACGTCAGAACATGCATCTCTAAGCTCCTCACAACTGCTAACCAACTGTGCTCTAAATCTTATAAAAATTGGAGCATCTCCATCTCCAACAGGAGCATCGTTTGGTGTTTCTACCAGATCTGCTGGAATATTAAATTGTAAAACTCCTGGTGATATCTCAGTATACGTAACTCCTGGTGGCAAAGTAGCATCCACAACTCCTAATAAGTTGGTATTTGCAGGGAGAACATCGGTAATTGTAACCGTTCCATCTACAAAATCTTCATTCCCTATATTTTCAATTTCTAAGTCATAGAATATCTCATCACCCAACTCTACATTTCCACCAGTTATCTCGGTTGATCCATCTAACTCAAAAACTCTTTTAATGATCCGTAATTCTGGTTCGATAATAGTTACAGAAAATGCATTGAAAAACACACTATATCGATCCCGATTTGTAAATAACTCAAATGTGGCCGATGTTTGACCATTATCTACTAAATCTTTGGAATCATTCGGTAACTCGAATAAATCCATATCAAAACCTTGTGTATTTTCAGAGTTTGGTGTTCGGTCAGTTATGTAATTTCCGTCAACGGATATGGATCCATTAAAAAAGTTGTTTGTTGGATTTGCTGTACCAGCTCCTTGTCCTAATGCAGTGGTAGTTCCTGCAGTATTCACAATTCTTAATTCATCCCCCCCTAAACTTGTATCTCCTTCTAGTGAAGCTGTACCAAATCGTACACTTACTGGTTCGTTAACTCCTGTAGGTGTTGTAAAGCCACTATACGTAAAACGTAAAGGGTCCTGACCGCTAAAAATCTGAACAAAACCATCACTTACACTGATAAATTTAGCTGTTTCCTGTTGATCTTCATAAAATGCTACTAAGAACCATCCTCCACAGGCTCCATCACCTCCACTGGTAAAACCTTGTGTAGCATTCATGTTTGCAACCGTATAAGTACCAAATGGATTATCTGGGTCTAATAAGGCTGTTACATCTGCGTAACATACATACGGTAACTCGTCATTAGCAACATCTCCCAATGGATTCGTTGGTGTATTACGATACCCATCAAAAACTACGCTACTTGCTGTTACATCCACATAGGAACCACCAGGTACTTTAAACTTTATATTTCTAAAATCTGCAGGACCTTGCTTTCTTGGATCCGTAAGAGGAAGGTTAGAAAGCCAATCATTACCGCTACTTGTTGATAAAGTAGCTAAAACAACGTTTGTTTCTGCTTGTAATAAAGGTATTAAATCACCTCCCGTAAAATTCGCATTATTGATATCATCATTTCCGATAGAAACAGATGGAATATTAATCGCTGGTCCATTCCCTGTCATTCTTGGCAACAACCCACCATCATTTACTATTACTACTCCAACAGCTCCAGCACTTTCAGCATTTACTACTTTTTCTCTTAAAGAACAACTACCGCCATCTCTTATAACAGCAATATTACCTGCTAACTCAGTGGCATTAGTAATACCACAACCATTCACTGGTTGTGCCACTACCAAGTACGAGGTTACTGGACTAAATTCTATATCCGAATTATCATTGCTAAACTCTGAGTTTCTAGCCGTATACATTTGTGCTAGAGGACCATTGTTAATAATAAAAGCCGTACCAGTACCAGAGTTAGAGGATATTTCATTATCTGTAAAATTAACAGGACTATCCTGTCTTGCCATATAGTAATTTGCTGACCAATATAAACCAGCATACACTAATCGGCTACAATCTTCTCTGGGCACCGTTAAACCCGCTTCACTAGAACTAAATGTAGTTGGATCATTATCAACATCTATAAAAGCAGTAACATAGTTTCCATTGTTATCATTACCGTTGTAATTTCTATTAGGATTAGTGAAAGTAGTTCCATCATCATCTTCAATAACACCAACAATATCATTACCTGTCATAACCATGTTACCCCTAAGGTTATTAAACTGGGCTCCTGCTCTTGGGGTTAAAGGAACTGATTCCTGCGCGTTCATCTTGCTTATGGCACCAATAATAATCACCGCTATTATTAGTACAGCTTTTTTGGGTAATAGTGTTTTCATAAGCTGCTTTGTTTGAGTTGTGTTGTTCATTCTAGTATATTTTGGGGTACTACTCACTATTGTATCTTTAAAATGTATAGATCTCCGTCGTATGTGTTATTTACATTAGAGAATAAACTCTGTTTTGCTTGATCAATACTATCAAACCTATCTAAATACACATATATGTAATTGTCTTTTGGATTCCTGAAGAACTTAGGCTCTAGCCCTTGAGATCTAAGTTTATTCATTCCTCGTTCAAAATAATTTTCTCTTTTAAAGATATTGGTAATTAAATAATATCCGTTTTCAATATTATGGCCTCCGATATATGACAGATTCTCTGTTAATACGGTATCGTCTTTAACTGTATCTTTTATAATGCGTGATTCTTGCACTAATCTTTTCAATGATTCTACTCTACTTTTAGCAATATTTAAGATCCACATATCACCAAAGTATTTGTTTCCAATATTATTCAGATAATTCTCAGCTGCTTCTTCTTTATTTGCATAATACGTAATAGCAACATATTGATACTGATTTTCTGGATTTAGAATCACTTGAGCATCATTAAATCCAAGATCTTTTAACTTATTCGTAAAACTTTCTGCATATACTCCACCTCTGAACACATTACCTATCAAGTAGTATCCTTCTGGATATCCAGGAATATATTTAGTTGCATATTTAGCTTCAGGTCTAGTAGCTTCTGCGAACTTGATAAATCTATTTCTAGAAGTTAATCTTTTCGAGCTACTTGGATCAGGATTGTTTTTCACCTGTTCAGCTTCATCACTCATATTAACAAGAGATTCTAATAGTTTATTAAATTCTCTTTTATCTAAATTCTTAGAAGAAGTTAATAAGGAATCTCTAGATGCAATCAACCTATCAGTAATTCTACTACTATTATCGATTTCTCTCTGAATCTGTTCAAGATCTTCACTACTATCTTCTTGAGCTTCTGCCTCTTGACGTTGTCTTTCTTCTTCAGCTAGTCTTGCAGCCTCAGCTTCCTGACGTTGTCTTTCTTCCTCAGCTAATCTAGCAGCCTCAGCTTCTTGACGTTGTCTTTCTTCTTCAGCTAGTCTTGCAGCCTCTGCCTCTTGACGTAATCTCTCTTCCTCAGCCAATCTAGCAGCTTCTGCTTCTTGACGTTGTCTTTCTTCCTCAGCCAGTCTTGCAGCCTCAGCTTCTTGACGTTGTCTTTCTTCCTCAGCTAATCTGGCAGCCTCAGCTTCTTGACGTTGTCTTTCTTCTTCAGCTAGTCTTGCAGCCTCTGCCTCTTGACGTAATCTCTCTTC